>JAKSMV010000003.1 GCA_024400425.1 Bacteroidales bacterium
ACCTTCGTGAACTGGACGAAGAACGGCACGCAGGTGAGCACCAGCGCGAGCTACAGCTTCACCGTCACGGAGACAGCCTCGTATGTCGCCAACTTCCAAGTCAACGGATACCAGATTACGGCTAGTGCCAACCCTTCCAACGGAGGTACGGTAAGTGGGTCAGGCACCTATAACCATGGTGACAACTGCACCCTGACAGCCACGGCAGGCACGGGCTACACCTTCGTGAACTGGACGAAGAACGGCACGCAGGTGAGCACCAGCGCGAGCTACAACTTCACCGTCACCGCTGATGCCGATTTCGTGGCCCACTTTACGCAGAGCACATTCGAGATCATCGTGTCGGCCTCCCCGACTGAGGGAGGCACGGTTTACGGAGGAGGTGCATACCTCTACGAAGAGAGCTGCACTGTCATTGCTGTGGCCAACGTTGGTTACTCTTTCAATAACTGGACAAAAAATGGATCGGTGGTCTCTACTGATGCCAATTATACCTTCAACGTATTGGAAGACGCCAATCTGGTAGCTCATTTCAGTCAAGACCATTACAATATCACTGTTTCAGCCGATTCTGAAGAGGGCGGTGCTGCAAATGGTGGCGGCAGCTTTACCTATGGAGAGACTTGCACTTTGACAGCCACTGCCAACATAGGCTACACCTTCGTGAACTGGACGAAGAATGGTACGCAGGTGAGTACCAACGCTAGCTACAGTTTCACCGTTACCGGAAACGCAAGTTATGTGGCACATTTTACCATAGCACGCTACATGGTCACCGTGGGTGCTGAACCGGCTGAAGGCGGAATAGTTCATGGTAGCGGGACCCATAATTATGGCAGCATTGTGACCTTGTGGGCCGTTGCCAACGAAGGCTATGTATTCGAGAACTGGACGAGGGATGGTCACGTCATATCAACGAATGCCATCCATGCTGTCAGAGTGACAGAGGACGTCGAGTATATTGCCCACTTCCGCATCAACGTTTTTGAAATCAAGGCCAAGACCGAACCAGAGAATACAGGCGACATCGAGGGCGTCGGTTTCTACGAGTATGGCGAGATATGTACCTTGACAGTCACGCCTCACGATGGATACGAATTCGTCAACTGGACTCTTGAGGATGGTGAGGTTGTTTCACAGAATCCGAGTTTCTCGTTTGAGGTGACAGAGGAACGCTACTACATAGCTCACCTTCAGAGTGTGGAAGACGTGGGAGAGCAGAGTTGCAACAAGGTGGATTTGTACCCGAATCCGGCGAAGAACAAGCTGACAATCGAGGCATCCGAGCCAGTGAACATTCTTGAAGTTTACAACATCAACGGGGTGTTGGTGCACAAATTGGTCAACTGTTCCGAGAGGATAGAACTCAATGTCGGAACCTATGCCATCGGAGCCTATATGATCCGTCTGACCATGGTCAGCACCGTTGAAATCAGAAGATTCGTGAAAGAATAAGTCAAAATATGCTATTAACCAAGAAAAGACCCGTGTCGGAAGAAAGGATATGGGTCTTTTTGTCTTTTGTCAAAACTAGAAATACACGCAATGTCATATTACATATAGTCGGCAAGTAAAGATGCAAATTAAATTTCCATAAAAAAAGACCAATACGTTTTTCGTTGCCCTCTAATACTTCAATGAATCGTTGCAGTTGACGATGATGAAACGAAATAATGGGATGCAAAAATTATTAAAAAGACCAATCGTTATACATTGACCAATGCATTGAAACTAAGTTGAAACGGAAGACCGCTCAATACTTTTCTGACCGAGTGATGTATAATTATGTTAATAATTTAGACGATTTTTTGTCGTTATTTATATAATTCATTGATATTAAAAGTTACACAATTTTTATGATTGCTAAGTCGCATTTTTAATAATTTTGAAAATAGAAATATAGGGATAATTAAGCGATTCTATTTTGACATGGAAGAGAAGAAAACAATATCCACAGATAATGGATTCCACGTTGGAAAAAGCATTAGGGAAGAACTTTCAAGGCAAGGAAGGACCATTACGTGGCTTGCAGGAGAAGTGCATTGCACGCGGGAAAACTTATATAGAGTTTTCCGTCAATCATGGATTAATACGGACACTTTATTTAAAATAAGCGAAGCTTTGCAACACGATTTTTTCAAGGAGTGCTCGGAAAAGTTGAAAATTAACAAATAGAACTAAAAATCTGATTTTTTTTGTTCGCTTATATTTAGATGTTCATAATTGTATTGCAAACTATAAAATAAATAAATAAAACCGATGTTCCGATGGGATATAACGGGTTGATTAAATTACATGAGGAGATTTTTACTTACCTTTTTCGTTTTGGCATGTTGTTGCTTGGCACGGGCCATGTCATATGAGGATATGCCGCAAAGAAAACAGAATCAAACTTTCACTGGTGACATTATTCCCCGCCATTATAAAGGACTTGGTTTCAAAGAGATAATGGATAATACGAGGGATAATTTGAGAGAGAGGGGGGTTACTGTAGGTTATCATTCTGGACAATACCTTAATTCCACATATGGAAAACTTGAAGAGGTTGGACGAGTAAAACAACTATACGGCATCTCCATAGGCATTAGTTTTTACAGTATCTATCCTTTTGCTATTTCTGGCGAATATTCTAGGCATATTGATAATATAGGTGGGACAGAGTTTGAACAAAGGTCGCTTTCAGCATTCTTGTCATTAGTGTCTTTCCCTTGGTTTTATAGTGATCGGATTTCAATTTTACCAAATGTTGGCATTGGGGTTCAATATTCACATATTCCACAGATAAATAATAAAATTGTTCAACCGGTATATAAAATGGGAATTATTATAAACTTTCCCATATCAAACCTTAGTGATAATTCAATCCAAATCATTGGGAATTATTATAGGTCGCTTAATGTAACTAATCAGCCTCATGCTATGAATGCAATAACCATCGGTCTTGGTTTCAGCTGGGAATAAAATAATAAGGAGGAAAAAATGAGAGTTCAAAAAAAATCGATTGCAAATGCTTGTTTAGGCATAATGGTGGTGCTGTTTATGAACAGTTGTGTTGTCAATAAACCTACCATGAATGACATATCAAAAAAAGATTATAATGAAAGGCAAAAAGTCAACAAACCATATTATGTCAAACGCCTGTCGGTGCCTGGCATAGTCCTTACAGCCGCAGCACCGGTTGCAGGCGCTGTGGTTGGCTATAATATTAATATGATATCTGTCCAAAAAGGAGAGGAGACAGTTCCTGTCAAACCTGCTAACGCCGCTATAGGTGCTGTGGCCGGTTACACCCTAGCGAATTTTATTAACTATTGCGCGGGATTCAATAAACATTCAGCTGTTTCTGACCCTAACAAGTGGGTCAAATCTCTTAATAAGAATTATTCCTACATACCAGGTACAAGCACAACTGATGGGTTTTACATTATTGATAATGGTGCAGAACAGCATTATAAGGTTAGGAATTTTGAAGACACAAAGCAGTTTTATGCAGCTTTCCCGTCGAGTTTATATAGAGATCCGGTTTTCAAGCAATCTATCAACGTATGCAGTAGAGAGGAACTCCTTGCCTTGTTAGATCTCGATCGTTTTAATCAACATGCCAATGACGCGAAGAAAGCGTATATCGAGCTAAGCCTTTCATATGAAGACTTAGCTTTAGCGAACGCTAAATTCCCAGAAATCAGTTGCAAGTATGAGGAACGTTACGCCAGCCTTGTCAGAAATGTGAGCAATGCTGTTGACTTCCATAGACGTTACCCAAACAGTAGTATGACTAAATCTGTGATTTGGAAAGCATTTTCATATTCTATTCCATCAGTACAAGAGATGAATTCGTTGAAAAATAGTTATGGAAATGCTTTATGGATGACGGAAAATGACATGAAGAATTGTAGACCCTCTAATCTCCAAAAAGCAAACTATGTTAGAACTTTATATCGGGATTCCAATATCAAAAACGGAATTGATTTGGAACTTTTCTATGATAAATATGAATGGTTAACCTATGATGAAAGGGCCTCGGATATTGTTTCAAATGCATTTGATGTGGCTTACAATTCTTATGAAGATGGCAACTATCTTCTATACAATGTAAACAAACTTGCTGACATTCAATTGTATAAGGATTTTGGGGTTACAAAACAAATTGTTCAAGAGACCATCAATAAGAAAATGGAAGTCGAAACAGAAAAGGTGAAGATTGTATCGACAAATTCGATGGGCCAAAACAGTTCAGATTGGGACGCATGGGTGGCAAATACTACATATACTGCGGGACTGGTCGCTGAATCGGGTAAAATCAAATACATTATTTATGGTGAAATCGAAAATAAGAGCAAATTCGACCTGCCGGTTGTCATCTCTGCTTCTGCCGACCTGTTTGCTGAAACCAGCATGAAAACCAAGGGAGGTGTTATTGGACAATTCTTCAGTGCTTTATTTGATGCTGCCAGCCGAGCGCAAGGCTTGAAAGAAAAAAAAGTTAGCAGTTGTAAACAGCAATTCATCATTCCATCGCTTCCGGCAAAATCCAAAAGCAGTTATGCAATTGTATTAGATTTTGGTAATTCAGGGAATGTTGGAGTCAATGTCGCTGACTGGTTTAAGCTTGCAAGTGAATGCAAGATGAAGAACTTGAATGTGTCGCGAACTATTGAAAAAAAATCGGTGTCAAATAGTGTTCTGAATGAGCAAAAGCAATGGCTTGATATGGCTCGGAACGGCATGCCCAACACACCATTGACTGACCTGAAACGTGGAGAAAGGGTTGACCAAAGTGTTTGGGCACAAAGATGGCAGGAAGAATTGAGAGCACGTGAAAGAGCCAGAGAATATGAACGCCAGCATGCAAGTGATAAAGATGTCAAAGAACTTAAAGAAGCATTGGCCAAAACGCAATACAAGATCAAAGATGAAAAAACTTTTGACGCTACAAATCGCGATGGTATAGTTACTGAATATAAAATTGAATTCAGTGATGGGAAAAGTGGTTGGATAGCACGCGTTGAATATCCAGAAGATGACACGGAATGGTATTATTTTGAAACTGGATTAGGTTTAAACGATCCTACGCAATTTTTAAATGGTTGGAAGCTATGTGATTCATATGTTGACGCTATAAATGCACTTTATGAGAAGTTACATTAATAATTCTTTTTGCAATATGAAAAAATCTATTCTATACATTTTTATGTTAATTACAACACTGTTTTGCAGTTGTAAAGATGAATACACCAATGATATGGACAGGGCCTATTTTGGGTCGTATGATGGCCATGAAGTGAAAATTGTCGGCATGCAGCTCACGCCTAATAATGCTTCTCAATTTAATTTGGAAGTTCATATGTTCTCCTATTCTTCCCAATGGCCTCGTGGAACATTTCAAATCAGATACGGTTATAATCATGTTTTCGACACTGATACTATGCTATATTCGGTAGATCCAGTACCATCGAATCATGCAGCTTATGTTTCTGTTAAATCTGTTGTTGATTATGATAATATCCTTAAGCCAGGTGAAAAGGTTTTTATGAAGCCATATTATCTTATTCCGGGAGATACAGTAACAGGTGCAGAAATTGCCTTTTCCCTCTAAATCTTGGAAACAAATACTTTACAGACAAGTACGTAGTACAACATGTAGCCAAACTAAAGCAAATGTTTAATTTCAAGAGAACATCACATGCGTGGGCTATGCGCATGTTCCACACTACGTAGGGAGTAACAAAAAACATATCTCTCGAGATACCGCCTAGACTTTCTAAGTCAACATAGACTCAAAAGTATTTTGTTGCCTTTCCAAAAAAAGTAAAACAACAAGGATAAGATAAAACATATACACCCGTTGGGGGAATTAAAGTAGTGCATATTTAATTTGGCCAATCGGTTTGTTGTTTGTTTTGTTGATGTATTGTAAGACGGTAAAGGCAGTGATTTTACCGATGATTCTTGTGAATAGCCCATCGACATTCTTGGCATAGTTTCGGATGAACAGGAACTGGTCGCAAAGCTGTGAGAAGTTAGTCTCGATGCGTTTGCGCACTTTCCTAAGAATGGTAGGAAAAGACTTGGCATTCTTCTGATTGGCTAGTGTTTCAAACAGTGTGTCCAAAGTGTGCCGACTTTAGAGATGCAATTCAAAATTAGACGATAGTTTTCATCATCCTTCATCCGTACAACATTATCACCAAATGTTAAATGTTAAAATGTTAAATCGACCTCCAAATAAGTGCCGTATTTTGCGTTAAAACGATAAATTGACACTGATTTTCGCGTGCGCGCGATATATATAATGTAATTATGATTAATAGAAAGAAGAGAGAAAGAAGAAAAGTGCAAAATATTGAAATCCATAGTGTTGGATTTTTATTGACGGAGTTTGGAAACGATAAATGTGTGCATTTAACGTTTTAACATCTTAACGTTTTAACACTTTGACGCCCATTCGGAAAAAATATCGTTTTTCATTTTTCTAACTAGGGAATTTTTTTTCTCTAACTAGGGAAATCATTTTTGACTTTCAGAGTGCCCGAAATGTTAAATGTTAAAACGTTAAATGGATGGTCTTCCGACTTCCGTGAAGCCATCGAGTTTTCGGCTTGCATCTATCATGTTAGGTCAAAAAATGTATTATTCTCCCAAAAATAGTAGTTTTGCCATGATGGTCGCGCGGACACATGGCACCTGCCGCCGACATGAAATGGGATTCTGTGGCAATGGATGAGTGTTTCTATTTCACCAATTGCTGTCCTCAGGATGCCACATTCAACAATGGCAAGTGGAACCAGCTGGAAGAACGTACCAGACGTCTGGCAAAGGAATACGGGACGGTTTATGTCGTGTGCGGGCCTGTCTATGAACAACGTGACACCATTCGTATTGGTGTCAATGGGGTAGCGGTGCCACACAAGTGCTTCAAGGCCTTAATGGTTCCCAAAGATGGTTCGTATTCGGCCATTGGCTTCATTATGAGCAATGGCGGAGAAGAACGTGAGGTGATGGATTGCGCTTGCACAATAGATTCGCTGGAATCGGTTGTTGGAATGGATTTGTTCTGCAATTTGCCCGACAAGTTGGAGAAGGTGGTTGAATCGGCTGTTACGTTGGAAGATTGGTGATATGGAACTGGAGCAGTAAAACAGCAAATCTTCCTTTGCAGCCTTTTCTGAAACTGACGATTTATCGGAATTTGCAAATGTAAAACCCAATATTTATCGGAGTTTATGGATGTAAAATTGGCGATTTATCGGAATTTAAACGAAAAAAATCTTGTATTTATCGGAATTTAACTATCTTTGCACGGCATAAACGATTGCTGATATGGTTAATGAAAATGTTATATTACAGGTACTTGTAGAGCAAAAGGAAGAAGTAAGAAGCTATAATACTCAAAAATGGGTTACCCGCAAAGAGGAATCGTTGTTTGAGTTTGACAGCAAGCTGGCACAAGTTGTCATTGGCGTAAGGCGGAGCGGGAAGTCGGTTCTTTGTCATAAGGTCTTACGTGAAAGAGATGTCAGGTATGCGTATGTGAACTTTGACGACGACCGTTTGGCAAGCCTGCAGACGGAAGACCTCAACACGGTTCTGTCGTGCGTCTATCAGTTGTATGGCACTGATATTTCTTATCTGTTTTTGGACGAAATCCAGAATGTGGATGGATGGTACATGTTTGTGAACCGTCTGTTGCGCACCGAGCTTCACGTCTTTGTCACGGGAAGCAACGCGAAGTTGCTCAGCGGTGAACTCGCCACGCATCTTACTGGCCGCTACAACGAAATCCGCCTGTTCCCGTTTTCATTTGCCGAATACTGTTCGTTCCACAAGGTTGACGTTGAAGGAGTGACGACCAAAGCCGAGGCTGAACGCAAGAAGGCTTTCATGGATTACATCAACGATGGTGGCTTCCCCGAGATGCAGAACTTGCGCAACAAACGCGGATATGTGGAAAGTCTGTTGGAAGCCATTTTGAGCAAAGACATTCAGAAACGCTTCAAGATACGCAACGTGGAGGCATTGAGGAAGATAGCCCATCATCTGATTAGCAACCCGTGTCAGGAAGTGAATTACGACGAGTTGACCAAAGTGTTCAACATGACGGACAAGACCATACAAAAGTACGTGTCGTTTTTGCAACAGGCATTTCTCATCCAGATGCTCACCAAGCATTCGTACAAGAGCATGGAGAGGATACGAGGAACCAAAGCCTACCTTGTAGATCCTGGCTTGCAGAACAACCGCGAGAATGCCTTGACGACGGAAAACATCGGATGGCGATTGGAAAACGTCGTGTTCATAGAATTGCTGAGGCGTTGCAGCAACGATTTCATGGACGTGTATTACCACAAACCCACCAACAAGGACAAAGAAGTCGATTTCGTTGTTTGCGACAAAGGCACGACACGCGAACTGATACAGGTGGCGTATGATATAGACGCGCCCAAAACGTTCAAACGAGAGACGTCGGCACTTGTCGCGGCATCCGAGATGCTCCGTTGCGACAACCTCTTGCTGATAGCCTTCGCCGAAACGCGTGACGTTGAAGTTAACGGCAAGGTCATCCACATCAAATCAGCCTTGGAATGGCTGCTGGCTTAGGCCGTCAGACATATAATTTCGCGAATTATTTGTTTGGATTTTGTCAGAAAATGGCGAATTATTTGTTTGGATTTTGTCAAAATCATAATAGTTGACCAAAACGTTTCGAAATTTCATTCCATTAAAATTCAACAAGTTTTGCAGTTTGTTTGAGAAAAAATCCTATCTTTGCAGCCCGAAATGAACCACAGTCCGGAATGATGGCAAACATCAGTGGTTCAATGAGATAAAATAAGTTTAACCTCCTCGCGGAGTGGCGTCCGGAACACAACGCGGGTACAATCTTTTACAAAATTAATATGGCAGAAAACGAAAACATCATCAACGAGGCTATGCCAGCAGAAGAAAAGCCAGTTGAAAAAGCCCCTAAGGCTCCTAAGCAAAAACCAGTTCCAGCAGCAGATTTCGACTGGTCATCCTCACACAAGAAGTTCGACAACTACTCAGACGACGAGCGCGCTAAGCTCGAAGAAAAGTATGCCGGCACAATGAACCAAGTCGTCGATCACGACGTCATCGAAGGTACCATCGTCGCCATCACTTCACGCGAAGTGGTTGTCAACATTGGCTTCAAGTCAGATGGTGTTATTCCGTCAGCAGAATTCCGTACCGAACCTAACATCAAGGTTGGCGACAAGGTAGAGGTTTACGTTGAAAACCAAGAAGGTGTCAACGGCCAGCTCGTGCTTTCACACAAGAAGGCTCGCCTCCTCAAGTCATGGGATCGCGTCAACGCAGCTTTCGAAAGCGGCGAAATCGTCAATGGTCTTGTCAAGAGCCGCACCAAGGGCGGTCTCATCGTCGATGTGTTCGGCCTCGAAGCCTTCCTTCCTGGCTCACAAATCGATGTCAAGCCTATCCGCGACTACGACGTATTCGTTGACAGCGTGATGGAATTCAAAGTCGTGAAGATCAACCAGGAATTCAAGAACGTGGTTGTCTCTCACAAAGCCCTCATCGAAGATGAACTCGAAGCCCAGAAGGCTGAAATCATCGGCAAGCTCGAAAAGGGTCAAGTCCTCGAAGGCGTGGTCAAGAACATCACCTCTTACGGCGTGTTCATCGACCTCGGTGGCGTTGATGGTCTCATCCACATCACCGACCTCAGCTGGGGCCGCATCAACCACCCAGAAGAAGTCGTCACCTTGGACGAAAAGATCAAGGTCGTCATCCTCGACTTCGACGACAACAAGAAACGTATCGCCCTCGGCCTCAAGCAACTCACCCCACATCCATGGGAAGCTCTCGATGCTAACCTCAACGTTGGCGACACCGTTAAGGGTAAGGTCGTCGTCGTTGCTGATTACGGCGCATTCGTCGAAATCGCTCCTGGCGTTGAAGGCCTCATCCACGTTTCGGAAATGTCGTGGTCACAACACCTCCGCACCGCTCAGGACTTCCTGAAGGTTGGCGACGAAGTGGAAGCCAAGATCTTGACTCTCGACCGCGAAGAACGCAAGATGTCACTCGGCATGAAGCAACTCATGCCAGACCCATGGGCAAGCATCGCCGAACGTTATGCTATCGGTACCAAGCACACCGCTACCGTGCGTAACTTCACCAACTTCGGCATCTTCGTCGAACTCGAAGAAGGCGTCGATGGCCTGATCCACATCAGCGACCTCAGCTGGTCGAAGAAGATCAAGCACCCGGCTGAATTCACAAAGGTTGGCGAAACCATTGAAGTCGTCGTCCTCGACGTCGATCAAGAAAACCGTCGCCTCAGCCTCGGCCACAAGCAACTCGAAGAAAATCCTTGGGATGTGTTCGAAACCGTGTTCACCGTCGGTTCGATGCAACAAGGCACCGTCATCAACGCTTCTGACAAGGGCGTCCTCGTCTCATTGCAATATGGCGTCGAAGGCTTCTGCCCAAGCCGCTACAGCAAGAAGGAAGATGGCAGCAACGCTAAGGTTGACGACACCCTCGAATTCAAGGTTCTTGAGTTCAACAAGGAATCAAAGAAGATCATCCTTGCTCTTCCACGCCCAGCAGCAGCCGAAGAGAAAGAAGCTCCTAAGTCAGCAGAAGAAAAGGCAGCCGACAAGGCCGCTAAGCAAGCCAAACGCGCTGTGAAACAAATCAATGACACCATTGAACGCAGCACCCTCGGCGACCTCGACATCCTCGCTGGTCTGAAGGAAAACCTCGAAAAGGAAGAACAAGCCGCTAAAGGCGAATAATCATCCTTGACGATAAATCAGAAAACCGCTTCCGTTTGGAGGCGGTTTTTTTTATACCTTTGCCACGTAATTGACACGACATGAAAACGCAACGAATCATTTTCGAACTCCGTGAAGGCGACGAGTTCATCCCGCTCATCCAACTGTTGAAAGCCGCTGGCGTGGTCGATACGGGCAGCGAAGCGCAAGAAGTGGTGACCGCCGGCCTCGTGCTGCGCAATGGAGATGTTGAAACACGCAAACGCGCCAAGATAACCACTGGAGAAATAATCCAACTGCAAAACATTGAAATCGAAGTAAAATAATGGAAACGAATACTTTACATACACTTCTCGATGTGGTTTCGCATTTTGTGGAACGAAACCAGGTGGCCGAAATCACTCCGTTAGGAAATGGCTTGATTAACGACACCTTCAAGGTGATGGTGCATGGCGACGAGAAGCCCCGTTATGTGCTGCAACGCATCAACAATGCGGTCTTCACCGATGTGGAAATGCTGCAACGTAACATCGAATTGGTGACTGGTCACCTGCGCTCGAAAGGCATCCTGACCTTGCATTTCCTGACAGCCGACACGGGCAAGACCTACATAAAGGAAGATGACAAGTATTGGCGCGTAATGGATTACATTCCTGATAGTTACACCTACGAGGCTGTGACTCCGGAATATGCACGTTGTGCAGGACGGAAGTTCGGCGAATTTGAAGCCCAACTCACCGACTTGAAAGAACCCATCGGTGAAATCATTCCCGATTTCCACAACATCGAATTTCGTCTGCGTCAGCTCGACGAAGCCATCGCTGCCAATCCTGTTGGCCGCATGAATGATCTGGAAGTGCAGTTGTATGTCGAGAAGATTAAGGCCGTGGCCGACGAAATGTGCATAGGAGAGAGACTTTATCGCGAAGGCAAGTTGCCGAAACGCATCTGCCATTGCGATACCAAGGTGAACAATATGCTTTTCGACAAGGATGGTAATGTAATGTGTATCATTGATTTGGATACCATTATGCCGAGTTTCGTCTTTTCCGACTTTGGCGATTTCTTGCGCTCGGCAGCCAATACGGGTGCCGAAGACGACCCTGATTTGGACAACGTGCATTTCAATATGTCCATTTTCGAGGCTTTTGCGCAAGGCTATCTCGAAGGCGCCAAGTCGTTCTTGCTTCCTGTTGAGATTGAGCACCTTCCGTATGCCGCCATGTTGTTCCCCTACATGCAGACCGTGCGTTTCTTCGCTGATTACATCAATGGCGACACCTATTATAAAATAAGGTATCCCGAACACAACATGGTTCGTACCCGTGCACAATGGAAACTCTTCGAAGAAGCCAAAGCCAAGAGCGGTGAGATGGCCGAAATTGTTAATCGTTTTGCGTTTTGAGGTCTGTCGTCATATCGATAATCGTTTTATTCCTGAGCTTTTCGCAGCTTGTCTGTGCCCAAGAGACAATCACTTACGGTGAGCATCTGTTTGTTTCACAGCCTGTTCCAAAGGAAATTCAGAATAGGATGATGGGCAAGTCGATGCCTGACGACATTCCCGTCCCGTTCGACGAGTTGCGTTATCTTAGCATCCCATATTATGATTATGACAACCAAATACAAATAGGAGAGATGGTTTGCAACAAGGCCATTGCCAAGGATTTGCTCTTCATTTTCCGCGATTTGTTTTCGGCACAATATCAAATCAACAGTATCAGGTTGGTAGATGACTTTGGAGGTAACGACGAGGCTTCGATGATGGCCAATAACACTTCATGTTTCAATTATCGGACCATCAGAGGTACGGACCGGCTGTCGAAGCACGCATTTGGCATGGCCGTTGACATCAACCCATTGCAGAATCCACATGTGCGAAACGGTCGAATTGCTCCACCTTCAGGCGAAGTGTATATAGATAGAAACCAGCATTTTGCACATAAAATCGACAAAAGCGACTTGGTTTATCTGCTCTTTAAGTCATACGGCTTCATTTGGGGTGGAAATTGGCAAAGCAAAGATTATCAACACTTTGAAAAGCAATAGCTTAAACTATCTTCACATCAAAAACAGCGACCAACCCTGGAAGGTTTTGAAGAGAGAATTTAGCCTTTTTCATCCGGTTGTCGTTGGGATTGATGATGAAGTTGAAGGCTGTACTGAAATCGGCTTCTTCGAGGTTGCAATGTGAAATTATGGTGCGGTCGAGGTTGCAATCGGCAAATTGGGCTTTCTTCAAGTTGCAAGTCGTGAAGTCGGCTTCGGTCAGCTGGCATTTTGAAAACGAAAATCCTTGCAGGTTAAGTCCTTGAAATGAAACATATTGCATGAGGCATTCGCTAAATTTTGCGCTGAAAGTGAATTTGTTGGCGTGGCTGAAGTTGGCTCCAGTGAGTTTGCATTGCTCGAAAATGACTTTGTTCCACGAAGTGCCGTTCGATTTGCAAAGGCTCAGGTTGCAAGCCACAAACCGACATTCCTCAAAATTGGTTTTCTGAAATAATATTTCTGTGAAGTCGCAATGCTCGAAAGTGCAGTGATAGTATTCTTCTTCAAGTTCTATAACTCTGAAATCCAATTCTTTATAGGTCTTATTCTCTTTCATTGCAAAAACAGATTGATTTGGTTGGCCTTGATTTTCTTGGCGATGATGCGCTTTTGGCTATCAAGCACAAATATAATAGGTGTGGATTCGATGTCGTAAAGTTCAAACAGGTCGCTTTCGCTGTCTTTTGCGCTGATATTGATGAAGTTGGCATCGGCAACTTGCGAATCGGGATGCGTATCGACAGCAACGATAGTGGTCTCGGGCAAAGCCGATTTCTTCAGTCCGTCGATTTCTTCGTTGCAGACGGAGCAGCCGTGGTCGAAGAAAACGAGCACCACATATCGGCTTTCGATTTCGTGCAAGTCGAAAGGTTGCCCATTGATGTCCTTGCCCTTGAAATCAGGCGCAATTTGGTTGATTTGCAATCGACGTAGCCTTTCGGCCTTGTCAGCAATCATCGCAAGGTTTTCTTCTTTCAAGTCTTTGATTTCCAGCTTTGAAAAGTAATTGTCAAAAAGATAGATGAAGACTTTATCTTGCGTCATATACTCTGGATTTTGGTAACGTTCCAGCAGGTGCCAAAGGATGAAATCGCGGAGTTCGGTGCTTATGTCTCGTGCAAGAAGCCAGTCGATTTCGGTGCAGATAGAGTCGGGGAGGGGCGGCACCAACGAATCGAAATAATAGTCGATTTGCCGCTCCATCAAGGGATTGCGGTCGGTTGGACCGTCGAAATCCTCGATGCCGTCCCAGAAAGGATGCGATTGGGCTTTGCTGATGTTTGCACAAAAGACCAGCAAGAGGATGACCAAATATTTCGCGATTTGTTTTTTCACGATGCAAAAATAGGAACAATCTCGATACTTTGCAATGGTCTGTTTTTGTTAAGTTATCATAGATTATTTCTTTTTATATCAAGAATGTAGAGATTTTTATCTACTGAAGCCGATATTTTGAATGTAGTGCCTTTCGCAAGCTCAAGGAACGCAAAGCGGTTCTCTCTACATTCATTGCGTGCTTGCACGCCAACTTCATGTGGCACGGCATCCAAAATTATTCTCTAATTCTTGATAAAGAAAAAACAAGATTAAGGTAAACATATTTGATATTGCTTTATTTTTGCGGCATAATCTTGAAATGATGAAACGTATCTTCATTATTTTGTTTTCCATGATGGCTTTTGCCATGATGCTGCCGGCGCAAAACTCGCGAAGCATCCGTGTGGCATTCTGGAACATGGAGAATTTCTTCGACCCTTTTGTGGATAGCACACGCGCCTACAACGAGTTCACGCCCGAGGGGATGCAACATTGGACCAAGTCGCGTTTCTACACCAAGCGCAACAACATGTATAAGGCCATTCTCGCGATGTCGGAGAACCATCCCATCGGCATTTTCGGCCTTTGCGAAGTGGAGAACGAATATGTGCTGAACTCGCTTTTTGCCCTGACGCCGCTCAAGAAGCACAACTACCGCTGGGTGCATTACGAAGGACCCGACCGCCGTGGCATCGACCCGGCCATCGTTTATTCCAAAGACTGGTTCACCTTGGTGGAAAGCGCCACCATACCTTATTATAATCCTGAGGACACGGCCTATCACTCGCGCGATATTCTTTATGCGAAATTCATTGACAACGAGGATGATACAATCCATGTTTTCGTCAACCACTGGCCATCGCGCTACAGTGGCGAGCTGGAAACGGTAGGCTCAAGGGCATGTTCGGCAGCCATCTTGCGTGCGAAGGTGGATTCCATTTGCCAGGCTATGCCCGAAGGCTATCACGCCAAAATCATCATGATGGGCGACTTGAACGACTGCCCGACCGACCCGTCGGTGCACGATGTGCTGAAAGCACGCAAAGCATCTGAATATGAATATGGTATGCTGTATAACCTATTTGCCGAAAACGAAGGCCTTGGTTTTGAAGGCACGTTGAAACACCAAGCCGACTGGCAGGTTTTCGACCAAATCATCGTCACGCCAGCTGTGATTGACGACAAGTCGGGACTGCATTTCAAGGAAGGCTCGGCACGCATATTCTGGATGGATTTCATGCTCGAAGACGACGATACCTATCACGGCAAGAAACTGTTCCGTACCTACATCGGTCCACGCTATTTCGGCGGTTTCAGTGACCATCTGCCCGTTTTTATCGATTTAATCGACTAACATCAGCCATATTTTCCTATTTTTGCGGCTGCAAATCGCGAATCAATCATGTGGGTCATTTTATCGTTGACTTCAGCCTTTCTCTTAGGCTTTTATGACATTTTCAAAAAGAAATCGGTCACGGCTAACGCCATAGCACCCGTGCTGTTCTTCAGCACCATGGTCAGTGCCATCATTTTCATACCTATCATTCTGATTTCCAAGTTCAATCCATCAGCTTTGTCCCAAGGTCTCCTTGCACATTTCATGGTGGAAGATATTCCCTTGAAGAGTCATTTGCTCATTCTTGGAAAGACGGCTATGGTGCTGTGTTCATGGATGTTCAGTTACACGGCGGTGAAAAACTTGCCCATCACCGTTGTCGGGCCTGTCAACCAGCTTCGACCAGCCATTTCGTTGGTTCTTTTGCTCTTGGTTTTTCAAGAACATTTGACTGCATATCAATGGGTTGGCGTTGTCTTAGCCATTGTTTCCTTTTACTTGATGAACCGTTCGGGAAAGAAGGAAGGCATTCAGTTCAAGTCAAACAAATGGGTAATCATGTTGTTGGCTTCGGCTTTGATCGTGGCTTTTAGCGGCATCTACGACAAATATCTTCTCAGCAAGCAGCAGATTTCGCCCGTCACCGTGCAGGCATGGTATGCAATTTACCAATTTGCGCTCATGTTCATTTTCATGGCTTTTGTGTGGTGGCGCCGTCGCAAGGAACATCCATTCGAGTGGCGTTGGAGTATCATCGTCATGGCCATATTTGTGTCGGTGGCCGACTGCATCTATCTTGCAGGCCTTGACCAAGAAGCAGCCGTAATCGTACTTATTCCATTGATTTTAAATGGTGTAAGACTTATTATATCTTTCACTTACGGAGCGTTGTGCTTCAAGGAAAAGAACATCAGAAGCAAGATTATCCCTCTAATGATGGTGTTGGCAGCCCTGGTGTTTATGTGCATATAACAAGATTTTTTCTTATTTTAGAAAATAAAAAATTTGACTTTAATGAAAAAGTCTTACTTTTGTCGAATTATTGTAACGAGCATTTTATCTTATGGAAATAAAACGAGTATTTGATTTGCTTCACTATTATGTGGAGCGATACCCTCGCCAGAATGTTGCCCTTGCAGGCAAGAAGAATGACGAATGGGTGAAATACAGCATACAGGACTATCAAGAATATGCCAATATATTGAGTTATGCCTTCATCGAATTGGGTATCGAAAAAGGCGATAAGATAGCCATGATTCTGACCAACCGCCCGGAATGGAACATGATCGACATGGCTGTCAACCAAGTGGGTGCCATCACGGTGCCAATCTATCCCACCATCAGCGAAGAAGACTACCGTTACATTCTTTCTCATTGCGACGCCAAAATGGTCATCATCGATGGTCTCGCCGTAATGAATAAGGTTACCAATATCCTCCCCGATGCTCCGAACGTAAAAATGGTCTATACCATGATTGACCGCGAGGTGTATCCATATTATGACCAACTGATTCAATTAGGCCGAGAACATCCTCATCCGGAAGAGCTCAAGGCTCGCGAGGAAATGGTTTTCGAAACCGATTGTGCTACAATCATATACACGTCTGGAACAACGGGAACGCCCAAGGGAGTCATGCTCTCAAACAAGAACCTGATGAGCCAGTTCAAGTGCTTCTGCCATACGCCATCGCCTGAGTCGAAGGTGGCATTCAGCTTCTTGCCGGTTTGCCATGCCTACGAGCGTGCTCTGATTTACATGTACCAATACAACGGCATGTCAATCTATTACGCTGAAAGTCTGGCTACCATCGCCGATAACATGAAGGAAGTGCATCCGACGATGATGTGCGCAGTGCCTCGCATTCTTGAGCGTTTCTACGAATCCATTTATCAGTCGGGCAAGAAGATGACAGGCATGTCGAAGACCATCTATTTTTGGGCTTTGCATCTTGGCGAAAGATACAAGGTGGACCAATCGCATCGCGGCAAGTTCTACGATTTTAAGTTGGGAATTGCCGACAAGCTGGTTTACAGCAAGATACGTGAAAAGTTGGGCGCAGAGCATTTCGATATTATCGTGTCGGGTGCCGCATCCATCTCGCAAAAGATGTCGGGGTTCTTCTCTGCCATTGGAATGCCTGTTTTCGAAGGCTATGGTTTGACCGAGACCTCGCCCGTTATCTCTGTCAGCAACCGTTCGGAACATGGTCGCGAAGTCGGTTATGTCGGACAACCAATTGAAGGCGTGCAGGTTAAGATTACTGACGAAGGTGAAATCATCTGCCGTGGCCATAATGTGATGATGGGCTACTACAAGAATCCAGAACTCACAGCAGAGGTCATCGACAAGGACGGCTGGTTCCATACGGGCGATATGGGTCGTTTCAACAAATACGGCTTGCTGCAAATCACGGGTCGCATCAAGAGTTTGTTCAAGACTTCGGGCGGAAAATACATCAATCCTGATGTGATTGAAGCCAAGTTCTGCTCCTCAAAAATGATTGACCAGGTTTTGGTGGTTGGTGAAAACCAGAAATTTGCCGGTGCACTTATCGTACCGAGTTCCACATATCTAAAGTCGTGGTGCAAGAGCGAAAAAGTCAAATTCACCACTACTCAGGAAATCATCCAAAACAAGGATGTCGTCAAGATGTATGCCCGCGAAGTGAATCGCTTGAATTTGGGCTTGGGCGAGACCGAAAAGGTGAAGAAGCATTTGCTTATAGCCGACGAATGGACAGTCGCCAACGGAATGCTTACGCCAACCCTCAAGGTGAGACGCAAAGTGGTGATGCAACATTATAAGGAATTGATTGACAGTTTATTTGAGCAAAAATAAACCAGGTTTTGCCGCATGAAACACAAGATTCTTGTGGTTGAGGATGATGCCTCGTTTGGCTTGATGCTGATGACATGGCTGAAGAAGAACGGCTATGAAGCCGTCCTTGCTTCACGTTATGAACAAGCCAAAATTGAGATTTCGTCAAATAGTTTTAGTTTGATAATCACCGATTTGCGTTTGCCCGATGGCGATGGCATCTTACTCATGACTTGGGTTCGCGAAAAGATGAAAAGCCGTGTGCCCATCATCGTGATGACTGGATATGCCGAGGTGCAGACTGCCGTGTCGGCCATGAAGCTTGGCGCTTTCGACTACCTTAAGAAACCAATTAATCCAAGTGTGCTCCAAGAAAAGATTGAGGCTGCCTTGACCGCTTCGGGAGAGGAGATTGAAGACGAGTTCATCCCACAACGCAAGCAATTCGTGCGAGGCTCAAGCCCCATGATGCAACGGCTTTACAAACACGTAGAGTTGGTTGCACCAACGCGTTTCTCGGTCCTCATCTTGGGCGAGAGTGGCACGGGAAAAGAATACATCGCTCGTATGATTCACGACTGTAGCCCGCGCAAAAATGCTCCATTCATCCCAGTTGACTGCGGAAGCCTGTCGAAGGAATTGGCGCCATCCGAATTGTTCGGCCACCTGAAAGGATCCTTCACGTCAGCCATTTCAGACAAGAAAGGTGTCTTCGAACAAGCCAAGGGCGGAACGGTGTTCTTGGACGAAGTGGGCAACTTGCCTTACGAGGTTCAGATGCAGTTGTTGCGCGCCTTGCAAGAGCAGAAGGTGCGTCCGGTAGGTTCAGCTACCGATGTCAATGTGGACGTGCGCATTGTGGCTGCTACTAACGAAAATCTTGAAAAAGCCATTAGCGAAGGTCGTTTCCGTCAGGATTTATATCACCGCATCAACGAGTTCGCGCTCGAAGTTCCGCCTCTGCGTGAGCGTCTTGAAGATTTTGACGAGTTGATATCGTTTTTCATCGAGCAAGCCAACATGGAATTGGGAAAGAATGTGAAAGGCATTTCAGAGGAAGCCTTGCGCGTGATGAAACTCCAACCTTGGAACGGTAACCTTCGCGAATTACGCAATGTAGTGCGCCGATGCGTGTTGTTCACCGAATGCGAAAGAATCGGGTTGGACGACCTTCCCGTCTTCACGCCAATTGCGAAAACCGCATCACAAGTTGCTGCAGATGAAGATTTTACCTTGCAACCTGGCGACGAAAAAGAGCAAATAGAAGCAGCACTTCGCAAAGCACGCGGCAACAAGACTGTGGCAGCTAAACTGCTTCAAATCGACCGCAAGACCTTATACAATAAGATGCACTTGCTGGGGATTGAATTATAAATCCATTTTTTTAGTAGAGTTTTTTCGGGCGAAGCCGATCATTGCAAGGCTTTGACGAGTTCTTCTTTGAGTTGCTCAGGGTTGACTGTCAGGATTTTGCCGTCAATGGAAATACTGATGTTGCCGGTTTCCTCAGAAACCACAAGAGCGATGCAGTCGGTCTCTTGGCTGATGAACATGGCGGCATGGTGACGTGTTCCGTAGTGACCAGGAATGTCGGTGCGGTCATTCGTCATAGGAATGATGCAACGTGCGGCAAGGATTCTGTTATCGCGGATAATCATGGCGCCATCATGCAAGGCACTGTTCTTGAAGAAGATGCCTTCAATCAACGAAGAAGAGATTTGCGCATCGGTGATGACTCCTTTTGTGGCGAGTTCGTTGAGACGGTTGCTTCGGGTAATGAGCATCAAAGCACCCTGCTTGATTGCCGACATGTTGGCGCATGCCGTTACTATCGAATCGACATCCAGTTGGTATTTTCCGTTGTCTTTGTTTTTGTCGCGAGGACGGAAAAGTTGCTTCAACCTGAAACCATTCTTCACGTTGCCTTCGGCTTTTGTACCCAAGGTGAACAGGAAATCACGGATTTCTTTTTGGAAAATGACAATGAGAGCAATAAAACCTACGCTGACGAAAGCACCCATAATGGTGGTAAGCAGCTTCATCTGAAAGGCTTGCACAATCTGCCAAATGAGGAAGAAGGCGACAATGCCCAAAAAGATGTTGAAAGCGGAAGTGCCTTTCAATTTCTTGTAGAAAAAGAAAAACAAGAATGCCACCAGCACGATGTCAATAATGTCGGCGACACGTATTTGGATGAATAGGTTAGTCATTCGTAGAAATTTGTTGCAAAAATAGGAAATTGTTTATTTGTTTGTTTGATTATTTGACTTGGGGACAATTTGACTTGGGGACTTTGTGGGACGCTGAGCGGAGCCGAAGCGTTGATTTGTTTTTATGGACTTAGGGACGCTGAGCGGAGCCGAAGCGCCCACTTTGCTCAACGAGTTTAATGGCTTCGACAGCACGCTTTACATCGTGGACACGCAAAATGTCGGCACCATGGAGCAAGGCAATGGTATTAAGTACGGTAGTGCCGTTTTCTGCTTCTTGTGGCGTGCATTCCAAAACCTTGTAAATCATCGATTTTCTGGAAATGCCAATGAGAACAGGTAGGTTGTTGTGACGGTATAAGTCAATGTCGTTAAGCAGCTGATAATTTGCTTGTTGGCTTTTGCCGAAACCAATGCCTGGATCCAAGATGATTTGTTGGTCGCCGAAGGTTTCAAGCCTTTTGCAACGCGCTTCAAAAAACGATTTGACGGTTTGGTGAATATCGCACTCCAACTTGTATTGGTGCATGGTTTCTGGTGTGCCGACACAATGCATCATAATATATGGAATGTGATTTTGACCGATAAAAGGCAACATTTCATCGTCGAACAAACCGCCCGAAATGTCGTTGACAATGTCAGCACCTTCGGCGATGCAAGCCTCGGCAACATTTTTCCTGAACGTGTCAACCGAGATGACAGCCTCAGGAAAATGCTTTCTGATACTTTTCACAACGGGAATAATCCGTTCAGACTCTTCTGATTCAGTGGCGATTACGTTGTTCGGTCGGGTAGAGCAACCGCCAATGTCGATGATAGAAGCACCTTCGTCGAGCATAGCTTCGCAATGGGCTAGGGCAGCATCGATGCAGTTGAATTTTCCGCCATCGGAGAATGAATCGGGCGTGACGTTGAGGATGCCCATCACAACGGGTTGGCCAAAAACAAATTCTTTGTTGCGCGATTTGAATCTCAGCATTTGAAAAAGTATTATTTTTGCAAAAATACTATTTTCGATGCAAACAAAAGATACCAAATCGCAATTTCAGGCTGTTGTGGCACAATGCCGTCAGCTTTTCATCTATAAAATGAAGGATTATGGACCAGCATGGCGCATTCTTCGCACGCCTTCCATAACAGACCAGATTTTCATCAAGGCCAATAGAATCCGCACTTTGCAGACCTCGTCGGAACATCTTGTGGATGAAGGTATTGAACCAGAATTCATTGGCATCATCAACTATGCTGCCATGGGCATCATCCAACTGCAACTCGGTGTGGTCGATATCCCCGATTTGAGTTCGGAAGAAGCCACGGCTCATTACGACAAGGTCATCAACGAAGCATACGAATTGATGACGCGCAAGAACCACGACTACGACGAGGCTTGGCGTAGCATGCGTGTCAGTTCCATCACCGACTTGATTCTGATGAAGATCTTGCGCACCAAGTCGATTGAAGACAACAATGGCAAGACGCTCGTTTCGGAAGGCTTGGACGCCAACTATTACGACATGATTAATTATGCCGTGTTCGCCTTGATTTTGCTTTCAGAGGATAAAAAAGGCAACTCGCAATCATGAAAACGAAGCAAGTCATCAGTTGGATAAGCATTGCGGGTGCATTGGCATCGGCTGTCGGAATTTACTTTATTCCTCAATTCAATGTCGTTTTCCTTGGTCTGCTGCTGCTTAACCTGCTGCTGCCCGTCGTTTTCCGCAAAGGCTATGGCAAGCCACAGCTTACGATTTGCCGTCTGTTGGTGGGTGCTCTGTTCATCTTCAGCAGCTTTACCAAAGGCGTCGATCCTTTAGGCACGAAATACAAGATTCTGGACTATCTTGCCGTATATAACCTTCAGTGGTTCAACGACATTGCCATGCTTATCTCCATGGGACTGATTTTGGTTGAATTCATTGTTGGTATATGCTTGCTGACCAATATTTTCCCACGTTTGGCGGTGCTTGGTGCAACTATTTTGATGTTGTTCTTTACCACGACTACCTTGTTTGATGCGGTCTATAACCTCGTTCCCGATTGCGGCTGTTTCGGTACTGCCGTGAAGATGAGCAACTGGCAGACTTTCTACAAGAATCTCGACATAGATTCGATTCTTTTGGCATTGATTTTCAATAACAAGCAACTGAAAAACCGACTCACATGGCGCGGGCAATTCGTCATTGGCTGCCTGTATGCTTTGGCGTTTTTACTCTTCGAGATATACAACTACCGTCATCTTCCAATCATAGATTTCATGAATTGGAAAGTAGGCAAGCAAATGAAGGTCGAGAATGACGAACCTGCCAAGATATACCTGACTTTCAGAAACATAGCCACAGGCGAGACGCAGGAATATCTTTCGCCCAACTATCCATGGAACGACTCGGTTTGGTCGAGCCAATGGGAGTTTGTTGACCAACGTATGGAAGGCGGCAACGACTATCTCGGTTTCTCAGCCCTTGATGCCGATGGAAACGACGTCACCGACATGATTCTCGAGACCGAGAACCTACTCATGTTTACTTCGCACGACTTGACCAAAGTCACCGATGAAGAATGGCAAAAAATCAAGACCATCACCGAAGAAGCCGATGCGCATGGCTATTATGTGGTTTGGGCTGTGGCCAACTCGCCTGAATATGTGGCAGAATTGCAAGAGACATACGATTTCCTTTACGAAGTGTATTTTGGCGATGAGCTGGAAATCAAGACGTTGGTGCGCTTCAATCCAGGTTTGATGTTGCTCGACGACGGCTTGGTAGTTGACAAATGGAGTGCCATCGACTTCGACAAGGCGCTGAAGAAGATTCAGGAATAAGCAATCACTCGACATTATGCTGGCTTACATCACTAGAAAACTTCTTTATGGTATCGCGGTGCTTTGGGGCGTCGCCACATTGGTGTTTTTCTTGTTCAATATTCTGCCAGGCGACCCTGCGCAGATGATGCTTGGCCAGCGTGCCGACAAGGAATCGGTGGATGCTATCCGAGAGGAATTGGGCATGAACCAAAGCCTTGCAAAACAATATGTTGATTATCTTAACGACCTCATTCCTATTTCATTTTACGACATTTCAGATGGTACGCAAAAGCTCGACAAGATAGGTCATTACGGGAAAATTGCAACGATTGGCTCAACTGCCATTGTGGTGAAGGCACCTTATCTGCGCATGTCGTATCAAAGCAAACGCAAAGTGTCGGATATTTTGGGCGAGGCTTTCCCAAACACCTTGCTTCTGGCAGCGGTTTCCATATCCATCGCATTGGTTCTTGGCCTTTTGATAGGCATCATGGCTGCCGTAGTCAACAAACCATTCTGGAACAAACTGACGCTTTTCGTCACCACTATCGGCATGTCGCTGCCATCGTTTTTCGCAGCCATCCTCATGGCTTGGATTTTCGGTTTCCTCTTGCAGGAACACACTGGCTTGAATATGACGGGAAGCCTTTATTCCGTTGACGATTTCGGTAGGGGAGAATACCTCAGTTTGGCCAACCTCATCTTGCCGGCACTCACGCTTGGCATGCGTCCTCTTGCCGTCGTCACCGAACTGACGCGCACTTCCTTGCTTGAAGCGCTTTCCATGGATTATGTGCGCACCGCCAAGGCCAAAGGCTTGCGTCCGGCCCGCGTGGTTTGCGTTCATGCCTTGCGAAATGCCTTGAATCCGGTGGTGACGGCCATTTCCGGTTGGTTCGCCTCGTTGTTGGCTGGCGCGGTCTTCGTGGAGTATGTCTTCGACTGGAAAGGCATCGGCGTGGTAGTGGTGGATGCCTTGGACAAATACGATTTCCCTGTCATCATGGGCGCTGTGCTGCTCATCGCCGTCATGCTGATTGTGGTCAATGTGGTGGTCGATATCATTTACGGAATCATTGACCCGAGAGTCAGAATCAGCTAAAGGGTGGTGAATATCCACCTATTGAAAAATTAATATTGCCGTTACCCCAAAATTTCGTATTTTCGCAAACTTTTTATGATTGAAATATGAGTAGAAAAGATTATAAAAGGATTCCTCTAAGGTCGTTTGACGATATGCCACAACGCACCTTCGACCTTTTGCCTCGTTTTGTTGATAAATTCGGTTGGAAAGACTGCATATTTGCAGGAAAGGTGAACGGGCAGTGGGTAAAGATTGACGGAAACCGTTTCTTAGAGCGCGTCAACCGAATCAGCATGGGCATGATGAAGCTTGGTGTACAGAAGGGTGACCGTGTCGCCATCGTTTCAAATAGCTGTCCACAATGGAATATGGTCGATTTTGCAGTCCAACAAATCGGGGCTATCGTCGTTCCAGTCTATCCAACATTGAGCCAGCACGACTTCGAATATATCTTCCATCATTCCGAACCGAAGATTATCTTCGTGGAAGGCCCGGTGATTTATCGGAAAATCAAAGACGTACTCGAGCACGTCGATGCGATGGTTTATACCTTCAACCAAGTGATGGGCATTAAGTTGCTCAAGGAGGTAATCGAGGAAGGCTTCAGTGGCCTTGACCTTCGCCGAGAGTTGCGCCAAATCGAGTCGGAGATTTCGCCTGACGACGTTGCCACCATTATCTATACCTCAGGCACGTTAGGTACGCCCAAGGGTGTCATGCTCACGCATCGCAACTTGATGAGTAACTGCCAACACTACGCTCCACATTATCCTATCGAGCCGACACAGAACGCCATAAGCTATTTGCCGTTATCGCATATCCTTGAGCGTTCCGTTCAATACAGCCATGTCTATCTTGGTGTTTCGACCTATTATGTCGAGAACATAGGCACCATCATGCGCGATGTCGCCGACATCAAGCCCGAGCATTTTTCCACCGTGCCTCGCGTACTTGAAAAGGCTTACGTCGCTATCATGCGAAAGGGAGAGAAACTCACAGGCTTTAAGAAGAAAACCTTCAACTGGGCTTTTGCCCTGGCTGAGAAATATGACGAAACAGGTCGCAACAACAGCATTTTTTATAGATGGAAACTGGGACTTGCCCGCATCCTCGTCTTCGATGAGGTGAAAAAGAGCTTTGGGGGGAACCTCCGCTTCTTCATTTCGGGTGGTGCCAGCATCCAGCCACGTTTGGTGCGCACCTTCGCCGCCATGGGAATGCCTGTCAGCGAAGGCTATGGCCTCACCGAGACTTCGCCTGTGGTTTGCACCAACAGCCCCGCAACGGGAGTGATGAAAGCAGGAACCGTGGGCGTTCCATGCGCCAACCTCGAAGTGAAGACCGATCCCGAAACAGGCGAAATTCTCGTCAAAGGTCCAAGCGTGATGAAAGGCTACTACAAAGATGAGGAACAGACCCGCTTGGCCATTGATGAGAATGGCTTCTTCCACACGGGCGACAAGGGCGAGTTCGATGAAGACGGCTTGCTGAAAATCACCGGACGCATCAAGGAAATCTTCAAGGACTCGATGGGTAAGTATATCTCGCCTGCCTTGATTGAGAACAAGTTTGCCGAATCGGTGTGGTTCAACAACATGATGGTTGTGGGCGAAAACCAGAAATTCGCCGCAGCCCTCATCGTGCCTAATTTCGAGTATCTCAAGCAATGGTGCAAAGAACAGAATATCGAATATAAGACAGATGCCGAGATGGTGAAAAACAAATCGGTTGTGGCTGCCATCAGAAAGGAAGTGGAAGCCTACAACAAGTTCTTTGGCGACTACGAACAGATAAAACGCTTCGAACTCATGGACCACGAGTGGACCATCGATGATGGCGAAATCACGCCAAGCATGAAGATCCGCCGCAAGGTCATTGCCGAGCACTACAAAGATTCCATCGACAGGCTTTTTGCAGAATAATGTCTTAACATCTCTCAATCAAGGATTCGATGCATCAGAAGGATTGACCTAAATTTTATTATTGTATGAAAAGATTATTCTTGTTTCTTCTTGCATTGACTGCTTGCCAAATCTCGCGCGCAAACCATTGGGTTCCAAATCCCTATCAGTTTGCCGACAATATGAACGTCATCGCCGTTGTCGAAATTAACGGGACAGAGCAAAGCAATGCAAACCTTGAATTGGGGGCTTTCTGTGATGGTGAATGCCGTGGCAGCGAGATGTTGAGCTTTTACCCAAGCCTCGACCGCTTCATGATTTTCCTCACGCTTTATGGACAATATGGACATGAATTCGATTTCAGGCTTTATGACCACGGCACCGAACGCGAGTATGACTTCGACTGCGAGAACAGCATTACTTTTGTTCCCAACCAAATCATTGGTGGTTTAAGCGATCCCTATGTCTTTTCGTTCACAGGCGATGTCTTCACGATTTCAGTGAATGTCATTCCCGAAGATGGCGGTACAATCACTGGAGCTGGAATGTATTTTCCGGGTGACCAGTGCGCGCTTTCGGCCACGCCAAATCAGGGTTTCCGTTTTGTGGAATGGCAAGAAAATGGGATGACTCTCTCGACGGAAATCGATTATGGCTTTATCGTTGAATCCGACCACGATATTACTGCCGTTTTTGAAAGAGATGGCTACACCATTGATGCTGAAGCAGATCCTACCGAAGGTGGAACCATCACTGGCACTGGCTTTTACGATACGGGGACCGTTTGCACCTTGACAGCAATCGAGAATGTAGGCTATTCCTTTATTAATTGGACCGAAGGCCAAACCGTGGTTTCAGAGGATCCGACCATCAGCTTCAATGTTGAATCCAACCGACGTCTGGTTGCGCATTTCGAACATATCGTCTATCATATTCACTTGGAAATCAATCCAGAAGAAGGTGGCGCAGTGATGGGAGATGGCGATTATCATTACGGTGACACGGCACGACTTCAGGCTGCGGCCGCTCCCGATTTCTATTTTATCCACTGGGAGGAAGATGGCGAAGTGGTTAGCACAAGTGCCGAATATAGTTTTGCAGTCGATTCGAATCGTAATCTTACAGCCTTGTTCGCCTTGGACTGCTATCTCGTTGAGGCTGAAGTCGATCCAGCAGAAGGAGGTTCGGTAATTGGTGCAGGAAATTACATCAATGGCACCTCGTGCACTTTAGAAGCCGAGGCGCGTCAAGGATATGCTTTCGTCAATTGGACTGAAAATGGCGAAGTGGTTTCAACACAACCAACATTCAGCTTTATTGTTGAAGCCAACCATCATCTTGTCGCTCATTTTGAGCATGTTGTCTATCATATTACCATATCAGCCGAACCTGAAATCGGTGGTGCCGTGATAGGTGGTGGCGACTTCTTCTATGGCGAGACATGTGTAGTTGAGGCGCTTCCTGCCCACAACTACGACTTCGACCGTTGGAAAGAGAATGGCGGAACGGTTTCCATCGATCCTACTTTCAGCTTCGTCGTCATGCGCGACCGAAACCTTGTGGCGCGTTTCGTGTATTTCGATGGGGTAGAAGATATTGAGAACGCTGGCTATATTGCATATTGCGAGAACCACCACATCGTTCTGACAAGCCCTGATGGAGAGATGATAATTCCAGAAATGGTGGTTGACCTTCAAGGACGAAACGTGAACAACAACAACTTGACAGCAGGGATTTATCTTGTCAGAATTGAGGGGACGGCGATTAAGGTTGTTGTGAGACGATAAGGATTCTGTTGTTTCCGAAGGAATGGAATAGATACGGAAACTTGAAATTAAAAATACATACAAAATGAAACGTTTTAGGCTCCTAATCTATTGTTTTCTAATATTCATCGGAACCGCGTGCAGACATGCTAACAGCGGAAATGTTGAAAAACAAACCGATACACAAACGGTCCAAATGCTGGAACTTAAGGCTGATAGCTGTATCCGAAATTATCAATATGGTGCTGCAGCAGAAATTTTTCAAACCATTGTGAATCAATATAGTAATAAACTTGATAGCACTGGCCTTGACGATTACCAAAACTCGATTCGGCTTTACGGATCTATTGCTTCTGTTGAACCGCAACGCATTCACAAACAATGCGATGTCATGATACCATCTTATCAAAACGAGTTTGCGCATTTGATTGTCCCCGTGAAGTGTGGTGGCAAAACTGATGGCTTCGTCTTCGATACGGGAGCCAATCTTTCCACCATCACCCAGAGTGAGGCTTCCGAAATGGGACTGACCATGATTGATGCCGACATTTTGGTTGGTTCTTCTACCGATATTGATGTGACTTCGCAACTGGCTGTGGCTGATAGCATTGAGGTGGGAGGCATCTTGTTCGAGAACGTCGTTTTCCTTGTTTTGCCTGACGAGATGCTGTCGTTTCCGTCTATCGGCTATGAGATTCACGGCATCATTGGATTCCCCGTCATCAGTCAGATGGAAGAAGTCAGGATGAACCGCGATGGCACCATTTTCACTCCACTTGAACCTATAGACAAAGGCTTCCAAAATATGTATTTCGACGGGCAAAGCATTATCGTTCAATTGATTCACGAAAATGATACTTTACATTTCTTCCTTGATACAGGAGCCAATTCAAGCCAACTTTCGAGGAAGTATTTTGAGACCCACAAAGAAGAAATCGTAGCTCATGCCAAACTTCAACATGTGCATCGTGGTGGTGCCGGCGGAATGGTTGAAGTCGATGAGTATGTCATTGATGATTTTACGTACATTATTGGAAGTCAAAGCAATACATTAAAACACATGCCAGTGAGCATGGATGAAAGCCACAGCCAATATGAGGGTGTTATCGGACAAGACATTTTTGCTCAGTTCGATACGATGATTTTGAATTTCAGATACATGTATATCGATTTTGAATAATCAAATTCAAAGAACTTTATACAAATAGAAAAATAGTTCGTAAAGGTTGAAATGTTTTTGAGATAAACGATAAAAACCATACCTTTGCAGCATAAACGATTATAATATTTTTCATCATGTCAGAATTGCCAGCACTATTCTCCGACCTCGCCCTAATCTTAGTTACGGCCGGTGTTACAACCATTCTTTTTAAATGGTTGAAGCAACCACTTGTCTTGGGTTACATCATTGCAGGTTTCCTTATCGGTCCATACATGACATTGTTCCCAGGCATCAACGACCACGAAAGTGTTCACTTGTGGAGCGAAATCGGTATGGTTTTCTTGCTGTTTGCCATCGGTTTGGAGTTCAGCTTCAAGAAGTTGAAGAAAGTGGCAGGCACGGTGGGCATCACCGCTCTCACTGAGTTGATTTCGATGTGCATCATTGGTTTCTTCCTTGGCAAGTTGTTGGGTTGGAGCCAGATGGACAGCATCTTCCTTGGCTGCATGTTGGCAATGTCGTCAACGACGATTATCGCCAAAGCCTTTGAAGATTTGAAGCTCACGCGCGAGAAATTTACGCAAGGTGTCATCGGCGTGTTGGTGGTCGAGGATTTGGCTGCCATTTTGATGATGGTGATACTTTCAACGATTGCGGTCAGCACTTCGTTTAATGGCGCCGAGTTGGCCATGAGCGTCGTGAAGCTTGTGTTTTTCCTGCTGATATTCTATATCGGAGGCATGTTCCTCATTCCATCTTTCCTCAAGCTGATTCGTAGATTCATGTCGGAAGAAACCTTGACGGTTGTCGCTGTCGGTCTGTGCTTCTTCATGGTTTGGTTGGCCACGAAGTTCGGTTTCTCGTCGGCTTTGGGGGCTTTCCTGATGGGTAGCATATTGGCTGAAACGCTTGAGGCTGAGATGGTTCACAAACTCACAAAACCTATCAAGGACTTGTTCGGTGCGGTGTTCTTCGTCTCGGTCGGTATGATGGTCAATCCAAGCATCTTGGTGCAATATTGGTGGCAAATTTTGGTGATTACGATAGTTGTCATTCTGCTGAAGTCGCTCAGTTCAGGAGTAGGTATGTTGTTGGCTGGCAACAACTTGAAGGATTCGGTTCGTGCTGGTGTGTGCTTCGGACAAATCGGCGAGTTCTCGTTCATCATTGCTTCGGTGGGCATGAGTTTCGGTGTCATCGACGATTTCCTGTATCCAATCATCGTTTCTGTGTCAATCATCACAACCTTCATTACGCCTTACGCCATCAAGAGCGGATCGCCATTGTACAGTTGGATGGACAAGAAGATACCCGCCAAATGGAAAGAGACGATGGAGAACAAGAACAAAGGTATCAAGACCAAGACGGGCGAGAAGGTGACCATGCGCGCCTTCCTCATCCGTCAGTTGAAGAACATAGTAATCTATTCAAGCATCACGTTTGCAGTGATGTGGCTTTGCTTCGGTCTGGCGGCAATTATCAACCAGTATGTCCCGATGCCATTCGGCAACATCATTGGAATTGCTTTGACAATAGTAATTACTTCGCCTTTCGTTTGGGCGCTTGCTTTCCGCCACAAGAAGAATGACACGAGAGATAAATTGCAGGAAAACAGCAAATTCAGTGATAGTGCTGTCCAATTATCGTTCATTGTAGGTTTCCTCATTGCACTGGGATTTGAATGGAACATGATACACCATTTCTTCAGCAAATCATTCTGGGCTTCGATGAACCTTGATGGCGGTATTCCTGCCATTTGGGTGGCTCTTATCTTTGCCATTGGCGTGACTTTGCTGCTGCGTGTGATAAGTCCAGCCATGAAATGGTACAAGAAAATCGAAAATAATTTCCTTGAGAACATGAACAAACGCCAGTCGCAGCAAACGATTATCGTACCTGAAATCCTTCAGGAGAACTTCACGCTTGAGAAGATGGAACTGAGCGTCAAGAGCCCATACGTCGGGAAGACGATAAAGGAAACCGATTTCCGCGACAATTATAACATCAGCGTTGTTTGTGTCGAACGCGGCGACGAAATCACCAATCTCCCTGACAAGGATTTCGTGCTCTATCCTCACGATGAAATCACGTTTGTTGGTTCAGAAGCGCATCTTAACTTGCTGAAATCTAGAGTTATTATTGAAGATGAAATCTTGATTAAGGAGAAGCCCGAAAGCGATGTCGCCTTGCATGAAGTTGACATTGCAGAAAACGACCCATTCCTTGGCATGATGCTGCGCGAAACCAAGTTGCGCGAACGTCACTTTGCCATGGTTGTCGCTGTTGAGCGTGACGGTGATTTCATCTTGAATCCATCGGCCAATATCCGTTTTGAGGTTGGCGATCATGTATGGTTTGTGTCAACGACAGAAAAAGCCAAGGAATTGGCTGGCATTCATTTGATTAACGATTAATACCAATAAGTATGGAAAACCTGCCTGCCTTATTCTCCGACCTTGCCTTGATTCTGGTCACGGCTGGAATCACGACGCTTTTGTTCAAGTGGCTGAAACAGCCTGTCGTTTTGGGTTATATCATCGCAGGTTTCCTCATCGGACCTAATTTCGAGTGGTTCCCTGTCATTAAAGACCAAGTCAGTGTTGAGACGTGGAGCGAAATCGGTATGGTTTTCATGCTCTTCGGCATTGGCTTAGAGTTCAGTTTCAAGAAGTTGAAGAAGGTGGGTGGCACTGTCGGCATCACGGCACTTACCGAATTGGTGACCATGTGTGTCGTAGGTTTCTTGCTCGGTAAAATACTGGGTTGGAGCCAGATGGATTGCATTTTCCTTGGTGCCATGCTTTCCATTTCGTCAACGATGATTATCGCCAAGGCTTTCGACGACATGAAACTTGGACGCGAGAAATTTGCGGGCAATGTCATCGGCGAATTGGTCGTGGAAGACCTTGAGGCAGTGTTGCTTATGGTTATCCTTTCTACTTTGGCAGTGAGTAAGACCTTCAACGGAGCGGCTCTTTTGGGTAGCATGCTGAAGCTTGTGTTTTTCATCTTGATATGGTTCTTGGGCGGCATTTTCCTGGTACCAACCATCTTGAAATGGGCCCGCAAGTTCATGTCGGAAGAAACGCTTACAGTTTTCAGTATTGGCCTCTGTTTCTTGATGGTGGTGTTTGCTAATCTTGCTGGTTTTTCATCGGCATTGGGTGCTTTCGTGATGGGCAGCATCTTGGCCGAAACCCTTGAAGCTGAAGCCATTCACAGGCTCACCACACCTATCAAGAATCTCTTTGGAGCCATCTTCTTCGTGTCGGTAGGTATGATGGTCGATCCGAGGATTTTGGTCGATTATTGGTGGCAGATTTTGGTTATTACGATAGTCCTGCTTATCTTCAAGCCATTGAGTAATGTGGTTGGACGTCTTTTGGCGGGCATTGGGCTTAAAGAAGCCATGCAAGGTGGTTTCTGCTTCAGCCAAATAGGTGAGTTCTCGTTCATTATCGCCACACTCGGTCTCAGTTACGGTGTCATCGACGGATTCATGTATCCTATCATCGTGTCGGTTTCCATCATTACCACATTCATCACTCCATACGCAATCAAGCTTGGTATCCCGACCTATAATTGGGTGGAGAAACGAATTCCGCCACATCTGAAAGAAAGGATCAACAACAAGGAAGCGGGCCTTAAGGTAAAGAGTGGAAAGCATGTGGATATGAAGAGTTTTTTGGTGAAGCAACTTAAGAGTCTGGTCATCTATTCCGCCATCATCATAGCCTTGATGTTGCTCTGTTTCAGCATTTGCTCTTTGGCTATCAAATATATAAGCACACCATGGAATTATGTCATCAGCCTGATTTTCACGCTTGTGATTTTGTCGCCTTTCCTTTGGGCAGTCGGCTTCCGCTATTCGATGACTGACCTAACCAACAAACTGATGAAAGTGAACCGTTTCAACAAAATGTTGATTCGAGTCATATCGATAATTCGAATACTCTTGGCCTGGGCAGTGGTTTACAATGTCATGCGGCATTACCTGAATGCATCGTTTTGGAACGAATGGGAGGTCAGTAAATCCGTTTTCGTTTGGCTAAACGTCGGATTCAGCTTGGTGTTCACCCTGCTGTTGCGTCTGCTTTCGCCAGCTATGAATTTCTACCGTCGCATTGAGAAACGTTTTCTGGAAAATCTCAATCACCGTCAATCTAATCAGGTGTTCACCATTCCAGAAGTGCTTCAGGAGAACTGTCGCCTTAGCAAGATGACGCTCAGTCCAGACAGCCAATATTCGGGAAAGACAATCCGTGAGACCGATTTCCGCGATAATTTTAATGTCAGTGTGGTGAGCGTTGAACGAGGAAAAAACAATTACGACTTGCCGAAACCTGATTTTCAGCTATTTCCATTCGACAAAATCACTTTTGTTGGTAATGAAGACAAGTTGCGCCAGCTGATGGGTAGGATAGAGTCATTTGAAGACAACCTCGTCAATGAACACATCGATGGCGACGTTGACATGTACAAGGTCCAGGTGCGTCCCGATAGTCCATATTGTGGTGTGATGCTCAAAGACAGCGATTTGGCTTCTCGCTACAATACAATGGTGATTGCCTTGGAACGTGATGGTGATTTCATCCTCAATCCATCGCCACGCGTAGCTTTCGCTCCGAACGACATCGTCTGGTTCGTGGCTTCGTCAGCCAATGCCAAAGTGCTTCTGGCTTTGTGACGGGTTAATCTTTTCTGGATTTAACTCTTGAGATATTTCTTGATGCCGTGGGCGGTTTCCTTTTTCACGAAATCCATGTTGTAGCTGACGATTATGTCGCCTGCCTTTGCGATAATGTTGTCTTTAGGGATGATAGTGTCGTTGTCGCGACGAAGAAGGACAATCTTGATATGCTCTTTTTCGGCAAGTTCAGATATTTCTTTCCCAATGTATGGGCTATTTTTCCGAATGCGTTGCTCTTCGAGTTCACCAAGCGTATTGGTTTCCATTGCTTTAGTGCAGACCACAATCTTGTCGCCAGCTTGGAATTTGGTATGGCCACGTGGCGTCATAATCTCATCGCCGCGAATCACGACGGCAAACAGCATGCTCTTCGGCGAACCGATTTCCTTGATGGTTTTTCCCGTCCATGGACTGCTTTCAGTCAACTCGAATTCTCCAAATTGCACATCATAATCTTCGCTATAGTCGCTGAACGATTTCATCACATCTTCGTCTTCGTCAATCATATCGAGCACTTTGGCAGCCCATGGAATAAGTGAGCCTTGAAAACCAATGGAAATCAATACAATAAAGAAAACAATACCTAATATGTTGTTTTCTAAATGAATAGAAGCTTCAGCCATGATGGCGAAAACGATAGACGAAGCACCGCGAAGCCCAACGAATGAAATCAACGTGTTTTGTTTCAGATTGTAGCCTTTGCGCTTGAACCAACTCAAGATGGAAAATACGCTAATGGGACGTGCGACAAGGAACATGAACAGCCAAACCATGATGGCGGGCAATATGACTCCGGCAAATGTCGAAAAGCTCCCAAAGACCGTGTTGGCTTCTGCCGAAAGTCCCAGAAGGAAAAACAGGAACACCTGCATCAGGTTGGTGATGCCATCGAAGAAGTGGACTTGAGTCTTTCTTCCGCTAAATTCGGTATTGCCGAGAATCATACCCACGATATAGGTGCTAAGGTAGCCATTGCCGCCGACGAGCGTTGGAATACCGTATGCCAAAAGTGCAGTAGCCAAGAAAAACAAGGAATCGAATCCGGCGGAAAAACGCTTGATCTTGTCTAATGCAATTCGGGCCAAAAAAGCAAGCACGAAGCCGCAGCCAACGCCAAAGACTATCTGCGAGAAAATGAGCCAGACGATGGAACCTACTGAAAGGCCCTCGCTACCAGAACCGGCAATAACCGAAATCATTATGGCAGTAAGCATGAACGAACATGGGTCGTTACTGCCGCTTTCCACTTCAAGAACGGATGCGGTGTGGTTCTTCAAGCCCAACTTGCGCGAACGCAGTGTCGAGAAGACCGATGCAGCATCGGTTGAGGCCAAGACCGAACCCATGAGAAGGCTCTCTGCCCATTTCCAATGGAGGAGATAATGGCAAAACACCCCCGTCAATCCAGCAGTCATGATGACACCTACGCTCGCCAGCAATGCCGATTCGGCAAAGACTTTATTCGCCGAACCTTTCCAACGTGTGCCAAAACCACCATAAAAGATAATGATGTTTAGCGCGATTGTGCTGAACCCGTCAACGATATAGTAGTTTTCGTCCGTTATCAGGTCTTTGATAAACGATGTCGCCATGCCAAGCATCAAGAATGCCAACAAAACAGGAACACCAATCTTGTTCGATATCTTGTCGAAAACCATGCAAATAATAATAATTATTGCGGCTAGGGTGATAGCAGTAGTAACCATATTTTCTCCTTCTGATTTTATCATGCAAAGGTACCAAAAATTCAAATCGGAAAACAAGACAAAATTCATCGGGAAAAAACGTACCTTTGCAAGCGTTATGATAGTGTGCATTGCAGAAAAACCGAGTGTCGCGAAAGACATCGCTAAAGTGTTGGGTGCCAATTCGGCACACGATGGTTATATGGAAGGCAATGGTTATCAGGTGACTTGGACTTTCGGTCACCTTTGCTGCCTGAAAGAGCCACACGACTACACCGACCAATGGAAGGCATGGGCCTTGAGCCGCTTGCCGATGATTCCACAACGCTTTGGCATCAAGCTCATTGCCGACAAAGGTGTCGAGAAACAGTTCAAAATCATCGAAGGCCTATTCCAAAAGGCCGATTATATCATTAACTGTGGTGATGCCGGTCAGGAAGGCGAACTCATCCAGCGGTGGGTGATGCAGAAAGCCAATGTGCATTGTCCAGTGCAACGCTTATGGACTTCCTCCATGACGGAAGAGGCCATTCGCGAAGGCTTCAACAACCTGAAGGACCAATCTGAATATCAGTCGCTTTACGAAGCAGGATTGGCGCGTGCCATAGGCGATTGGCTGCTTGGAATGAACGCGACACGCCTCTACACTTTGCGTTATGGCAAGAACCGGCAAGTGCTTTCGATAGGACGCGTACAAACCCCAACTTTGGCATTGATTGTCAATCGGTATCTTGAAATCAAGAACTTCAAGCCGGAAGCCTATTGGGTGCTTTCCACATTGTATCGCGACACGCTCTTCACCGCGACAAAGGGGAAATATGGCAAAGCGGAAGAAGGTCAAGCCGACCTGAAATCCATTGAAGGAAAGGAATTTACAGTTACCAATGTGGAGAAGAAGCAAGGAAAGGAAGCTCCGCCACGACTTTACGACCTGACTTCGCTGCAAGTGGAATGCAACAAGAAATATGGCTTTTCTGCCGACCAAACCTTGCAAACCATCCAAAGTCTCTACGAGAAGAAATACACTACCTATCCGCGCGTCGATACGACATATCTGAGCGATGACATCTATCCGAAATGCCCAGATATCCTTCAAAAACTCACACCTTATTCTGCCTTGACGGCACCGCTTTCGGGAAAGAAACTCCCGAAAAGCAAGAAGGTGTTCGACAACTCGAAAGTCACTGACCACCATGCCATTATCCCAACGGGAGTCGTTCCGCAAGGATTGTCGTTTGCCGAAGAAAAGGTGTATGACGAAGTGTGCCGGCATTTCATCGCCGTGTTTTATCCCGATTGCGTGTTCAGCACAACAACAGTTCTTGGCAAAGTGGAAGAGGTTGAATTCAAGACCACGGGCAAGCAGATTCTTGAACCTGGCTGGCGCGAGGTAATAAAACCTCAGAAACAGCAAGACGAGAAGAAAGAAGGAGAGGAGGATGAAGAAAAGACACTGCCTGCTTTCGAGAAAGGCGAACACGGGCCTCATCAGCCACAATTGACTGAAAAACAAACAACGCCACCGAAACCATACACCGAAGCCACTCTTTTACGAGCCATGGAAACTGCCGGCAAGTTGGTCGATGACGAAGAACTACGCGAAGTGATGAAAACCAACGGCATAGGTAGGCCATCAACACGCGCCGCCATTATCGAGACACTCTTCAAGCGTAATTATATCAAGAAGGTGCGCAAGAGCCTTGAGCCAACACCTACAGGCATCGAACTCATCAGCCTCATCAACGAAGAACTGCTGAAAAGCGCCGAATTGACGGGCATTTGGGAAAAGAAACTGCGTGAAATCGAGCAACATAAATATAGTACGCCTCAGTTTATCGAAGAACTGAAACAAATGGTGACCGAAGTGGTCAACAATGTGCTTTCAGGCAAGGTCGGCAATCCTGATGCCATCATCGGAACCGTTTGCCCGCAGTGTGGCAAGGGTAAAGTCATCAAAGGGAAGACCGCCTACGGGTGCTCGGAGTGGCGCAATGGTTGCAGTTGGCGAAAACCATTCTGACACATCCTAAAACATCGCAAGCTTCATTCGATTTCCAAAGTCTTCTTGCAGATTTCGATTTCTTCAGGATCACCAGTGTATTTGCCGAGGTCGTCGCTGAGCTTCACGACCTTCTTCCAATTACGTTTTTCGGTAATCTTGGCAGCAGTGAGCTTCACCACGATGTTCATGGCTTTCACATTATCGACATCGCAAGTGAGGTGAGTGCCAATACCATAGGAATCGGCCATACGACCATCCACAATGTTGTGTAGCTCAATGGCTTCATCGACATTCAATCCATTGCTGAAGATGATTGACTTCGTGCTTGGGTCGATGCCCAACTCTTTGTATTTGTTGATGATATCTTCCAAGGCTTCCACGTTATCGCCACTGTCAACACGCAAACCGTCAAACAGTTTGGCATGGAGCAAGGTGAAGTTTTGGAAGAATGCCTTGCGGGTATAGGTGTCATAAAGGAACACGCCCAAACTGCCTGTGAAAACATCCTGCCAATAGTCCATGGCGAGATAGTTGGCTTCGTTATAGCCGTAGAGCGAGCAGGTCTCAATGAACTGGTGACTCATGGTGCCGATAGGTGTGAGGTTGTATTTCATGGCGAAATAGACGTTCGAGGTACCCACGAAACACGTCTTTGTGAATTGCTTCTGCGCTTCGATGAACGATTGGATGACACGTTCCTGATGCTCAAACGAGAAACGGCGACGGGTACCGAAATCGCTGAATTTCACTCCGTTGCCAATGAGTCGGATTCCTTTATCGTAAGATTTCTTATATTCCTTTTCGGCATCGTAATTTTCCAACTCGCCCTTCATCTCGTGCCAGAGTTCCGAAACGGTAGCCAGGATGGGCATTTCCCAAAACACCGTGCGCCAAAGCAAACCCGTCACACTGATATGAAGATGGCCTTCAGCATCTTGGCTGACCTCGACTTCCGACGACTTCATCTTGAAACCTTTTAGGAAAGTAAAGAACCACAATGGGAAATAGTAGCATTTCTGCTTCATGAAATGCGATTCCTCGTCGGTGATGCGAAGGTCTTCAATCATCTTGAACTGTTCCTTTAGCTTTTCGGCAAAGCCTTCGGGATAAACCGAGTTGTTGCGGTCAACGAAAGTGTATTGACCCATGGCGCGAGGAAACTTCTGCAAATAGGCATAGCAAACGCTAAACGTATATAAATCGTTGTCTAATAAGCTGTTGATAATTCTTCTCATGATTCTATATTAACATAGTTTTGCATAAATGCTTCTAATCTTATCGGAAATATATTTCACTGAATTCATGGTGTTTTCCAACACCTGAACCAAGTCTTTTCGCTTGATGATTTCAACGAGATTATAGTTTTTGGTGAACAATTCGCTGATGTATTTGCCATAAAGTTCGTCGCAGTCGTGTTCCATCGTCTTGATTTCGTTGCACAAGCGAGCTATTTCCTTTCCTTTGCCGGTAGTGATGAACTGAAGGTTGCTGATGATGACGTTCAGGTTTTCGGCAGAGAACATGATGTTTTCTGACATGGTGGTGAGCCAGTCGTCGGTTTCAAGGAAACGGCGCGTGATGATGATGTTGGCACAGTCGTCGATACGGTCAAGGAAGTTGTCCATCAGTTCGGCGAGTTCGTGCATGTCTTCGCGCACAAATGGTGTCAACACGCTGGCATTCAGTTGAGTGTAAAACTCTTCCAACACCTCGTCGCCGGCTTTCTCGAAGGTTTTCACTTCCTTGCGGAGCGCATCAAGTCGGTCAGAATCGGTGACAATCACCATCTCGTGAAGCAGTTTCGAGGCACTGTTGATGGCTTCGGCCTGCTGGGTATAGAAAGGATAAAACCTGTTTTCCTTCGGAACGAAAAATTGAAAGAAACTATTGAGACTCATGGCTTAAAGCGGGAAACAAAGGTTAAACAACAGGTTAAGGACACCGCTGATAATCAACGGGACAGGGATGGTGAGTACCCACGAAAGGACAATGCGCTTGGCAGTGACCCATTTCACTGATTTCATGCCATCGGTCAGGCCTACGCCAATCACGCCGCCCGTAATGGTGTGGGTGGTGCTGACAGGGATGCCAAGGAATGAAGTGGCAATCAAAGTGGTAGCACCAGCAAATTCGGCGGAAAAGCCTCTAATCGGATTGATCTTCGACAAGCCGCCGCCCATGGTCTTGATGACATTCTTGCCACCAATCAAGATGCCTAACGACATGATGATGTAGCAAATAATGGCCAGAGTATCAGGGATATGGAAAGTTTGGCTGCTGTCGTAGAAAATGCCGATGAAATCTTGCATTCCTTCACTGACGCCAGGCGTGGTGAAGACGCTCGCCATCAGAACGGCAATGATACCCATGGTCTTAGGCGCATCGTTAGAGCCATGGCCGATACAGAAAGCGGCTGTTGAAAAATGCTGCAATCCTTTGAACACCTTCTCGACTTTCTTGCGTTGCTTGTTTTTGCAGATTTTCAGGAACAGACATTCGAGGAAAAAGCCCAAAAACAATCCGATGAGTGGCGATAAGATAATGAAAATCAAAGTGATGAAGATAGGCTTGGCATGAAGTACACCAGCGCCGTTCACAAACCAAGCCGCTCCGATGATACCGCCGATAAGGGCGTGCGAAGTGGAGATGGGCATACCCGCCTTGGTGCAGACTGCCACCCAAATGGCAGCCCCAATCAAGGCTGACAAAATCAAATACGGGTTGATGACGCTTTGGTCGGCGAAGTTGGCCATGGTGTTGCCCACCGCAAACTGCTGGTTGAGTACCAACCTAATGAAAATGAAGGCCGTAAACTCCCAAAACGATGCCCAAATGATGGCTTGAATCGGAGTCATGACTTTGGTGGCGATGATGGTTGAAATGGAGTTCGCCGCATCGTTCATGCCGTTGAGGAAGGTGAACACCAAGGCAAGAATGATGGATAAGATGATGGCTATGGTAAGAAGATTCATCACGATTGCTTTATGATCAAACATTTCACCGTTGAGGCCACATCTTTGGCGCGGTCGGTAGTGTCTTCCACAGATTGGGATATCTCTTTGTATTTCAGCAGTTCGATTTCGTCTTGTTCGTTGCTGAACAAGTAGGAGATGTATTCCCCATAGATATCGTCAACGACATGCTCGATGTGCGAGACTTTTTGGCAGAGTTCGGTAAGCTTAGCCTGATTCTTGTTGATGTCTTCCAAATTATTGAAAATCTCGATGATAAGGTTGGCGTCTTCCAGAATGTTGTCAATAATCTCCTTGATGTGCTTGTCAATCTTCTTGGGATTATACATCAGGATGGTCTTGGCCGAATAATTGATGAAGTCGAGGAACTTGTCAAGAGCCATCGCCAGGGCGTTCATGTCTTCGCGGTCGAAAGGCGTCACGAAAGCCTCGTTGAGTTCGACATAGAAATCGCGCAACAATTCGTCGCCGGTGGTCTCTTGCTTCTTGACCATGCGGGTGAGGAGCTTGCGCTCCTCAGCGTCTTCCGACTTGATAAGTTCCTGCAAATACTTGGCTGCAACTTGCGCAGTTTCAGCCTGTTTGATGTAAGTTGGGAAAAAGTGCTTTTCGCGGTTTCCCTTGGTAAAAAGATTATTTAAAGCCATTTATATAAAGGTAAAATAAATCGCTGCAAAGGTAGTGAAATAATCTATAGTTCAAACAATTTGCTTAGGGAATGTGAAGACCGTTTTTCACTTCTTCGATGATTTCCAGACCGCGCTGACGCTTGATGCGGATGCTTTCGCCAACGGCAAGCATGTCTTCAATTGTAGGATTTCCGTTGTAGTTGACCGAAGTGGCGTGTTGCCCGTGGTAGCCATCAGGACTAAAAGTCAAATCGTAGGCCGGAGCAAGCGTCCATTTCCCTTTGCGGCAAATGAAACTGAAGTTTTTGGCATGGTCGTCTTTGTTGCCTGCCAACACGTTAAAGGCCATGAGCCTGAACATTTTCTCGACTTGTTTCGGGTCTTGGGTAAGATAACCCGTCAGGTGCAGCAACACTTTGTAATCCAGTTTTGGCGTAAAAATGGATTCGTTGAGCAAAGCTCCCGCTGTGGCAACGTGAAGCCTTTCGCCATTTTCCAAATCGAAACGTTTTGAAGCAAAATATTTCCCGTCAATCAGCTTGAAATCAGGAACTTCAATGCCGCAACGTTGGGCTTTCCGATTGAATTCAAATTCCATTTTTCCCATATCTTTCGGGTCGTAAGTATGCCTGAATTTGACAATCCAGCTGCCTTCTTCGTCGTGATAAAGGCATTTGGGTCTGCAACCGCCCGAATTGCCGCTGTTGAAATAAAGCAGGTCGGCAGAACTGTCATCTTTCTCCGATAATACTTCCAAAGCCATTTGCTGCAAATCGTCGAAATCGGGAAGCGGAAAACTGTTGCTTATCGAATTGACAGGCTCGTAGCATAAGGCACCCATTCCCATTGAGCCAATGATACTGAGACGTTCTAAAGGATTGAGTTTTAGCTCGTCAATACCTTTCTTTTTAAGTGTTCGGTTAAGTAGATAACGACCGTATCCATCGGGAAGGCTGTCTTCAAAAATGCCGAAATTTCCCCAAAATGGTTCTGGTTTTGCAAGGAATTGTCCGCTTTTCAAAGGCAAATCCAATGGCGAAATGGAAAAACCTTCCGACAGCCATTGCCGGTCATATTGGAACGCACACAGAGAATTGTCAGGCAAAAGTGAAAGCTCGCCAACGGTTTTTCCGTGATATTTTACTGTCAGTTTATTTATCGAATTCATTTCTGCCGCGTTTTCTGTTCTTGTTTCTGTTGATGACATCGAGTTCTTCCATGGTGTCGAATTTCGGTTTTGCCATGAGTTGCCTGATTTCGTCGGCATAGCCCAAGGCTTTGGCAAGGGCCAAAAACGAGACTAAGGAAATGGTGCCTTGCTGCTCGAATTTTGCAATGGTTGGCGTGGGAACGCCGCTCATCATCGAGAGGGCGTCGCGCGAAAGACCTTTTTCCAGACGGCGTTGCTGGGTGCGCTGTGCCAATCCTTTTGCAAGGTCGGCGGCTGAATCCATGTCGAAATCGTATAATAAAGGCATATTATTGTATTTGTTATTGGCTAAAATCAATCATTAAAGATACAATCGTATCTGATTTGCAAAAATACAATAAATATTGATGTGAGGGAGTATTTTGTTTTGGAAAAACCAATAAATACTACAAAACTTATTCAGCCGACGATCTTGAACCATCCAACATAGAAAAACGGCGTAATATATAACACTTATACAAGCCCCTTAGTTTTCAACTCTTTAAAACAATCAAGAGTGGCTTGTACATCTGCCATCGAATTATGTGCATCGTTAAATTCATAACCAAATAGTTTTTTGTGTAATTCTTGAAGTTTCGGCCATTTATATCCGAACCCATTAGAATTCGGTATTTTGCAAAAAGAAGTTGAATTCTTCATTGTGCAAATTGTAGGTTTGGATTCTATAACATCAGTTAAACCCATTCTGACAAGTTCTGCACCAAGGATTTTTTTATCGAAATCAATGTTGTGCCCAACTATTGTATTGCACTTATTAAAATCCTCTAAAAATAATCTAATTACAGTTTGAATTTTTACACCGCTTTCTATAGCTTTTCCCGTAGAAATCCCATGCACTTTTGTTGCTTCAATTGGAATGCGGAAATTGTCAGGATAAATAATATAATCCTCCTTTTTAAGAATATTACACATCCTATCAGTAACAATCCAACTTAATTGAACAAGTCGAGGCCAATTTGATGTACATGAAGAAGGTAATTTGTAATCTATAGGGAGCCCCGTCGTTTCTGTATCGAAGAATAAAAAATAAGGTGAATTGTTGCTATTTTCATAAACCTTTCTTTTAACAGAACTATCGGTATCTATTTTAACGAAACTAGAGGCTTCATGAAACTGCGGCTTAATAAACCACATGCCTGTTTTATCAATATATCCATATCTACGATGATCTTTCACACAAGCCAAACCTTCGGAAAAAGAATAAGCCATATCAAACTGCGGGTTGATAACATAATGTCCTGTTTTGTCGATAAAACCATATTTACCATTTTCATAATCACCTATTCTGACACAAGCCAAACCATCATGAAATTGCCAGGCTTCATCAAACTGCGGGTTGATAACAAATTTTCCCAACTTGTCAATGTATCCCCACTTGTCACCGATTTTCACAGCAGCCCAACCTTCAGAAAACCAAGTAGCACCATCAAATACCTGCTTGATAGAAGCTTTCCCGGTCTTGTCAATAAAGCCCCATTTGCCACCATTTAAATAATAACCTATACAGATGGGAGCCAAACCTTCGTGAAATTCCCAAGCCCTATCAAATTGGGGAATAATAACTATTTTGCCAAAATCGTCAATATAACCGCACTTATCACCGATTTTTACAGCAGCCAAACCTTCGGAAAATCCCCCAGCCCAATCAAACTGCGGGTTAATAACAAAATTACCAGTCTTATCAATAAAGCCCATCTTTCCATTATCATAACCACCGATTTTCACAGCAGCCAAACCTTCAGAAAAACTTCCTAGACTATAAAACTGAGGTTTGATAACAAGTTTTCCCGTCTTATCAATAAAGCCAAATTTATTGTCATCAAAAACACAAGCTAAACCTTCGGAGAAAGCCCAAGCTAAATAAAACTGCGGGTTGATAATAACCTTACTTGTCTTGTCAATATATCCCCAATTACCACCAACTTTTACTGGAGCCAAACAACAATCGGTAATAACATCTACCTCACAAGAGGATGATGGGTGAACTATTTCCGTTTCTGAACCAAAAATTCGTTTAAAAAAACTTCCCATAACAATTATTTAAGTTTTACTTCGCAAAACTATACAAATTTCTCAACCACCCTGTAGATTTTGTAGAAATTGTCGCAATTTCAATAAAAACAGAAAATTAGAAATTAATTGTCATCTGAATTTTGGCGAAACCCCGTCAACTTTTTCAGCAGCCAGCTAATGGCTAAAAGCTAACAGCTAATAGCCCAGCCAGCTGCTGAAAAAGAATCAATCTTTCATCATTTCGCCGCCACGCCGCAAAGGTGGAACAAGACGCGGGCGCCGACATTGCCGTCCCAGTCGCCATCGCCGGGCGAGACTTCGCAAAGGTCGAAACCGATGATTTCCTTGCCGGCTTCACGGATGCGGTTGAGCAGATACATCAGTTCTTCGTATTCCATGCCGCCGGGAACCGGAGTGCCGGTGTTCGGGCAGAGTTTCGGGTCGAGGGCATCGATGTCGATTGAAATGTAGGTCTTTTGCGGCAAGGCAGCCACCATTTCGTCAACGATGGTTTTCCAAGTTGCACCTTCGTACATGCGGCGGCGGTTGTCGCGGTCGAAGAAGACCTTCACGCGCTCAGGCTGACTTTCGGCCAAGGCCTTTTCCTGGTGGCAGTAATCGCGGATGCCGACTTGCACGAGTTTTTTCACGTTGTTGAATTTCAACGTATTGTAGAAAATCGAAGCATGCGAATACTTGAAGCCTTCGAAAGCCTCACGCAAGTCGCAGTGAGCATCGGCATGGAGAATGCCGTATTCCACACCTAATTTATTAAGGTATTGGTGATAGGCGAGAGGCGTGCTGTGGTCGCCGCCAAGCAGACCGACAACTTTGCCTTTGTCGCGCCAATAGGCAATGCGTTCGCGCAACCATGCGTTTTTCTTCTCTGTAGCTGCCTCAATATCGGCATACATCTTGTCGTATTTCTCTGGTTCATCGTCAATTGTACCCTCGTAAAGAGCGTTGATGATATCCTCACTCACGGGAGCCAGTTCATCGTGCAGTTCGCGCAGTTCCTTCGGAAACTCGTCCATCCAGATGCCTTTTTGCCAAAGGTCAGGATAGTCGTGGTGACATAAATCGACTTGCATCGAGGCTTCCATGATGGTGGCAGGGCCATCGACGGTGCCACGGTTGTAACTCGTGGTAAGTTCCCATTCAACGGGTATGATGATGATTTGTGCTTCTTCGGCAGTGCAAGGCAAGCCATAAATGCCTGATTCAGCGACAGCTGCGGCGTTGGGATCGAAAGTATTGTCCATTTTATTCTAAAATTGATGCCTACAAAGGTAGAAAAACTATCTTTGCAATTCTAATTTTTAAACAATGGATTTGTTTTCGTGCCTTTCCCCGTATGTGTTTTGCAGCTTCGCCTCAGGCAGTAGCGGGAATTGCTATTATGTTGGGAATCAGCACGAAGGTGTGATTGTAGATGTTGGAATCTTTGCCAATGACGTCGTCAAAGGACTTGCGCTTAACGACCTCACTCTTGATAGAATCAAGTGCATTTTCATCACACACGACCATATCGACCACGTGAAAGGCCTGCAAACGCTGCTGAAGAAATGCCCGATTCCGGTCTATGCCCATCCCGACTGTCTGCAAGGCTTGCGCGAAGGCAAAGCCACGCGGGACATCGACCCAAGTCTGTTGCACGAAATCGAGCCGTTGCAAACCATCGAAGTGGAAACGATGAAAGTGACGCCATTCCCCGTGATGCACGATGGGAGAGGAGCAATGGGCTATCATTTTGATTGCGAAGGACATACCTTGACGATAGCAACGGATATTGGTATGCTCGACAACGATGTGAAGACCTACTTGCAGAAAGCCGACAGCATTGTCATCGAATCGAACTACGACCCTGAAATGCTGGACAAAGGCCCGTATCCTTATATATTAAAGCAGCGCATCAAAGGACCGTTCGGACATCTTTCGAATCCTGAATCGGCTCGTTTTGTGGCAGATAACTATCGGCCTGAACTGAAGAACATCATGCTTTGCCACCTCAGCGAAAACAACAACACACCCGAGTTGGCATTGAAATGCCTTTACAAGCAATTCAGAATCAAACATGTTTCGCCCGTCAACACTTCCATTTTCCCACTTCCACGCCACAAACAAACCGGTTTTATCTATTTTTGATTCCACAACAATCCACAATCCGCAAGCATCCACAACAATTTCCACAATATTCCACAATATACAATTATTTGTCAATTTTACAAATCGCTAATATACAATATATTACAAAAATCTAATTTTAGGCACGATTCTTTATAATGTTAAATCAATAATTCATAAAAACTATGAAAAACCTAACTTCAATTATCGCTATTGCTTTTGTAGCACTCTTTGCTACTTCATGTAATGTAGAAAAATCAGAAAAGTATCAGGCCCTGTTGGCCGAACGCGACTCGTTGCAATCAGTTGCAATGGCTGCTTCTGGTGGTTACGACCAAGCGCTTAACACCATCAACGAAATCGAGAACGCTCTTGAAAACGTGCGTGCTGCCGAAAACATCATCATGCTCGAAAACCAGGAAGGCAACACCAACAACGCAGTATCTGAGATTATTGCCATCCAGCAGACTTTGCAGGAAAACCGCAACAAGATTGCCCAACTTGAAAAGCAACTGGCCGACCAAGGCGCCAACTCGAAGGCATTGAACCAAACCATCAATCGCTTGAAAAAGCAGATTGAAGAAAAAGATACATATATCAACTCGTTGAAGGACGAACTTCAACTGAGCAAGGAACAGATTGCCGAACTAAACAGCCAAGTTGACAACTTGAACCAGAACATCGACGACTTGAACACCAACATCGACAACCTCAACACCCAGAACGCCGAACAGCAAGCCACCATCAGCCAACAAGACGCTGCCATCAACACGGTGTGGTATTGCGTGGCTACCAACAAGGTGCTGGTTGAAAAAGGCCTCGTCACAAAAGGCGGCTTGTTCTCTTCAAGCGAGGTCTCTGGTCAAGGCATCGACAAGACGCAGCTCGTGCAAGCCGACAAACGTAGCCTGAATAACATTCCTCTGAACACCAAAAAGGCTACCATCATAACCAAACACCCTGAAAGCAGCTATCAACTGGTGGAAGGCGAAGACGGAGCTTTGACGCTCGAAATCACCGACACCAATGCTTTCTGGAGTATATCGAATTATTTGATTGTTTCCATCAAATAAACAATTCTGCTCGTTTTCAATTTTTTTCAAAAAAAGCCTCGCAAACGCGGGGCTTTTTTGGTTTCGTCTTGTTGTAGAGACGTGCCATGGCGCGTCTCTACAGACAATATGATTATTCTAGGTAGGTATATCCATACAGGCCCGAACGGTAGCTCGAAAGGAATTCCTTGCCTTCTTCAACGGTAATCTTGCCTTCCTTGACGCATTTGGTAGCCCAGGTCTCAACGGTGCGGACCAGTTTCTTCGGACTGTATTGCACATATTCGAGTACGTCGGCAACGGTCTCGCCGTCAATGATTTGATCGATGTAATAGCCTTTCTCGTCAACGGAGACGTGGACGGCGTTGGTGTCGCCAAACAGGTTGTGGAGGTCGCCCAGAATCTCTTGATAGGCTCCGACGAGGAACACACCTATATAATAAGGTTCCTTCTCGTCGAAGGTGTGCATCGGGATGGTGTGCTGGTTCGTCTTGGTCACGAAGTTGGCAATCTTTCCGTCGCTGTCGCAGGTGATGTCTTGCAAGGTGGCCAAATGCGAAGGACGCTCGTCGAGGCGCTGAAGCGGGATGATGGGGAACAGCTGGTCGATGGACCATGAGTCGGGCAACGACTGGAAGAGCGAGAAGTTGCAGAAATACTTGTCGGCCAACAGTTTTGGCAGTGCGGTGAAATCTTCAGGGACACGTTTCAGTTCGCTTGCGATATGGTTCACCTCACGGGCAATACTCCAGAACAGGCGTTCAATCTTGGCACGCGACTTTAGGTCTAACAAACCGAGGCTGAACAAGTTAAGTGCTTCTTCGCGAATCTCTTGCGCATCGTGCCAGATTTCAAGCGACGAGTTCTTGTTGAGTTCGTCCCACGACTTGTAAAGCTCATGAATGAGTTCGTGGTCGGTCTCTTCGGGCACTTCGTCATCGTCCCATTCGGGCAACGAGGTGGTTTCCAGCACTTCAAAAATCAACACGGAATGGTGAGCCGTCAGTGCGCGGCCCGATTCGCAGATGATGTTAGGGTGGGGGAGTTCGTTCTTGTCGCATACATCCACGATGTTGTAGATGGCGTTGTTGGCATATTCCTGGATGCTATAGTTGACCGAACTTGGGCTTGATGAGCGAGTGCCATCATAATCGACACCCAAGCCGCCGCCCATGTCAACGAACTCGATATTGTAGCCCATCTTGTGCAGTTGCACATAGAATTGTGCAGCTTCGCGCAAGGCGATGTTGATGCTCTTGATCTTGCTCACCTGGCTTCCGATGTGGTAGTGCACAAGCTTCAGGCATTCTTTCATGTTGTGCTCTTCGAGGAAGTCCAAGGCTTCGAGCAGTTCCGACGAGGTGAGGCCGAACTTGCTGCCGTCGCCACCCGATTCTTCCCATTTGCCGGAACCCGAGCTTGCCAGCTTGATGCGCACGCCAAGGTTAGGCGTCACTTTCAGGCGACGGGCCACGCGTGCCGTGATTTTCAGCTCGTTCATCTTCTCGATGACGATGATGATTTTGCGGCCCATCTTCTGCGCCAGCAAAGCCAGTTCGATGAACTCCTCGTCCTTGTAGCCGTTGCAGATAATCAACGAGTCGGAATCGGTGTTGAGGGCAATGATGGCATGAAGTTCAGGCTTTGAGCCGGCTTCCAGTCCGATGTTGAACTTCTTGCCGTGGCTGACAATCTCCTCAACCACAGGGCGCATCTGGTTCACCTTGATGGGCAGAACCACGAAATTCTGTCCCTTGAATTCATATTCTTCGGCCGCTTCCTTGAAGCAAGAGTCGATCTTGTTGATGCGGTCGTCGATGATGTCGGGAAAACGCAGCAGGACGGGAGCCGAGACGTCCCTTAATGCCAACTCGTCGATGATTTCGGGAAGGTCAACCGAAGCGCAACCTTCTTTTGGAGTGACCACCATGTGGCCTTTTTCGTTGATCGAAAAGTAATTTCCGCCCCAGCCTTTCACGTTGTAAAGGTCTTCGGAGTCTTCAATGCGCCATTTTCTCATTTCAATAAATTGATTTACTGATAATTAACAATAAAACCGATTTGTCGTTACAAAAATTGGGTGCAAATGTAGTGTTTTTTTCGTTGTTCCGTTTACAGACTTAATAAATTCTACTTTGGGTGCCACAATGTTCAACTTATTACATCAAACAAAATAATCACTTTTTTCTTGACTTTTGGGTTTTGGCATCATAACTTTGCAGCGTGAAATTACCATAGTCTATAACTAAAACTTATTGCCATGAAACGATTGACACTTATCTTTGCATTATTAGGACTAATGTTGAATGCGGCAGCCCAGCAATGGGAATCCGATTTTGGAGAAGTAGGACGTAAAGCTTCAATGCAAAATGGCATCCTTGATTCCAAAGGGAAGAATTTCTTGGTTGGATTCATGAGTAATGATGCTGAAAATGAAGTTGCTTATAATTATCCATACTTCATGAGGCTTGATGCTGATGGAAATTGCGAAAACGTCTATCTTGAAAGCGATAGCTATCGCAATCAAATTGCGTCCTGTTGCGTCCAACTTGAAAACGGCAACTACTTTATAGTTTGTGAAGAAAAAGATACTATAAATAGTTATAGTTACCCTTTACCTATCCATACTCAGTTTGAAATCATCATTCTGAACCAGGACTTGGATATTGTCAGCGAAAGAAGATATGCTATCGATGCCGTGGCCAATAGTTTCGAGGTTGGGCAACTTCTTTTGGACGATGATGGCTCGGTAGTGCTTTGCGGGTCATACATAGTGTTTCTGCCCAACTGGAATTTTCTCTGGCCAGTTTTCTATCGCTTCGACGAGGAAGGAAATGTTCTTGCATGTCGTTATGCACAACCCGACGAGCAGAGTGACGAGTATCGGCTGCATTGTTTTGATTGTCATCAACTGATGAAGCATCCCCAATCCGATGGCTACTTGATTTTTGGTACGGGTGCTTCCGGTGCTACTGCCATGATGTTCTATGACAGGCAGTTCAACTATGTTGATGATATTGAGATAGAAATTGAACATGGACACCCTATTCTAAACGACTTTGCCTATTCAGATCTTTGGCTTTCAGAAGACGAGATGCTCCTATTGGGGTCAATTTCAGGAGCATTTTCTCTTCGCTATTATACTCTTGGTCTGCTTCGGATGAAAACTGATGGCACCATTATTCAGTGCGATACGCTCGTCCAAAAGGCTGACACCAATACGATGGCGGTGAATAACCACTCCATGGTCTGCATCAACGACACTACCATTTTTGGTGCCTATTATGCTTTTGATGATGCTTGCTACCCAGTGTATTCAGGTCTCTGTCTGTTCGACAGAGACATGGAACTGCTTGGCAGCCGATTCTTTACCGAAGAGGAAAATTTCAACAAGACAAGCATGTGCTTGCTTCCGACTTCAGATGGTGGTTGCATCCTCTTAATGAGAAATTTATCTCTATATCCCGACAAACCGACAGGCAAAATCGTAAAGATGCGGCGCGAGGATTTCAACCCCATTCCTTGCGGTGTCCATAAGGTTCCCAAACAGGAAATGCAAGCATCGGTCTTCCCAAATCCCGCAAAAGACGAGGTACATTTCGACATCACTGCATTGCCGCAGGATGGCGAGAACCGCATCTGCATTACCGACAACCTCGGCCGCGTCCGCATGAGCCGCATCATCCGTGGCGAAGGTAACCTGCTTACGGTAGGCGTGTCGTCGCTCGAACCGGGCGTGTATGCCTACGTCATCTACAACTCCCAAAACGAACTCCTGAAAGGAAAGTTCGTGAAGGAATAGCAAGAGATAAATTCCCTATCTTTGCGCGGTTTTATCTAACGCTTATGATACTAATCATCGATGCTGGCTCCACGAAGATGGAATGGGCGCTCGTTGACGGCAACGAGGTAATCCTGCGCTTTACGACCGAGGGATTCAACCCGAACTATTCCGCCCCGGAGCGTCTCTGTCTTATGCTCGAGCACCAGCTGCCCGCCATTGTGCCACCCGCCTTGCAATCCGTATATTACTATGGAACAGGATGTGGTGCGGAGAAGAACCGTCAAATGGTTGCCAGCGCTTTTCACCAGCGTTTTGCGGGTGCCGACATCCACGTGACTCACGACATGATGGCGGCTGCCCATGCCGTTTTGGGCAAGGAGAAAGGCATCGCCTGCATCTTGGGAACAGGTGCCAACTCGTGCCTTTATGACGGCGAGAAAATCGTCGAGAGAGCCGTTTCGTTAGGCTATATGGTGGGCGACGAGGGGAGCGGTGGACATATCGGTCGCGAAATCGTGAAGTCCTATTTCTATGGTTTCATGCCCGAAGACCTGCGGCTGCAATTCAGCGAAAGATACCAACTCAATGTGGATGATTTTGTGGCACGGCTCTATCACATGGAACAGCCAAACAGTTATCTTGCATCGTTCGCTCCGTTTGCCTGCGAGCACCTCGACCATCCTTTCGTGGCCGACATTTGCCACCATTGTTTCGATGCTTTCATCCAAGCTTTCGTCTGCCGTTATGGAGAATATAAAACATTGAAAGTTAGTTTTGTAGGTTCCGTTGCATATCATTTCAAGGACATCTTGGAATCCTGCCTGGCAGGTCGCGACATCGTCATGGACAATGTACTTCAGACACCGATGGAGGGCTTGGTGAAGTACCATGCATTGGATTAATTTGAATTAATTTGAAAATTTATTTGACATCCGAAAAATTGTACTATTTTTGCGCGGTTTATAACGTACTTATATCGAGGTTAACGCCTCTGATAACACTTTAAATTAAATTGAAATGGATAACAACGAACAACTTAATCAAGATTCCCCAAAGATGGAAGGAATTGAGAATGAAAACATTGCACAGAACAATGTGAAACAAGCCATCAGTGCTGACGACAAGAACACAATCATCAATCTGATTCAACCCAACACACTGCCAGGTAAGGTGACAATTGAGGTCAAGACCTGGGAACAAGGTCAAGAAGAAGAGATGATGCCAATGGCTGACGAGAACGAAGAGGAAGAAGAACTGCTTGAAGAAAGCACCGACTTGGATGGTCTGAATAAGTTGCAACTCGTTGAAATGCTTGAAGAAGTCGTCCAAAACGACGATTTGCAAGCCATCAAGGATAAAGTGGCAGCCATCCGCCTCCATTTCAACAAACTGAACAAGGAAGATTTCGACAACGAACTTCAGCTTTTCATCCAAAATGGTGGCGCTTCCGACGATTTCAAGCGCGCTGAGGACCCACTCGAAATCCGATTCAACGAGGCTTTCGGCATCTTCAAGGCAAAACGCGCCAAGCAAAACGAGAATCTCGAAATCGAAAAACAAGAAAACCTTGTCAAGAAGCAAGGCATCCTCGAAGAACTGAAACTGGTTATCGCTTCGGAAGAGACTTTGAAGAAGACTTACGACGACTTCAAAGCCCTGCAAGACCGTTGGAAGGAAATCGGTCCAGTGCCTGCAACTGAGAACGCAAACCTATGGAACTCATATCATTTCCTCGTTGAGCAATTCTTCGACAAAGTGCGTATCGGCCGCGAACTCCGTGACCTTGACATGAAGAAGAACCTTGACGCCAAGATTGCCCTGTGCGAACAAGCCGAGGAACTGCTGAACGAAAAATCGCTGACCAAGGCCTTCAAGGCACTGCAGAAACTTCACGACGACTGGAAAGAAGTAGGCCCTGTTCCACAAGACAAAAAAGACGAAATCTGGGAACGCTTCAAAGGCGCAACCGACAAGATCAACCAAATCCGTCGCGAGCACTATTCAAAACTCCAAGAAGAACAAAACGCTAATCTCGCAACCAAGACCGCTTTGTGCGAAAAGGCTGAAGAGATTGTAAACGAAGACTATACAAGCGTGAATGCTTGGACGAAGAAGTCGGAAGAACTTTCCGAACTACTCAAAGTCTGGAAGACCGTCGGACTCGCTTCCAAGAAAGACAACGAAGAAATCTGGACTCGTTTCAAGGGTGCCATGGACTCGTTCTTCAATAAGAAGAAGGAATACTTCTCCACTCTGAAAGACCAACAGACCGAAAACCTCGAACGCAAGACCCAACTCTGCATCGAGGCCGAAGCACTGATGGAATCGACCGAATGGAAGAAGGCTGCCGAACAACTGAAGAGACTGCAAGAAGAATGGAAGACCATCGGCCCTGTGCCAAAGCGCCACACCGACAAGATCTGGAAGCGTTTCCGCGCTGCTTGCGACACCTTCTTCAACCGCAAGAACGAACACTTCAGCGGCATCAAGAGCGAAGAAAACGACAACCTCGAAGCCAAGAAAGCCCTGCTTGAGGAAATCAAGGCGTTCCAACTGACAAGCAACCGCAACGAAAACATGGAAGCCATTAAGGCCTTCCAAAAGCGTTGGATTGAAATCGGCCATGTGCCAATGAAGATGAAAGAAGCCATCAATGGCGAATACCGCAAGATTATCGACAACCTGTTCGACACCATGCGCAAGAACCAAAACGAGGCTTCCACATCAGAATTCCGCGAGATGCTCGAAAGCATGAAGGAAGATCCTGAAGGTGGCGAAAAGATCAGAAGAGAACGCAACACCTTGCAAAACAAGATTCAGAAGTTGCGCGATGAGATTGCTGTCCTCGAAAACAACATCGGATTCTTCTCCAACAGCAAGAACTCCGAACTCATGCGTGCCGAATACGAAAAGAAAATCAACAAGGCAAAGAACGACCTCAAAGTCTTGGAAGCCAAACTGAAAATGGCTGAGGACTAATGAGATGAAACGTCTATAGAAAGGAAAGCACCTCGCAAGGGGTGCTTTTTCTTTTTTCTTTTCTTTTTTTGGTTTTTTATTTCTATTTTTGCCGCATAAAACAAACTATTTATAATCATAAATATGACAATTCAAGAACTTGAAAGAACAGCCTCACAGGTGCGCCGCGACATCATTCGCATGGTGCATGGTTGCCAATCAGGTCATCCGGGCGGTTCTTTGGGTGCCACCGATATTGTGACAGCCCTTTATTTTGACCAAATGCAAATCGACCCTGCCAATTTCCGCATGGATGGAGTAGGGGAAGACATGTTTTTCCTTTCCAACGGCCACATCAGTCCGATGTTCTACAGCATCTTGGCTCACCGCGGCTATTTCCCCGTCAGCGAGTTGGCTACCTTCCGCCGTCTTGGAACGCGCCTGCAAGGCCATCCTACTACTGCTGAAGGACTTCCTGGCGTGCGCATTGCCAGCGGTTCGTTGGGGCAAGGCTTGTCGGTTGCCGTTGGTGCAGCACAAGCCAAACGCCTGAATGGCGACAAGCATCTCGTTTTCGTCCTCATGGGCGATGGTGAGCAGGAAGAAGGTCAGATTTGGGAAGCAGCCATGTATGCTCCTGCAAAAGGCGTCGATAACCTGGTTGCTATCATCGACTACAATAAAAAGCAAATCGATGGCTCGACCGACGATGTGATGAACCTTGGCGACATGCGCGCCAAATACGAAGCTTTCGGCTGGGACGTCATCGAAATTGATGGCAACAACATGCAAGCCATAGTCAACGCATTGAATCTGGCTCGCGAAAACGCACATCAAGGCAACCCACAACTCATCCTCGCTCACACCGAGATGGGCATGGGCGTCGATTTCATGATGGGCACACACAAATGGCACGGCTCGGCACCTAACGACGAACAAGCCGCCAACGCATTGTCACAATTGGAAGAAACTTTAGGAGATTATTGATTATGGATTTCACAATACAAAACAACAAAGATACAAGATCGGGATTTGGCGAAGGTCTGCTTGAAGCGGGTCGCCGCAACCCGAAAGTGGTGGCTTTTTGTGCCGACCTCACTGGCTCATTGAAGATGGGCGATTTCGCAAAGGAATTCCCGGAGCGCTTTTTTCAGACAGGCATTGCCGAAGCCAACATGATTGACATGGCAGCAGGCATGGCCTTGAGTGGTTTTGTTCCGTTCACAGGAACCTTTGCAGCCTTCTCAACAGGTCGCGTCTATGACCAAATCCGTCAGAGCGTGGCCTATTCCAACAAGAATGTGAAGATTGCGGCTTCTCACGCTGGCGTTACGCTTGGCGAAGACGGTGCCACACACCAGATTCTGGAAGACATCGGCCTGATGAAGATGCTGCCTAACATGACGGTCATCGTTCCTTGCGATTTCAACCAGACGAAGGCCGCTACCATTGCTGCGGCTGAATACGATGGTCCTGTCTATCTGCGTTTTGGCCGTCCGAAAGTACCGAACTTCACTCCTGTTGACGAGAAATTTGAAATCGGCAAAGCCCAAATGCTGCAAGAAGGTACCGACGTAACCATCTTCGCTTGTGGTCACCTCGTGTGGAAAGCCGTTCAGGCGCTCCCAATCCTGAAAGAAATGGGCATCAACGCCGAGTTGATTAACATTCACACCATCAAGCCTTTGGATGTGGAAGCCGTTTTGAAATCGGTTGCAAAGACAAAGTGCGTCGTCACGGCAGAAGAACACCAACGCAATGGTGGTCTTGGCGATAGCATAGCCCAAGTTTTGGCCATGAACAATCCTTGCCCGATGGAAATGGTGGCTGTCAATGACGTGTTCGGACAAAGCGGAACGCCCGACGAACTGCTGAAAGCCTATCATCTCGATACGCCCGACATCGTCGAGGCCGTCAAGAAAGTCATAGCAAGAAAATAAATACGATACAATTCTAACCGAACAAATCCAAAAGGACCAGGAAAGATTAGTCTCGATTTGGGTTTGTTCGGTTAATGAATGAACCTTCTAATATGGTAACCATGAATATAATAATGAAAATTTCGTTCATCACCTTGGCATTGGTGAGTTCGGTTTCGTGTCAACAAAAAGAAGAGCCTAAAGAAGAGCCTAAAGCATTGAATGTCATCTATATGATTGGCGATGGTATGTCGTTGCCACAGGTTTTTGGAACCATGATTGCCACCGGACAAGACTTGGTATTCAGCGAGTTTCCGTACACAGGCATTGTTGATACCCGTTCGGCAAGCAATGTCATCACCGATTCGTCGGCTAGTGGCACGGCCTTGGCATGCGGCAAGAAGACCAAGAACGGCATGGTCGGTATGGATGTCGATAGCGTGGCTATGGAATCGGTTCTCGACATCATGGCCCAGCAAGGCAAATCAACTGGTTTTGTGGTTACTTGTGGTGTCACTCACGCTACTCCTGCCGTGTTTTATGCCAATGAGCTGAAGCGTTCCAACTATGAAGCAATCGCCATGCAGATGGCTGAGTCTGAATACCTGAATGTGGCCATCGGTGGTGGCATGAAACACTTCACACAACGCAAAGACAGTCTCGACCTCGTTGATAGAATGGTGAACGAACTCGGTTGGAAAGTCTATGACACCCTTGCCGACATCGATACAACTTGCCAGAGATATGCAGTCATGGCAGCAGAAGATCACATGCCTAAAAGTTCGGACCGCGGCGATTTCCTTGCTCGTGGTGTGAAGACCGCCCTTGCAACCCTCAACGACAACGCCAATGGCTTCTTCCTAATGGTGGAAGGCTCGCAGATTGATTTCGCTGCTCATGCCAACGATTCGTCCTTCCTGGTAGATGAAGTGATGGATTTCAATAATGCCATCAAAGTGGCTCTCGATTATGCCAAAACACACGAGAACACGCTTCTCGTCGTTACGGCTGACCATGAAACGGGCGGTTTGACCCTCATTGACCCTAAAGGACATTATGCAGATCCGGCTTTCCGTTTCTCTACGTATAGCCACACATGTTTGCCCGTCATGGTTTATGCCTACGGTACTGGCGCTGAACAATTTACGGGTTGGATGCAGAATTCCGACTTGAAAAACAAGATTTTGAATGCTTGCGGCATTGGAATCGAGCAACAGGCTGAAAACATGGATTCCATTCCACAAATTGCGCCTGTCAAAGCCAATTTCGATACTAAACCTGAATAAAAAGCGTTGAAGAGAACATGAAGCTGTCTATTGTCATTGTCAACTATAATGTCGAGTATTTCCTCGAGCAATGCCTCTATTCAGTGCGTCGCGCCTTGCAAGACATTGAAGGTGAAGTGTTTGTGATTGACAACAATTCAGTTGACGGCTCATTGAAAATGTTGGCACAGAAGTTCCCTGAGGTGAAGATCATCGCCAACAAGGAAAATGTTGGCTTTAGCCGTGCCAACAATCAAGCGATTCGTATCTCGACAGGCGAATATGTCTTGCTTCTCAATCCCGATACCGTTGTCGAGGACGACACCTTTTCGAAGTGCATCAACTTTATGGATAGTCATCCCGATGCGGGCGGCTTGGGTGTGAAGATGGTAGATGGCAAAGGTAACTTCTTGCCCGAATCGAAACGCGGACTGCCTACGCCTGCCGCAGCGTTCTATAAGATGTTCGGCTTGGCCAAGCTCTTTCCACATTCCAAACGTTTCGCCCATTACTACATGGGACATCTCTCCAACGACGAGACCAACGAATGTGAGATTCTGGCTGGTGCCTACATGTTGATGCGTCGCGAAACATTAGACAAAGTCGGTCTTCTTGACGAGACCTTCTTCATGTATGGCGAGGACATCGACCTCTCGTATCGCATCACTTTGGGAGGCTACAAAAACTACTATTTCCCAGAGACACGCATCATACATTATAAAGGGGAGAGCACCAAGAAGACAAGCGTGAACTATGTCTTTGTCTTTTATCGTGCCATGGAAATCTTCGCCAAGAAACACTTTGGCAAAAAATGGGCTTCGTCGTTCTCTTTCCTTATTAATATGGCCATCTATTTCAAGGCATTCCTGGCCTTGGTGTCGCAGTTTTTCCACAAGGCGGCAGTTCCTTTCCTCGATGCCGTGCTGGGATATGGTGGCCTGGCTACGATAAGCTACTTCTGGGGTCATGCACGAATCTACGAAGTAGGTACTTATCCGCCTATTTTGTTTGCAGCAGTTTTGCCAGTCTATATCTTGATTTGGCTTGCTTGCGTCTATTTCTCAGGAGGTTACGACAAACCGTATAACATAGGGAAAAGCTTGTTTGGTGTGGCAATAGGTAGTGCCGTTGTCTTGGTCTTGTATGCCTTGTTGCCCGAAAGCATGCGTTTCTCAAGAGCCTTAATCTTGTTCGGGATGCTGTGGTTGGCCGTTGTGATGTCGGTCATCAGGAGTGTCGGAATATTGTTAGGCAACGATTCGTTCCAATCGCGCAAGACGGTGAAGAAACGTTTCCTGGTGATTGGCAGCCCCGAAGAGACGCAACGCGTTGAGACTTTGCTCGATAGCACTTCCATCAAGCCTGATTTTGTCGGATTGGTCTATAGCGAGACACAGGGTGAAGCGCCTGAAGGCTTCATTGGCAATATGACGCAAGTGCCCGACATCATCCAAATCTACAAGATTACGGAAGTCATTTTCTGCTCGAAGGATGTGCCGCATCAAGTCATCATCGACAAGATGGTGGATTGGCACGACTTCAATGTGGATTACAAGATTGCACCCGAAGACAGTCTCTCCATCATAGGAAGCAACAGCATCAATACCCGTGGCGACCTTTATACTGTTGACATTAAAGCCATTGACACCACATCGAACCGACGTAACAAACGGCTTTTCGATGTGTTGGTAAGCTTCTTCAGCATCCTGTTTTGGCTGCCTTTGGCCTTGATGGTGAAGAAACCGTGGCAATTCCTGAAAAACGCTGTCAAGGTTTTGTTTGGTCGCCGCACATGGGTTGGCTATTGTCCACAAGCCGATGATTCACAGAAACTTCCAAAGATTAGAATGGGGATTTTTAATCCCGCATCGCATTTAGAAGAAAACGGCACAGCCGACGCCACCTTCTACAATCAGCTAAATTTACTGTACGCCCGCGACTACACGGTCTGGAAAGACGCTGAGATTTTTTTCAAATCATTACGTTAATGTAGAGACGCGCCATGACGCGTCTCTAATTATTATCTAGAGACGTGCCATGGCGCGTCTCTACAAGGGAGATAGATTATCTCGCATGATGGAAACCATCGACCTTCTGCCAGTCGCCGCGGGTGAAATCTGGCATGGAAACTGGCATTCCGCCATTCTCGATAGAAGCCGACGACAGTTCGCCGAGGCACGACCATTCGGCAGCGTCATACACGTCTTCATCCAGAGGAAGACCATGATGCAAACAGTAAATCAAGCGATAGTCCATGATGAAATCCATGCCACCATGACCGCCCACTTCCTTGGCCTTGGTTTCGATTTCCTTGGCGATAGGAGGGAGGTAAGCCGACATCAGCGTGTCGCGCAGCCATGCCGGGGCAAAGCCATGAGGAGAGATTGACCCGTGATTTTCAGGCAGCAATTCTTCTGGCAGGTTTTCTTCTTTTACGGTGAAACCTTCAATCGGGTATTTGTTGGCAAAACCTTCAGTACCTGTAAGTTGATAGAGTCGATTGTAAGGACGTGGGGTATAGACGTTGTGCTCAATGAGCAAGGTCTTTCCCAATTCGGTCTGTATCATCGTAGTCTGCATGTCGCCTTCGGCAAATTCCTCAGTTCCCATCTTTTCCTTGCCGAGTTTTTTGCCATTGATGGAAGGTGTGGTCATGGCCACGAGGGTCTTCATGCGGTCGCCGCGATGGATGTTAAAGGCTTGGCAGAGAGGTCCTAAGCCGTGAGTCGGATAAACATCACCGCCATGTTTCTGGTTGAAATCGAGGCGCCAATTTTCGTAATACTCGTTCCAATATGGTTCAAGATTGTGGATATAGGCACCCTCGCCATGAATCAGTTCGCCAAACAGACCTTGTTGGGCCATGTTGAGAGCGGTGAGTTCGAAGAAGTCGTAGCAGCAGTTTTCGAGCATCATGCAATGGCGTTGAGTCTGTTCAGCCACATCGACGAGTTGCCAGCATTCCTCAATGGACGTGGCAGCTGGCACTTCAACGGCGACATGCTTTCCGTGCTGCATGGCATAGACGGCCATCGGCACATGAGTCTGCCAGTTAGTGCAGATATACACCAGGTCGATGTCGTCGCGTTCGCAAAGTTCCTTGTAGGCATCGCGACCCACATAGGCCTCAGCGCGAGGCAATCCTTTGGCTTCCAAGATGTCGGTTTGGACTTTCTCCACGCGGTCGGCTTCGATGTCGCACAAAGCCACCACCGTGACGCCATCAATATAAGTCATGCGGTCAACGGCATCAGGTCCACGCATACCCAAACCGATGAAGCCAATACGCACGTTATCAATAGGATCGACAGCCAGTTGCAATACGCTTTGCTGCCCTTCAACGCGTTGCGGTTCGTCGAAGACGATGGTATTGCCAACAATGCGGTAGCTTTTCGTTTCTGTTGCAGTCTCTTTTCCGTTGCACGACACCATGCAAAGAATCATGGCGACGGCGATAAAGTGTAGAAGGCGGTGTGTCATAATAAATTGAATTTGATGCTACAAAAGTATAAAATTTCTATCTTTGCAAGGATGAATTAAATAAAAGCAAATTGTAACATGTATAGTTTCAACGCATTAGATACAAAAGACAGACTCGTGGCATGGATCCGCGAGTGGTTTGAGAAAAATGGTAACGGCTGCAATGCCATCGTTGGCCTATCGGGTGGCAAGGACTCCACCATCATGGCGGCTCTTTGCGTAGAGGCCTTAGGCAAGGAACGTGTCATCGGTGTAGGTATGCCCGACAAAGGTCAGGACCTGCATGGAGCCGACGAGATTGCGGCCTATTTCGGCATCCGATTCATCGAAGCCAACATAGGCGGTATGACGACCGCACTCAAACAACTGTTTTCCGATGGCAAGAACGAGAGCGATTGGTGGTTCGACATGTCGGCACAAGCCGAACAGAACATGCCGCCACGCCTGCGCATGGTCACGTTGTATGCCATCAGCCAGTCGAACAATGGCCGCGTGATGGGCACCTGCAACCTCAGCGAGAACTATGTAGGCTACCTCACCAAGTTTGGCGACGGCGCTTCCGATGTCGAGCCGCTGGCAGAACTCACTGTCACTGAGTTGCTTCAAATCGGCGACCTGATGGGCATTCCTGCCAAATGGGTCCACAAGACACCTACCGATGACTTGCCACACTCGAAAGGCGACGAAGAGAAGTTCGGTTTCACCTATGCCACTTTGGACAAATACATCCGTGGCATCGAGACACCAGCACCTGAAATCAAGGAAAAAATCGACCGTATGCACCGCAACAACAAGTTCAAATTGGAATTGGTGCAGAGCTTTAAGATGTAATATGTCGGGCAATCAAACTTATGTTTGCATAAAATCTAGAATCTAATTCAATCAACAACAAAATGGAAAACACTTCAGAAGAAAAGAAAACCAAGAAGAAAAGAAGAGGTTGCAGATTTTTCGCCATTATGGGCGGTATTCTCCTTTTGGCTGCTGCCGCATTCGTCTTTTTCAAGTTCTACTTTGTTTTCGGCAGCGGTGTGAAGGCTGGTGAATTGAACCTTTTTGTCTATAAAGGCTACGTCTTCAAGACTTACGAGGGTCGTCTCATCCAAGCGGGCTACAACTCGAAGAACAACAACGCCACCATCCAGTCGAACGAGTTCAACTTCTCGGTCACAGATGAGAAAGTGGCCAAACAACTGGAACGCAGCGCTGGCAAGTTCGTGGAACTTCGCTACAAGGAATACCTCGGGGCCTTGCCTTGGCGTGGCATGACCAAGTATGTGGTCGATAGCGTTCTTTCGGTAAGTACCAATGGCGGAACGTTAGAGATGCCGGTAACGGTTCCCATTGAAGGGAATTGATTATTTCGAGACTTATTTTAAACAACAAATTATTAATTTTACCTATATGAAAAAACACATTTTTACTTTGGTTTTTGCCCTTCTTGGCAGCGTATGCGCGTGGGCACAGGATTATGATTTCTCGGCAGTTTGCAGTACGGGACAGACACTTTGCTATCAGATAAGGGGTAGCGCTGCTGTGGCTCTTGTAGGCTACGAAGGTAACATGACAGGTGAAATCACTCTTCCTGAAACAGTGGAATATGGTGGCGACATATATAATGTAACTGCAATTGGCGATCATGCTTTCTTTGAATGTGGTGATCTTACAGGCTCCTTGAACATCCCAAATTCAGTAACCGAATTGGGCAATTATGCTTTTAATGGATGTGATGGCTTTAACGGCACTTTAAGTATTGGTAATTCTGTAACAATGATTGGCATTAGCGCTTTCCAAGGTTGCATTGGCTTCACTGGGTCGCTGACAATTCCGAATTCCGTGACTTCAATTGGCAAATATGCTTTTAATGGATGCAGCGGTTTTTCGGGTTCTTTGACCATTGGCAACTCCGTAACAGAGATTAAGGATAATACTTTCTGCCATTGTGAAGGCTTTACGGGGTCTTTGATTATTCCGAATTCTGTGACCTCAATTGGCAATTGTGCTTTCCAAAGTTGTAGAAGCTTTGACGGGTCGCTGACTATTGGAAGTTCTGTAACTGATATGGATTATTGGGCTTTCGGGTTTTGCAGTTTCTTGTCCATAATTTCCAAGAGATCAACACCTTCAACAGCAGATGAGGATTGCTTTTGTTGGGTCGCTGATTCAATTCCGGTGTATGTCCCTTGTGGCAGTTCTGGGGCTTACAGTCAAGCCGAAGGATGGAACCATTTTAGTAATTTCCATGAGTTCAAGCCATACGACATCAATCTGTTCTCGTCAGACGTAACCATGGGCAGTGTGGCATTTGCGCAGCTGCCAGATTGTGAGACGGGCATCTGCAAAGTAAAGGCTTCACCAATGCCTGGCTTTAAGTTCGATTACTGGATGGAAAACGGTGCGCAAGTATCTACAGAGGCAGAATACAGCTTTGTGGCTACAGCCGACCGCACCCTCACGGCTTATTTCAGCGAGATCCTAGATGTGAATTCGTTCTTCGATACAGATTTGCAACTATTCCCTAATCCTACTTGCGGCATAATCAATGTGCAATGCGATGGCATGAAGCACATCGCCGTAATGAATGCTTTAGGGCAGGTGGTTTATGAAACTGAACCTACCGATGCTCAATCGGCGCAAATCGACCTTTCAGGTTTTGGCTCAGGAATGTACGTCGTACGTGTCGTTACCGAAAATGGCCTGATTAACCGACAAGTTATTATCACTGAACAATAAACTAGTGTAGATTATTAACAAGAAGAGCCGGCGCATGCGTCGGCTCTTCTTGTTGCATAAATAGAGCAAAGTTTCGTTAAATCATCCGCTCAATGTTCCACACGAAGGCGCGAAGACCGAGTTCTGGTGTCTTTTGGTCTTGTTCTTTCAGTGTGTTGAGTATCGGTGGCACCTTGTCGTCAGCGACCATAGTAAGAATTGCGTTGTTCAAGGTTGGCCAAGCGTGCGTTCCATAATGGGCTTCGCCTGTTTCACTTCCATGACCTTTGATTTCGTCCCATTCGGTATAGCCCGTGACGCCATTTTCGTTGAGCATCTTGGCGATTTCTTCGTAATAGGCTTGGTTGTATGCGATAAATATTGCTTTCATGTTAATTTTGACAATTAGACTGTTTGACTTGTGGACAATTAGATATTTGGACTTGTGGGATGCTGAGCGGAGCCGAAGCATTGACTTGTGGACTTGGAGTTGTTGGCTCCGAGTCCACAAGCCGATGTTGTCTTTTATCTGATGTTTTCCGTTGCCGTCAAGGCCTTTTCGGCTTTACGTTGCTTGCGACGGACGGCACGGGTTTCTAACGAACAATACAAGGCCGGGATGAACACCAAGGTAATCAAGGTGGAGACGGTCAAACCCCAAGCCACGGTGACACCCAACGAGTTCCACATCTCGGCACCTTCGCCACGACCTATGGCCATTGGCACCATGCCGAGTACGGTAGTGAGGGTGGTCATCAAGATAGGACGCAGACGCGAGCGGGCAGCCTGGACGGTAGCTTCCTTCACTTCCACACCGCGTTCCTCAAGCAGCGTGGTGTAGTCGATGAGCACGATACCATTCTTCACGACGATACCCATCAAAATCAAGATACCAACGAAGGCCATCAAGCCCAAAGCGGTGTTGGTCACCCACAAGCCGAGCAACACACCTGTGAAGGTGAATGGCACGGAGAACATGATGACGAAAGGCTTCATCAGGTTTTCGAACTGGGCAGCCATCACGATATAAACCAAGATGATGATGAGGATGAGCAAGGTGAACAGGTCGCCGAACATCTCTTGCTGCTGTTCGTAGTCACCGGCAATCTTGGTGACGATTTCAGAAGGAATTGCGGTCTCGTCGATGATTTCTTCAGCCATCTGCACCACATCGCTCAACACTTGCCCTGTGCCAACCACAGCTGTGACTTTCACCAAACGTTCACGGTCCTTACGTTCGATTTGAGGAGGGGTGAGGGCTTCAATCACAGTGCCGAGGTCGCCAACGCGGATGGCTTGACCGTAGTTGTTGTAAATCTTAATGTTTTCGATGTCTTCAACGCTCTCGCGGAATTCGGGTGCATAACGCACGCGGATGTCGTATTCCTCACCGTCTTCACGATAATAAGAGGTGACCGAACCATTCATGCGGTTGCTCACAAACGAGGCTGCGGTGCTGCTGTTCAAGCCGTTGAGGGCAAGTTTCTCACGGTCGAAGTCGATTTGATATTCAGGGATGTACTCATCGCGGCTGACGATGACTTGCTTGATGCCACGTTCGCGGAACTTCGCTGCAAGCTCATTGGCAACGATATCAGTGGTTTCGAAGCTATAGCCATAAACTTCAACGACGACGGTTGTCATACCGCCCATGCCGCCCATGCCTTCCGAAACATTGGCTTTCTTGATTTGAGGCATGGCGTTGAGTTTGGTACGGATTTCGTCAGCAAGTTCTGACGATGAGCGCAAACCAGCCTTGCGGCGTTCGGTCTTGGTACCGATACGCAAGTTGAAGGAAATGATGTGAGTACCGTTGTTACGCATCGAGGCGAAAGCGTTGTCGGAGTCGGCCTGACCGAAGCTGAAGTTGCAGATCTGTACCTCAGGCATGGCCATGAAGTCTTCGGCAAGTTGCTTGGCAAAGGCGCCAGTCACCTCTTGGCCAGTACCCGTAGGCAACTCAATGTTGATGGAGAGTCGGTTGGAGTCGCTCTTCGGCATCATTTCATTCTTCAAGCCAGGAGCGAAGATGACAACTGATAGAATGAACAAGCCCATCATACTGAAGAACACAATCTTACGGTGATTCACGGCCCAGTTGATGAGTCGGGCATAGCCATTACTGATGGCATCCAAGCCTTTATTGATAGGAACGAAGATGGCCTTGTGGAGCTTGCCTTGGTGAGGATTCATCACCAGCATTCTGGAACACATCATTGGCACCAAAGTCAAGGCACCGCAAGTGGAGACAATCATGATGATGGACACAATCCAACCCAACTGGCGGAACATGACGCCCGTGGTACCCTTAATCATGGTCAGAGGCAAGAACACCGCCAACATGGTGAGGGTAGAGGCGATAACCGAAAGTTGCACCTCTTGGGTGGCGTGCACGGCGGCTTCTTTTGGTTTCTCACCTTTTTCGATATGAGTAGTGATGTTCTCCAAGACCACGATAGCGTCGTCAACGACCATACCGATAGCGATGGAAAGTGCCGACATGGAGATGATATTCAAGGTGTTGCCCGTAGCGAACAAGTAAATCAACGAAGCCAGCAACGAAATCGGGATGGCCATGATGATGATGATGGTAGCGCGCCAACGGCCCAAGAATACGAACACAACCAACATGACCAAGAGGAAGGTGATGAGGATGGTGTCCTTCAAGCTGTTGATGGTGTTGATGATATCGACAGAACCATCGACGATGATGCTGACTTTCACATCGGAAGGCAGTGTCTTTTCGACATTCTTCAGTTCTTTCTTGATGCCCTTGATGACGTTCACAGCGTTGGCATCGGTCTGTTTCTGGATAGTGATGGTAGCACCCTGAATGCCGTTGCTATATGATTCTTGCGAACGCTCTTCCGGTCCGTCAACCACTTGTGCGACGTCTTTCAGATAGATAGGAGCGCTGTTGAATGTGCCAATGATGACGCCTTCCATCTCTTTGGCCGAAGTGAACTCCTTCTGGATACGGAGGTTATAGCTATTCGAACCCACATCGATGTAACCTGCAGGAATGTTCCTGTTTTCGTACATCAAGGTCTGAGAGATGCCTTCGATTGTAAGATTGTAGGCTTCCAGCTTGTTTGGGTCAACATAGACTTGGATTTCACGCTTAGGCGCACCCGTTGCCGAAACCGTACCCACGCCGCTCACGCGTGCCAAAGGCGTTGTGATACGGTCGTCGATAAGTTTCTCAAGGGCGGGCAAGCTCTCCTTGGCGGTAACACTGAGAAGCATGATAGGCATGTCTTCGGCGTTGAACTTGAACAAGACGGGGTTGGTAGCGCCGTCAGGCAAGTAGTTTCGCACAATGTCAATCTTGTCGCGTACGTTGTTGGTGGCGGTTTCGATGTCGATGCCGCTTTCGAATTCCAAGGAGATGACCGAAGTGTTCTCCTTAGATGTGGAGCTAAGGTGCTTCAGGTCGGGGACGGCGTTAAGGGTATTCTCCAAGGTCTTGGAGATATTGGTCTCGATATCGGCGGCGCTGGCTCCCGGATAGGAAGTCATCACCATGATGAAGTTGGTCTCCATGTCGGGCAACTGGTTGATGGAAAGGTTCATCAACGAGAAGATACCGAAGATGGCAACGGCGATGAACACCAATGCCGTGGTGACCGGATTGTTGACGGCTGTTCTTTGTAAACTCATTGACTCGTCTCCTTATTTTACAGTAACCTTCACACCATCTTTCAGACGCACTTGACCTTCGGTGACCACTTTGTCGCCTTCGTTGATGCCGCTGATGATTTCGTATTTGTTGCCCATGCGCTTGCCGGTTTCCACCAAGGTGTATTTCACGGTGTTGTCGGGTTGGAGCACATAGATGAAATGCTCACCCGAGCCCATCTGCTTGACGACTGCCACATCAGGAACCACGACATGGTGATTGGTACCGAAGTTGGCGCTCACGCGAGCGAACATGCCAGGACGCAACTTCTGGTCCTTGTTTTCCACGATGACCTCAACAGGGAAGGTGTGGGTGCTGGCGTTGATGGTAGGGTAGATGAGGTTGACCTTGCCTTGGAACACCTCGCCAGGATAGGCTTCGACGGTGACGTCGAACAACATGCCTTCGTTGACTTGGGTGAAGAGGCTTTCCGAAATGTTGATGAGCATCTTGACTGGACTGATTTGCTCGACGACGAAGATTGGCTGGGTCATCGAATACATGTCGCCCTTGTCGTAGTTACGGGCTGTGACCACGCCATTGATAGGGCTACGCAGCACCGTGTTTTCGGCGAGGTTGCTGTAGGTCTTGCGTGACAGATTGAGCGCCAGCTTAGCCATGTCGTAATCAGCTTGTGCGACGGCACCTAAATTATAAAGCTCGGTGAGACGGCTCAATTCGATACTGTCGTTGACGATTTGAAGACGTGTCTTGGCGAGGTTCACATCATCCATGCGAGCCAGCACTTGACCCTTCTTGACTTGATTGCCCACTTCGGCGTTGATGCTTACGATACGGCCGGCGCTTTGCGACACGATGTTGTTCGTTGCAAAAGGCTCGATGTTAGATGTGTAGGTGTTGGTGATGTCGATGTCCTCGGCTTGAACCGTGACAACGCTGACGACTGGATCAGCCTTAGGAGCGGCAGCTGATTCTTCGGTCTTCTTTCCACATGCCGAAAAGAGGAAGGCTGTGGACATTGCGATTAAACTTAATTTTGTGTATTTCATTGTGTTGTGTATTATTGTTTCGTTGATTGTATTTGTCTTTGTAGAGACCTGCCATGGCGCGTCTCTACAATTATTCTTTGCCTAACATTTCGTCCAAATTGGCCTTGGCCACCATGAAATTGTAGATGGCTTGAGCTTGCGTCAGTTGGGCTTGTTCGAGGGCGAGTTGCGCATCGTTGAGTTCGACGAGGGTGGCCTTGCCTACTTCATACATCTTCTCGGTGATTTCGTAGCTTTTTTGGGCAATCTCCACTGTCGCGTTGGCGGCTTGGTAGTTCTTGATGCAAAGCGCCATCTGGTCGTTGTAGTTGCGGATGCCAATACGGAGGTTGCGTTCGGCATCTTCGCGCTGAAGGTCAAGCATGTCCTTGGTCTTCTTGCTCTGCATGATGTTGTTGTGCTTGGCGAAACCGTCGAAAATCGGGACACTCAGGCTGAGGGCCGCTGTCGATGATGGGAACCAGCGTAATTCATCGTCGCCCATGGCGCTGTAGTTGTAGTTGATGCTGGCGGCTAGGGTTGGGATGTATTGCTTTTTCTGCATCCGGATGGTCGATTCGAGCATACGGCCTTGCAGTTCGAGTTGAGCCAACGAGCTGTTGCCGCTGAGGTCGTCCTTGACAACGTATGGAGCCAACATGTAATCCGTGTAATCACTGATTTTGCCCACCACTTCCACATCGGTTTCAAGGTCGATGCCCATGACGGCCTTCAGCTGCCATGTGGCCAGAAGCACGGCGTTTTCGGCGCTTGAAACGTTAGGCTCGGCGTTCATTACGTTGACTTGTGCACGAAGACGTTCCACCTCTGAGGCTTTGCCGACGAGGGCGCGTTGTTCGGTCTTCTCGTAGTTCTTCTGGGCATTATCATAAACTTGCGTCATCACATTGAGCGATTCCTTGGCAAGAAGCACGGCATAGAACGACTGCTTCACCTGCTTAATCAAAGAAATCTTCGACGAGCGGGCTTGCTCAACGGTCATCTCAACGTCCATGCCCGAGAGTTTCAGGCTTTCCCACAGTTGTGCGTTGATGAGAGGCATGCTGGCCGAAGCTGCAGCACTGATGTTGTTGTCGCGACCAACTTTGATTTCCATTGGGTTGCCGCCCATGTCCATCACCATCACTTGTTTTAATAAGGTGCGTTGGTACGACCCTGATGCGCTGATGTTAGGATAAAGCGAGGCATAACTGCCTTTTTTGGCATAACCGCTCTTCTCGATGGTCATGTCTGCAATCTTGATGGTATTGCTCTCCGAAAGGGCAATTTCCAAGGCTTGGTCCAAGGTGAGCTGGAGAGGCTGCTGGCCGAAAGCCGAGCCGATGCTTGCCAGCACCACGCTTGCAAATGATAAAATACTGATTTTTAACTTGTTCATTGTTGATTTAATACATTTTTTGGAAGATGCAAAAATAAGTCATTTTTTCGGAGTTTTACACATCTTTCAACAAAACCTTTGCTTTATTCAACAAATATAAAATCAACAGTTTTAGGCTTCATACGAAATGGGATTTTGCTTCAATAAATTCACAGCATTCCCAATGTCTGCAGAATTGAAAGATTCTTGTTTATGGTTATTGTTTTTTTGCCGCCAATTTCGAAAAAAAATCCTGTGTTTCCCTTTCACTTAAGTTTTTATACTATGTTTGCAATGTAAAATTCTAATGTTATGAAAAGAGCAAAATCATTAAAAATCATTTATGTGTTAGTGTTTGTACTTATGGCGGGACTTTACTTTGTCATGTATTCTAATGTCTCACCTTTATGGTCAAGGATTTCGGCATTTTTGCTGATTCCAATTTTTGTTTTCGCATTGCTGCTGCCTCGTCTTTGGTTGAAATATTACAAGAAATTCAATATTGTAGAAACTCGGCCACAAGGAAATAGAATAGTGAGAATTAAAGGATTAAATGACGAGCAAAGGAAGAATTTTCTCGAGGAGCACATGCCATTCTATAGCAATGACGGAGATGATTTAGGGTATTCTGAATGGAAGCCGGAAGTCAAAATCGTTGATGGGATCATTTATTTTCTGTATCCTAATGCAGTCGGCTTTTCTGACTTTTGTGATGAATTATACCCATATATACTTAGTGGGGATGCCGAGATGCAAAATGAAGATGCCGAACTTACAGGATGGTATCCTATGACTGATGGACATTCTGAAAAACAAGATGTCCCTTTTAAGAATAAGACTTTGATGTTGTTTCGCATTGATCGTCTGAAAAATGAAGATTTCCTTTATTTCGCTACAGAATACAATCATGTCTATAAAATGGAATTGGGTGTTGAAAAATTGACTGAAGTCAAAGATGTGAAAGTCAACTATGAGCCGATGCCCGACTGGAATACACTCGTTCCTGATATTTGATTGTCCGATTTTGATTCCATTTTAATAAATAGTTTTTTCCTATCTTTGCCGCTTTAAACCTATTTTGCAGCAAAAACAGGAGATTTTATGGATATTGAAGATAACGAAGGATTGGAAAATGGCGGTGAAGGTGCCGTTCAGAACGCTGATAATCAAGAACAAGAGTTTCGTGTCGTGCCTCTCAAAGGCATGTTCGAAAACTGGTTCCTCGACTATGCCTCGTATGTCATCTTGGAGCGTGCCGTGCCCGCTATCGAGGATGGCTTGAAGCCCGTGCAGCGCCGCATCCTGCATTCGATGGACGAATTGGACGACGGCCGTTTCAACAAGGTGGCCAACATTGTGGGTAACACCATGAAATATCACCCTCACGGCGACGCTTCCATCGGTGATGCCTTGGTGCAACTGGCTCAGAAAGACTTGCTTATTGACACACAAGGTAACTTCGGCAACATCCTCACGGGCGACGATGCCGCCGCTCCTCGTTACATCGAGGCTCGTCTTTCGAAATTCGCCAAAGAAGTGGTTTTCAATCCAAAGACGACCGACTGGACCCGTTCTTACGACAACCGTAATGCCGAGCCTGTCTCGCTTCCGGTGAAGTTCCCGCTGCTTCTGGCGCAAGGCACCGAAGGCATCGCCGTCGGTCTGGCTTCCAAGTTTTTGCCGCACAATTTCAATGAACTCATCGACGCATCCATATCTTACCTGAAAGACGAGCCTTTCGTGCTCTATCCCGATTTCCCGACCGGCGGCCTGATGGACGTTACCAACTACAATGACGGACTTCGTGGCGGCAAGGTGCGAATCCGCGCACGCATCAGCCAACTCGACAAAAAGACACTGGTTATTAGCGAAATACCATACGGATGCACCACGGGTAGCGTGATTGAAAGCATCGTGAAAGGCAACGACAAAGGCAAAATCAAAATCAAGAAGATTGACGACAACACGGCTGAAAACTGCGAAATCGTCATCTATCTGAATCCTGGCGTTTCGCCCGACCAGACCATTGATGCTCTGTATGCCTTCACCGATTGCGAGGTCTCGATTTCGCCCAACGCCTGCGTCATCGTCAACGACCACCCTGATTTCATGGGTGTTTCGGAAATCCTGAAACACAGCACCGAACGCACCATGGAACTCCTCTCGTGGGAACTCCGCATCTTGATTGACGAACTCGAAGACCGCTGGAACTGGATTTCGCTTGAGAAGATCTTCTTTGAGAAAGGCATCTACAAACTCATGGAAAACCGCAAGAGCAAGGACTGGGACGAGCAAGTCACCGATATGGAACGCGCCTTCGACCCTTACCGCAGCCTGCTGAAACGCGAAATCACACGCGACGACGTGCTGAAACTCACCGAGAAGCCCGTGCGCAAAATCTCCATGTTCGACATCAAGAAAGCCGACGAGCAACTGGCTGATATTGAGAGCAAAATCGAAGAAGCCAGATATAATCTCGACCATATCGTAGATTACACGATTGACTATTTCCTGCACATCAAGGAGAAATACGGCAAGGGACGCGAACGCAAGACCGAAATCCGCAATTTCGACAATATCTCGGCTGTGGCCGTGGCCGCCAACAACGAAAAGCTTTACGTCAACAAGGCGGAAGGCTTCGTGTGCACGGGAGAAGGCCTGAAACGCGAGAAGAACAAGGAAAGCTACGAGTTTGTGAGCGACTGCTCCGACATCGACGAAATCATCGTCTTCCACGAGAACGGAACCTACATGGTGACCAAACTGCAATCGAAACTATTTGTAGGTCAGAATGTTATCCATGTCAGCGTGTTCCACAAGAATGACGACCGCACCACTTACAATGTGGTCTATCGCGACGGCAAGCCAGGAAGTGCGCATTTCGTGAAGCGTTTTGCCGTGACGGGCGTCACCCGCGACAAGGAATACGACCTCACGCAAGGCAAGCCTAACTCGAAGGTGCGTTATTTCACCTGCAATCCTAATGGCGAGGCCGAAGTCATCAAGGTGGTGCTGAAGCTCTTCAACCAGAAGACCAAGGTGACCGACTACAACTTTGCAGACCTCATGGTGAAAGGCCGCAGCGCACGTGGTAATTTGCTCACTAAATACGATGTCAAGGAAATTGCCAAGCGCGAAGACGGCGTCTCGACACTCACCGCACGCGACATCTGGTATGACGACACCGTCCGCCGACTTAATGCCGACAAACGCGGACAATACATCGGAGCCTTCGAAGGTGATGACCGTATCTTGCAGATTTTCAGTAACGGAGAATTCAAAATCACGGGCTACGACCTCAGCACCCACTTCGACGACGACCTCATCGAAATCCGCAAGTTCGACAGCGAGGAAATCTTCTCGGTTGTCTATATCGAAGGCGAAACCCAAAAGATGTATCTGAAACGATTCTGCATCGAAGCGGAGACCAAGTCGAACACTCGTTTCTCGTTCATCGGTGAGCACGAAGCCGCCAAGTATCTGAGCCACAGCATCGATGTCATGCCACGTTTGCTGCTGAGCTACAAGGTGAGCGATGCCGGCAACAGCTTCCCAGATGACGAACTGAATGTGGAAGAGTTTATCGGAATAAAGAGTTACAAAGCGAAAGGCAAACGCCTGTCAACCAGAGAAATCGACTCCTATTCGTGGCTCGAGCCATTCCAACCCGAAGTGCCCGATGGCTTCGACGAGAACGCCGAACCGCAAGAAGATAACGAAGAGGAAAACGAAGAAAACCAAGTCGTTGCTTCCGAAAATCCTACAGAAAACATTGAAAGTGAAGACGATGATAAGCCACGTCGCAACGGCGATGGCGAACAACTTGAATTGTTTTGAACCATGAAGAAAACATTGTTTTTGATTGCTTTGTCAATGGTGCTCTTCACCAGTTGCAACACCGAACTGAAACTGGCCAAGCGTTTTGTTGAAGAATACCAGAATATTCCCGTCGCCGTGCTGTTTCCTGAGGCGGCTGACGTAAAAGTGGAATACAACGTCAAATACGGAAAGCAGACCGAAGCCTTGAATGACTTTAGCCAAGACCTTTTCCTCGATGTGGTCTATAATTCATACGCCGAAGGCTTGCGTGATTTCGGATTGGATGTTTATATTCCTGAAAATGTGGATAGTATCCTTGTTGATTCGGTGCATTGGTATGTCTTGCTCTCGCAAATGGAAATCGTCGGACGCCTCACCGAATATGAGGACTACCTCTTCAGCGACCGCACCGATTACAGTTACAAATATCCGCTCAACACCATCAATGTGGCGTCGTGGTTTGAGATTAACAACGGTCAGTGGCAACCCGTCTTGTTCAGCGAGAACAACCTGATTGACAAGTTCACCTCAAAGGTTGACTACGACTTCTGGAGCACGAATTTCGATTACCAATACAACATCGACACCATTGGTTTGGAAGACATCTACAATTTCGGTGTCTATTTGGGCAAACAATATGCCAGTTGCACCTATAACTACTTGATGAACAAGTTTGTAGAGAACGAAATGCTGAAAGAATATTACTATACCACCGACCAATACGTCAAATACGACCCAAAGCAGAAGAGATTTTTCTACGATGTTTATGACGAACGCTTTAAAGAATTGGACTAAACAGTTCCTTGGCGCTGATTGGTGGAAAGTATTTGTCGATTATACCATTATCAACCAATTCTTTAGGACTTCCTACCTTAAGTGACTTCTTAGGAGCAACCAGCCACATTTGGTCGGAATAGCGAAGCAGGAGTTCAAGGTCGTGGGAACTGAAAAGAATGGTTTTGCCTTGCTCACGCGAAAGGCGTTTCATCAGGTGTATCAGCTCGATTTTGCTGGGATAATCCAAAAACGCCGCAGGTTCGTCCATAAATATAATAGGAGTGTCTTGCGCAAGCGCTTTGGCAATCATCACTTTTTGCTTTTCGCCATCGCTGAGTGAGATGAAATTTCGTTCGGCAAGTTCCGTAATTCCAACGGTGTCAAGACTTTGCATCACAATTTCACGGTCTTTGTCCTTGAGTCGCGCCAAAAGACCCATATAAGGATAGCGACCTGCCGCAACGATATCAAACACTTTCAGAAACATGTCGTCAGGCTTGTCGGTGAGAACGAGGCTGAACATAGATGCGCGTTCGGTAGCACTGTAGTCGGAAAGGTTACGACCCATCAACGACACTTCGCCAGAAACGGGTTTGATGCTGGCTGTCAAGGTCTTGAAGAGCGTGGTCTTACCTGCGCCATTAGGACCCGCCAAGGCCACGATATCGCCTGCGTTGAGACTGACATTGATGTCGGCCATCAAAGGCTTCCCGTTGTAACCAATGCTAAGATTCTGTGTCTTAATGACTTCGTTCATGGCGTTTATTTTATCGTTTTTTGGCTTTTGAAGATGACGGCAAGCACGACAGGCGCGCCAATGAGAGCAGTGACCGAGTTGATGGGCAAGTTGCCATCGAAACCTGGCAGACGAGCGATGAGGTTGCAAAACAGAGCCAAGTCCATGCCGATGAGGGCAGTGGCTGGCAGAAGCAAACGATGGTCGCTGGTCTTGAAAAGGAAACGGGCGATGTGCGGAACGGCCAAACCCAAGAAAGCTATCGGACCACAAAAAGCAGTGACTACAGCTGTTAGCAGTCCTGATACCAATATGACGAACATGCTGCTGCGACGAATGTTGAGGCCCAGATTCTCGGCATATCGTTGACCTAACAGCAAGAGGTTCAATGTCTTGGAGAGCAAAAAGGCAGCAACGACACCAACGGCGACAACGATTCCCAAGAAAGGAAGTTGTGCTTTCCCGATGGAAGAGAAGCTACCCAAGCCCCAGACGACGAAAGCGTGGACATCGTCTTTCTGTCCCATGAATTTCAGCACATCGGTGACTGAACCCGCAATGTAGGCAATCATGATGCCCACAAGGATAAGGCTGACCATGCTGTTGAGCCGCGAACTGAGCGAGAGGATGAGCAGCAAAACCAGAAAAGCACCGATGAAGGCCGCCATGCTGATGCCCATCGTTGACCACCAACTCAAGCCGGCAAGGGCGCTGCCACCAAGCAAAACTACCAAAGCGACACCTAAGCTGGCACCGCTACTGATGCCCAAGATGGATGGGTCGGCCAAGGGATTGCGGAAAAGCGTCTGCATCAACAAGCCCGAAACGGAAAGACCGATGCCTGCCAACAAAGCAGTGATGGCTTGCGGCAAGCGGTAATCGATGATGATGGAACGGAAGGTAGAATCTTCAGCTTCAAAAACTGCTTTAGAAAAATCATTCCAACTTATTGATACTGAACCTATTATTAAATTTAAAACGAATAAAAACAATCCTAAGATTAGGATGGACATTAAGATAGGAGTGATATGTCGGTTCGTTTGCCTTTTCACGGTGCAAAGGTACTGAAAATAATATTAGGCTTTTTGAATGGTGAAACAAATAACAATAGATTCACTCCCTTCGGTCGGAATGACATTGTTATTTGTTTCAATTAAATCAAAACAGATTCTTGCATCGTCATATCCCAATCGTCACCCCGAACATGAAGTTGATGCCCGCTTGCGGGAAATAGCCGTCTTCGAGATATTCGCTGCCTGCGGTCCAAGCACGATACACCCATCCATTGCTGCAATACTTTCTGTTTAGCAAATTATTGACGGAGAGACTGAAATTCAAGGTCTTGAACACTTTCTGCTCCCATTCGTAACTGATGCCGGCGTTGGTAGTGAGGTAAGGGTCGAGGCTGCGGGCTTGGCACGAGGTGTTGTCAAGATATTGGCGGCTGACATATTGCCCTTGCAAACTGATATTCAGGTTTTTAACAGGAGCACAAACCAAATTCAATCCTGCAATCAGGTCGGGGGAGAAGGAAATGTCGGTAGTGCCGAGATATTGGCTGTGATTGCCGCCATTGTCCCAATCTTCGATATAGTCGGTGAAGTCGAGAATCTTGTTCCGGCTCAAGGCGACATTGCCACTCATACCAAACCACTTGCAAATCTGATAGTTGGCGCTGGCTTCAAGTCCCAAACGGAAACTCTTGTCAACATTGGTCATAATCGCATTGCCCACACTATTGATTTCGCCTGTCAGCACGAGTTGGTCCTTGTAGTCCATATAGAAGATGTTCGTACTGAAATTCAGCTTGTTGCGTTTTAGATTGTATCCCAATTCGTAGTCGATGAGGCGTTCGGGATGTACTTTGCCGATTTGTTCTTCATCGGCTTCCACAAACACTTCGCGCGAAGGCTCACGGTGCGAGCAAGCCACCGAGAAATACAAGTCGTTATGCTCGTTGAGGGTAAAGTAAATGCCGCCTTTGGGGTCGAAGAAATTATAGACGTGTTTCTGTTCAAGATTGCGGAAGTCTTCGTGGTGTCCTTGAATGACGTACCTGACATAACGGTATTGCAAATCGGCAAAGAGGTTGATATGGTCGCTGGCCTTGAAATTGGTCTTGGCAAAGATGTATCTTTCGGCTTTATCGCCACGATTCTGATACCATTGATGCTCGATGGGGTCGTCATAGTCGGCCAAATGCGCCAATCCGTAATGGTTGCCAACGAAATGGCTCTCGCCGTGTCCGAAGTTGTTGTTGAATCGTCCCACCTTATAGTTCAAGGCAAGGTTGAAACCGGTAAAAGTATTCTCGACCCATTTCTGCTGGATGACGTTGGCGTGGTCAATCAGGCTGTCGCCAATATGAAAACTTGGAATGAGATAATCGGCTAAGGCTTTGTTATTCATGTAGTTCTCATAATATCCTTTGCCTGTGGTGCGGAAGATAGATGAGCTGAGGACAAGGTTTTCGTTGAAGTTGTGCGCATAGTGAATCTGATAGTAATTCTGCGTAAAATTGTCGGTTTCGTTGTCGTAAAAGCCGATAAGGTTGCCATCGAGGTCATACATCTCGCCAGCGGGATTGTAAGTCGGATTTGTCGCCACCATGCTTTTCGGGATGCCATTCCAGGCTTGATAGGTGCGTTCCTTGCCACCCATGAAGATGAGTTTCAGGATGTTCTTCTCGTTCGACCACGAACCGTGAAGATAGATGGAGCCGAGGTTTGACCAAGCGCGGTCAACATAGCCGTCGGAGATGATTTTGCTTAGTCGTCCGCTGAAACTGAAACCGTGTTTGCTACGACCCGTGCCAAAGCTGAGGCTGTTCTTGAACGACATGAACGACCCTGCGCTGCTGCTAAGAGTAGCATACGGAACGCTGCTCGCCTCATCGGTCTTGATGTTGATGGAAGCACCAAAGGCAGCCGACCCGTTGGCAGATGTGCCCACGCCACGTTGCACCTGGATGTTGTCAACCGACGAGGCAATATCCGGCAAATCAACGAAATAGACGGTGAAGTCCTCGCCACCGTTGACGGGTACACCGTTCAAGGTCACGTTGATACGTGTGAGGTCGGACCCGCGGATGTGCATGCCCGTATAGCCAATGCCCGTTCCCGCATCGGAGGTGACGACGAGCGATGGCGTGTTCTTCAATAGATAAGGTAAGTCGGCACCATGGTTGGCCTTGCGCAACTCGGCGGCATCGACGGTGGAGTAGGTGACAGGCGTCTTCTCTTCGGCGCGGCTTGCGCTGACCACCACTTCGTCCAAGGCTCGATTGTAGGCAATGCTGTCTTCCTTGATTAAATCTTGTGCTTCAATGCCGTTGATGAAAAACAGCATCGTGATGAAAACTACAACTTGTCGTTTCGACATAACTCATTGATTTAGATGTTAATAAAACAATAAATCAATAGAGGAAATTTGATAGGCTCGTTTCCCTGTCTCGGCATTGTCCGTATCAGGTTCGGAGGGTCTGATCTCAGCCTGTATTTCATCTCGCCTGTGCGAGAAAGGCACCCCTAATTGACGGTGCAAAGATAATTCTTTTTCTGTTTGGATTGCAACCAATATCTATACATTACATATTTCTTAATTTTGCACCATAATTTTAAATAGATGACATGTAGAGACGCGCCACGGCACGTCTCAGGAAAATAGTGACGAATAATCATGTGGAGACGTGCCATGGCGCGTCTCTACACGCAAAAACAAACGGAATGATATGTCAGAGAATAGATTCAAAAACAAATACAGAATAGAAACCGCGCGTGCATGGTGGCATGATTATAATGGCGGCGCCTATTTCGTGACCATCTGCACGAAAAACCGGGAACATTATTTTGGTGAAATTGAAAATGGACAGATGCTGCTGTCTGAAATCGGGGAATTCGTTTCAAAATGTATCGAAAAAATTCCACAACACAATCCCTACGCAACAATACCCAAATATACGATTATGCCCAATCATCTGCATCTGATTGTCGTGATTTCGTTATGTAGAGACGCGCCACGGCACGTCTCCGATAACAACGATGAATCCAATAGAGACGTGCCATGGCGCGTCTCTACAAAGGATGAAATCAGACAGGACATTGCCAACAGGCAAACCAAATTGTCAATTTCGATAGGTGGTTTCAAACAATCTGTTACCCGATTTGCCAACGAAAATGACATTGAATTTGCATGGCAGACGCGATTCCACGATCATATCATCCGCGAAACAGATGAGTTGAATCGTATTGCAACCTATATTGAAAACAATGTTGCAAATTGGGTTGATGACGAATTCTATTCTCCCAAAAAGACGAGCGAAGGCTGAAAGCAAATCCTAGAACCCGATAAAATAGCAGACATATCCGCACAAGGCCGCCACTAAAGCGTTGATGACCTTAGCGATGACGAAACTCTTCTTGCTTTCGGCGAGGAGTGGAAGCGAGGCATGGCCGTCTTGCGAGATGCTCGAAGCCAACAAGACCGAGAACGGCACCACGCCCGATGCAAACAGGGTGACGAACAGCATGTGCGGTCCCGACTCGGGAATAATGCCCACCAAGACCGCAAACAGTATCATCCACAGAATGTTAGTGCTAATCCACGACTCGATGTCGAAGTAATGCAAACCGATTTCGATAAGCAGCAAGGCACCGAAAGTCCAGAGGAAGATGCTGAGGAAATGCTTGCGGATGATGTGGTCCCAAAGGTGTTCCTTGATGATGTGTTCGCTCGTGGTGGCGATGAAATAGACCACCAGCAGGCTGATGATGGCGAAAAGGATATTCATCCAACGTTCGTCAAAGATGTTGAGATGCGATTCGTGGTGATGTTCTTCGTGTGCAGCAGGCTCAATTGACTGTGGTGCAATGTGTTCGTCGAGATGGGCATGACCTTCGTGTTCTTGGTCAACGACCATTTCGGTGTCGTGGGCATGGCCTTCGTGGTCGTGTTCATGCTCCAGCATACCGAAACCAAGGGCAAAGATGAAAAGCAAGACACCCAACAGCAAGGCGATGCGCTCGGCCGAAGCGTGCTTCATGTTGCGCCATGACGGTTTCTCGTCGTTGGCAGCCTTTGCACCTTCGTGGTGATGGTCTTCATCGTGAATCTGATAGCCTTCCTCGCAATTGGGATGCGACTCTTTCGGCGCTTTCTTGAAACGATCGACTAGCCAGCCCGTTGCAATAGCCACGACAAACAAGATGCCTGACAAGACAAGGGCCTGCTTTGGAATCATGGCGAGCATTACAAAGGCTTCGTCGCCCGACGAGGCAATCATCATAGCCACTAAAGCTCCGAAGCTCAACAGTTTATGTGAATACATCGACACAGCGGCAAAACCGCCCATGCAACCAGGGATGATGCCCAAACCCGCACCCAAGACTACCTGCCCGAAACGGTTCTTGCGTAACCTGCCAAACAGTTTGCCTTGCGAGTTGATGTTGATATATTCGAGCATCAACATCATGATGATGACCAAACCCGTGATTAAGATGCTGTTTCTCAGCACATCGATGAACAAATGAAGAAAATCGTGCATGTCGTTTCAAAATTGAGCGGCAAAAATACTACTTTTGCACAAAATAACGAAACAATGAAAAAAGACGACTGCTTTTATTTGGGCCGAATTGCCAAAACGCACGGCATAAAAGGCGAAATCACGCTGAAAGTGGAAGCCGACGACCCATCGGCTTACGCCAACCTGAAACATTTCTTCCTCGAAATTAATAAGGTGCTGACGCCATTCTTCATCGAAAAGATTGTCATGAGTGGCGACAAGTTCTTCATCACGGTGCAAGATGTGAAGACGGTGGAAGCTGCACAGAATCTGGTGGGCAAGTCGGTTTATCTGCCTTTGGAGATGTTGCCGAAACTCTCTGGCAAGCAATTCTACTATCATGAAGTGACTGGCTTTATGGTCGTCGATGCCGAAAAAGGCGAGTTGGGTCCCATCCAAGAGGTGCTCGAATATCCGACGCAAGCCATCCTCCAGATCATGAAAGGCAAAAAGGAAATCCTGATTCCGATTCTCGACGAGGTCATACAAAAGGTGGATCGCGATAAGAAAACGCTTTATGTGAAGGCTCCTGAGGGGTTGATTGATATGTATTTAGGTTAACTTTAAGCTATGTCCGACCAACGTCCATTCCATTTCAAGCACTTCAGCCTCTATCACCACCGTTCGACGATGAAAGTGGGCACCGACGCTGTGCTGCTCGGCCGTTGGGTGAAAACGAAACCTACCGACTCGTGTCTCGACATTGGCACCGGCTGCGGCATCTTGCCGTTGATGCTGATGCAGAAAGGCGTAAGCAGGGTAGTGGGAATCGACTTGGACGAGGCTTCCGCTGCCGAGGCCACCGAGAATTTTATGGCTTCGCAATGGCGCGATAGTTTACAAGCCATCTGTGCGGATATCAAGACTTTCCAGTCCGACCAACGCTTCGACTTGATTGTCTCCAACCCACCATTCTTCATCAATTCCTTCAAATGTGAGGCCGACCGCAAGAATCAAGCCCGACACACCGATATTTCGTTGACTTTTAGTGATTTGTGCGAAGCAGCATCGCGTTTGCTACAAAACGATGGCCGTTTCGCCGTTGTGCTGCCCGTTACCGAATCGGTGGCATTCCTGAAAGCAGCCGATGATGTCGAGTTGCATTTGCAGAAAACGATGGAAATCATTCCCGTTGAAGGAAAAGAACCTAATCGGGTGAATATGGAATTGGGATTTCGCCCAACAGAAAATATTGTGAAAGAAACATTTACCATCCGTCAACTAAACGGATGTTTTACCTCGCAATACAATAAATTCCTAAAGGATTTCTATTTGGGTTAACCTTGTAGAGACGCGCCATGGCGCGTCTCTACAACAAATTATTGTTGTTTGGCCTTCATTTCGGCCTTGTTGCCTTTGCTGCGGTGTTCGTTAAAGATATACACCACGCGAAGCGTTATCGAATTGTTGTATTGCTGCCTAATCTTCATGGCGAGGGTTTCTGGGGCATTTTGGTAGAACAATCGCGTGCGAATCGGTGAAAGCGAATATTGATAGCGCAATTCGACATGGATGCCTTCCCAGACACGGAACCTCAAATCGGCGCAAATGTTGAAATCGCGGGGACGATAGGTGCATGAGTTGGCCACGACAGCAGCAATGTTGACGGTGTCGGAGATGCCTGCTCCATAAACGATTTCCGCCAGTTGGTCAATGTCGTTAACCTCGCTCAAATCGGGACCATTGAAGCCGTTTTTCCAATGCAGTTGCCCGTCGCCGAGGCCAATGCCAACGTCACCATAGTCATTGTATTGCGAAGGAAGACCATCGACAAGTTCCTTGATGCCGACCACACGCCCATAGGAGGCGCCGATACCGAAAGAGACTTTCTCCTTGTCGGTAAAATACACCATGACAGGCACTTCCGCGTAGTTAAGGGTGAGGTTATAGGCATGTGGGAAAGCATTGCCGTAGGTAATCGAATCGCGTTTGTAGGCGCCTTTTTGGTTGAAGAGGACTTCCAATCCGACATCCATCCAATTGGTAATAGGGATGAGGGCGCCTGCACCGGCGTGGAATCCAATCTTCTTGTAGCCAAAGCATTCATCACCATCCACTTGGCAGCCGTTGCCGCCGAAAAACACTTCACCTTTGATGATTTGCGCTTGCAAAAAGGCTGGTGTGGCCATTATCAATGCCAAAAGTAGTGTAAATATTCTTGATTTTTTCATTCTACGTAGATTTAGACTGAATAACTGATTTGTCTTGTTTTTATTATATCTAATGAATTATTTTCTGTCAATTTAATCGCTGGCCCGAAATGCCATAACGTATCCCGTCCTTGATGATGATGATTTGGCCGTTGTCGATCACTTTCTGCACCGATGGTTCGGGGCGAATGGTGCCATTTTCGTCGATGTCGCATCCATGATTCGCGATAGGCTCGGTCCAAACCTTTTCCGATTCGGCACCATTGCCAAAGACCGCACAGATGCCATACCGATAATCGTCATGTTCAAGGTAATCCCATTCGGGGTCGATGTATGAGGTTCCTGCAAGTCCATCGGCAATCATCACGGCCGTGTCTTGATGGCTGCCAATGCGATAAATGCGGTATCCAGCAATCAGGCCAAGATTCTTGTTGATTTCAAATATTTTGATGACATTTGAATTTGTTGAATGTTTACCTAAAACAAACATGGCATCTTTGCCCTCGTATTTGCCAAGACAAGCGCCATTTAACAACCCGGTTCCCAGACTGAGGTGTTCGTCGGTAGTGCCCTTGTTGATGTCGTAATCGACAATCGTATTGTCCTGCTCGAGCACCAAAAGATGTGGAGTTCCATCGGTCGCTGTGATTTTTCCAAACCCGCAAATTGTAGTATATCTGAATGTCGGGCCGTTGATTATGGTTTCTCCTTGGCGGCTTTCCAATTTGACTTGCCGATTGATATAAGTGGTGCCAAGCCAAAAGCCATCGTTTTCCGCATCGTATGAGCATTTGCCAAACGGTGATCCCATTGTCACGGTGCTGACAAGTGTCTGGCTTGAAAAGTCATAGCAATACATGTTAAATCCATCGTTCATGTTGCTGCAATAGAAATAGTTCCCGTCCCATGCTATGCCTGCAATGTTGGCATCTGGGAGGTCGAAGACATCCACGAGTTCGCCATCCAAAGTGTATTTATAAATCGTTTTGCATTGATAGGGGCCGCCATATTGATTGTATGTATAAATGTATTCATTATCAGTCGCAATGCCAGTTCCCTCATCAAGAGTGAATTGCTTCAATAGCGGCCATTCGCCATCGCTAGTGTCCCATTCCAGGTTGACATACGGACTTTGTGGATTTTCCGGGTCGGGATAGTAGTTTGCCGATATGTGGCTGACTTCATACAAGGAGAAATGAGCTACAACATCATCGATATCTTGAACAACCTCAAATGAATAGGTCAATTCGCGAGAAACGATGGTGTTGCCTCTCTTCCAATAGAGGAAACGGGCATTCTCGGCTGGCGTTACCGAAAGCGTGCAGATGTCGCCACGATGATATTCGCCGTCACCTTGGATGACGCCTGTCCCTTCAGGAAATGTCGTTGCTTCAATGATATAGGGTTCGTATTGCGGAATGATGTCGAGTGTAGCATAATGGTTGCTGTTAAGTTCATAGCCATTCGGATTCAGGCTTCCCAAGGCGAAATAGCCGTCGGCCGAGCCGCCCCAACCCCAGTTGAAATGCAACATGTCGTTCTCATCATAGCCATCGCAGACGAAAGAATGGCCCAAACCATTGCCCGATGCCGAATACTGAATCGGGCGTTGCAGGTCGAGGTTGTCCTTCAGAAGGTTCATCCAGTCTTCGGTGCTGTAATTTGCACGTTTCTCACGGTGAATCTGCTTTGAATAGTTGAAATAGCGCACCATGACATTGGGGACTGCACTCGCACTTGCAATGGAGCCATTGGTGCTGTAAGCCATCTCAACGGCAACGCCGCAATGGTAAAGCAGGGTGGCAACGGCCTCAATTTCAGCTTCGCTTGACTGTTCCGTCAGCAAGTCGGGCATGTGCTCCCAATCGTAGGAGGTGCTGCCGAAATCAGCGGAAAGAGATTGGCCTAAATTGAAATAGGAGTGTGAGCCCCAGCCCATTTCGGGATAGCCATGATAGTGCATGATTTGTCCTATCGCAACTGCTACGCAACCGACTTCGGCATGGCCGCATGGACCATCCATCTCGGGGCAGAGGCTGTTGTAAAGGCAACCTTGATGCCAATGGTCCGTCAGCAAAGGCTCAACGGCATGGGCGTTTTTCACGTCGTTAAGTCTTCCCGTCGCCTTTACCATGCTCCATTGCCGTGACGTGGTTTCGTCGGCAACAATATGGTTTTCAATTCCATATTGTATTCTGTCGGCGAAATCCTGGAGATAATTTTCCATTTGGGCAGGAACATTATCGGGCAGGAAGCATCCTTCATGTGAATAGCCTATGATGGGAGTCTCGCAATCGTCGGCAGCCACGATGACAAAGCCGTCAGTTGTGTTAAAGACATAGAAAGCCGCAATGCCTCGTGTGGTGGTATAGGTGGCGGCAAGCGACAATTCACCGGTTCCCATGAACTTGACGGCAATGTCTTTGGCCGTTGCCTGGTCGATGGGATGAGCGTTCGTGGACAAGAAAATGCCCAAAACCGCAATGCAGAGTAGTAAAGTCCGTTTCATAGGGTTCGTTATTTGATGTTATATCTTCATGGTCAGGCTGATGCGCTTCCTATCGACATCCACGCCGCTCACTTTAACGCGGACTTTCTGGTTGAGGTGAAGCACCTCGTTCGGGTCCTTGATGTAGTGGTCGCAGATTTGGCTGATGTGGACCAAGCCGTCTTGGTGTACGCCGATGTCAACGAAGGCGCCAAAGGCGGTGATGTTGGTGACGATGCCGTTCAGCGTCATACCTTCGCGCAAATCGTTGATAGTGCGGATGTTCTTGTCGAACTCAAAGGCCTCGAAGGACTTGCGCGGGTCGCGGCCTGGCTTTTCAAGTTCGCTCAAAATATCGGTGATGGTCTCAAGTCCAAAATCGGCTTCGATGAAGTCCTTCGGATTGATTTTCGCGATGAGTTCCTTGTTGCCAATCAAATCCACAACCTTGACATTCAGTTTCTTGGCCATCTTTTCGACGATATGGTAACTCTCGGGGTGAACCGCACTTTGGTCTAAGGGATTTTCGCCATTATGGATGCGCAGGAATCCCGCGCATTGCTCGAAGGCCTTGTTGCCGAGGCGTGGCACGTCGTGCAGTTGCTTGCGGTTCTTGAAGCCGCCGTTTTCCTCGCGGTATTGGATGATGTTGGCCGCCAGTTGAGGCCCGACGCCGCTGACATACGACAGCAGTTGCTCGCTGGCCGTATTGAGTTCGACGCCAACGGCATTCACGCAGCTCTCCACGGTCTGGTCGAGGCTCTCGCCAAGGAGTTTCTGGTTCACATCGTGCTGATACTGGCCCACGCCGATTGATTTCGGGTCAATCTTCACCAGCTCGGCCAAGGGGTCCATGAGTCGGCGACCGATGCTGACGGCACCGCGCACGGTGATGTCGTAGTTAGGGAACTCGTCGCGGGCGATCTTCGAGGCGGAATAGACCGAAGCACCGCTTTCGCTCACCATGACGGCCATGAGGTCGCGGTCGAACTTGATGCTCTTGATGAAATCCTCGGTTTCGCGTCCTGCGGTCCCGTTCCCGATGGCGATGACCTTGATGCGATAGGCGTCCACGAGGCTCTTTATCTTTCTGATGGCCCCGACGGTATCCGACTTGGGTGGGTGAGGGTAGATGGTCTCGTTGTGAAGCAAGGCACCTGTCTCGCTGAGGACCACCACTTTACACCCTGTACGGAAGCCTGGGTCGATGGCCAACACGCGTTTCTGACCCATGGGCGCCGCCAGAAGCAGCTGCTTCAGGTTTTCGGCAAACACCTTAATGGCGGTTTCGTCGGCTTTCTCCTTATAATAGGCGCGTATCTCGGTCTCGATGGAAGGCTCTAAAAGGCGTTTCCACGAGTCGGCGATGGCGTCGCGCACCAATTCCGACGATTCGTTGTCGTTCTTTATGAAGATGCTCTCCAACGAATTGAGCACAAAGTCGTCGTCCACCTTGATTTTCACCTTCAGCATGCCTTCGTCTTCGGCGCGGAAAAGCGCCAACAGACGATGTGATGGTGCTTGCGAGATAGGCTCGCTGAAGTCGAAATATTGCTGATAGGTCTTGCCTTCCTCTTCCTTGCCTTTCACCACCGACGAGCTGATGTCGCCTTGCAGATGGAAGATCTTGCGGATGCGGTTGCGCCCATTGATGTTTTCCGACACCCATTCAGCCATGATGTCCTTCGCCCCTTCAAGGGCTTCGTCGGTGTTGGCAACACCTTTATTGACGTCAACATAACGGCGGGCGACCTTGTCAACGAAATCGATGTTTTGGGCCATGATTTGTGCTGCGAGAGGTTCGAGGCCTTTCTCGCGAGCGATGGCGGCACGGGTGCGGCGCTTAGGTTTGTAGGGAAGATACAGGTCTTCGACTTCCTGCAAGTTCTTGGCGTTCAATATCTTTTGCCTTAACTCATCGGTTAGTTTGCCTTGTTCCTCGATGGAGGCGAGAACGCTTTCCTTGCGTTTCTGAAGTTCGGTGAGTTGTTCGAGGCGTTTTTGCACGGCGGCCACTTTTTCCTCGTCCATGGTGCCCGTCATCTCCTTGCGGTAGCGGGCGATAAAGGGGATGGTGGCACCTTCGTCCAAAAGGCGGATGACATTGGCCACATGATGCTGCGACAGCGCCAATTCCTGCGCTATCTGTATGCTGAAATCGAGAGTGTTATCCATTGAAGACTGATAATTTGGCTGCAAAGATAAGGAAATGGAAGGAAATACTAACATAAGATTAGGTGTGCACAATTAGTTTACTTTGGATGAAAGGTGATGGGTGAATGGTGATGGGTGCATATTAACAAATAGTAATGTGGGCCATTGGTCTGTGGTACTTGAAACATCCATCCCTCATGTGCCCATTGAGGCAGCATTGAGCGAACATTGAGCGAACGTTGAGCGAGCCACGGAGGTGAGTATGGCAACATGGTAGCAGTTGTGCGACCGCAGGCCGACATTAAAAAGAGAAGAAACTGGCTATGGATCGGGCACATACATTAAACTGAAATGATGAAGTTAGTGCCAGGTGCCAGGTGCCAATTGGCACCTGGCATTTTTTTTGGCACTAGATATTAATAATAGATTAGTGCCAAATAATATTAATAGTGGCACCTGGCACCTGGCACCAAAGTGGCACTAAAATTCCATTTTCTTTTCTGAATGAAAGTAAAAAATACTATTTTTGCATACTTAATAAGTGTAAGACATCAAAAGTATTATCAGCAAAAAAGATAACGCATACCATGACAGTACAGGAACAACAGGCAAACGCAAAGGCTTTTATTGAATATTGGACCAATCGCGGCGATGAAAAAAGCGACACGCAACAATTCTGGACCAACCTTCTCACTTCAGTTTTTGGTATTACCGAACCGCAAGCGTTTATCGAATTTGAAAAACGAGTAAAACTTACTCATACAAGTTTCATTGATGCATACATACCTTCAACCAAGGTCTTGATTGAGCAAAAAGGCGCCGACATCGATCTCCGTAAAGGCTACAAGCAAAGTGATGGTGCTGTGCTTACTCCGTTTCATCAGGCAAAACGATATGCCAATGAAATGCCTTATTCGTCGCGTCCGCGTTGGGTGGTCGTCTGTAACTTCCAGGAGTTCCTTGTTTACGACATGGAAAACCCCAATGGCGAGCCTTATTCCATATTGCTGAAAAACCTTGAAAAAGAATACTCGCGCCTTTCGTTTTTGACCGACGAAGGCAATATTCACCTTAAACGCGAAATGGAATTGAGTATAAAGGCAGGCGAATTGGTCGGTAAAATATACGATGCCTTGCTTGCCCAATACAAAGACGCGACAAACGCCGAAACGCTAAAAAGCTTGAACGTGCTTTGTGTACGTTTGGTGTTTCTGCTTTATGCCGAAGATGCTGGGATTTTTGGTGTAAAGAATATGTTTTACGATTACATGGTGCGTTTTGAAGCAAGAGATTTCAGACGAGCCTTGATTGACTTGTTCCAAGTTCTTGACACGAAAAAAGAAGACAGAGATGCCTATCTCGATGCCGATTTGGCTCAATTCCCATACGTAAACGGTGGCTTGTTCTCGAAAAACGACATTGAGATACCGCAATTTACCGATGAGCTTCGCAAACTGATACTCGACAAAGCAAGTGAAGACTTCGATTGGAGCGAAATTTCGCCAACCATTTTTGGCGCTGTGTTCGAAAGCACGTTGAACCCCGAAACACGACGCTCAGGCGGCATGCACTACACCAGCATCGAAAACATTCACAAAGTAATTGACCCGTTGTTTTTGAACGATTTGCGTGACGAGTTGGAAGGCATTAAGGCTGAGCCAATTGCAAAAACACAGCTAAAACGCGCAAGTGAATTTCAAAATAAGTTGGCTTCTCTCAAATTTCTTGACCCGGCGTGCGGCAGCGGAAATTTCCTGACGGAGTCGTATTTGAGCTTGCGCCGATTGGAAAACGAGGCGATTCTGCTGCAAACCAAAGGACAGATGCAGATGGGTTTTGAAGAGACAAACCCTATCAAAGTTACCATCCACCAGTTTTATGGCATTGAGATAAACGACTTTGCCGTTTCCACCGCAACAACCGCCCTTTGGATTGCCGAAAGCCAGATGCTGAAGGAAACGTCGAAAATCATTCAGTTCGACCTCGATATGCTGCCGCTGAAATCCTATCATAACATAAAGGAAGCCAATGCATTGCGCGTTCCGTGGACGGAGTGGGAAGTGTTGGATGAGCATCAGGTCATCATCGCACGCCAAGCCTATGTCTATCCCATGCAAGAAGCACCTGTATCAGTTGTCGGCGAACCTGCCATAAGATACGGCAGCATCGATTTGTACAGCGATGAAATCAACCTGCACCCAAGGAGCAAGGAAATCAAAACTTATTATGTTGATTTCGATTATATTATGGGAAACCCGCCGTTTGTTGGCGCAAGACTAATGAATGAAAGTCAAAAACAAGACATGATTGACATTTTTGGAAAGAAATGGAAAAATATTGGCAACATGGACTATGTATCGGGATGGTATTTGAAGGCGGCAAAACTGATGAGAGGTACCAATATCCGCACGGCTTTGGTTTCAACCAATAGCATAACCCAAGGCGAACAGGTGGCAAATCTTTGGAAACCTTTGTTTGAAGATTATGGCGTCCAGATTGATTTCGCCTACCGCACATTCCATTGGGACAGCGAAGCCAGCCTCAAAGCCCACGTGCATTGCGTAATTGTCGGCTTTTCGGCGTGCCAGAGCAAACAAAGAACAATTTATACCGAATCGGCGACACCCACACAAGCGAAAAACATAAATCCGTATTTGATTGACGCACCAAGTGTTTGGATTGAAAGCAGAAACAAGCCTTTGTGTGATGTGCCTTCACTATTAACGGGAAGTCAAAGAATTGACGATGATAATTTCATATTTACGAATGACGAAAAAACAGAATTTGTAAAAAAAGAGCCTAAAGCTGAAACATATTTTAAAGTATGGTATGGCGCAGATGAATTTATTAATAATAGACCTCGCTGGTGTTTATATCTCGGTAAATGTTCGCCTTCTGAATTAAGAGATATGCCTCATTGTAGAGAACGTGTTGAAAAAGTTAGAATTTATCGATTAGCAAGTAAACGCGCTCAAACATTAAAGGCTGCAGACTATCCGAACAAATTTGGGTTAGAAGTTATACCAGAGACAGATTTCATGATAGTTCCAGTAGTGTCTTCAGAACGTCGCAGATATGTACCACTTGGATTTATGAACAATGAGAATTTGTGTAGTAATCAAGTAAATCTCATTCCCAATGCCACCCTTTATCATTTCGGCATTTTGACATCCAATGTTCACATGGCGTGGATGCGGGTTGTTTGCGGAAGATTGAAATCAGATTATCGTTACTCAAAAGACATTGTCTATAACAACTTCCCGTGGCCAACGCCAACCGAGGAGCAAAAGGCTAAAATTGAGCAGACGGCACAGGCCATATTGGATGTGCGCGCAAAATATCCCGGGAGTTCGTTAGCCGACTTGTACGACGAAGTAACCATGCCGCCAGAACTGCGTCGCGCCCACCAAGACAACGACCGTGCTGTAATGGCTGCCTACGGCTTCTCCACAAAAATGAGCGAAAGCGAATGTGTGGCGGAATTGTTCAAGATGTATGAGGAACTGGTGAAGTGAGAGAATGCAATGCAGTGAACGCAAGCGCGTTATTTAAATGACATTCCTTTGTTTGCTCAAAAAAAAAAGACCCATCGCAGTTCAATCATGCGATGGGTCTTGTGTTTGGACTATGTTTGTCTCAGAAAATCAATTTCAGTGAGCAATCATCATGCGACGGGTAACGACCTGTCCGTTCTGACTCTCAATCTGAAGCATATAGAGACCATCGTTCAAGTTGCTGCATGACAAGGTTGAGGCCGTTTGGGTAGTGACATATTGACCCAAAGCGTTGTAAATCGTCACCTTAGCCACGTCGATGCCTTCGATTTGGATTTCATCGTTGGCAGGATTGGGGAACACGCGCACGCCGGCTTGTGCTTCGCCGATGCCTTCGTATTCGATGATTTCGGTGTAGAAAGTGAAGCCACGGCACAGTTGGTCGCCGGTGATGAATTCGAGAGTCAGCGCGCCCGATTTCGAAACCACATCAATGTCGCCACGCACGAGCACGGCGCCGCGGTCGAAGCACGAGCCAGTGTATTCTGCCAAAATCTCGCCCTCGGTGCTGGTGCCATCATACACGCGCAGCACATCGGTATCATTAATGAAGTGTGAGCCGACCAATTTCACATATTGACCAGCCTCGGGCACGTCAATGGTCAAGAAACCGTGCCAATTGGGGCCATAAAGGCCATCCTGATAGTCTTGCGTGTAAATGTAGCCAAAGGCAGGCATGATGGTAGCCTGACCTTCTGTCGGGAATTCATAGAAGTAGCCGACCGAGTCAATGTCGTGTGCGGCACCGCCGATGCCAGCATCGTTGGATGCGAATACGTGGTATTCGTAAATGCCAGCGCAAGGCACTTCGTCAACCCAAGTCATCTCGGCGCCTGGTTCAAGGCCATCTTCAAGAACAGCCACCTCGTTGCCATCTCTCCAGATGGTGATGGAGGTCAGTTCGGTTGCCTCGCCGCCGACAGTGGTCGATGGATTGGTCCACACCAATGTCGATTGCAGCACATCGACGGCACCGGTAGCGCTGAAATTGGTTGGGACACTGGGCGTTGCGGTATTGCATTCGGGAGTGAAGACGAGGAAATCCAACTCTCCAGAAAAGCTGATGACACCACCATAGCCTTCATAGACGAGGAATCCATTAGGGTCGTAGAGCAGGAAGAAGCAGAAGATGTCGTCGGCACCTTCCACCCAGCGGCAGGTGAGTTCTTCTTTCGGAAGCGTCAATATGGCTTCGCCATCAAACTCGCCATCGGCCAATGCGCATGAATTGACGACATCGCCGTTGCCATTGATGAAATCGATGCGGGCGCCTTCCCAACCAGGGGCTGGAGCATAGTCGCGCTTGTGCATCTCAATGAAGTAATCGCATGTGTCGTCAGCAAAACAACTGAGGCCGACGAGCATCATCCCCGCCATGAGGATGGAACGTAGGGTAGAGAATCTGTTCATAAAAAATGTATTAATTTAGAGATGTTAGTTTTTCGATTGCAAAAATAAGTTTTCTTGTCATTCCCCATATAATTAGTCACAAAAAAAACTGGATGAAATAGTTTGTTGTATTGCAAGCTGGAATTTTCAAAACCAATATGCCGGATTGTAATGTTATTTTTACTATTTTTGCCGCTTTGTAGTAAAAAAGAAAGAACAAGCATTTTTGTATGAACAACACCAAAAGCACCTTAATTGGTTTCATCCTCATCGCAGCCATTCTCTTCGGCTGGATGTATTTCATGACCCCGTCGAAAGAAGAATTAGCCAAACAGCAACACATTCAGGACTCTATCCGTCAAGCACGCCTCGAAGCTGCCGCCCTCGACTCGCTCCGCATCATCGAGCAACGCAGGGCCGAATTCGAAAGCATGGCCGTTGACACCACAGCCGAAATCGAGCTCGACTCGGCTGCTTTGGCCAACCAGAAATATAACCAACTCCGTTCGCGTTTCGGAGCCTTTGCTTCATCGGCCGAAGGCGAAGATCAAACCATCACCATCGAAAACCTTTACCAGAAACTGACCTTCGACAGCAAAGGTGGTTTCCTCAAGCAAGTGGAGCTGAAGGACTTCAAGACCTACGACTCGCTTCCTCTCTTGTCGTTCGACCCCGAGACCTCGGTGTTCAACCTCGCTTTCTTCAGCGAGAACCGCACCATCAATACCTCGCAACTCTATTTCAAGCCTTACATTAACGGAATGCCTTACACTGGAGGCGACATGACGGTAGGCGAAAACGACAGCGTGGTCATCGCCATGCGCGTCAGCCTCGACCAAGCCAATGGCCAAAGCGCACCTAACCGCTACCTCGAATTCATCTATACGATTCGTTACGACGACTACATGATGGGCTTCAACATCCATACCGTCGGGATGCAAGACGTGCTGGCCGCCAACGCCAACAGCATGGACATCAATTGGAGCGTTGACCTGATGAAACAAGAAAAGAGCCAAGACCGCTTCTCGGGCGAGTCGGTGTATTACTGCTCCATGAAGAAAGACGACGTCGATCACCTTGACGAACTGAAAGACAGCGAGAAACGCGTCTCCAACAAACTCAAATGGGTGTCGTTCAAGCAACGTTTCTTCTGCAACGTGATTGTCGCCAACAACGAATTCTCAAACGCCAACATGGAAGTGGTGACCAACAAGACCGAGAATCCACGCTATTTCAAGACCATGTCGGCCAACATTGGAGTGCCTATCGACATGCAAGCCGAAGAAGCAGTAGTCCCAATGTCGCTCTATTTCGGCCCTAACCACTTCAAGACCCTCAAAAGTTACGACCTCGGTTTGCAACACCAAATCAATCTGGGTAAGTTCTTCCTCATCCGCTGGATTAATTATGGTGTCATTGCCGTCTTCAACTGGCTGAGCTCGTATGGCTGGAGCTATGGCATCGTGATTCTCATCCTCACCATCCTCATCAAGCTGGTGCTTCTTCCATTCGCATTCAAGTCGTACAAATCGACCGCTATTACACGCGTTCTGAAACCCGAGATGGACGCCATCAACGCCAAATATCCAAAGGAAGAAGACGCCATGAAGAAACAGCAAGCCGTGATGAACCTGCAACGCCAAGCCGGCGTGAGTCCCGCTTCGGGCTGCGTCCCTGCACTGTTGCAGATGCCTATCCTGTTTGCCGTGTTCCGCTTTTTCCCTGCCAGTATCGAGTTGCGCCAGCAGCCTTTCCTGTGGTGTAACGACCTCTCGACCTACGACAGCATCGTCGAGTTCCCACGATTCCTCGGCATGGACCACATCAGCCTGTTCTGCCTGCTCATGACCATCACCACCTTCATCTACACCTACGTGAACAACAAGCAGATGGACGTTTCGAGCAACCCATCGATGAAACCCATGAAATGGATGATGTATCTGATGCCAATCATGTTCTTCGGAATCTTCAACAACTATTCGGCAGGCTTGAGCTATTACTACATGTTGGTGAACATCATCACCTTCATCCAGATGTTCCTCTTCCGCAAGATGATCAAGGAAGAAGACGTTCGCGCTACCATTGAAAAGAACAAGAAAAAGCCCGTGAAGAAGTCGAATTTCCAGAAGCGACTGGAAGAGGCTCAGAAACAACAGGCTAAGATGCAAGCACAACAGAAAAGATGAACGAACTTGAGCAATTCATAAACGCCATCCAGGAGACCCGTAAAATCTGGTTGCTGCAAGCCATGGAAGGCATGTTCGCCATGCTCGAAGACAGCAACGGCAACTGGTATGTGCCAGCTTGGGAAACGGAAGAGAAAGCCACGAAAGCCGCCACAGGCGACTGGGCAGGCTACCATGTCACCGAGATGGGTTTCAGCGAACTGAAACACTGGCTTCGCGAACTCTCGCGCGACGAGATCGACATAGCCGTATCGCCTGAGAAGGACGGACAAATCACCGCAATAGCATCGGCCAACTTCCGCAAATGGGTCGAACAATATGCTGACGACTCCTATAAGGAAGAAGACGACGAAGATGATGACTTCGATTACGGCGACGGCTGGGCCGAAGAATGGAAATAAACCCAAGGTAGTGTGTCGCGGAGATGGTTCGCAAGAACCCTCCGCATAGCTGCCATAAAAACGTCAAGATGAAAACCAAACTGTTTGGTGTGCTGTTGCTTATCGAGACCGCAGCATTGCTTTTCACAGCAGCCGTTGCGGGGCATTATCATTTTGCGGCAGGGGAGAGCGACTATCTCTATTTCATCCAAACAGCTTGCATTACTGGTTTTTGCGGCCTTGTGCTTTATTTCATCGGACGTCGCATAAAAAAGACATTGCAAATCAAAGACACCTTCCTGGTGGTAGCCCTCGCGTGGGTTTTGTTCTCAGCCTTTGGCATGTTGCCGTTCCTTTTCTCGGATACCATCGACAATGTCACCGATGCCTTCTTCGAGACCATGTCGGGATTTACGACCACAGGAGCCACGGTGCTCAACAACATCGACAGCCTGCCTCACGGCATTCTGTTTTGGCGAAGCCTCATGCAATGGATGGGCGGCTTGGGAATCGTGGTGTTCACCTTGGCCTTCTTGCCATCGGTAGCTAAAGGTTCGAAGAAGATGTCGCTTTTTGCGGCCGAAGCTCCGGGACTCAACGTCGAAAAACTGGCACCCACAACGCAAGGCACTTCACGCGTTCTTTGGCTCATCTACATCATCCTCACCATCCTTTGTGCCACATTCTATTACATCGGCCCAATGGGATTTTTCGACTCGGTATGTCACGCCCTGACCACCATAGCAACCGGAGGATTTAGTACCCACCAAGCCAGCATCGGCTATTTCCAGTCCGATTACCTTGAATATATATGCAGCATTTTCATGCTCATGGCAGGAATCAACTTTGCGATGTACCACTTTCTGGCATGGCGGCGTTTCGATGTCATCAAGAAGAACGAGGAACTGCGTTGGTACATTGGGCTCATCCTTGCCAATGTGGTTCTGTTTGTCGTGCTTTTCCTTTTCGCTCCGATGGCAGACGGCGTCACCGAAAGGCAGTTGGCGATTTTCCCGAAAGGTTTCAACGATACAGTCCGGACCTCATTGTTCCACGTTACGTCCTTACTTTCGAACACAGGTTTCCAGGCATCCAATTTCGATTATGATTTGTGGGGCATCATGTTTGTCATTCCAACGTTATTGCTCATGGTGACAGGCGGTTGCGCAGGTTCAACCAGTGGCGGCATCAAGGTGATTCGTGTCATCGTGCTGTTCAAGTTCATCAAAACCGGTTTGAGCGAAATCATCCACCCGACGCGAATGTTCAGCATAAAGATTTCAGACCAAATCGTTGACACTTCATCAGTTAAGCGAGTTGCGGCGTTTCTGTCGCTTTTCATCATGCTTCTTGTGCTCAACATGCTCGTCTTACCCATCATGGGAATGGGAGTTTGGGATTCATGCTCCGCTTTCTTGACTTGCATCAGCAATTACGGTCCCGGCTCGGGACTCACTGGACCAAGCGGAAGTTTCGTGGCGGTTCCACAAGCTGCCAAGTGGCTGCTTTCGTTCGACATGCTGGTCGGCCGTCTCGAGATTTTCACCATCTTGATGCTCTTCACCAAGTATTTCTGGAAAACGACAAAGTAATTTTTTTTGTGACAATTTGACATAAAAACAATATCCTGCTTTGTTTATTGTATGCCAATTTGACACAAAACCAAGTGACAATTACATTTGGCGAATAATTTGATTGGGAGTGAGCGTCAAAAAAAAACGATAAAACCGATAAAGTATGAACGATTACAATCAGAAACAAAATCAGCAACAGAAGCGCAATTACGACTATCTGAAGCTTTACGCCAAAAACCTTAACGAGTTGGCTTCGCAAGGCAAACTCGACCCAGTGATTGGCCGTGACGAGGAGGTCCGGCGTGTGCTGCAAATCTTGTCGCGACGCACCAAGAACAACCCGATATTAATAGGCGAGCCAGGCGTGGGAAAGACCGCCATCGTGGAAGGCTTGGCCCAACGCATCATCAACCACGACGTACCTGAGAACCTGAAGAATCGCATCGTCTTTTCGTTGGACATGGGCGCCCTTATCGCAGGCGCAAAATACCAAGGCGAATTTGAGGAACGGCTGAAAGGCGTTGTCAAGAATGTGATTGACGGCGAAGGCGAAGTGATTCTTTTCATCGACGAAATCCACACGTTGGTAGGGGCTGGCGCAACAAGCAGCGCACTCGATGCCGCCAACATCCTGAAGCCGGCCTTGTCGAGAGGCGAACTCCAATGCATTGGTGCTACGACGCTGAAAGAGTACCAGCAGTATTTTGAAAAGGACAAGGCATTGGAACGTCGTTTCCAACTCGTCATGGTGGAAGAACCCGATGCCGCATCGGCTATTTCGATATTGAGAGGACTGAAGGAACGCTACGAAAACCATCACCACATCCGCATTTTGGACGAGGCCATCGTGTCGGCTGTCGAGCTTTCAACACGTTATATTTCAGACCGTTTCCTTCCCGACAAAGCCATCGACCTCATCGACGAAGCCGCCTCGCGTTTGCGACTCCAAATCGACTCGCTGCCCGAAGAACTTGAAGACGTGGAACGCGCCATCCGTCAATTAGAGATTGAACGCGAAGCCATAAAACGTGAAAACGACACGCGAAAATTAGCCGAGTTGGAACAGGAAATCAGCAAGTTACAAGTGAAACGCTCGGAGATTTCAGCCAAATGGAAAACCGAGAAAGGCATTGTCGAAACCATTCAACGCGAAAAGAACAACATCGAGAACTATCGTCATCAAGCCGAAGTGGCCGAGCGCGATGGCGACTATGGACGCGTGGCAGAATTACGTTACGGCAAGATTCGCGAGGCGGAAGCCGTCATCGAGAAAGCCAAGGCCGACCTAAAAGTGGCCCAAGGCGATCATCCTTTGGTAGATGAGGAGGTGACTGCTGATGATGTCGCTGAAATCGTCTCGCGTTGGACAGGTATCCCCGTCAACAAGATGATGCAAAGCGAACGCGACAAGCTGCTGAACCTCGAAAGCGAGTTGCACAAAAGGGTAGTGGGGCAAGACGAAGCTATCGTCGCGGTAAGCGACGCCATACGTCGCAGCCGTGCTGGTTTGCAGGACAGCAAGCGCCCCATTGGATCGTTCATCTTCATGGGAACGACTGGCGTAGGCAAGACCGAACTGGCCAAAGCCTTGGCAGAGTTCCTCTTCGACGACGAAAACGCCATGGTGCGTATCGACATGAGCGAATACCAAGAACGCTACTCGGTGTCGCGACTCATCGGAGCGCCTCCCGGATATGTTGGTTACGAAGAGAGCGGTCAGTTGACTGAGGCAGTACGCCGTCGCCCATACTCAGTCATTCTGCTCGACGAAATCGAAAAGGCGCACCCTGATGTGTTCAACATCTTGTTGCAAGTGCTTGATGATGGACGACTTACCGACAACAAGGGCCGTACCGTGAATTTCAAGAACACCATCACCATCATGACTTCGAACATCGGTGCCGACATCATCCAGAACAACTTCGCCCGCATCGATGAGTTGGGCCTTGAAACCGCCTTCGAGAAGTCGCGCAACGAAGTGATGGTACAACTCCGCCAGTTCATGCGCCCAGAGTTCCTGAATCGTGTTGACGACATTATCATGTTCCGTCCATTGGATGAAGCGCAAATCCAAGAAGTGGTCAGGATGCAGTTCTCGCAAGTTCAAAAGATGCTGAAAGACAACAATATACAAATCAGCATTACCGACGAAGCCGTACGCCATATCGCACACGAAAGCTACAATCCGCAATATGGAGCGCGTCCGGTGAAACGCATGATGCAACGCGAATTGCTCAACGAACTCTCAAAGATGTTGCTCTCCGACCAAATCGACAAGGACAAACCTCTTATTGTTGATGTGAGCGGAAACGGATTGATATTCAAGAATCAAATATGAATCATCTGCCGAATCATCGCCAATAAGCATTGACGGCAAATATACTCAGAATCTGTTTTTGATTTTTTCAAAAAAGCCTATGTCATACCGACGAAGGAAGGTATCTATAGGCTTTTTTTTGTTGAGAAGGGTGAAACAAAAGCAATAAAATCTTCAAAATTGCGTTACGAGAAACTATGAAGAAAGCATTGTTCTTGTTACTAGTCATCCTCGCACCGCTTTTCTCGCGGGCGCAACTCATTGCTTGCCGCGACTCCATAAAAAACGGATATGACTTTTGGCTCTATTTACCAGAAGATTACGAATCGGCGACAAAGCCGAAACCCATCATCATGTTTCTGCATGGCAAGAGTTTGTCAGGACACAATTTGGCTATGCTAAAGCAATATGGTTGCATCGATGCATTGTTTCGTGGCCGCGAAATCAATGCTATCGTGGTGGCGCCACAGACTTCCACTTCATGGGTTCCGGAAAAGGTTGATGAGGTTTACGGCTGGGTCAAGGACCATTATGTGGTTGATACCAACCGGTTTTATGTTCTTGGAATGAGCTTGGGAGGCTATGGAACCATCGATTACACAGCGACTTATCCAGAAAAAGTTGCCGCTGCCATGGCCATGTGCGGAGGTGCTACGGTAACATCAGTTTGTGGACTGAATGATGTCCCTCTGTGGATTATTCATGGCACTGGCGACAATGCGGTTTCGGTGTCGTGTTCCGAAAAAGTGGTCAGCGACATGGCCTCGTGCGGCGATACCAGCCGGGTCATCTTCGACAAGATTCCCAAGGCCAACCATGGCGCTTTGGCACGTGTTTTCTATCTGGAAGAGACTTACAAATGGTTACTTTCACACTCTTTGGCAGATTCGACCCGGAAAGTGAACATGGATTATACAATGACCGACTCGTTGCTGCATACAGCCTATGCCAACTTGAACAAGGATTTTAAGTTCAAGATAATTGATTCGAAGCCATCCACTTATGCAACTACAAATAGTCAATATTACATTGTGAAAAAAGGCGATTGCCTAAGTGCTATCGCTCGCAAAAATCACACAACGGTATCCAAGATTTGCCAGTTGAATGGGATAAAAGAAAGTGCCACACTTAGTATCGGTCAGAAAATCAAGCTGAAATAAGGCTGAAGAGTCTCAGCCCATGCAAATCCACTGATAGCTATTGTCTTTGCGTAGCCATGTCATCTGCCGTTTTGCGTATTGGCGGGTGTGAATCTTGATTTGTTCAACAGCTTCGTCGAGAGTGCATTTGCCGTCAAAAAAGTCAAACAACTCCTTGTAACCCACTGTATTAAGTGCATTCAGATGACGCTTTGGGTATAACGATTTGGCCTCGGCCAAAAGTCCTTGCTGCATCATCAAATCCACACGCAAGTCGATTCTTCTGACAAGTGCATCACGTTCCCAAAGCAAGGCGTATTTCTCGATTTCGAAATCGCGTTGCGCTGGCTGCTTTTGTCGGAACGAGGTGAAAGTGTTTCCCGTTTGGTAACAGATCTCGAGGCAGCGTTGCAATCGTCGTGGATTTTGTTGGTCAACCACCGCATAAAACTCTGGGTCCAAGCGTTTTACTTCATCTTGCATCGCTTTGAGACCGCCCGTGGCAAGCATTTCTTCCACTTTGCTACGGATTTCAGGCTGCACATCGGGCATCGGGTCGATGCCATTGCATACCGCATCGACGAAAAGTCCCGAGCCTCCCGTTAGGATAACGCTCTCGTGCTGCTTGAAAAGTTGGTTTAAGAGAGACGTCGCATCATGTTCATAATCAGCAACATCATATTTGTCTTCGATACTTTTGTGATGAACAAAATAATGCTTGGCCTGCTGCAATTCTTCCTCGGTAGGAGCCGCAGTTCCGATACTCATTTCCTTATAGAATTGCCGACTGTCAGCCGAAAGGATTACGGTACCCAGTTTTTGGGCAAGCTGAATGGAGTAGGAGGTCTTCCCCGAAGCGGTAGGGCCAGCAACGACGATTAGCTTATTCATTGGTTGTCAAGTTTTTGTGGAACAGGTCCATTGTTGGCAACCTTCACTGGTTCGCTAATTTCCTTTACTACGCTGAGTCCCAATTTCTTGCCTTCTTCCTTCACAAAGGCATAGGCTTCTTCGAAAGTGTTGCCGATGACACCATCCAAGATGGCTTCGCGAATGGCATTCTTGATGATTCCCACCTCGCGACTTGCCGGAATGCCAAAGGTTTCCATGATGGCAATACCGTCAACGGGGGGCTGCCAATTACGCAAATGGTCTTTGGCTTCGATTTCCTTCAGTTTTTCCTCGACGATTTCAAAATTCTTGTGATACTTCTTGATTTTCTCTTCGTTTTTCGAAGTGATGTCGGCATGACAAAGCAGCATCAAGTCGTCAATGTCGTCGCCAGCATCGAAAAGAAGCCTGCGGACTGCTGAATCAGTCACCACATCTTCGGCCAACACGATGGGACGGAGATGAAGCAGAACGAGTTTTTGCACATATTTCATCTTCTCGTTCAACGGTAACTTCATGTCGGCGAATATCTTAGGTACCATTTTGGAACCTTTGAATTCGTGGCCATGGAAAGTCCAGCCCGTGCCTTCTTCCCAACGCTTGGTCTGTGGTTTTGCGATGTCGTGCAAGATGGCAGCCCAACGCAACCAGAGGTCATCGCTCTTTTCGGCCACTTGGTCAAGCACTTGCAAAGTATGGAAAAAATTATCTTTGTGACCACGTCCATGAATCGTCTCAACACCTTTTAATTGAGTGAGTTGCGGGAATATCAGTTTCAGCAATCCACACTCATCGAGGAGCAGGAAACCGGTAGATGGTTGGTCAGAAAGGATGATTTTGTTCAGTTCTTCGGTGATGCGTTCCATCGACACAATCTTGATACGTTCGGCATTCCGCTGAATGGATTCAAACGATATTGGGTCGATGTAGAAATGCAGTTGTGTGGCGAAACGGATGGCACGCATCATGCGCAGCGGGTCGTCAGAATAGGTGATGTCGGGGTCGAGCGGTGTGCGGATGTTGAGGTCTTCAAGGTCGGCCATGCCGTTAAAAGGATCGACGAATGTACCGAAATCGTTTTCGTTGAGACTGATAGCCATCGCGTTGATGGTGAAGTCGCGCCGGTTCTGGTCGTCTTCGAGAGTGCCGTCTTCCACAACGGGTTTGCGGCTGTTACGGTCGTAGGACTCGCGACGCGCTCCAACAAACTCCACTTCCATGCCGTTGTAGTGAATCATGGCCGTGCCGAATGCTCCATAATACTTGGCGTCCTTGTGACCAGGTAGCAGCGAAGCCACCTTTTTGGCCAGCGTAATGCCGCTTCCTACCGTAACCACGTCAATATCATTGGATTGTCGGTGAAGCAGAATGTCACGCACATAGCCTCCAATGACATAACTGCGATAGCCAAGTTCCTTTGAGGCCTTGGCTATCACCTTGAAAATCGGGCTACTGATATGAGGTCTGAAGTCGTAGTCCATAAGCTCAAATCTTGGCCGGTTCAATCACTTTCTCACCTTGATGGACGACGTTGACAATGGTTTCTTCGCCATTTTCAGCCATGTCGATTGAAATGAGGTCACCGATGTGCATCTCATTTCCGATAATCGTTTCGGCGAGCATGTCTTCGACATATTTCTGGATGGCACGCTTCAACGGACGGGCTCCGTATTGTTCGTCCCAGCCTTGCTCTGCGATGAAATCCTTCGCTTTTTCGGTCAGTTCGATGCGATAGCCCATTTCTTCGACACGCTTGAACACGTTCTTCAATTCGATGTCAATAATCTTATGGATATCTTCTTTGCCTAACGAGTTGAACATCACCACATCATCGATACGGTTGAGGAACTCGGGAGCAAAGGTGCGCTTCATGGCATTTTCGATGACGCTTTGCGAATAGGCATCCTTGGCATCATGCTTGGCTTGTGTGCCAAAGCCCACGCCTTGGCCGAACTCCTTCAGTTGACGCGAGCCGATATTGGAAGTCATGATGATAATCGTGTTCTTGAAATCGACCTTGCGACCGAGGCTGTCGGTGAGCATACCATCGTCCAACACCTGGAGCAGGATGTTGAACACATCGGCATGGGCCTTTTCGATTTCGTCGAGAAGGACGATAGAGTAGGGCTTGCGACGCACTTTCTCGGTAAGTTGACCGCCTTCTTCATAACCGACATATCCGGGAGGCGCTCCGACGAGGCGCGAAACAGCGAATTTCTCCATGTATTCACTCATGTCGATGCGAATCAAGGCATCTTCCGAGTCGAACAGATATTTTGCCAACACCTTGGCCAAGTAGGTCTTACCGACACCAGTAGGGCCTGAGAAGATGAACGAGCCAATAGGACGGTTCGGATCTTTCAGTCCGGCACGGTTGCGGCGGATGGCTCTCGTTATCTTCTTGATGGCATCATCCTGACCGATGACGGTGCCAGCCAACTCGTTTTCCATATTCATGAGTCGGTTGCCTTCGTTTTGTGCGATGCGCTGCGTAGGCACGCCTGTCATCATAGCCACCACTTCGGCAACGTTTTCTTCAGTCACTAACTGACGGTGCGACAATGTGTTTTCGTCCCAAGTTTTCTTGGCTTGTTCCAACTTGTCCATCAGTTTCACCTCTTCGGCGCGATACATGCCCGCTTCCTCAAACCGCTGGTCGGCAACGGCAGCTTTCTTGTCCTTGCGCACCTCTTCGATGCGTTTTTCCAACTCTGTGATTTCGACCGGCACGTCAATGTTCTTGATGTGCACGCGAGCACCAGCCTCATCTAAGGCATCGATGGCTTTGTCGGGCAAGTGACGCTCGCTCATGTAACGGTTGGTGAGTTTCACGCAAGCTTCGATAGCTTCAGGGGTATAGGTAACCAGATGGTGGTCTTCGTAACGGCCTTTGATATTGTTCAGTATTTCAATAGTTTCCTCCGGAGAAGTAGGCTCGACGAGAATCTTCTGGAAACGGCGTTCCAAGGCACCATCCTTTTCGATATACTGGCGATATTCGTCCAAAGTGGTTGAACCGATGCACTGGATTTCGCCACGAGCCAAAGCCGGTTTGAACATGTTGCTGGCATCAAGCGAACCTGATGCGTTGCCAGCTCCGACCAAATTGTGGATTTCATCAACAAAGAGGATGATGTCGCGATTTTTCTCCAACTCATTGAGAATCGATTTGATGCGCTCCTCAAACTGACCGCGGTATTTTGTTCCAGCCACCACGGCACCCAAGTCGAGCATGACGACACGCTTGTCGAACAAGGTGCGAGGCACACGATGTTGCGTGATGCGAATGGCAAGACCTTCGGCAATGGCCGACTTGCCCACGCCAGGCTCACCTATTAAAATAGGATTGTTTTTCTTGCGGCGACTGAGAATCTGGGCGATACGTTCCAGTTCGCGTTCACGACCCACGATAGGATCGAGGCGGTTCTCTTCGGCAGCCTTGGTCAAGTCGCGGCCAAAATTGTCCAGAACCGGAGTCTTGCTCTTTATGTTACTGCTTTTCTTCGGGCGTTCCGTCGGACGAATCTCATCCATCAAATCGTCGTCGTCGTCATCGCCATAAATGTCGTTGGCAGCGGGCTTGTCTTCTTGCTTCGGAGCAGGTACGTCTTTGCCCACTTCGGCATTGTAACGTATCAGTCCTTCCTTGAAGTTGTCGTATGTTATTCCTTCAAATTCAAGGTTTTGCGAAATGATATTATTCTTCTCGTGCAAGATGGCAAGCATCAAGTGCTCGGAACGTACGATATCGCTTCGGAATTCCTTTGCGATGATATAGGTGAATTTCAAAGTGCGCTCAGCTTGCTTGGTGAGTGGGAGAGTGGCGGTAGTCGTCGGACTCGGGCTGGCCGTCTTGATCGAAGCCTCCAGTTTCATCTTAAAGACTTCAATGTTGAGGTTGAGATGTTCCAATATCTTGATGGCACAGCTGCCACCATCTCTAAGGAGACCTAAAAAAAGATGCTCCAAACCTACATACGGACTGCCAAGACGCTTAGCTTCTTCGTGACTGAGTGACAAAATGTCACGAACTCTTGGTGAAAATTTGGCATCCATTGATGTTTATCTATTTGGTAATCAATTATAATTCAGAATGTACGGTTCACAATGGGCATTTGCCCAAATGTTTTGCAAAGGTAAGAACAAAAACTGAGCCGCGCCACCTTTTTTGTCACTGAAAAACGAATAAAAGTATAAAGTTTTGATGTTGGAGAAACGGATATTTTTATTATCTTTGCACGCTTAAAGAATAAAGGAAAATAAACACCAAAAATGGACGAAAACAATATCAACAACCCAGAAGTCCCCGAAGAGAATGGTGGGGAGAAAATCATCAAGGTAAACCTTGAAAACCAGATGAAATCGGCTTACATCGACTATTCGATGTCTGTCATCATCTCGCGTGCTTTGCCTGATGTGCGCGACGGCTTGAAGCCTGTTCACCGCCGTGTGCTGTATGGCATGAAGGAATTGGGCGTCACTTCGAAGAGCGGCTACAAGAAATCGGCCCGTATCGTCGGTGAAGTGCTCGGTAAGTATCACCCACATGGCGACTCATCCGTTTATGACGCCATGGTCCGCATGGCTCAAAGTTGGTCGTTGCGTTATCCTTTGGTCGATGGCCAAGGTAACTTCGGCTCGGTCGATGGCGATAGCCCGGCAGCCATGCGTTACACCGAAGCACGCCTCAAGAAGATTTCGGAAGAGATGCTCGACGACCTTGAGAAAGACACCGTCGATTTCCAGAACAACTTTGACGACTCGCTTCAAGAGCCAACCGTGTTGCCGACCCAGATTCCTACGTTGCTTGTCAATGGCACCAATGGTATCGCTGTAGGTATGGCCACCAACATGGCTCCGCACAACCTCAGCGAATGTGTCGATGGCATTATCGCATACATTGACAACCGCGAAATCACCATTCAGGAACTGATGCAATACATCAAGGCTCCCGATTTCCCAACCGCAGGCATCATCTATGGTTATGAAGGTGTCCGCGAAGCCTTCGAGACCGGCAAGGGACGCATCGTGTTGCGCGGCGAGACACATATCGAAGAACACAACGGCCACGAGCGCATCATCGCCACCTCGATTCCTTATCAGGTGAACAAGGCCGACATGATAAAGAAGACAGCCGACCTCGTCAGCGAGAAAAAAATCGACGGCATTTCCGACATCCGCGACGAGTCAGACCGCAAGGGCATCCGCGTAGTCTATGAACTGAAGCGCGACGCCAATCCTGATGTGGTGCTCAACAAGCTGTTGATGATGACCCCACTCCAAAGCACCTTCAATGTCAATAACGTGGCTTTGGTGAATGGTCGTCCTTACACATTGAACCTCAAGCAGTTGATTGAACACTTCGTGGAACACCGCCATGAAATCGTTGTCCGTCGTACGCGTTTCGACCTGAAAAAAGCCGAAGAACGTGCCCACATCCTTGAAGGTTTGGCACGCGCCATCGACATCGTTGACGAAATCATCGCCACCATCCGCGCTTGTAAAGGTGGCACTCCAGAAGCCAAGGCTGCCATCATGGAAAAGTTTGGTTTCGACGATCCACAAGCTTCGGCTATCGTGGCTTATCGTTTGGGTCAGTTGGCCGGACTCGAAATCCTGAAGATTACGAGTGAGCTTGACGAACTTCACGAGCGTATCAAGCACTTCCACGATATTCTACAAAATGTGGACATGCAATTCCAAATCGTGAAGGAAGAATTGCTGGTCATCAAGGAAAAATATGGTGACGAACGCCGCTCGCAAATCGTTCCGGCCGCTGGTGAATTCCGTATGGAAGACATCATCGCCGACGATGCCGTGGTCATCACCATCTCGCACCTTGGCTACATCAAGCGCACGCCTTTGACCGAATATCGCGTGCAGAGCAGAGGCGGCAAGGGCTCGAAAGGCTCGGCCACCCGCGATGCCGACTTCATCGAACACATCTTCACTGCCACCAACCACAACCACTTGTTGTTCTTTACCGAACAAGGTAAGTGCTACAAACTCAGAGCTTTCGAGATTCCTGAAGAAGGCAAGAACAGCAAGGGCCGTGCTATCCAGAACTTGATTCCTATCGACAAGGACAATAAGGTGATGGCTTACCTCAACGTGAAGAGCATGACCGACGAGGACTACCTTAATAATAATTACATCATCCTTTGCACCAAGAAGGGCATCATCAAGAAGACCACTTTGGCCGCCTATAAGAACATCCGCCAGAATGGTATCATCGCCGTCAATATCCGCGAAGACGACGAACTCCTCGAAGCATGCCTCACCTCGGGCAACGATGAAGTCATCATGGCCGTGCGCTCGGGCAAGGCAGTCCGCTTCAACGAGAACACCGTCCGCCCAATGGGCCGTAACGCTACAGGTGTGAAAGCCGTTACATTGGCAACGGAAGAAGACGAAGTCATCGGCATGATTTGCATCGAGGATCCTAACCAAAACATCTTGGTGGTTTCGGAAAAGGGCTTCGGCAAACGCTCGGATGTGGAAGACTATCGTATCACGAACCGTGGCACAAAGGGTGTGAAGACCCTCAACATCACCGACAAGACAGGCGAACTCATTGCCATCAAGGCAGTTACCGACGATGAAGACCTGATGATCATCAACAAGTCAGGCATTGTCATTCGTCTCGCTGTGAGTACATTGCGTGTGATGGGTCGTGCAACACAAGGCGTCAAGCTCATCGACCTGCGTGGCAACGACCAAATCGCTGCAGTCACCAAAGTCGAGCACATGGAAGAAGAAGCCGAAGCTGTAGTTGAGAATCCGGAGAATGCAGAAGGGGAGAACCCGGCTGAAAACCCAACGGAAGAACAAACTGCCGGCACCAATCCCACCGAAGAATAATTTTGGAACGGGATTTGCTAGACGAGAATAAACTCAAAGGAATTATAAACACATAAAATTAAAATAGAAATGAAAAAAGTAATGATTTTGCTCGCCATCGTTCTCACAGCAAACGTGATGATGGCTCAGAAGAAAGACAGAACCGACGCTTTCATGTACAACAAGAACAAACAGTATGACCGTGCCATCACTTCCATTGAGAAGTGCGTCAATCACGAACAGTTCTTGGGCATGAAGCCAGCTGAACGTGCCAAGGCTTGGCACTATCGTGGAGAAATCTACTACAACGTTTATATGTCGGCCGAATTCAGAGAAACCGTTCCGAACGCTTTGGAACTCGCCGTTGAATCATACGGCAACTGCGTCGCTACCGATCAAGGATATTACGAAAGCAACCGTCAGGACATCTTCTCGCACATCAGCGAAATCTCCCGTCAATTCGGTCAAGCTGGCGTTGAAGCGTGGAACAACAAAGACTTCGTTACTGCTTCCGACAAGTTCTACAGCGCTTACCAAGTAATGGCTGGCATCGGTGCAGTTGACATTGACGACCTTTCGAATGCCGCTCAAGCTGCTCTCAACGGCAAGCAATACGACAAGGCCATCGAATATCTGAACGAACTCCAAAGCAAGGGCCAAGACGATGTCAATATCTATAAGAACCTCGCTGCAGCCTACAACGGTGCAGGCAATGCCGACAAGGCTTTCGAAATGATTACCACCGGTCTTGAAAAGTTCCCTGGCGACGCTAGCATGATCATCGAAAAGGTGAACATCTACCTCAAGCAAGGCAAAGGCACCGAAGCCATCAACGACTTGCTCGAACTCAACAACCTTGACCCGAACAACGCTTCCATCCTGTTCATCCTCGGCACCATCTATGGCGACGAAAACAACGAAGGCGTCTATGATTCAGAAAAGGCCATTGACTTCTACAAGCAAGCTCTCGCTGCCAACCCTAACTACTCGGATGCAGCCTACAACCTCGGCGGTTTGTATATCACCTTGTCAAACAAGCTCAAGGCCCAAGCCAACGACCTGCCTCTCGACAAAGTCAAGGAATACGACGAACTGATTGGCCAAGCTACCGAACTCGTCCAAGCTGGTCTTCCTTACGTGAAGCAAGCCTACGAAGCACAGCCAAACGACGATGTGAAGAAAGTCTTGAAATCCATGTACATGGACCTCAAGATGTATGACGAAGCCAAGGCTCTCGACGCTCAATAATCAACAGATACACAAAACAATAAAAGCCTCGCAAATTGCGGGGCTTTTTTATTTTGTTGAAGTAAGACGAAATGCTTACCAATCAACAGGCATACGTTGCACAGGCATGGTCATGCATCTTGCACCGCCACCGCCGCGCGAAAGTTCGTTGCCTTCGAAAGCAACGATGCACTTTTCTTTCTTTTCGAGGTTAACCTTATTGTTGGCCACATCGGCTGCCGTCACGATATTGAAGCCGCCATCGCTAAGCGCTTGCAGCGTGTGGTTGTTGCGTCCATAACCGAGGAACTTGCCAGGAGCAAGGCAGAAGAAGTTGCAGCCGCTATGCCATTGTTCGCGTGGACCGAAGAAATCATCGCCGCCACCGCAGTAGATAGGCTCAAGGTCGATGCCGACATTTTTCAGAGCCTTCAGCAGGTTAGTGCAAGTTTCGATGCTCGTCTTTTGTCCGTCAATGGTGATGTGATAAGTCTTGTACTGCTGGTTCATGATGACTGGCTTATAGGCCATGCACTTATCGACATCAAGCATGGTGAACACCATGTCGAGGTGGATGAACGATTCGGGAGTAAGAGGCAACTCTTGGAAGATGAGATGCTTGACGCCCGGTTTAGTCTTTAGGTGTTCGACCAGCGATTCAATACCATGCATATTGGTGCGAGCGCCAAAGCCACTAACCACAACGTCGTCGCGAATAATCTGGACGTCGCCGCCTTCAATGGTGCCACCTGCGCTGATGGAATGCTGGACAACAGGATTGACGACCTTAGTGTCGAACATGGGGTGCATATTGTAAATGGCATCGAGAATCATGCACTCGCGGGCACGCACTTGGGTAGCCATCTGGCTAATCATGATGTTATCGAACATGGTGAACGATGCATCGCGCATGAAGAAAAGGTTAGGCAATGGGAGAAGGGCGAAACGATCCTTATTAATATAGGAGACATCCTTCAAGGCCACACCTTCGATGAGTTGCTTGGCAAGCACTTCTGGCTCTAAATCATAAAGGTAGTTAATCAAAAACTCACGGTCTTCAGCCTTGCAGATTTTGCTGACCAAAGCCATTTTGACTCGGTCGTTCTTCAATATGTCAGCAAGCAAATCTTTGACTTCGTGAACTTGTGCAACTTTTTGCAGTACTTTTTTGAAATAACCATATTCTTTTTGAGCGACTTGCATGTTCAAGATGTCGCTATAAAGGTAATGGTGAGCTGTTTCGGGAGTCATATTTTCCAATTCCGGTCCAGGAGTGTGGACGAGGACATGTTGCAATTTGCCTATTTCGGAATTGACTCTGACTTTTATCCGGTTTGAATCCATAAGGAATTTTTTGGTGAGACAATAGAAACACGGAATCAATTACATCTGTGCTTCAAAAACGGGTGCAAAGATAGGCAATTTTTAGCGTTTCGCAAAGAAAAATCGAAAAGATTTTAGTCGTCATCGAAGTCGTAGGTGCGAAATTCGGCTTTTTCTGGCTGGTTGATTTTAAGATAAAGCGACTCGCAGTTGCCATCGCCCCAATTACCCACCAAAGTAGGTTCGGCCAGCAATTCAGGAAGGCTCTGGATGTAATCTTCGCGCGGGATGGAATAGGCGCCCAAACTCATGAGGTGACTCGTTTCTTGTTGGCAATCAATAAGTTTAAAGTCATTTTTGGCAAGAAACTGATGCAAATGATAGAAGGCGACTTTTGAGGCATCCGTAACGGTGTGGAACATCGATTCGCCGCAAAACAGTTTGCCGAGCGACACACCATACAGGCCACCCACCAGCTGTCCGTTTTCGTAAGTCTCGAAAGAGTGGGCGAGACCCATTTGGTGCAAAGTGCAATAGGCTTCAATCATCTCGTCGAGAATCCACGTGCCGTCTTGTCCGGGGCGGGGCGTTTGGGCACAATGCAACATCACCTGGCGAAACTGCGTGTCGATTCGGCATTCGAAACGACCCGACTTAATGGTGTGCTTCAGCGACTTGCTGACCTTCATCTCGCCAGGGCGGATGACCAGACGCGGGTCGAGCGACCACCACATGAGCGGTTCGTCTTCGCTATACCATGGAAAGATGCCGTTGGCGTAGGCCACGATGAGGCGTTGGGGCGACAAGTCGCCACCAAAGGCCAAAAGTCCGTCGCGGTTGGCGCAATGCGCTGGCGGGAAACAGACGTCGTCGTCGTTCAGTTGGAAAATCACGTTCATATTGCAAAAGTAGTCAAAAAAAAAGAAGGCTGACTTTATGCCCAAATGATTATTTTTGCAAAAAATTCACACAATGCCACGATATTTCATGCATCTTGCCTATAATGGCGCCAAATACTGCGGTTGGCAAATCCAGCCTAGCGCTCCGAGCGTGCAAGGAGAGATTGAACGCTGCCTGAGCCTCAAACTGGGTCAAGAAGTCAGCATCACGGGATGCGGGCGCACTGATACTGGAGTGCATGCCCGAAACTACTATGCCCATTTCGACCTTGAAAAGCCCATTGGCGACTGCAACGAATTGGTGCGCCGACTTAACGTGTTCCTTCCCAACGACATCGCCATTCGCCGAATCTGGGAAGTAGGAGCCGAGGAGCACGCGCGTTTCGATGCCACCTCGCGCACGTATCATTATTATATATGCCAGCGCAAATCGCCGTTCCATCTCGACGATGCCTACAACTACAATGGCCCGCTCGATGTAGAAGCCATGCAAAAGGCCGCCGACATGCTATTTGATTTTACCGACTTCACGAGTTTCAGCAAACTGCACACGCAAGTGAAGACCAACAACTGTAAGATTCAGGAAGCCAAGTGGTTTGTTGACAACGACTTGCTTGTGTTTCGCATCACGGCCGACCGTTTCTTGCGCAATATGGTGAGAGCCATCGTAGGCACCTTATTGGAAGTAGGGAAGGGGAGAATGAGTTTGGATGAGTTCCGCCAGACTATCGAGAAGAAAGACCGCTGCGCTGCCGGCGAATCGGTGCCCGCACAGGCACTTTTCTTGGAAGAAGTTGAATATCCGTGGTGTTGATACGAAAGAAGCAAGGCTTTTGACCTTGCTTCTGAAGTAGCGGGAATGCTTCAAAAGTCTAACATTTATGAATCGTTTCGGGCGATTGTCGATTTCCATGAATATATCAAAGACCGTCATCCCGAATTATTCGATATGTGAGGGTAAATATCTACATTGAAATTGATTTGATTTTTTAGACTATTATTCCGTAGGTATTCGTGTTGTTTTGTATTATAACAAATTGTAATTCAATAAATTAAATAATTTCAATTCAAATTGATTTTTTGTGCGTGTTTGATGGTCAATAGACCGTTGGCATACCGTAGGGCGGAGATTTTTTTTCCTGAAAATTTCGCGTTATCCGCCTTGCTATTTATAGGCGGGGGGCATAAAATTCCCCCTACCTAACAGTTTGCCATGAAAATTTTTCCTACCAACTCAGAGCAGCGTAGCAATCCATTATCTCTTCTCGTTTTATTCCAAGATAGCGGCGAGTGATGGCGCAATTACTATGGCCAAGCACCGAACTTAATTTTATTAAAGCATATTCGCGGTCTGTGGCTGTGTCGTATACGCGGCGGGCAAAGGTCTTGCGGAGCGAATGACTTGTGAAGTGGTCAACGCTCAGGTTATAGCGGTCTTTCAGGCCGTGCAGGGTCTTGTTCACCATTTGTATAGTAATGGTTGAACCTTGATAAGACAGAAACATTGGTTTTGATTGGTCGCTAACTTTCATTGCCTTGGAGCAATCCTCAACGTGTTTCTTGTAATCCTTGCTCAGCGGAATTTCACGGCGTTTGCCCGTCTTCTTCTCGTTGATGGTCAGAATTTCATTGTTCAGGATGTCGGCGAAGGTCAGCCTGAGAATGTCGGAAATTCGCAAACCTGTCATGCATCCTGTTGCAACCAAGATGCTATCTCGATATTGCCCGTCACGATAGAGTTTTTTGATGAGCAGCATTGCCTCCGACCATTGGAGATAATCAGCCGTTGTATATTGTCCTTTGAGTGCCATTTGGTTTGATTTTGTTTGTGATTCTTATAAAACTGAAACCGATTTAATGTTCTATGTATTTAACTTGTTGATTTTCAATAAGTGTTTCACTTTTGCCCTTAGTGCAACCCGTATTTTTCATCCGACATCCTCCAACCAATGTTCGACATCGGTGGCATAGTCGGCGGTGCGCTCAACGGCGGTGTCAATGGTGTCCACCAACATATCCACATATACCTGTTCGATTTCCTTGACCAACTTGCCGCCCTTTATTAGGCGAATGGTGAACAAATCCCAACCTTCGTCATAAACTACCTCGACCCAACCTTGGTGTTTGAAGCCATTGACGAAGAATCTTAGACCGTTGTTTATTGCCACAGGATTGCGGAAACCCCAAGAATACATTACTGTTATATTTGTACGCAGGACGCTGAGAATATATTGTGCTAATTCCATGTGTTTGTGTATTTTGTAGGGAAGGGCTTTGCACCCTTCCCCGATTTGACCTTTAATAGACTTGAATCAGTGTTTCCCACCTAAATGAACGCCATTCGCCCTTCTCAATATCGAAGTAGGCTGTGGTTGAGTAGTTTTCGCGCGATTCTCCGCGTCCGTTGGTCTTGGCCTTGGCTATGTTTTTGCAGGTCGTTCCCCAAGCCTCTCTCAATTCGCCGCTTTTCTTGACAAATACGAAGTGGGCGATTCCATTAGCCAATTTGGTTTTCAGTTCGGCTATCATGGCGGCCTTGACGATTCCATTGGCCATGTTTTCAGTACGCTGAGCGATTACCTGTGCGCGGGTGGCAGTCATATTGTGGACGATTGCGATGTTGCTCATTACTTGGCAGGTTGTTGAAATTGTTGTGTTCATTGTTGTAGTCTTTTGTGGGTTAATATTTCTGTTTCTCTTTGTTTGACACTGCAAATATACGATATTATTTGATACACCCGACATTTTTACGCAACTTTTTTTCAAAAATTTTCAATTATTTTGATACAAATAGCATTTTTCTTACCTTTGCCCCCGAAAACACAATCAAACTATGGCACGCAATGTAATATACTGTGAAAAGGACGGTGAATTTGAATTTTTCGGTTCTCCCTCAGCCCTGTTTGAACGATATGGGGCAGAGGAAATCGGCTGTTCTGTGCAATATCTGAACAACACTTACTCAAAGTTGCGCAAAGAGGGCAAACCCTTGGAATACAAATCCCCGACAGGCTTCATTATCAGAAAAGGCGAAATCGTTCTGAAAGTGACCGAAACCAAATCGGCCAACCACCTTGGGAAGAAGAAGGCCATGGCTGAGCAACCAAATAACTTGTAATTATGCCAACACTTAATTGGATAGGGAAAGAAAAGGTCGTAAACCATTATCTTGAAGTGCCTTATAAGGTGCTTGAACACCGCTTTGGTTTTAGAGCCGACAACGCCGAGGACAAATCGGCCACGAACAGCGGCAATATGATTATCCATGGCGATAACCTCGAAGCCTTGAAAGCCTTGATACCTGAATACGAAGGCAAGGTGAAATGTATTTACATTGACCCGCCCTATAACACGGGAAACGAAGGTTGGGTGTATAACGACAATGTGAACCACCCTAAGATTCAGAAATGGCTTGGCGAGGTAGTTGGCAAACAGGAAGAAGACTTCACGCGACACGACAAATGGTTGTGCATGATGTACCCAAGGCTTAAACTTCTCCAACGCCTGCTCAGCGAAGACGGGGCTATATTTATCAGCATTGACGACAACGAGTTAGCAAATTTGAAACTGCTCTGTGACGAAGTTTTCGGCGCAAGAAATTTTATTGGTCAATGGCATTGGTTTAAGTCGGCCACCCCTCCCAACCTCTCGTATAAAATCAAAAAGAACTTGGAGTATGTTTTGGTGTATGAGAAGGATAAGACTTCAATTAAATATAAAGGGATTCAGAAAATAAGTAAAAGTGACGACCCGATTATAAAGCCTCAAAACACAATGAAGGTTTTGCAGTTTCCACCAAAATCCATACAGTTCAAAGGCCTTCCTGATGGTGTCGTAAAAGCGGGCGTTTACGGCACGAAAACATATCCCAATAAATTGTTGGCTGATGTTGAAATCGAAAATGGATACAATAAAGGCATTGCTGTTTTTGAGAACCGTTTTATTTGGGTTCAAAGTAAATTAGACGAAGAACTTAACAATGGTACTCGAATCAACTGTTCAAAAGCCCTTGTCTTGTCGTACAAAAAAAGCAATTACGACCCTGAGGTTCCGCCAAATTTGATTGATAGTTCTGTCGGGGTAGATACGACAGAAGAAGCGGGAAAACTGCTTGAAAAAATATTCGGAAAGAAAGGCGTTTTTGAATATCCAAAGTCTCCGTCTTTGATTGAGTATTTAATAGGATTTTTATCTGATTCCAACTCCATTATCCTTGATAGTTTTGCAGGAAGCGGAACAACAGCCCATGCCGTGCTGAACCTTAACAAAAAGGACGGTGGTAAAAGGAAATTTATCCTTGTGGAAATGGAAGACTATGCTGACACCATTACCGCTGAGCGTGTGCGCAGGGTAATGAATGGCTATGCCGACACCGAAGGCACAGGCGGCAGTTTCGACTTCTATGAATTAGGCGAAACGCTGTTCAAGGCAGACGGAACGCTCAACGAAGCCGTGGGCGAAGACCGTATCCGCGAATATGTGTATTACACCGAGACCAAGCAGCACCTGAGCCGACAACGCGAAGACCTAAACCGTTATTTGCTCGACACATGGAATGGGGTAGGCTATTACCTATACTATGAACCCGACCATGAAACGGCTTTGACCTACGACCGCCTGAGCATTATCCGCGAAAAGGCTGAGCGATACATTGTGTATGCCGACACCTGCACAATCGACAAAGACTATATGACCGAGAAGAATATCATTTTCCGCAAGATACCGCGTGACATACAGAAATTCTGACAACTATGGAACTCAAAAAATATCAACGCGAAGTGTTGGCCGATTTGGAAGATTTTTGCCAAAGGCTCAACCGAGAAAAAGACTTGAAGACCGCTTTTCTGCACCATTGGGAAGACCGTGGCGTTTCGCTGAGCGTTTATGACACCTTCTTCAAGCCCTACAACAATGCAATTAAAGGCGTGCCGCGCGTGTTGCTGAAAGTGCCAACGGCAGGCGGCAAGACTTTCATTGCCTGTAATGCCCTGAGAACCATTTTCGACAACACCCCGACCGATTTGCCCAAAGCGGTGGCTTGGTTTGTCCCGTCCGATACAATCCTCAAACAGACCTACAAGAACTTGAAGAATACGAACCACCCTTATAGGCAGCGTATCGACAGTCTCTTCAATGGTCGCGTGCAAGTGGTGGATAAAGAATCAGCTTTAATGGGGCAGGGGATTTCACCTACCCAAATTCGCGAGCAACTGACCATTTTCGTGTTGAGCATCCAATCGTTTGCGAGCAACACCAAGGAAGGGAAGCGCGTGTATCGCGAGAATGAAAATTTGGCTGAGTATGCAGGCAAAACCACGTCCCGCCAAGCCTACGACCAAATTGACGAAACGGCTTTCATAAAGGTGTTGGAAAGCCTGAATCCTGTGGTTGTCATTGACGAAAGCCACAACTTCAAGGCCGATTTGCGTGTGGAAGCCTTGCGTGACATTAACCCTCGATTTATCCTTGATTTGACCGCTACGCCACGCGACAACAGCAATATAATTAGTATAGTTGATTCCATGAAGTTGAAAAACGAGAATATGGTAAAGTTACCTGTTATCGTTTACAACCACCATACGGCCAATGAAGTCTTGGTAAGTGCGATTCAAATGCAACGCACCTTGGAACGCCTTGCCGTTGAGCAGGAACAAAATGGCGGTCGTTACATTCGGCCTATTGTCCTGTTACAGGCGCAATCAAGGACTTCCTCCGAGAGCATTGGCTATCAGAAAATCAAGGAACAGTTACTTGAAATTGGTGTTCCCGAAGAGCAGATTAAGATTAAGACAGGCGACAAAGACGAAATCAAGGACATGGACTTGCTCAGCCGTGATTGTGAGGTGCGTTTTATCATTACGGTCAACGCCCTGAAGGAAGGTTGGGATTGCCCGTTTGCGTATGTGCTTGCCTCAGTCGCCAATCGAAGTTCAGCCGTTGATGTTGAGCAGATTTTAGGAAGAATCCTTCGACAGCCCTACACTGAGAAACAGAAAAAAGACCTGTTGAACCTGTGCTATGTATTCACCTCTTCCAACGACTTCAACGCCACAATCGGCAATATCATAAAGAGCCTGAACCATGAAGGTTTCAGTAGCCGTGATTATCGGCTTGCTCAGCCTGCTCAACTCGAAAAGAAGGAAACCCCGTCAGAAATGGAAGCCCACGAACAGTTGAGCATGGAAATGTTTGAGGAAGCAACAGAGCCTATAATCAATGTTGAAGAAGTCAAGGAAATGCTTGCCAACCATGAGGAAACCATTAACGCGGTAATTGAATCAGCCGCCGAGCAAAGCCGACAGTTCAACGATATGATAGAAGAAGCCAAGAATGACGAATTTCAAATGACAGCCCCTGAAATTATGGAAAAGAAAAAGAACTATCCCATGAAGGAAACCTTCAAGGAATTAGCGAAAACAGTTTGCTTGCCCGTCTTCAAAAAGCGCATAAACGAAGGCTCATTATTTGAAGAGGCGGGAAGCCTTACCCGCTTGACCAAGGGAATGTTGGCCGAAGGCTTCGACTTGCGCAAAGCCGACCGATACATTGACTTCACCCGTGCCAAGACCGAGGCCGTTTCCATTGATATAGCCGAAACGGGAAAGAACGACTATGCCCCTGAGTATCAAAAACTCAATGACACCAAATTGCAATACATTCAGGAAGCATTCAGAACTTTCTCGACCGAGGCTCAACGCGAGCAGTTGGCGAAAGCCGTGGCCAAAAAAAATCAGAATGGACGAAATCGCTGAGCCTGTCATAAGCGATTATGTGAAAGAAGTGATTGCAGGCTTCGATAGCGAACAGGTAATAGAAATGTTCGAGTACCTTGACTTGACCGCTCAGACAATCCGCGATAAGATTGCCTCGTTGCTGTTGGACTATGAACGCAAGAAATTCATTGAAGGTCTCGATACAGGCGAAATCATATCAGACGCTGAATTTACATTGAAGGCCTATATATCGCCGTTGGCAACAGTGTCAAGCATGGCCAAGAGCCTCTACAAGAACGAAGACGAAATGGACGGCTTTGAGAAGGAAGTCATTACCGAGGTGGCCAAGTTGGATAATGTGGTATGGTGGCACAAGAATTTGGAACGGGGGAAGGGATTCTTTATCAATGCCTATATCAACCATTATCCCGATTTCATTGTGAAGTTGAAGAACGGCACAATCATTTTAATTGAGACCAAGGGAGACGACCGCGACAACAGCGACAGCAAACGGAAACTCGAAGTAGGGAAGAAGTGGGCTATGGCAGCGGGAAGCCAATACCGTTATTACATGGTCTTCGACAAAGTGAAAATGGACGAGGCAATAACGGTAAAGGAATTGCTGAGCAGGATAGAGGCCATGAGATAAACTCACAAATAACAAAGGCGGCTCAAACGGGTCGCCTTCATTGTTTTTACACTAAATCAGGTTGTTTCTTTCTGCCTGTTCTTCAATAGCCAATCGCACCGACCTAATCGCTTCTTCGCGTGATTTAAGCGATTGGATATAATCATGGATTTCCTTGGGGTCGTCCGAAATATAATAGCCTTTGCTTGTTGCCATGAGGCAATCAATGAGGTAGTTAATTCTAATGTGGTTGATTATTTTCCTGACTTTGGTTTCGTCAATGTTATATCCGTATTCTTTCATTCTTTCGCACATAACCTTGTTGGTAACAGCGTTTTCTTTGCCTCGTTTGAGTTCGAGGCATTTTATCATTATAGGAAGCAATGTTTCTTCCTCGTAGGTGCTCAGCGGAGCAGTCTCTCGTTCAAAACCGTTAATCATGATTGTCGTTTTTCTATAAATAGTTGAGCAGGGCGGAAAAATCGAAATCGTATAATTTTTGGTATTTATAATTACCAATTCTTAGAACCATATACCACTAACCTATTAGATTGAAGAGCGGATTTCTTTTTGTTTTCCCGTTTGGCGAGGCATAGCATGGCACTATGCTTATGGTTATGGTGTCGGGCTTGTTTCAATGTTTAAGTTTACAAATTATTATCAAATTATATATCAATATTTTATATAATATTTTATTTCTTTATTTAATTTTAATTTTTTATATAAAACATTAAAAACAAGCATTTTGCGTTTAGACACAGTAATCCCTATAAGGGAAAGCAATTTTATGAGCAAATGGCTTGAAATTCAGGGTGAAGTGGGTTATTTTATTTCTCCAAGGGCCGGCTCAGCCTTCCCAAGCACAGTTTCCCAAAGGTATCAACTGTGGGCTACATCCATACAAAGAACCATATTTTTGAAGGTATCGGGGCTTGCTCTATGCCTGTTGTCTCACCAACCTATATTGATTGGCTAATGCCACCCGACTTCTAACCGATGGTCTTTATTCTTACTGTCGTAATGAGTTTCATCGGTGAACATCGCATATACCTGCGATTTGCCTTCTTGTTTCAAATTGTTGATTTTTAATAAATTATCGACTAACCTTTTGAGTTGTATCGCTTCATTCTTTTTTTGTTTACTATAAATATAAGGATGAATCCGAAAAAATCAAGATGGTTTTAATTTAGAATTGTTCTAAATTAGAAATTATTTGTTGTATCAAGGAACATCGTCTTGTTTTTGTCATGAGTTTTTTGTATATTTGCAATGTTGACCTAAAATGAGATAATAATAAGGTCTGCTCAGCAATGTGCTGAATTATAATAATTTATAATAAAGTATAAGTAAATGATTCAAGAAAAAGCATTGAAAATGTTCGGTGTTACACCCAATAATAATAAGAGGTATAACAGCGAGGGAAATGAATCCGTATGATATTTGTGATTTTGCAAAGGAACGATTGAAAAAATATCAAGGGTTCGAGGGGTTGAGTGAAGAAGAACTCGACATGGCAATTATGGTAATGGCCACCATGACAACGGCCTATCTAAATAATAGAGACAAAATTAACGAGTATGCAAGAAGTGAATTTGGAGCGTTTCAACGGATTTATGAAACCCAAGGCGACAGCGAATCAGGCAGTGCAGCCTGAGAGGAAACGAATCATTGGCTATACCCGCGTGAGTACCAAGAGGCAGATTGAAGGATATAGTATCGAAGAGCAAGATAGGTGTATCCGTGAATTTGCAGCGGCGAATAATTACGAACTTATCAGCATACAAGGTGGCAAGTACGAGAGCGCAAAAGGTGATTTCACCCGCAAAGAGTTTAAGACACTTTATGATACGGTAACAAAAATGCGACCAAAACCCTACGCGATAGCCATTAAGTTTATTTCGAGATTCAGCCGAAGTGGAGGAGGGGCAATCGGTCTTGTCGAAGACTTGGTAACAAACAAGGGGATTCACCTGATGGAGGCCTCGACAGGAATCAGCACCGCCACGGAGGACGGTAAGTTTCAGATTTTCGACAAGTTGCTTGAAGCGGCCAAGGAAAATAAGCAGCGTTTAGAACGAACACTGCCTGGCATGAAGTCGTTGCTTGAAGCGGGAAATTGGCTTGGAAGACCTCCATACGGTTACGACACTTATGGAAAGCGTGTCATTGACGGCGACAAGTTGCGTGGCAAGCAAAAGATAGTGCTGAATGAACAAGGCAAACACCTGAAAGAGGCGTGGCAGTGGAAGGTCTTGGGTTGGTCGGATTCTGCTATAAGCAAGGAACTGAAAATCAGGTATGGCATGAAACTGTCAGTCTGTCGCTTGGGATATATTTGGTCGAATCCGTTCTATGCAGGTGTCAGTAGAAACAGCCTGCTCGACCACCCTGTTAAGGGCAATTGGGAGGCCATAGTCAGCGAAGAAGACTTCTTCAAGGTCAACTACAGGGAAGACCCATTGAAGGCGAGGTCGTATAACACTGAGGGCAAGGCAGAATATCCGTTGGCTCATTTTGCGGTTTGCGCAAAGTGTGGTCGCGTTTTAGTTGGCTATACGAACAAGAAGAAGGGAATACATTATTATAAGTGTAAGACCTGCAAGAAGAATTATAACGCTGACACATTAGCACATTCAAGGAACAAGGGTATCAACGACATTTTTGCGGAAATGCTCAGCCAATACAGCCTTGAAGAGCGATTCAAAGCCCCAATGATTGATATGGTGCGCGAAGCCCTATGTGGCGGCAACAAGGTCGAGGAATGTATCAGGGCGATTGACAAGCAGTTAGCCGAAATAAAGACTAAAGAAGAGGCCTTGGACGACAAGTATCTTTTTGAGGGATTCCCGAAGGAAAAATACGATACAATGACGGCCAAGTTAAACACAGAAAAGGCTCGTTTGCAAGTCGAAAAAGACGAGTTGCTGAAAAAAAGTTCTAACTCTTATGAGGAGGTTGAAAATGCGATTGATACAATTTGTAAAACTCACATTTATTGGAAGTTAGAGGATTTGGAGACGAAGAAAAGGATACAAGAATTGGTCTTTCCGCAGGGTATTCTTATCAATCCCGAAAATCGGGAGGTTCTAACACATGAAACCAATCCGTTCTTTGTTAAAAACCCCTGTAATTCAATAAGTTGCGAAGAGGAAAAAGAAAAGAGTAAGGTTGAAAATCAGCCTTACTCTCAATCAGTAGCGGGAATGAGAATTGAACTCATGACCTCCGGGTTATGAATCCGACGCTCTAACCTACTGAGCTATCCCGCCGTCTTTCGGGGTGCAAAAGTAGTACATTTTTCAATACACGCAACACTTTTTAGAAAAAAAAGTTTTCCACCGTTTTGGTACGGTTTTTGGAAACAAAAGTCCATGTTGTAAAAAACATGAAAATTTGTACAACGATTAAAGAATAATTCATACTTTTGTGGCAATTTTAAAATCAACGAAAATGAAGAAAGTAGTTTTTTTGTTAGGCATTGTCCTCCTCATGGCAGGCGTTGCCAAAGCGCAAACATCTGAAGTTCAGAATGGTCCAGAAATCTCGTTCGAGAAGACCGTCCACGATTATGGCAATGTGCCTTACAATGGCAATGGCGAATGCGAATTCCGTTTCACCAACACAGGCAACGAACCTCTCTTGGTCCAGAAGCCAAAGTCGAGCTGCGGCTGCACCATCCCTTCATGGCCAAAGGAACCTATCCTTCCTGGCGAATCAGAAGTCATTAAGGTGACCTACAAGACCAACCGTCCAGGTATCATCAACAAAACCGTGACCGTGACCAGCAATGCCACCAAGAACAGCACCGTGGTGCTTCGCATCAAGGGCACTGTGATGGACCAACCCAGCGAGGCCATGCCTGAAAAGCAGAATGGCTTTGGTGCTGGCTCACCAGTCAACAACAACTAATTTATAGCACAATCAATTTAATCAATAACAAAAAAAGCTGTCTGATATTCATTGGATGGCTTTTTTCATTAAAACAACTTACTTATGCCACAGATTTCAAAGAAAGCTCAGGTTATGCCATCATCGCCTATCCGCCGTCTGGTTCCATATTCCGACGCAGCAAAGGCTAGAGGCATCAAAGTCTATCACCTCAATATCGGTCAGCCCGACATCGAAACACCTCGATTCGCCCTCGATGCCTTGAACGACTACCGTTGGAAAGTCTTAGCTTACACACACTCAGCTGGTGAAGCAAGCACACGCAGAAAGATGACCGAATACTATAAGAAGTGGGGTATTGAACTCACTGAAGACCAAATCATCCTCACCAATGGCGGTTCAGAAGCCATCCAGTTCGCCTTTGGCGTTTGCTTGGATGCTGGCGACGAAGTCATCATTCCTGAACCATTCTATGCCAACTACAATGGTTTCGCTACCGAAACCGGCGTTGTGGTGAAACCTATCATGTCGTTCATCCACCGCGGTTTTGCTCTCCCAACCATCGCCGAATTCGAAAAGGTGATTACCGACAAGACAAAAGCCATCATGATCTGCAATCCTAACAACCCGACAGGCGCTGTCTATAGCGAAGAAGAATTGCATCAGCTGGCTGAACTGGTGAAGAAATATGACTTGTTCCTCTTTGTCGATGAGGTTTATCGTGAATTTGCTTACGATGGCAGATATGTCTTCCCAAGCCTGAATCTCGGCATCGACGACCATGTTGTGATGTTCGACTCAGTATCAAAGCGTTACAGTGCTTGCGGTGCTCGTTTGGGCATGTTCGTCTCAAGAAATAAGGAAATCATGACTGCTGCCATGAAGTTCGCTCAAGCACGTCTGTGCCCATCGGCATTCAGCCAAGTGTTTGCTGAAGCAGCTGTTGACACCACTGACGATTACTTTGCCGATGTCAAGGCTGAATATCTGGCTCGCCGCAACTGCATCGTGGTGGGTGTCAATGCTATCCCTGGCTGCTTCTGCCCAACACCAAGAGGTGCTTTCTATGCCGTGGCTCGTCTTCCTATCGACGACTCCGACCGTTTCTGCAAATGGTTGCTTGAAGACTTCAATTACAACGGAGAGACCGTCATGCTGGCTCCTGCCACCGGTTTCTATTCCGTTGAAGGTATGGGTAAGGACGAAGTGCGTATCAGCTACTGCTTGAAGGTTGAAGACCTTGAACACGCCCTGAAGTGCCTCGAAGAAGCCTTGAAGGTGTATCCAGGCAGAACTACAATCTGATAAACTGCTAATCATTTCATGCCGCCATTGCAAACCACAATGGCGGCATTTATTATAAAAAATACAATGAAAATCAAAAAGATAGGGCTGTTGCCCAAAGTCATCATCGCCATAATCCTTGGCATTGCCTGTTCGTTCTTTTTTCCTTTGTGGCTCATTCGGATATTTGTCACTTTCAATGGTATCTTCGGGAATTTTCTCGGTTTCATCATCCCGCTCATCATCATTGGCTTGGTAGCACCAGGCATCGCCGAATTAGGCAAAGATGCTGGTCGGCTGCTTTGGATTACCGTAGCATTGGCTTACGGATCGACGCTGATTTCGGGATTTTTCTCCTATTCGGTCAGCAGCGCCATGTTCCCGAAGTTCATACAGCCCGGTTCGGTAGGCGACATGAGCACCATGGCTAAGACCGCCATTGAGCCTTATTTCACCATCGAGATGCCACCTCTGATGGAAGTTGTTACGGCCTTGATCCTAGCTTTTGTGTTGGGATTAGGGCTTGCAGCCGTGAAAGGAGAGACCTTTAAAAACGTCCTTTTTGAATTTCGTGATTTGGTAAACATGCTGATTGCCAAGGCTGTAATCCCGCTGTTTCCGATTTATATCTTTGGCATTTTCATGAAGATATGCGTGGAAAGCGAAATCGGTTTCATTCTCGGCGTTTTCCTCAAAGTCATCGTGATCATCTTCGTCATGACAGTCGTCCTGCTGCTCTTCCAGTTTTGTGTGGCGGGCGCTATTGCAAAAAAGAATCCCATCCGCTGTCTCCTCAACATGATGCCGGCTTATGTGACGGCTTTGGGGACACAATCGTCGGCTGCGACCATTCCGGTGACTTTGGCCCAAGCCAAGAAAAACGATGTCAATCCTGACATTGCCGGTTTCACGGTCCCGTTGTGCGCCACTATCCATCTGGCAGGCAGCATCTTAAAGATTGTGGCCTGTTCGTATGCGATACTCCTGATGAATGGAATGACCCCAAGTTTTGGCACTTACGCAGGTTTTATCTTCATGTTGGGTGTGGTGATGGTTGCAGCGCCTGGCGTTCCCGGAGGGGCAATTATGGCGGCATTGGGCGTACTGAGTTCGATGTTGGGCTTCACGCAAGACATGCTGGGCATGATTATCGCAATCTACATTGCCATGGATAGCTTCGGTACAGCATGCAACGTAACGGGCGATGGTGCCATTGCCTTGATTGTGAACGCAATAAACGACAGAAAAAAGAAAAAGGAAATAGCTTAATAAATAAGGTATTTGCTTCTGATTTTCTTGAAATTGTCAATTTCATTCTTCCAACTAGCACGGATTTCGTCCGCCGAAAGTCCGTTTTCAATGTCTCTTTGCATTTGTTTGTCGCCTGAGAGCAAACGGAAATAATTGGTAAAGAATTCCTTATCGCTTAATTGGTTATAAGCGTCGATGATCCAATCCAATTGCAGTTGGTTTTCATTGTAGGCATAGCCATGAGCATAATCAACTAGGTTTTCGCCGCGGCAACGCTGTCCTTCGAGCAGAGGTTTCGAAGCGCCCGACTTGCTTTGAGGCGTGAAGCTGTATTCGCCACGCATATTCGGGTGACCGAAAATCTGGAAAGGAGTGTCGGTGCCACGGCCCACACTGACGATGCTGCCTTCAAAGAAGCACAAGGTAGGGTAGAGATAGACAGCTTCCCAATTTGGCAAGTTTGGAGAAGGTTTCACAGGCAATTCATAGATAGCGTTGCGGTTGTAATTATTAATAGGTATCACCGTCAATTCACAACGCACGCCATTTTTCAGCCAGCCTTCGCCATTCACCATCTTGCCATATTCACCAATGGTCATTCCGTAAACGACCGGGACTTGGTGCATACCAACAAACGATTGATTTTCAGACTTTAACACAGGGCCATCAATATAGAATCCATTCGGATTGGGGCGGTCAAGAACGATGACCGGAATGTTGTTTTCGGCACAAGCTTCCATGACGTAGGTCAAAGTGGAGATATAGGTGTAAAAACGCACGCCAACATCTTGCAAATCAAACAACATGACATCGATTCCGTGAAGCATTTCGGGCGTAGGTTTCTTGGTTTTGCCATAAAGCGAAACGATGGAGATGCCAGTCTTTTCGTCCTTGCCGCTATTGACTTTAGCACCGGCATCGGCAGCGCCACGGAAACCATGCTCGGGCGTGTAAATCTTCACTATGTTGATTCCACGAGAAACCAATGAATCAACAAGATGCGTCGAACCGATGATACTTGTCTGGTTTGCGACAACACCAACATGTTTTGCGGTTAAAAGCGGCAGATAATCGTTCATTTGTTGCGCAGCCGAAACATATTCAGTTTTTGGAATGAATGCGACTTGGGCATTTGTCGGAATCCATGAAAGGAGAACCAATAAAAAAAGGAGTGATAATTTCTTCATTGTATCAAATTTGTCTGCAAAAATAGGAAATTTGCAAACACTGTTCCAAAACACAAAAACAATGAGAAAACACGCGATAGGGCACTATTAGAATTTTCTATTTAACATAATGTTGATTATTTTTGAATAGAAGTAAAAAATAATCAAGCCAAAATTGCAGTATTTTTCGCTTGAAATTAGAAAATTGTTTTATTTTTGCGCAAACGAAATCGTTGGAGAATTTTGTTCTACAAGGCAGAACATAATATTGAAAATTAAGTAATTAAATATAAATAATAAACCCACCTATTATGGAAATCGTTGGAAAAGTTGTCAGACTTGGAAATCTGACCGAAGGACAAAGCGCCCGCGGACCTTGGCGCAAGCAAGAACTCATCATCGAAACCGAAGAACAATATCCACGCACTGTGTGCTTGATTTGCTGGACGAACCAAATTGAGGAAATCCAGCATTTTGCACCTGGACAAACCATCAAGGCACAGATTGAAATCTCGTCACGCGAATTCAATGGCAAGTGGTACACCGACGTGCGTGTATGGCGTTTCGACCCAGTTGGCGCAACGGCTCCTGCAGCTGCACCCGCACCACAACAGATGCATCAAACTCCACCTGCTGCACCTGCAGCCGCCCCAGCTCAGGATTATTTCCCACCTGCGGACCAAGGCAGCGTGGATGATTTGCCATTCTGACATTATGTTAAATTGCACATACAACGAGAGACCGAAACCAGTCTCTCGTTTGTTTTTTACGGAAAAATCCGTACCTTTGCAAATTCTTTGAAACTAACACATTATGACTCAATTAGAACAGATTCTTACCCAGCGCATTATGCTCCTTGACGGCGGCATGGGTACTATGATACAGAAGTTCAATCTCGAAGAAAACGATTTCCGTAACGGCCATTTCGAGAACCATCCTATCAACCTGAAAGGCTGCAACGATGTGCTGCCGCTGACCCGTAAAGATGTGATTGCCAACATTCACGAGCAATATCTCAAGGCTGGTTCCGACATCATCACGACCTGCACTTTCAATGCCAACGCCATCTCGTTGGCCGACTATCAACTGTCTGATTATGTTTACGATATAAATAAAGGTGCTGCAGAATTGGCACATTCAGTCGCAGAACGTTTCACCCATGAGACACCTGACAAGCCTCGTTTTGTGAGCGGCAGTATCGGTCCAACGTCAAAGACCTCATCCATCGCCATTGACGTGGAAGATCCTGGCAAACGCGAGATCTCGTTTGACGAACTTGTAGAAGCCTATTCGACACAAATTGAAGGACTTATTGATGGCGGAGTTGACATCTTGCAACTGGAAACCTTCTTCGATGTACTCAATGCCAAAGCCGCCTTGTTTGCTGCCGAAGAAGTGTTCAAGAAAAAAGGCATGCGTCTGCCCATCATCGTTTCTGGCACTTTGTCGGACCAAAGCGGCCGAATGCTTTCCGGACAGACGGTTGAGGCATTCTATACGAGCATCGCACACGCTAACCCATTGGCAGTCAGCTTGAATTGTGGTCTTGGTGCCCAACAGCTGATGCCTTTTGTGGAACGTCTTTCCAATATTGCTGAAACCCGAATCTGTGTTTATCCTAATGCTGGTCTGCCCAACATTAGCTGTGGCTACGACCAGACTCCCGACCTCTTTGCCGCTGATTTAAAGGAATATATGCAACGCGGGCTGGTCAATTTGGTGGGCGGTTGCTGCGGAACCACTCCAATTTTCATAGAGAAGCTGGCGGCTGTGGTGAAGGACTTCTCCCCTCGCCCACTGCCCGAAAAGAAACACGAGACTCGTCTGAGCGGCCTCGAACCTTTGACGATTAAGCCGGAGTTTAACTTTATTAATATAGGTGAGCGTACCAATGTGGCCGGCTCTGCCAAATTCGCCAAGCTGATTCGTGAAGGGCTTTACGACGAAGCCCTCAGCGTGGCTCGCGCACAGGTTGAAGCTGGTGCACAGATGATTGACGTCTGCATGGATGCCGCTCTCATTGATGGGCCACAAGCCATGCACCGCTTCATTTCGCTGATGACCTCCGACCCCGAAATTATCCGCGTGCCTATCATGCTCGACTCATCGTCGTGGGAGACTTTGGAGACAGGCCTGAAACTTGTCCAAGGCAAGTGCATCGTCAACTCGATTTCGTTGAAAGAAGGCGAAGAAGTGTTTGTACAACGTGCCATGAAAGTTCACCAATATGGTGCTGCTGTGGTAGTTATGCTTTTCGATGAGAAAGGCCAAGCCGACACTTACGAACGTAAAATCACCCTTGCCCGTCGAGCCTATACCCTACTCACCGAAGCCGGATTCCCTGCCGAGGATATCGTGATGGATCCCAATATCTTAGCTGTTGCAACGGGCATGGAAGAACACGACAAATATGCCAAAGACTTCATTGACGCCGTGGCTTGGATTAAGGCTAACTTGCCATTTGCCAAGACTTCGGGCGGCGTGAGCAACCTCTCGTTTGCCTTCCGCGGCAACAATGTGGTGCGCGAAGCCATGCATTCAGCTTTCCTCTATCACGCCATCAAGGCGGGCATGGATATGGCCATTGTCAATGCACAAGGCATGAAAGTCTATAGCGACATTGAACCAAACCTCCTGGAACGTGTTGAAGACGTGGTGCTTTGCCGTCGCAAAGATGCCACCGAACGACTTATCGAACTGGCTTCCGAACTGAAAAACGCAGTCCAAACCCAGACCACCATTTCCGTTGATGCTTGGCGAAACGACACTTTGGAAAATCGTTTAAGTTACGCCATGCAACATGGTGTTACTGAATATATTGAATCAGACATCATAGAAGCCCATAATGCAGGACTTTCGGCCTTGCAGATTATTGATACGATGCTGATGCCTGGCATGGAAAAAGTCGGTCAGCTGTTTGGTCAAGGCAAGATGTTCCTGCCTCAAGTGGTGAAAAGCGCTCGCGTGATGAAATCGGCCGTAGCCGTGCTCACTCCTTTCATGAATACTGGCGATGAGCAGCAGAAACTCGGCACTATCGTCTTGGCCACCGTTAAAGGCGACGTCCACGACATTGGAAAGAACATCGTTTCGGTTGTCCTGACATGTAACGGCTACGAAGTCATCGACTTAGGTGTGATGGTTGAGCCACAAGTCATCATCGAGACCGCCATTGAGCGCAAGGCCGACGCCATTTGCCTCAGCGGATTGATTACGCCATCGTTGGAAGAGATGAAGGTTGTGTGCCAAGAGGCTGAACGCAAAGGACTTACCATACCGATTTTGGTTGGCGGAGCCACCACATCGGCACTACACACAGCCGTGATGATGGCACCCAACTACTCTGGCATCGTGGCCCATGCCGACAACGCCTCATCCGATCCAAAACTGCTTAACGATTTCTTGGGTCGCAATGCTATCGTCGCTAAAGCCAAGCACTTACATGAACAACAACTGCAACGCGAAGCCTACGAAAACCGCAAAGTGCAGCCTCTTGTCAGTCTCGAAGAAGCCCGTGCCGACCGTCAGTTTACAGATGTAAACTCAGTGGTGGCACCTCGCATCAAGACACCGCAAACCTTTATAGATGTCGATATTGCGCGCGTCGAACCATACATCAACTGGTCGATGCTGTTCAACGAATGGGGCTTGGCTGGGCATTATCCTGAAATATTAAGTGACCCTATCAAAGGCCCTGAAGCACAGCGACTTTACGACGATGCACAAAACTTGTTGCAGACCATTAAAGCCGACCATTTGCTGAAGTTGCAAGCCGTTGTCGGAATCTTCGACGCTTATCGCGATGGCGACGACATCTGCCTCATCGACAAGGCCGGAAACGAACACACCTTGCCCATGTTGCGCAACCAGACGACTGGCGTAGCACATCGCTGCTTAGCCGACTATGTGGCAACCGAAAACGACTATCTCTGCTGCTTCGCTCTGACAGCAGGCATCGGACTAAAGGATTTGTTCGAGTATTACAAATCGGAAAACGATGATTATATGGCATTTATGGCCAAATTCCTCACCGACCGACTCACCGAAGCCTTCGCCGAATACATCCACCTTTATGTGCGCAGAAACATGTGGGGCTTCGAAAAGGACATCACTTCCGACATCGAACACTATGAAGGCTCTCGCCTCGCCTTTGGTTATCCTGCCACACCCGACCATAACCTGAAACGTCAAGTGTTTGAGTTGCTTGGCGTAGAGGAAAAGACCGAGATGCGACTCATGGAGAGTAACATGATTGTCCCCGAAGAAGCCGAATGTGGTCTCATCTTCCGCAATGCCAAACCCTTTGCCATTGGCAAGATTGACGAGGAGCAACTGAAAGATTATGCCCGTCGTAGTCAGATGACCATAGAAGAAGCTAAAGTAATGCTTGTGAAGAATTTATAATGCGTCATGCAAAGTAATATCTTAAATAACGACACCATTTGTGCCATCGCCACACCCCACGGCATGGGAGCTATTGCGGTAGTACGCGTTTCGGGCAGCGAAGCCATTAGCGTTGTCTCTCGCCTGTTTAAGCAAAACGGCAAACCGTTCGATTGTGAGAAAGTCATATCGCACAAGGCCTATTTTGGGCAGATCGTGGTTGATGGCGAGATGATTGACGAGGTGCTGGTGACTTTCTTCAAGGGACCGCATTCGTTCACGGGCGAGGATTCTGCCGAAATCAGCGTGCATGGCTCCACCTATATCCAACAGCGGTTACTTGAAGTGTTGATGGCCCATGGCATCCGGTTAGCTGAGGCCGGCGAATACACCCGTCGTGCATTCGTCAACCGCAAGTTCGACTTGGCACAGGCCGAAGCCATCGCCGACCTCATCAGTTCAGAGAGTCAATCCGCACATCGTTTGGCTATCAGTCAGCTAAAAGGTGGATTTTCAAAAGAGCTTCAAATAATGCGTTCAAAATTAGTGGAAATCAGTGCATTGATGGAACTTGAATTGGACTTCAGTGAAGAGGATGTAGAGTTTGCAGACCGTAGCCAGCTTAAAGCATTATTAGACGAAACCCTGAGCCACGTCAATCGTCTCACCGACTCGTTCCGCATGGGCAACGCCATCAAGAATGGCGTGCCTGTTGCTATCGTTGGTGCCACCAATGCCGGAAAGAGCACCCTTCTCAATGCCTTATTGGGCGAAGAACGCGCTATCGTAAGCGACATAGCAGGCACCACACGCGACACCATCGAAGAGACCTTGAACCTCGACGGCACGCTGTTCCGTTTCATCGACACAGCCGGTCTGCGCGAGACCGAAGAAGTCATCGAAAAGATTGGTATTGAGCGTACTATGCAAAAAATGAAAGACGCCACCATCGTCATCGGCCTGCTCGACATCAATGACCCTGAGATCAACAAGACCGCCACATTGATTTCCTCGCATGTCAATCCTGCTGAACAGCAACTCATTTTAGTTGTCAATAAGATTGACCTTGGCGACAATCCGAGCACGTCACCTTACCTAGCCATTTCAGCCAAGACGGGCCAAGGCCTAGACGAGCTGAAGTCAAAGCTGATACAATGCTGTCCGAGAATAGGAAACGAGACCACTATGGTCACAAACCTAAGGCATTTCGAGGCACTGAAGCAAGCCCAATCCAGCCTTCTTGAAGTTAAGAAAGGACTTGAAGTTGGACTACCTACCGATTTGATAACTCAAGACTTACGGCAAGCATTATATTATCTCGGAAGCATCACCGGAGAGATTACCACCGATGAGGTACTTGGGACTATCTTCTCCAGATTCTGCATCGGGAAATAAGACGCGAAGCCCATCACCACCATTTCTCTCCACAAACAGCAACAAGCCATGCAAATCACATTTCACTGTCACCAATGCGGTCATCGTTTCAGCCGTTCCTATGGTGTTGACATACAAGGCCGTGGCACCATGTATTGCCCCCGTTGCGGCAAATCGCAAAACTTCGACCTCAGCCTTGGCTGGGTACCCTTGGACGACTGCGAATGTGGCGGCACCTTCTCAACCGACGCCTTAGGTTGCTGCCCGAACTGCCGAGGGATGCTTGGGGATGAGGATAAGGTGGAAGAATAAAAGGGCAGCAAATTGTCAATTATACAACAAGATTTTCGATTTCTATTCATTTCCAATATATCCTTCTTAGTCATAGCTTTTAACGTTTTAACATTTTAACATTCCGTAGCCCTGAAAAGACCAAAAATGATTTTCCTAGTTAGAGAAAAAAATTTCTCTAGTTAGAGAAATGAAATTAGGCTGTTTTCCAATGCAGCAGGATAGATGTTAAAACGTTAAAATGTTAAAACGTTAAATGGCCTCATTTAACGCTTTCAAAATCTACTTGCGGGCATTTAACTATCTTTTTATCAATATTTTACAAACACATTCTTCTTCTTTTCTTTCTTTTAATCGTAATTACATTATATATATCGCGCGCGCGCGAAAACCAGTGTCAATTTATCAATTTAACGCATGTTGTGCCGTTTTTTTGGAGGTCGATTTAACATTTTAACATTTAACATTTGGTGTGTAATAATATATGGTTGATTCTTCCATCTACTCAATTAAGATTTCAACATTTTTCCAGCCTATGCCCGCAAAAGGCACACCTAAAACACTATCTTTGCAGTCGAAATGAATGTGGGATAAATATAAGAATGAATAACAAATGAAAGACTTTGCAGCAATAGACTTTGAGACCGCCAACTGTGAGCGTTCATCCGTTTGTTCGGTTGGTGTCGTCATCGTGCGCAATGGCGAGATTGTCGATAGATTCTACTCGCTCATCAAGCCCGAGCCGGAGTATTACAACTACTGGTGCAGCCAGGTTCATGGTCTCACGGCAGCCGATACCGAGAATGCGCAGGTCTTCCCTTTCGTTTGGGAAAAGGTGGAAGCCTTGTTGTACACATACGGCATCGAAGGCGTCAACAGCATGAACGGCCTTCGCGGACTGCCTCTCGTAGCCCACAACAAAGCCTTCGACGAGAGCTGTCTGAAAGCCGTCTTCAGTGTCTATCAGATGGATTATCCCGATTACGAGTTTTATTGCACCTGCATCGCTTCGCGCCGCGTTTGGCCTGGCGGCCATCACAATCTCGACATCATCGCCGCCCGCTGCGGCTACGACTTGCAGAACCATCACCATGCCTTGGCTGATGCCGAGGCTTGCGCTTGGATTGCAAGAAAGATATTGTAAAAGGACATTTTGTTTTTAAGAAATACAACATATAATTATGACAGAAAGTCAACAATATATTGAAACCCTAACGAGTGAGTACATCAATAATCATATCCGTTTGCAGGAACGAGATGAATTGATAGCTGAAAACAACATTGAGAAACGGGATATAAAAGGATATCATGGCAGAGAAATACTAGAACTTTTGCAGAATGCAGATGATGCATATCAAAAGAGCATTAATTTAGGAAAGAAACCCAATTGTGAGCTTGTAGTAAAAATCAAGTACCGTGAAGGTGTATTGACTATTGCAAATACTGGTACATTTTTCGATAAAGAAGGAATTAAGGCAATAGTACAAGGCAATAACAGCCCCAAAATAGGAAGATATATAGGCAATAAGGGTACAGGATTCCGCTCGGTTTTAAATTGGGCTACAACCGTTCGGATATTTTCTGGTGAATTTGCAATAGAATTCTCAAAGAATATAGCTTCAGGTATTTTTAATAAAATAAAAGATAAACCACAAATAGCAAAACAAATAAAGAAAAGGCCTGGTCTATATATTCCGATGCTGGCTGTACCACAAAACATCGAACATACTCGTCCAAAGGATTACACAACCATTGAGATTGAAGTAAATCAGCAGGGACAGAATGATGGTTATTCAGTTGAAAAGCAATTGAATGGGATTGATTTGCGAATACTTTTATTTCTTCCGAACATTGGTAAAATCGAGATAGAGACAGAGACCGGTAATATTGTTTATGAACGGTCAAAAGAAGGCGAAGAACAGAACAAAATGATGCTCCGCAAGACCGAAAACGGAGTCATAACAGAAGAAGAAAGTTTTACCCTATTTGAAAAAAACATTCCTCAAGCAATAAAAGAAGATGGTGTTTGGAAAGATATTCAACTATCTATAGCAGTACCAGATAAAGATATGGAAGGCACAAATCACGTCTATTCATATTTCCCATTGCTTGAGACAGATTCTCCGTTCAATTGCATTCTCCATGCAACGTATGCTTTAGGAGATCACAGGAATAATATCAGTAATAGTGAAGAAAACAAGCGAATAGTTCAGGAGCAACTCTCATTTTTGGTTGAGACAGCGGTGAAATTTGTGGAAGAAGGCCAATATGATGATGCCTATCGGATTCTGCTTCCATCAAATTATTCTGACTGGAGGAATTGGCATTTCTCTTCTTCATTTTCAAAGTTCAATCTTGAGGAGTATTATATTCGGTTGTTGAAAGATAAACAGTTGTTTCAGACTGTTAGCAGGAAGCGTGTATCAATAAATGAATCGCCAAAGTATATTGATGGTGCTTTCCCAAAAGTTTTTGCCAAAGGACCATTTGAAAAACTTCTTAAGCAGTCAACTGATGAAAATCGGGAAAATCTGCTAAATCTCATTTCTGGTAGAATTGGTGTTGATTTGTCGTATGAGGAAGATGAATTGTGTAAATGTGTAAATCAGATATCATCTACTTGGACTGTGTCACAACAAGTAGAAGTCTTTATATGGTGGAATTCAAGATACCACAAAACGCTACCGAAGTTACTGAAGACACAGAAAAACCAATGGATAAAACTGCATAACGAATGCTATTTTTTAGAAGGAGATTTCGATTCAATTGAATTGCCGAATTGGGTTCGTGTCCAAGCAATTGATGATGAGTACCAAAAGTCATTGTTGTCGAAGTCCAAGAATGAAGAAAAAATCATCACACACCTAAAAGACATTGAAAACGGTCGCAAGAAAAGTGTCGCTCGTATTATTTCACAGAACAGAGTTTACCCTACTATAAATTTTAAATATAGAGATAGAAGCAATGTTATTCCGGCAATCAATACTTCTGTTAATACATACAAAAAAGCAGTAGAATTTGTTAAGTGGCTCTGGAAATACTACCATATACCAGAGACCGAGAAAGGAATTCCTGATTCTTCAATGAGATTTCCTTCTAAAAATAAAGTTGTTGTTGACAGCAAGTATCTATTCTTTGGAGAAGAATATGGAAACGATTTGTCAGAGTATTTATTTAGTGATAGCTTTTCAGCAATCCCCGGCCTCGAAACTTTCGGGATAAAAAAAGATGATGAATCGGAATTCAAGGCTTTTTTGAAAAAATATGGTGTCAGAGATTTTCCTGAAATTAAAAATACCGAAATTACTGAAATTTTGCCCGAATATGACAAGTTAGTAAAACAGCGGATTATAGATTCAGGTGTGCTTCTCGGTACCGCATCTTCCTATATATCCAAATGCAGTTACAATTTGCCATATATTGAGAATATTACTTCTTTATTACGGACATTATCCACAGATAATGTGATTAGGTGGTTGCTTAATGACACGGAGTTGGAGATGAATTTGAGTTCACCATACGCTTCACCTGCCACCGTTGAATATTATGGAAATACTCAATATATTTGGCGTAAATATAATGGTAAGATGCCAAATTATCTGCTGTTCCTTTTTAATGAGCTCCCGTGGGTTGAAATTAATAAAAAACGATATGCTCCGAATCAAATATTAAAAGGATACAATACAAAGAGTAATAAGAAATTTGTTTCCTTTATACCCGTAATTACAGAGCAATTCATTGAAAACATTGCTAGTAGGTTGCAAGTGAAGTACAATGACGTTGCTGCGGTCATCGACAGATTTGCATTTGCTGAGGAGATTACAGATTTGTCGTCAGAAGTGTTTTATGGTTTGCTACTCGATTTGCAGAAATCCACAAAAATTCAAGATCAGGAATTGTCAAGAATAGTATATCGAAGAGTTGAACTTCCTGGATTTAATAGAAAATATGAGCCTTCTAATAATAGAGATACCTTTTTCAATACAGGTCAACTTCTTGTAAAATATCATGGCAAAATTCAATATTATCCAGCTTCAAAATCATATTTGCCGTCAACAAGAATTATCAATAAGAATAATTTTCCAATCGTTGAGAAAGGTCAGCGTACAAATAATGCAAACTTTGTGGAAATATTTGGTTGCAAGGAATATGAAAAAGACGCCTCGGTAAAAAAAGGTAGTGAGAAGGTCAGTTCATTAAATGATCGGTTTCAGCTTTATTTTGCGGATTTTCAAAAATATGCCAGAGTATATAGAGAACGGAATGAAAATATTGATAAAAATATAGACAAGTTGAAAGTGGTCCTTGTAAACAGTATTGAGATTGTGGAAAACGCAGTCCCTGTTTCTATCCAAGAAAACTATTCACTTGTTAAAGATACGACAAGCAGTTGGTTTATTGTCTGCCAAGAGGATTTCGACATTAATTCTTTATCAGAGAAAATAGAGGAAATATATGCAAATATTGCTAATACACCAGGATTCGATGCAGGCAAGATAGGTGAGTTGTTCAGGGCAGAATCAAAGAGACAAAGAGAATTCCTTATTAAAAAAGAATTCGGCTCATTGGATGTGATTGAAGACGAGTCATATCAGAATGCCATCAAACGGAATTTTTGTGAAACGCTGCGATCTATTGATCCAACTGTCGAAATAGAAAATTTGGACATAGATTTCAATGATTTCCAGAATCAAGTCAACGTCCCACTGATAATCAGTTTGTTCTCCAAATTGTCAATAGATATTGTTGATTTTGAGAAAGCCGGTTTCGTCTATTCGATAAACTTAAAAGAATACTATGCTTCTTCACTTGAATCATTCATTAGAAGAGAACGGTCTCATTTCAAAGATGTTCAATATTGTAAAGCCATTAACGAAAAGAAACTTCAACAGTCATTTATTTCTGTGGTTGACGAATTTGATTCTTTCCATCAGATTGCCGAAATAGATAATTCGGTTAAATTCAACTTCGAATCAATAGTTGTTCGGAAGTTTGGTGAATGGCGAAATGTAGAATGTGATAAACGTGCGGACGAAGAATACAAGTTCAATTATGAAAGAATGAATCCAGATAAGTTGTTTGAGGAAGAGATCGCAAACAACCTGGATCTCCAGCGGATGTTTTATTTCGGTCTGAAAGACGAGTTTAATATGTGGGTCAAGAAACAGATGGCAAATGAAACGGATTCACCATCGTCCAAGCCAGGGAACAAATATACCCCATATAAATCAGTTGTTCCTGTCTGGACTGAGATACACTATTCAGATGATAAGAGCAGACATAATTCACAAAAAAGTCGAACAAGGCACAAAGGCGCATATTCACAATCTTTGTCATCCAAATCAAATGAGAAATCAAAAGAAATTGGAACCAAAGGAGAACAGTCAATTTATAATTTGCTCTGTGAAAAATATGGAAAATGTAATGTCTTTCCAAGATCGGAAGCATTTGTTGAGCTGGGAATATTAAAACCTGGCCAAGCTGTATCAGGTGATTATGATATCTCTTACAAGGATTCAGAGGAGAAAGAATATTTCGTTGAAGTTAAAACTGGGAGTAAGAGTATGTTTTATATGACCCCAGGAGAACTCCAGTTCGCAAAGAACCATCCCGATTCATATAGGGTGTATTATGTCTATGACATCGAGAGTAATCCTCCGAAGTATTCAATTCTTCCAGATAAATTCTGGGAAAACAGCAAATTCCAAATGACTGAGATTATTGAAAAGATAGAAATAACATTTTAGTTTTCTGCCATTATCAAACCGAAAATTGAAAAACAAGAACAATAAAAACATAATGCACTATGATAGAACAAGATAATAGGAAACGCTATCGTCACAACGAAGACTTGTTGTTTGAAGAACTCAGCGGAGCTGTCGAGACCATCGATGCCGTAGCCCATGCCACGGGAAAAACCTTCAACCAGGTGTCGAGCGTATATCACTCGCAAGCCATCAACCGCCTCACTGAAATCCTGATTGATGCCGGAGATGCTTTCGACTGGAATCTGGACGACATTAAGACATTCATTTCCGAACAGTTGTCATATCATCGCAATTGGTGCTACGACAACCAACCACTGAAGGTGGAAATTATGGGTTGAATGTGCTCGGTAGAAATAAAAAAACGACCCTAAAACCTTTTCGGAACGCTTTTACAGGATTGCCACCTGCGTTTACATTGGCATCCCAACAGCCACTATGCGTCATTGGAGTGGTATTGTTTCTCGTCGGCTTCGCTGTTTGTTGTCTCTTGAATAAACTATTCCTTCCTCAGCACCAAATCGGCCAGCAAAACAGCATGTTCCTTCTCGTTTTTCGGGGCATCCTTTGGTCGCCAGGCCACGATGAAACGAATGGTTGCTGCGCTGACACGATAATTCTTTTCTGCCCAAAGGCTTAGGTCGTTTTGCATCTTCTGCGACAGCTGACAGACTGAAAGGTTCGTCTTTTTCACATAGAGACAGTTGTTGTCGAAACAAAGCTCCTCCCCTGCCCTCAGCGCCAAAATCACTTTCTTTCGCGGCTTGAAGAAATTGAGGTTCACGTCTTTATGCGAAAGCTGAAGCACAATCTCGTCGGGCATCCCGTAAGGGGTTTGATCGGTTATCTTCCTGTCTGCCGGCAATTTGTCGAACATCGGACTGTTGGTGTGTATGAACAGCCGTTGCTTGGCTCGGGTAATGCCCACATAATAACGGCGAAGTTCCTCATCCGTAACATGAAGCGGTTTGGAAATCAGCATATAGACATCATCAAATTCCCTTCCTTTCGACTTGTGTATAGTCGAAACCACTACATCGGCACCCGAAAGGTCGCAAAAGTCCTCTACTGACGATTCAAAGACAAACTCTTTGAAATCAGTCAGATATTTCATCTTGTTCGTTTCCTCGAACAATTGTATGCAACGTTGCAGGTAATGAAGGCTTTCGGAATTGGCGTATGCGGCATAGGTCTTGCGTTTTGCCTCTTCCCAAACTTCATCGGCAATGAGTGGCGTATGCGTTTGGGTATCAATGTATTTCAAGAAAAGACGCACCTCCATCATGTTCCAGAAACGGAACCCGTCCATGCTTTGAATCAGCTTGCTTTGCAGTCCGTATTTTCTCAACAATGCCACAAGTATGACGGCTTCTTCGTTGGTTTGCGTTAGAACGCACACGGAGCGCTTGCCTTGCTCCGAATCGGAAGCTTTGTGCCGTTCAACAAGTTCATTTACAAGAGGTTCATACATACAATCCGACTGATGATGCGTCACGCTGACAAAGCCATCGTCTTGACTCATCGACACAATAGGCGTGCTTTTCATTCTTTTATGAATACTCTTTACAAAAGCATTGGCGAAACCGACCACATGCCGCGAACTGCGGTAATTTTCAGTCATTTCGACAAAGCGTCCATCCGAATCCTTCAGCAACTGCGCCATGTATTTGGAGTCGGATCCACGGAATTCAAAGATATTCTGGTCGTCGTCGCCCACGGCAATCATGCGCATTTCCTCGTTGGCGGTCATCAAGGCGCGTACAAGCGCATACTCCTCGTCGCTCATATCCTGAGCCTCATCAATCACAAGCACGGTCTTGGCTATGCGGTTAGGCTCCACTTCACCTTCGTTTATCATCTGAGCGGCACGCGCCACCACATCTTTCACTTCATCCAAATTGCCAATTCTGCCTAATAGGTCGAAACAATAGGAATGGAAGGTCTTTATTTCAACAAAATGAGCCGCATTGCCAATCAGTCCCATCAGCCGTTGCTTGAATTCTATGGCTGCAGCACGCGAAAAGGTGAGCATGAGCAGTTGTTCGTGTTTCACATCCTCGAGCATCAGCAGAGAGGCCAATTTGTGTACAAGCACCCTCGTCTTGCCACTGCCCGGACCTGCCGCCACGACGATACAGCGTGATTCCTTGTCGGAAATAATCTCCATCTGTTTCTCCGACAAAGTGCCAAAAAGCTGCTGGTATTTCTCAGGCGTCACATTGCGCTCTATCTCTTGCAAGCGATTGCCTTTGAAATACTTCGACACGAAACGTTTGTAGTCCATCTGGAAATAATCCTGCACATACTGCAAGGCGGCATCGTAGTCACGAACCATCAGATTGGCATATTCACCCACAATGTGGACTTGCTGAATCTTCTGTTTGTAGAATTCGTTCAGCATGCGGTAGTCGTCCTGCTTGTAACGCAATCTGTTATCCTTGATACGGCGGATGTCCATGGCGTTATACAAAACGAGGAAACCGCCTTCCATTTTCAGCGCTCCAATCTTCGAAAGATAGAGCAAGGCTTCTTCCACATCCACAATCTGAACATCTTGAAGTGTGCCGAAAAGGTTCTGTCCCTGAGCCTTAAAGTCGTTCAACAGCTCCACAATCGAGAATTGCAAGCCTTTCTTCTGCGATTCCTCATCGCTTGTTTGCTGTGCCTGATTGTAAAGCCATTCCACGGCAAAACGACAAATTTCCAATCGTCTTTCAAAACGTCTCAAAGTCGTCTCCATATCCGCTTGACGCATCACTTCCAGATTGTGGACAGCATCTTCTTTCTTTCGCGTGTAGCCTTTCACGGTGAGGAAAAAGAGTAAGGTGCGTATGTCTTTCTCGGTGGCACTTGTTATGCCTTCATTCTGTGCATTGTCATTCAGTTGCTTGCATGAAATCCTAAGGACGTCATCGGGAATCTTGTTCAAGAGATAACGCTCCAGTTTTGAAAATCGTTCCAACAACCGTTTCGACTTGTTTTCCGACTCGCCCACATCGTTCAGATAGGCTGAAATGTCTTTGGTATCGGCCAAAATGCCTTCCTGCCGCATGCGTTCAACCACCGACACGACTTCGCTTTTATTCAAGCCGAGAATGTCCGCCAGATAGTCCACACGCGATTCTGCTTCAACATCTTGTGCCTTGGCTATGTATTTTTGCGAAATCAACGACTTGATGATGCGCACGGCTTTTTCGACTTCATTACTTTCGAAGAGTAACGACTCGGTGATACGCTGCCGCGCCTCGTCCATGTCCTTCACGGTGATGCCCGTGGCATAAACATGAGGGACGTTGTTTCCCCGTTCCAGATAACCAGCTTGTTCGAGGGCTGCCAAGGCTGTCCGCACTCTTGTCTCAATGTCAGACACAGAGTCGTCCCAACCAGCTTTTCTCGCTATCTCCAATGCCGAGCAACATGTCCGCATACGCTGTCGGGTCATGTCCTTAACGGCTTTCCAGACCTGCTGAATCTCGCTGATACTCAGTTTTGTCTGGTTTAACAGAACGAAATGTTTATCCAAATCGGCATCACTATACAACACAAAACAACGAGCCTCGAGATGCGGGTCACGGCCAGCACGTCCTGCCTCCTGAACATAATTCTCCAAAGAATCGGAAATGTCGTAGTGAATCACGAGTCCGACATCCTTTTTGTCAACGCCCATGCCGAAGGCGGAAGTCGCCACAATGACGCGAACCCGGTCATTCATGAAGGCTTCCTGGTTGACAATTTTCTCGTCGGCATCCATCTTCCCGTTGAATGGCAAGGCCTTGTAACCATCGCGGGTCAGTTTCTCCGCCAAATCCTTCGTGCGTTTGGTTCTTGAAACATAGACAATTGTAGGACATGACGACTCGGCTATCAGAGAACGGAGTTTCATGTACTTATCCTCATCGGTATCGGCATGGATGACGGAATAGCGGAGGTTAGTTCGCGAGGCAGTTGAGGCAAAAATGACAAGGTCGAGGTTAAGCGTTTGCTTGAAATAATCGCAAATGTCCTGTATCACTTTCTGCTTGGCCGTGGCGGTAAAACACGACACGGGAATTGGCGCCTTACAGCGTTTCTTTTTCTGGTATTCGCTGATAAACTTGCCGATATAGAGATAATCAACGCGGAAATCCTGTCCCCACGAAGAAAAGCAATGCGCTTCATCAATCACAAAACGAACCACATGACGTGCCAATAGAATCTTTTCAATCGTCTTCGAACGCAGCATTTCCGGTGCGATATACAAAAGCGAAGCATCGCCATCCTGAACGCGTTGAACGGCCAGCGAACGGCTGATAGGATCCAGCAATCCGTTGATGGTGACGGCATCGGTAATGCCTCTGTCGGCAAGGTTGTCAACTTGGTCTTTCATCAGCGACTGCAAAGGCGAGATGACCACCGTAAGGCCATGCACCGTGCGCCCTTCCATCAAGGCGGGCAGCTGGAATGTGAGCGACTTCCCACCGCCTGTCGGGAAAATCGCCAGCAATGACTTGCCTTCCACGGCTGCGCGAGCCGCATTTTCCTGCAAGGGTTCGCCTTCGTAGGTGCGGAATTGGTCGTAGCCGAAAAACTGCTTGAGGTTGTGATGCACATCCAATTCCTTATTGCAGTATTCGCAGCCCTCAACACATTTCGTATGCCGCAACAGCTTAACCACATTCTCCACATTCGGATAATTGTGCAGCACCCATGGTGGTGTCACCGAGCGGTAATCCGTAGTGTCAATCAGGGCAAGAGCGTAGGCCAATTCTTCAGCCTGCTGATTCACAATGTCTGCAAGGTCGGCATGTTCGCAAATCTTACCTTTGTATGTAGCTTGAATCAATTCAGGCAGCAAGGCCTCATCTTCGGTTTTGGCCTCCACAAATTCAAGAAAACCTTCAAACTCGGGCACATCATGCAAAAGTGTGGCATAAATTGTTCTTTTTGAATCCGGTAACACATTCCACCGTGCCACCTCATCCATCAGCAGGTCACGGGCTTTCTCGCAGTCGTTGACCGGATTGTTCATCTGCTCGCTCAGCAATTTGTCGTCTTTGAGCAAACGGTGATAAGGCCTTTCGGGAAACAATAAAGGCGAGACAAACAAGGTGTCAACCAAAACCCATTTATGCGGTTCGTCACCAAACAGATACTTTGCATCGTGATGGATGATATTGTGTCCGCAGACGAAATCGACATTTTCCAAAAAATCCAAAGCCGCTTGTTTGTCAGCAGAATGAAGCACAGCTTCGTCGCATCTTATGGCACCGATGTCATGTATTTTCTTATCCTTTACACCGACCTCCACATCCACAAAAGCATATCGGGAGACACTGCGAGACACTTTCTCCTTTTCTTGCATTTGTGGCTTGCGTTCTTCTCCACTGATTGTTTCTCTGATTTTGCTCCAAAATGACATGATGGTTTTACAAATAGATTGAATGTATGCAAAAGTCTTTCCCCGCTGACAACCAAAACATTTGCAAAGATTGGAAAAAATACTAAACGCTCGACGGAACGAGTAAAATATTGTTGTCCACAATATATACCTCAAAGCATGTCATTCCTTATAACGGATACGGATTATGGAAATCGTCCGCTGACACCAATAAATTTTTCAACCTGTTTCCCTAAAATTCCATTTCATTTTCGTATGTTTGCATCAAACTATGAATTGAAGACGTTTTCATCTTCTTTTTCAAAGCTAAATACATGATTCATAGTGCAAAGTTCTTGAAAACAAAAAAGCGAAAGATATGGTTGAGTTTAAGATTGAATACCTTCCCGCAATTAACTATTCGTTGGTAAACAACAGGATAGCAATCTGCCAGTCGATTGAAATCAGCAACAACTCTGACGAAGATTTGCATAACGTCGTGGTCGAATGTTCCGGCGAGTTCTTCAACCCGACACGTTCCAATGCCGTCAACGTAATCAAAGCGGAAAAATCGGTCAGGCTGCAAGGCATCGACTTGCAACCCATTCCGGAGAAGGTCGCTTCCATCACGGAAAAAACGCTGACCACTTTCAATGTGAAGATTATGGCCGACAAAAACGGTGAGAATTGCAGTACGGAACTGTTCTCAAAAGACTACCAGATCGAAGTAATGCCTTACGACCAATGGCTGGGCACCAGCATTCTGCCGCAATGTCTAGCTTCCTTTGTGTTGCCCAACCACCCTGCCATCAGCAACATCATCGTCAAAGCGGCACAGATTCTCAAGAGCTTGTCAAAATCATCATCTTTCACTGAATATCAATCAGGTAACAGCAATGAAGTCAGGAAACAGATTGCAGCCATTTACGGAGCTTTGCACGCAGAGAACATTGTCTATCGTACAATGCCGGCCTCATACGAAACTGTAGGACAACGCATTACCCTACCCGACCAAGTCCTTTCCTCCAAGCTCGGCAATTGCATCGAACTGACCCTGCTTTTTGCCAGCGTGCTCGAAAGCGTAGGCATCCATAGCGGCATCGTGCTTCAGAAAGGACACGCCTATTTAGCCGTTTGGCTCGTCGACGACTGCTGTCAATACAGTGTCTGCGACGATGCATCCTTCATCGAAAAGAAATGTGCCGAAGGCATCGATGAGATGTTAGTCATTGAATGTACGCAAGTTACGGCAGAAAACACTTCGTTTGAAGACGCGCAGCAGATTGCGGAAAGAAATCTGGCCGACCTCAGCAAGTTTGTCATGTATATCGACATCCGACGTTGCCGCCTTGAACGGATTCTTCCCCTCCCACTAAGAGCCCAAAACGATGGCACCTGGGAGATTGACACCAACGGCGTTCAGCACGATGAGTGCGTTCTCGATGTGAAAGAACATTCGCGCTACGACCTCAGCAAAATCATCGAAAGCAAGCGCGAACTCACCAAAATGGACATTTGGGAAAGGAAACTCCTTGATTTTTCGCTGCGCAACTCCATGCTGAATCTGTATCTCCGTCAAAGAGCCATTCAATTCATTTCGTTCGACGTGAATCTCATCGAGGATTATTTGCACGATGGCAAAGAGTATGTCATTATGCCAAAACCCAATGTAGACATTAAGATTCCGACCGAAGAAAGGCTAATCCGTTCGAAGCAGCTGCCCGAGTTGCACGAACTCATTCTAAACGACATCGAGCATCACACGCTTCATTCATACCACACTGAATCAGAGACGCGTAACATACTCAAACACATTTATCGCGCCTCACGAAACGTCATTGAGGAGACTGGCGCCAACGCCCTTTATCTTGCCATCGGAACATTGAGATGGTTTGAGACCGAACTCAGCGAAACGCCACGCTATGCGCCAATCTTGATGTTGCCTGTCGAAATAGTTTACAAAAAAGGAAATTATTTCATTAGAAAAAGGGACGAAGATGTAGTCCTGAACATCACGCTGATTGAGTTCCTTCGCCAGAATTTCGAAATCAACATTCCCGGATTGGATTTTTTGCCCAAAGACGAGCACGGCATCGACGTTCCAATGCTTTTCGCCCTCATCAGAGATGCGCTGAAAAACAAGAAACGCTGGGACGTTGAAGAGGAATCCATCCTTGGCATTTTCTCATTCAGCAAGTTCCTGATGTGGAACGACATTCACAATCACCGGAAGGAATTGTTGGGAAACGACATCGTCAGAAGTCTTGTAAATCAAAAACTTGAGTTTACTCCAGAAGCCATCGTTTCCGACCTGAAGGATGCCGACAAGAAAGACAAACCCGACAGTCTGTCACTGCCCGTTTCCGTAGATTCATCGCAAATGGCCGCCGTCATTGAAGCTGGGCGTGGTCATTCCTTTATTTTGTACGGTCCTCCGGGAACAGGCAAGTCACAAACCATCACCAATCTGATTTCCAATGCTTTGTTTAAAGGAAAACGGGTCTTGTTTGTCGCTGAAAAAATGGCCGCTTTAAGCGTGGTTGAGAACCGTCTCGAAAAAATCGGTTTGGCGCCGTTCTGCCTGGAGATGCACTCCAACAAGATCACCAAACGTCACGTCCTCGACCAACTCAAGAAGGCACTCAGCGTAACGCATATCGTCAAGCCTGAAGAATATGCCCGCACCGCCGAACAGCTTTACGAGCAAAGGATGAAACTGATTGCCTATATGGAGGCATTGCACGATGCAAAAGGTGCCGATGGCCTGTCGCTCTACGATTGCATTGTCCGTTACGGATCCATTGATGCTAAAGCACTTGACTTCGACACCAACAACAAGGAACTGAAGAAAGAATTCAACATCAAGGAGATTGAGAACTACAATCATCTTTTGCACGACAGATATAATTCGGTCGTCAATTTGGTTGGCCAACCTTGCAAGCATCCGCTTAACGGACTCGAAATCAATGAATCAGACCTTGCCGACGTTGCACATTTGACCGCAGAACTGAAACAAGCCGCCGAAACGATTCAATTAGGCATTGACGACAAGGAAAAACTATCCACGGCCCTAGCAAAAAAGGACGAAATCACCCGCGATTGCAGCGAAACCATCTTCAAGGAAGACATCAATGCCCTGTATCAGGAATGGCGCTCCATCAAGGCGAAATGGTTCATCCCGCGTTTCTTCGGCAAAAAGGATTTCATCAAAAAACTGCGCAATTTCAATAATCTGATTGTCGAACAAGAAGTTGATTCCTTCCTATCAAAACTTTTGGATTACAACGCCTTACATTCTGAAATCAACAAAATCAACGAGGCCATCGCCAAATATTTTGAAATCAAGACGACTGAAGACACACTTCCTTCGCAAAAAGTAATAGGCAATTGTATTGCACGGCTTGATAACTGGTCGAAGCACACCAACCAAGCCCGCGACTGGTACCAATGGTGCGCCTACAAATGCGAACTGAAAGATGCCGGACTCGCCGTCGTAGCAAGTAAAATCGAAGAAAGCGATATTCCGGCAGGAACCTTGCGCGACTCATTCTTCAAGGCGATGTTCATGAGCCTTGCCAACGAAAAAATCGCGCAGTCGCCCTTGCTCAGGACTTTCGAAGGCTCCATTTTCGACGAAACCGTGACGCGATACCAAAAACTTACCGAGGATTTCCAGATGCTTAGCCAAAAGGAACTTTACGCACGACTTGCCTCACAGATTCCTCACATCACAAAGAATATTGACAACAGCAGCGAGATTGGCCTGCTCAACAGAAACATATCCAACGGCGGCCGCGGCCTATCGTTGCGCGACCTGATGGACCAGATACCAACCCTCCTACCCCGCCTCTGCCCTTGCATGTTGATGAGTCCGATGTCGGTGGCCCAATTCCTTGATTTATCGCAAGAGAAATTCGACTACGTCATTTTCGACGAAGCTTCGCAAATGCCTACAAGCGAAGCCGTTGGCGCCATCGCAAGAGGAAAGTCGGTCATCGTTGTCGGCGACCCCAAACAGATGCCGCCAACAAGTTTCTTCGTTTCGACCAGCGTCAGCGAAGACGAAGCAAGCATCGACGACATGGAAAGCATTCTTGAAGACTGCAGCACGCTGGGCATTCCGTCGTTGCAACTGAATTGGCACTACCGTTCGAGACACGAATCGCTGATTGCCTTCTCGAATAATGAATATTATGGCGGCGAACTCATCACCTTCCCTTCAACCGACGACCAAACCACCAAAGTAAAATACGTTCACGTTGACGGCGTTTACGACAAGGGCGGCCAAAGATCCAACAAGAAAGAGGCCGAGGCCATCGTGAAGGAAATCGCCAGACGGCTTGAAATGCCTGACCATGCCAATAACAGCATCGGTGTCATCGCATTCAGCGTCGTGCAGCAAAACCTCATCGAGGACATGCTTATGGAGATGCTTGAAACCAAGCTGAACCTCCGCATGGCAGCCGATGAACTATACGAACCGATTTTCGTGAAGAATCTGGAAAACGTGCAAGGCGATGAGCGCGACATCATCCTCTTCTCCATCGGCTATGGCCCCGACAAGGACGGAAACGTCTCAATGAATTTCGGTCCGCTCAACAATGAAGGTGGCGAACGCCGCTTGAACGTGGCCGTCAGTCGCGCCCGAAAGGAAATGATGGTGTTCTCCACCCTGAAATCTTCCCAAATCGACTTGCGACGTTCCAAGGCAAAAGGTGTAGAAGGTTTGAAGCATTTCTTGGAATACGCTGAAAAACAAGTTCTTATTCAATCAACAAACACAAGTCAGGAATCGAAAGACACCGTTTTTGCCGAACTGATTGCCGAAGCATTACGCAAAAAAGGCTATGTCGCCCATACTAATATCGGACGCTCCAACTTCAAGGTTGACGTGGCGATTTGCGATGATGCGACTTCAGGAAACTATTCATGCGGCTTGCTTTTAGATGGCGAAAACTATCACAACACCCAAACCACACGCGACCGCGAAATCGTCCAACCTTCAGTGCTTAAAGGCTTGAATTGGAGAATCATGCGCATTTGGAGTGCCGATTGGATTACCAACCCCGAAAGAGTCATTTCACGCATCGAAAAATTCATCAAGGAAAAGCCGGAACCCGAAGAAGAGCCTATCAGGAAAGCAGTTTTCGACATTTCGCAAGAGGTCGTGGAAGAGGCGAAAAGCGATGTTTCAGCATATAACCAATTTGTCGGCAATGCCCTCGTCTCGGTAATGGACAGCGCACAACTTGCCCAAGCCATCTTGCAATGCGAACAGCCGATGACACTTAACTATCTCTGCAAGAGAATCTGTGCGCTCCGCGACATGCCTAGGGTAACACCTTCGATGCTGGCAAAAGTCACTGATATAGCCAGAAACAAATTGTTCGTTGAGAAAATCGGTACCACAATCGTTGTCTGGAATAGCGTTGATGCATCAAGGAATTTCTCGGGTTACCGCCAAAACAACGGGCGCGACATCACCGAAATTCCTCCTGTTGAAATCTGTAATGCCATTTTGGAAACCATATCGGAACATATTTCCATCAGCAAAGATGCCCTTACATTGATTGTGACGAAGAAACTAGGTTTCACCCGCCGAGGTGCAAAAGTAGATCTAGTATTGAATGAATCCATTGATTATCTGTCGAATAAGGGGAAGATTTTCGATATCAATAAAAAACTGAGTTTAGTAAAATCATAACCCAACGGCAAAATGCAATGCGGTTGAAGCAAGGATAGAAAACCTATAAATTGCTGACAAACTGCAACACTAATCCTTAAAACTACTTCCGCCAATAAACTGCCTTATCATGGAAGTGGTTGGGATTTCCTTATCGGAGACAGGCGTGAAATAACGCAGGAAACGCTGCAGACGGTGTGCCTCGGTGTATTCAGGACTGTTTTTCGGGACACTTGCCAAGATAGGCTCGGCATGGTTGCGCATCACGGCAAACTCCAAAAGGTATGCCGAGTTGAAAATGACATCGGCGCATTCCTGATAAGGCGAAATCCACTTCTCTTCCGCTTCGCACACCATCGGCCATTGGCTGATGCTTTGGCGGGCTGTGAAAGCACCTTTGTTGTAGTCGCGGACAATGCGCCGTAGCAAACGATTGTCGTTGGTCGGAATCCAGTTATGGTCGTCTAATGCAGTGCAAGTAAGCGTTGAAATAAAGATACGGAACTTATTGGAATCGTTAATCTTAGATGTTAAGCGCGGATTCAAGGCGTGAATGCCTTCAATAAGCAAGACGGTACCTGGCTTGAGTTGCAGTTTCTTTCCTTTGTATTCGCGCATGCCCGTGACGAAATTGTATTCGGGCACTTCCACTTCCTTGCCTGCCAGCAATTCCATGAGGTCGTGTTCCAAAGCATCGTGGTCAACGGTTTCGAAATTATCGAAGTCGTAGGAGCCATCGGGCAGTTTCGGTGTATCTACGCGATTGACAAAATAATCGTCGGTAGAAAACGAGACGGGTTTCAGTCCGCAAGCCTTCAGCTGGATGCTGATGCGTTTACAGAAAGTAGTCTTCCCGCTGCTGCTTGGACCCGTAATTAGCACCAAACGAAGTTGTTGCTCGCGATAACGGCGATTGATCTCTTCGGCAATCTGCACTATTTTCTTCTCTTGAAGGGCTTCAGCCACTTGCACTAACTCGCGTGCCTCGCCTTTCTGGCAAGCGTGGTTGACATCGCCCACGGTACCCAATCCCATGATCTGGTTCCATTTCAAGGTCTCTTCGAAGACTTCGAAAGTGCGTGGCTGGTCAACGAAAGGCGCTATCTGTTCGGGATTGTTACGGTCGGGAATGCGAAGCAGCAAACCGTCACGATATGGTTCCAACCCCCACGTTTTCAAGTAACCGGTTGATGGAACGAGACGGCCATAGTAGTAATCGGTAGTCTCACCCAAGGTGTAGTAATCGGTATAGACTTGCCCAGTTGTATCCATCAGTTTGACCTTGTCATCCTGATGCAAGGCATCAAACATTTCTATTGCCTCTTCGATGCGCGCTTCGTGACGGTGGAAAGCCAAGTCCTCATCAACGATGGCACGCATTCTCTGCTTCAAAGCCTCTATTTCGTCCTCATTGAGGAGTTGTCGGTCGCTTTTCTTGATGTGGCAAAAATAGCCATTCGAGATAGGGTGTTCCATGTAAAGGCGGCTTCCTGGGAACAAGTCGGTAGCCGCTTTATACAGCAAGAAGCACAACGAACGGCAATACACGTTCAAGGCGCTGTCGTTGCGTGCATCGAGGAACTCCACATCGCGACTGTTATAGACACGGAATTTCAGCCCTTGTTCTACATTGTTGACTTTGGCTGCAATGATAGGAAAAGGTTTCTCGAACTGGAATTCCGGCAATATGTCAAGCAAGGTCACACCTTCATCGAACTCTTTGGTAGTGTGTGTATTGAGGCAATAGATATGTATCATGGCTTATTCTTCTTCCGCTTGGTTCTGGATGCGGTTGATAGCATCGATGGCCAACTGGTAGTTGGTGTTCTTTTCGAGAACCTGCTTATACACGTTCATGGCTTCCACGTAGTTGCCCATCTGTTCGAGCACACGTCCTTTGTTGTAAAGGGCATCCATGTAGTCGGGATTGATTTGCAAGGCCTTGTTGAAAAAATCCAAAGCGGTCTCGTTGTTGTGCATGTAGATGAAATGGACGTATGCCTCGTTGAAAAGGACGATGTAGTTGTTCGGGTCGGCCATCAGGAGCGTGTCGTAATGGCACAGGGCTTCTTCGGGTTCGCCATGACTTTGCAGGTAGAGGGCCAGTTCATAACGGGCATTGGCATGTTCGGGGAACTGTTTCTGCACATTACGCAGATAATCCAAGGTGAAAGGTGGATTCTGGATGGTATAGATGCGGCAAATCTGTTCGACAGCATCGTAAAAGTTGCCGTCTTGTTCGTAAGCCAACTGGAAGTTCTTCAAGGCGTTAGCTGTATCTTGTTCAGCGGTCATGAAATACATGCCTTTCACGAAATAGGCTTGTGGGTTGTAGCTTTCTATGGTCAAGGCCTTATCGACGTATGCATAAGCAAGTTTGTAGTTCTGCTGCAAGAGGTTCAGCTCGGCGAGCTTCACCAACGGACGCGAGTCGAATGGGTCAATCTCGGCAGCCTTGTTCAAGGTCGTGGTGATGTTCGACTCATTGCCGAGCATGTAATAGACGTTAGCCAGCAGTAAGTAGGTATCCACATTGTTAGGGTCGAGTTGGAGGGCCTTGTTGATGTCAACCATGGCGGCACCCACTTGTTCGTTAGCCACATAAGCCTGGGCGCGTTTCACGTATAGATCGGCGCGTGTGCTGTCCATGGCGATGCTGTCTGACAGCATTGTGATGGCACTATTGACGGTGATAGGCTCGTCTTCGTTAGTGGCAGGTTCTGCGGTTTTCGGCTTGTCGTTGCAGGCCACCATGGCGACCACGACAAGAAGCATGAGAAACAGTTTCTTCATTTTCTATTCAAAATAAAGGTCGGCATCGACTTGCGCCGACACCGACCATGCGTTAACTATCATTCTTCGTTTTTCTCCATGACCTCGTAAATCTTGGCGATGATTTCGTCGGCCAACTCCGGATTGTCTTCAATGAGTTTCTTGACAGCATCGCGGCCTTGTGCGAGTTTCGACTCGCCATAGCTGAACCACGATCCGCTCTTCTTGATGATGCCTGTCTCCACGCCGAGGTCAACGATTTCGCCTGTGCGCGAGATGCCTTCGCCATAGAGGATGTCGAATTCGGCCTTGCGGAACGGAGGAGCCACCTTGTTCTTCACCACTTTCACCTTGACGCGGCTGCCGAGGATGTTTTCTCCGTCCTTGATTTGGCTCACCTTACGGATGTCGATACGCACCGAGCTGTAGAACTTCAAGGCGTTACCGCCTGTGGTAGTCTCTGGGTTGCCGAACATCACGCCAATCTTTTCGCGCAACTGGTTGATGAAGATGCACACGCAGCCTGTCTTATTAATCGTAGCCGTGAGCTTGCGCATGGCTTGGCTCATCAAGCGGGCTTGCAAGCCCATCTTGCTGTCGCCCATCTCCCCTTCTATCTCGCTCTTAGGAGTCAAGGCAGCGACGGAGTCAACGACGATGACATCGATGGCGCCCGATCGGATGAGGTTTTCGGCAATCTCAAGAGCTTGTTCACCATAATCGGGTTGCGAGATGAGCAGGTTCTCGACATCGACGCCGAGCTTGGCGGCATAGAAGCGGTCGAAGGCATGTTCGGCATCGATGAAGGCAGCGATGCCACCCTTCTTCTGCGATTCGGCGATGACGTGAAGCGCCAAGGTCGTCTTACCTGAGCTTTCAGGTCCAAATATTTCGATGATTCTACCTTTCGGCAGGCCGCCTACGCCAAGGGCATAGTCGAGGCCGACCGAACCGGTGGAGATGCTCTCCATTTTCTCTGCTTCAGCCCCAAGGCGCATGATGCTGCCTTTGCCAAAATTCTTTTCGATGTTACCGAGGGTGGCTTCCAGGGCTTTCAGTTTTTCTTGCTTCAACTTGGCAAGATCTTCCATTGATTTTTCTGTAGTCATAGTTTTGGGTATTAATATGTTAGACGTTTATTCTGATTTTCAAAGATTTGAGATGATTCCATTCCTTCCTATGAAGTGACAAAAGTACAATTTTTCGGTTAATTTTGCTCTGTTTTTAGGAAAAGTATTTATTTTTGCAGCCGAAAATCCAGTATGTAGGCGTTCCAATCGCAAGAAAGGTAATGTAGCACTGCTGGATTTTTATTTATTTTTCATTGCATATCAGAAATAATATCTAATTTTGCATCGTCTTTAAGAGCAGGAAGGCTGCTGCCGTGTGCTGGTCTTTCAGTACGAATGATGGAGGAAACGCCGCCCTCCGAAGACGAGGTATAAAGCCGTATTCCTTTTTTGGCATACGGCTTTTTCTTTTGGTCGTAGAAAGATTTGTGCAGCACTATTCTATCCTTATAATCTTTTGTAACTTCCAAAACAACAGCATTATAACGGTCAATTTGCTTAATAAACACAATTGAATCATTACCATTGTCTTTTACCGATTTTATCTCATCAGGAAATTGAAGAACAACTTGAATATTATTGTATTTTTCTTTTGCAATATTCGGATGATGATTCACAGCATGATCAATAAAATAGCCCATTCCCGAATATACTCTATTATCTTCTATTTCAGCACCTAACAACGAGATATAGTCAATCGGGATATATGCAATAGGCATTAAGACATTTCCAAAATCACTATATATTTCTTGCCTCGTCTTTCCTCTCGCTTTTTCAAGGTTTTCATTCGAAAGCCAATCCATTATTCTTTTGCTGAATTCCTCTTTTTCTGCTTCCGTAATAATAAATTTCCCTATGTCGTTTCGCTTATCCATATTCTATTTTCCTTTTCTCGCTGCAAAATAACGACATCCCGGAAAAAGAAAAACGACAACAAGCGTTTGTAATCGACTGTAAGCGTTTGTTGTCGTTTGCTGTCGGATTTATTGCTGATTTTCAAATTAATACAAAGAATTGATAATTCAATTCAATGTCCTGAAAGCTTACAGCAAGAAGAACAAAGCCACGCCCGTGATGGTTATCAGTGTGCCAACCACCTCGCGGAGTGTGACTTTCTGATGGTAGATGAGCGCGTAAGGCATGATGATAAGCACAGGCGTCAGCGCCATTAAGGTGGAGGCGATGCCAGCATGGGTATAACGCACAGCCATCAACGAGAGCGAGACACCGATGAAGGGACCGAAAAACGTCGTCAAAGTGGCGAAAGTCATGCCACGACGATCATGTAAGGCCTCTCCTACTTGTCCCAGCGACTTTCTGCAAAGCAGTATCAAGAAAAAGCCCACTAGACCTGCGACGGCACGGATATAAGTGCCCGCAAAAGGCATCATATCGGCGACACGCTGCGGCGCATCGGCAGGAATGGATTCGGCATAATGGTTCAAGCCTATCTTGCTCAGTACCAGACCGACACCTTGCCCGACACCCGCACCGATACCGAAAAGCACGCCTTTCAAAGGCAGCTTCAGTTTCAGGCTTTTGCCGCTGCGCACCATGATGGAGAAGCCGATGCCAAAAAGCGTGACAAACATGGCCAGCCATGAGCGCCACGACATGCTCTCCCCTAACATCAGCCAGCCCGTGATGCCAGCCATTGGAGGTGCCAGGGTCATGAATAATTGTCCAAACCTTGACCCGAAGACGATATAGGAATTGAAAAGGCAGAAGTCGCCAAATACATAGCCGACCAATCCCGACAAGGCGAGCCACATCCATGCCGAGCCATTGGCGAAAGTCGGATACGGACTTCCCGTAGCCACCCAAAGCACAATGCTTAACATGATGAGCGACAGCACCATCCTTATCAGGTTGAGCGGCAAGGCACCTAACCGGCGGCTCGCTACATCGGCAAACAAGGCCGTGGCCGTCCACGACAAAGCCACCGACAAGGATAAGATTTCGCCTATATATTGCATAACTGGATTTTAGCGCGCAATTATTTCCTTTCGGGCGAGAAAGGGCAACGGGCTCCAATGCATTGGTTGTTGCGTTGCGACCGCGAGCAAACCACTTCCGATTTCTCCATCTCGACACCCAAGTTTTCCTTCACGAAATCGATGGCAGCCAGGACCGAGAGATATGAATCGCGCTTGCAGCAACGCGGTCCGCCGTGTTCGGCCACCTGCGCCAAAGCGGAGGCCGTCATCTGGTTGCTCAAATACCACGAATCGGTGGCCAGTGGTGTGTTGCGTGTGACGATGGAGAGGAACATGCCCGTGCTGATGGTGGCTCCACAAGCGCCCCAATAGCCGCAGGCACCACCAGGCACTTGCTTGCCACGCGTCATCATCTCCGTCAATGCCTTGGGCAAGTCGATGTCTCCACCAGCGTTATGGTAGGCAGTGAGCAGCGAGGCGCCCACAAGCACATGATGCTCAGGACCATGCATGTGGCAGAACGGCATCGACATCAGACGTTCAAGAATTTCGATAGGATTGCGCGAGGTGTCGGACAGGCACACGGCCATGATGGAGTCCATCCCCGTGGTGTGGCATTCGTTGCAGATGTAATGTCCGTCAACGCAGCGGGTCTTGCTCAACTCCTGCTTGTGGCAAAGGACGCAGGTCATCATCGTGCCTTGCGGCAGGTATTCCAAAGGCGCTCCGCAAATGAGACATTCTTCGTTTTGCATAATCTCGGTGGTTTGTTGTTCGTTTTCTTGATGGCCGCAAGCTGTCACAAGAGTGACGGCCAACAGCATGAGCATAAATTTCCGTTTCATTAGAAATGAAGTTAGCAATGTTTTGAGTGTGTTTCGATATGCAAAATTAGGCAATTATTCCATTGCTATCTCTTTTACACAACACTCTTGTTACTAGTTTCCTTTATTCTTTCACATATCGAGCCCGCTCGCCGCCGATGAGTTTAGGACGGCAGAAGGCTGCCACAACGTGGGCTTGGCCTATCAAGGCTGGCTTGAGATGCACGGGTACGGCTACTGGTTTCAGATGCATGCCAATCAGCGTGTCGCCGATGTCGAGACCAGCCGAGGCTTGGATGCGTTCCACGACGACGGGGTGTTCAAAACCATAATAGGCTGCCGTGGCAAACGATCCGCCGCCATGAAGCCAAGGCACCACAGTGACGGGTTCGTAGCCATAACGCAAAGCGCAAGCTTCTTCCAACACCAAGGCACGGTTGAGGTGCTCGCAACACTGGCAAGCCAAAAACAGACCTCTCGACTCCACCACTCTACGGGCAGTCTCGAAGATGGTCTTCCCTATCTCTTCGCTTGAGTTCTTACCAATCAGTCCGCCGTTCACCTCACTCGATGAACAGCCGATTACAAACACCGACCCCTCGCGTTGTGGATGGTCGGTCAACAGTCCAGAAATGATTTGTTCCGTCTGTCGTGCTATTTCATTTAAATCCATATTGTTATATCTTTTTCGGGCACTGAGCGGCCTTAAAGTAATCGCAAATCGCTGTTATTCCGCACTGTTCGCATTTCGGCTTGCGGGCGAGGCAGGTGTAACGGCCATGAAGTATGAGCCAATGATGGGCTTTCGACAGCACTTTCTTCGGAAAATGCTTCACTAAAACACGTTCGGTTTCCAGGACATTCTTCGAGTTCTTGGTCAGGCCAATGCGGTTGGCGACACGAAACACATGCGTATCAACAGGCATGGCAGGTTGCCCGAAAGCAACGGCCATCATCACGTTGGCGGTCTTTCGCCCCACTCCCGGCAAGCGTTGCAAGTCATCGAGATTATCAGGAACGACGCCACCGAAATCATCCACCAAGGTCTTGGCCATGCCATACAGGTTCTTTGCCTTATTGTTAGGATAGGAAATGGATTTGATAAAGGTGTAGATTTCCTCCACCGACGAAGCCGCCATGTCGTGAGGTGTAGGGAAACGCTGAAACAGCAATGGTGTTGTCATGTTGACGCGCTTGTCGGTGCATTGTGCCGATAAAATCACAGCCACGAGAAGCTCATACGGATTGCTGAATTTCAATTCCGACTCGGCGACAGGCATAGCCACCTCGAAATAGTCAGTGAAGGCGTTGTATTTTTCCTGAAGAGTCATTGGTTAACTCTGAACTTTGAACTCTGAACCTTGAACCATAAACACTGACCTTGACCGCTTCATTTCATAGAAATCAGAAAGCGGTCATAGTCAGTGGTCATGGTCATGGTAAAAAACTAAATAATTTCTCCTTGCTCGTCAACCAAAACGCCCCAGCTAACAGCGGTTAGCGCGTCGCCGTCGAAGAAGAAATCGATGAGGCCGTCTTCGAAAGTAATGCGATGCTCGCCATCTTCGTCCTCTTCTTCGAGTTCCTTGTAGCCATTGGCCTTCATGAGCTCAATGACTTGCTTCTTGTCCAAGTCGAACACTTTCTGGCCAAACAAGGTGGCTTCTTCGTTCTCGGTCTCGAAGCATGCTATCACCGACTTGGTGATGCCTTCAAGGTAGATATTCGTTTCTAATTCATTGTATTCATAGAAGATAGAACGATTCCCGGTTTCTTCCATGTCACTAAGTTCTTCATAGAAATCGGGCATGCCGATACGTTCTACGGTTTCGTCAAGGGTGATTCCGAAAGGTATTTCGCCGAAACCTTTCAACGGCTGGATGGTAAAGTCTTTCATCATGATTCTAATTTATGTGTTTGACGCGGTGAAATTACTGCTTTTATTTGATATGGCAATCAAAAAATCAAATTTCTTTTTCCAATTGCCGAACTAACACAATATCAGAAATCACAAAACTGGAATCATTCAAATCGAATTGATTTCGTAGGACTGATGCGATTGATGACCGAAGTCGGAATGAGCAGCATCAGTAGCCAGAGGGCCAATGTGCCCAGATTGACCGCCAGCACTGTGGAAAGATGCATCTCGATAGGCACAGCTGAGAGATAATAGGTGGCGGCATCAAGTTTGACCAGTCCCGTATATTGCTGCAAGAAGCAGAAGCCCAAACCAACCACATTGCCGATGAGCATTCCGATGAGCAGCAGCCTCAGCGAGCGAAGCAGGAACACATCCCGCACGAACTTGTTGGAAGCGCCCATGGCCTTCATGAGTCCGATGGTAGAAGTGCGTTCGATAATGATTATCAGCAACATGCTGACGACAGTAATGCCAGCCACCAAGAACATGAGCACCATGATGAGCCAGACATTAGTGTCGAGCAGGTCGAGCCAATCGAAAATTTGCGGGTTGCTTTGGCGGGCTGTTGTTGACATAAGGTTGTGAGGCAAAGAATAATACAGTTTCTGATTGACTTCATTGACATCGGCACCATCGGCAAGGATGATTTCGATGCGACCGCATTCACCATCTTTCCAACCATTGAGTTTACGCACTTGGTTGAGGTCGGCAAACACATAGCGTTCGTCAAACTCAAAGAGACCTGTCTCGAAGATGCCTTTCACCGTAAACTTGCGGCCTTTGGCTTGCATGTCTTCATCGATGAACCACATGCGCACCTCGTCGCCCACACTGAGAAGCATCTTATCGGCAATGACCTTCGAGAGTAAGACTTCGGTGGAGCGTTCATCTTTTGTATATTTCGGCACTTCGCCATCAATTAGATAGTTGGCAAAATACGACCAATCATATTGATGGTCAACGCCTTTGAGTATGATGCCTTGAATCTCGTCTTCGGTCTTGATCATGCCCGCCTTGTCGGCTGTCAGCTGATAGCGTTCGATGCCTTCGACGCCGTTGATGCGGCTGATGACCAGCGAATCGAGCATGATAGCGGTTTCTTCCACCGACTCGTTGCGGTCGAGCGACTGCACTTGTATAGGTGCCACGAAGCCAATCACCTTGTCACGGATCTGGTTCTTGAACCCGACCACGACAGCCCACGCGATGAGCATCACCGTGATGGCCAAGGCTACGCTGGTCACCGCCAAGCGCATCACCGTCGATGACAGGTTGGCTTTCGAGAGCGAGAAGATACGGTCTGCTATGAATTTGGCGCCTGACATGTTCCTGTTCCTTATTGAATTGTCACTTCATCAACCATAATCCAAGCCTTCTCGCCAGCACTGGGATGCCATTCAGGCAAAACGCCTTGATTCTCAACCATAACGCGAACATATTTCACGTTCTTCGCACTGACGCGAGCACGAGCCTCTACCCTACCATGGCCTGCCATCTTGTCGGGACGGTCATAAACGGGAAACTCAGCCAGCTGCCAGTCGGAATAGGTCTTTCCATCGGTCGAAAAACACACTTTTGCCGATTTTGGCCACACTACCCAATCGTTAGGCTCGACGCAAAATCCTATCTTAACAACATTGAAATCAACAGGTTGAGCGAGTTCGATGGTAGCATCAAGGTCATCACCGCTGAATCCCAACCAATCGTTGTAGTAATCGCCAGGAGTGCCTTTCTTGCCATCCATCAAGGCGATGTCGGCGTTCTTTCCATAGCGTTTCACCGGCTCGTTGACGAAGGTGGTAGTCAGCACATTGCAGTGGGCGAACTGTCTTTGTGTGGCAAACGATTCCATCTTGCCTTTGGCAAAAGCCTTTGCCTTGACGGTGCACGATGCGCTGATTGTGAAAGGCTTCTTGTAGAGCATCGACTTCTGTGTTGGTTCAGTTCCATCCAAAGTATAGTAAATCTTGGCGTTAGCATCGGCGCAAGACAGAGTGATGGTGATAGGTTGGTTGAAGATTCTGATTTCCTGACTGCCTTGCATTTCTGCCTTGATTTCGGGTGTTGGCACCATGGCATCGCTCATGTCGGGCAATGCGTAACGGCTCAATTCAATCGGGTCGTCGGTTATCTTGTCGAAAGCACGGAACTTCACCGTGTATTCATACACCTGATTTTTAAGCACGTACTTTTCATCCATGCCAGGACCGCAAGTTGCCGTTCCGATAGGAGCCTGCTTGTAATCCACATTCACCGTGAGGAAATCGGTAGGATTCAGCTCGTTGATGCGTTCAGCCGTCGAGAGGTTGTCGTCGTCAAAGTTATAGATGCTGAAGTTGAATGGCTCGTTCATCGTGACAAAAAGTCCCACATTGCTCTGTGTTCCGTAAAGGGCGAACCAACGTGTCGAGGCACGGTTTCCATTGTCTTGAGGTTCAACATGTTGCTCGAACATATCTAAGGCATTCATCTTATACAAGCCCATCTTGCCCGAAGCATTACGGTCGGGATAGTTTTCCGTGTCGCGGCCAAAATACATCAGGTTCTTATAGTCGAGAGGCATGCGCAACTGCATACCGATTTTCGGGAAACTCGTCACCGAAGCCATCGGCTCGATGCGGTTTGTAAGGGTGACATTACCCTCTGCATCAATGCGATACAGTTTATTGACAAGAATTTGCGTATTGTCAAAACTATCCTGATATTCCACCGATGCCTTAATGATGACGACACCGTCTTTCGTTTCGGCGCGGCTATCTACGACCTTCGCCGTCAGATGCTGCAATCCAGCCTTTTCCCAACGCGGCAAAGCCCAGCCATCGACATCGTCGTTCAAGGTAGGTGCGCGCCAGAAGTTCTGTTTCATATTGCCCTCAAGCAATTCATTACCTTGGCATTGGTAGCTGCAAATGTCCATCGTGCTCTTGTCGATGCCGATGATAGCTTTCTCTGTTTCAATGGAATAGCGATTGTCATTCTGCAAATCCGAGACCTTCAGCTTCCCTTGTGGCGTTTCGCTCACCAACTTCTCTTCGGCAGGCCAATTGAGTTTGAACTCGTCGTAGGCAATCTCGTAACCAGCGGGACGGAAAGGCTCATCGTCCTTCAACGTGACGCTAAAACGCACGAAGAATTCCTCGCCTGGGTGGCCATAGATGCGCAATCTATCAATGTTGAATTTCTGGCTTTCGAAGGGTTTCATCGACAGGTCAATCGTGCCTTTGTGCAGGACGCGCTCGGCGGAGAAGATGGTGTAGTGGCAGTTGAAGTTGGAAGCATCAGTGAACGAGAACCAGTTTTTGGCCTCAAACTCGCCAACTGTCAAGTCGATGGCCTTGAACTTGATAGGTTGATAGCATTTCTTCACTTCGGCAGCATGGTGATGCTGCGTGCGGTCGCTTTGGACCACGCCATTGGCGCAGAAGCTGTCGTCGTCGCCAACGCCATAGGCTTCGCCGAGGTCACCACCAACAGCCAGCCAATCCACATCTTTATCCGCATCGTGGACAATGAAACTCTGGTCAACCCAATCCCAGATGCAACCGCCTTGCAACTGGTCATATTGCTCGATGACATCCCAATAGTCTTGCAAGCCGCCCATGCTGTTGCCCATGGCATGGCAGTATTCCACCATGATGAAAGGACGGTTGAAATCATCGATTTTTTCTTCAACAAAACGCTTTAGGTAATCCGTGCTACTATACATTAAACCAACAACATCCGTATTCCAATCCAGGCAAGCACGCTCGTAGGTGACAGGGCGCGAAGCATCGCGATTTTTCATCCATTTGTAGGTGTATTCCACATTGCAGCCATTACCCGTCTCGTTGCCCATCGACCACATGACGACAGAAGGATGGTTCTTGTCGCGTTCAAGCATATTCCGGTTGCGCGACCAAATCATGCCTTGGTATTCCTCGTGTTTGGCCAGACTTTGCTCGCCATAGCCTTGTGCATGGGCTTCCACATTGGCTTCGTCCCAAACATAAAGACCGTAACGGTCGCAGAGTTCGTACCAATAAGGGTCATCAGGATAATGGCAAGTGCGTACCGTATTGATACCCAGCTGTTTCATCATGGCGATATCCTTTTCCATCAGCTCACGCGAGATGGCATGGCCCGTGTATGGGTCATGCTCGTGGCGGTTCACACCTTTTATTAATACATATTGGCCATTGATCAGCAGTTTGCCGTCCTTGATTTCGGAAGTGCGGAAACCGATATTGGAACTTAACATTTCCAAAAGATTGTCTTTCCTGTCCCAAATGCTCAAGTCAAGCTGGTAGAGATTGGGGGCTTCGGCCGACCAAGGTCTCACCTTCCCAATTGGATTGTCTGTATCAGGCATCAAAGTGATTTGTGCGTAATAATAACCATCTTCAGCTTTTTCAAACTTTATGTCGTTCAACGAAGAAATCAAGGCATAGTGTGAATCTCCACTTGAAATGGAAGCCATCAAACGATTGTTTTTCTTTATCTTAGATTCTATGCTTTGAAGTTTCACATCAATACTCAAAGTGCCGTTTTCGTAGGTTTCGTCCAAGCCTGCATGGACCTCGTAATCGCAGATGTTGAGAGTCGGTTTCGAATACAGCACTACGTCACGTTCGATGCCCGACAAGCGCCAAAAGTCCTGGCACTCGAAATAAGAGCCATTCGAGAAACGATAAACCTTCATGGCCAAGGTGTTCTTTCCCACTTTGACAAATGGGGTAAGGTCGAAGTCGGAGTTGGTCTTGGCATCTTCGGTGAATCCCACAAATTGACCGTTTATCCAAAGGTAATAGGCCGACTTGACAGCACCGAAATTGATGAAAGTCAAACGGTTGTTCCACGATTCTGGAATCTCGAACTCAGTGATGTAGCAACCCACAGGATTATCCACCAACGGAGCCTGCGGCGGATTGTTGGGACGGAATTCGTTGGCCACATTCACGTAAATGGGCACGCCATAACCTTGCATTTCCCAGTTGCTCGGGACAGGAATGGTGCCCCAAGACGAGGCATCGAAATCGGTTTTGAAGAAATCGGTTGGTGCTTCAGAAGGCGTGGTCACCCAATTGAATTTCCAATCGCCATTGAGCAACTGGCACCAGTCGCCATCCGTAGGCATCACGTTGACGCGCGGATATAACTTGTTGATTTCATATACATTGACATCATTCCAAGCATTCAGTTCGGAATCAGTCTGCGCCATCACGACATTGCTCAAGGCACAAGTTATAATTAAGGTGATGATTTTACTAAGTTTGTTCATTTTTGTATTATTTTTTCTATCAAGAATTTATCAAGAATTAAAGAATTTGAAATCTAGTTTGTGTCATATTATCTTGAATTTTTGAAGAATTTGAGAGAAAATCGCAGGCGATTTTCGTGTTCTCTACATTCTGGCACCGAAGGTGCAATATTCAACTTGCCGATGTGTGGATTCTAAAATTCTCAAATTCTTGACAAAATTGAACGACTCATTTATTTGGATTTTCATCTAGAAGAAGTTTCCGGTGCTCTTCGGGAATGGCAATTGGCTTATAAGTATTGCGGTCAATGCGCACCACCACCGAATGGCAGATGCCTTTCACCTCGTTGGTGTTGGTGTCGATGAGGCGCTGCAGGAGTTTCATACTCGTGTAGCCCAACTCTTCAAGGCTGGTTTCGCAAACGATGGCATCGTGAATCATGATAGGCCTTTTGAAGTCGAGTTGGAGATGGGCAAGGACATACTCAAATGTCAGCCAATCAATCTGTTCGCCAAAACATTGCTCGTAAAACATCGTGCGGCCATAGTCGTAGAAATGACATTGCGAGCCGTTGTTGACATGGTTGAACGGGTCAAGGTCGGCCATACGAATCTGGATAGGACAAGTATAAATCATTTGATTTTTCTTTGTTTGTAATAAGCGGCAAATTTAGGAATTTTATTACTTTTGCAATCTATTCTGGAAAAATAGCCTTTAAAATGAATATCCGACGTTTCCTTTTGATCCTCCTTTCTTTATCGCAAATAAGTCTTTACGCCCAATACGGCAAGCAGTTCGATAATCGTGGCTTCGAGCAATGGACCACACGAAAATCCGTCAGCGAGCCAACACATTGGCACAGCGGAGGCACCGCTACAGGCACTTTCTCGGGCTTCGTCTCAAGCCAAATCGAGACGTCTTCACAAACACGTCCGGGTTCGTCAGGCAGCAAGAGCGTTCGCCTCTATCCCACTAAAGTTCTGGGCATTACCGCCAATGGCAACTTGACTAACGGACGCATGAACGCTGGCAGCATGTCGGCTAGCGGTTCGGGCAACTACAACTACACGCAACGCTCCAACGAAGCCTTCAATACGCCCATCGATATCATCCCCGACTCGTTGGCCGTTTGGGTATGCTTCCGTAGCGAAAGCGCCACGCAAAACGCTGAAATACACGCGACAGTGCACGGCGATGCCGACTATAAACTGATTGCAAACGGCACAGAAGAACCCATAGACAAACTCGTGGCCACAGCCCAAAAGAGTTTTACCCGCACTGCTCCCGCTAATGGTAACTACCAATGGCAACGGCTCAGCATTCCTTTCGAGAAAAACGGAACTTGCAACGATGTCAGATATCTGCTTTTCACCATCACCACCAACGCCATCCCAGGCGAAGGCAGCGACCGCGACGACTTGTTTGTTGATGACATCTTGCTGATTTACAATCCATCGCTTCGTCTGGAGCAACTTGCCAAGACACATTTCGAAGTTGGCGAAAACATTGAGATTCCTTTCACATTGAACGGCACCATGAGCGCCGACAACCTCAACAGCGAAGCCAATCAAGTCATTGCTCAACTCTCCAATGCCAATGGTGATTTCAGCAATCCCATCGAACTCGGCAGAATCACCACCAACGAAAGCGGAACCATCACCGCACAGATTCCCGACCTTGGTCCAACTGCAAACTACAATGTGAGAGTGATTTCCACCAACTACCCGATGGTTGGCGGCAACATACAGGAAATCGAAATCATCGGCGATTTGGGCCTTGACGACAACAGCATCGCCTTCTGCAACATTTTCCCTAACCCAACCCATTCAAGCATCAGCATTCTGTCGTCGTCTGACATTATGGAAGTGCGGCTCCTCGACCTAAAAGGAAGTACCTTATTGCAGCAAACCATCAGCAACGGCAACAAATCCGTGGTTGATTTAAGTGCTTTCGGCAATGGTGTCTATGTGCTTCAAGTATTCAATGAACAAGGATGCAATACAAAGCGAATCATTAAATTATAATATATAACCTAAACCTAAATATCAAATTAAATGCTAACACGACTCAAACAATTCAAGGAACGGCACCCCTTCACCGCATTGATGATGGTAGCCATATTTATTCGTCTTATTGTCGTTATCTTCGTGCCAGGTTTCGGCTCGAACAACGACATACAGCAGCCATCGCTCATCCAGAATTTTCTCGATTGGCTGAAAGAAACCATCGGACTGAGTGGCTCTCGCAAAGTAATGATTGTCAGCCGGATGTTCTATGCTTTCATCTCCCTGTTCACCGTCGCAATGATTTACCGTATTTGCGATTTGTTGTCGAACAAGAGCAACGCCTGGATCATGGCCCTCATCCCCACCATCTGCTGCATCATGCCATCGTTTGGCATTATCGAGAACGTAAGCGCATTTTTAGGTCTGCCTTTGGTGCTTTACGGTTCAAACATCGTTCTGCGCCAGGAAGTGCTGCGTCGGGCCAACTATACTGAAAACGTGCATCGTAGCTCATTCCTTATTGCAGGCATCATGCTTGGATTGGGCATTTGCGTGTGGTTCGAAAGCGCATTGATTGCCCTCAGCATTTTGCTGGTTCTCTTGCTCAAACGCAATGCGAAAGGCGCCCTGATGACCTTCATCGGCATCGCCTTCGTTCTCATCATCGTATATGTCTTACTTCTCATCCTCAAAGTCAACCCATTGATTTTTATCAATATATGAACCAAGAAGAAGCCCGTCAGCGCATCGCCGCACTAAGCGACGAACTCGAACAGCACAACTACAACTATTATATCCTCGCCCGACCTACCATCAGCGACTACGAATTCGACATGAAACTCGAAGAGCTGGCGCGATTGGAAAAGGCATTCCCGGAATTTCTGTTGCCCACCTCGCCAACGCAACGCGTTGGTGGTGGCGTCACCAAGGAATTCAAGACCGTGAAGCACCGTTACCCCATGCTTTCACTCGCCAATTCCTACAGCAAGGCCGACATCGAGGATTTCATTACCCGCATCAAGAAAACGATTGACGACGAAGTGGAGTTTTGCTGCGAGTTGAAGTTCGACGGACTGAGCATCAGCCTTCAATACGAAGACGGCGTGCTTGTGCGTGCCGTGACGCGCGGCGACGGCACACAAGGCGATGATGTGACCCTCAACGTGAAAACCATTCACACCGTTCCGCTCAAGCCACATGGCGATTATCCTCCTTTTTTCGAGATGCGCGGCGAGATTGTCATGCCGTGGAAGAGCTTTGACAAACTCAACGAAGAATGCATCCGCAACGGGAAGAGCACCTTCGCCAACCCAAGGAACTCTGCGGCTGGAACTTTAAAGCTCCAAAAATCGTCGGAAGTGGCCAAACGCCACCTCGAGAACTACGACTACTACATGATGATGGACGACTTGGAGAGCCGCTATTCGACTCACTACGAGAGTCTTATGGCCGCCAAACGCTGGGGATTCAACATTTCCGAGCATATCCGCATCTGCAAGACGGTTGATGAGATTTTCGACTTCATCAACTATTGGGATGTGGAACGTCACAATTTGCCTTTTGCCACAGATGGCATCGTGCTGAAAGTGAATAGTTTCGCGCAACAAGAAGCTTTAGGTTTTACCGCCAAGTCACCGAAATGGGCCATTGCCTACAAATTCAAGGCAGAAGCCGTTGAGACAGAACTGCAAAGCGTTGATTTCCAAGTCGGACGACATGGAACCATCACTCCTGTGGCTAACCTCTCCCCTGTCGCTTTGGCAGGTACCATCGTGAAACGCGCCACCCTGCACAACGCCGATTTCATCAAGGAACTCGACCTCCACGACGGCGACATGGTGTATGTTGAAAAAGGCGGCGAAATCATCCCGAAAATCACTTCCGTCAACTTCGACAAACGCAAGGAAGGCAGCCAACCCGTTGCATTCACGAAAGTCTGCCCCGAATGTGGAACCACCCTGGTGAAAAACGAAGCCGAAGCCGCTTGGTATTGCCCCAACAGCATGGAATGTCCCGCGCAGGTGAAAGGTCGTATCGAACATTTCGCTTCACGCAAGGCCATGGACATCGAAAGCATCGGCGAAGGCAAGATTGAGATGCTTTACGACAATGGTTTAATCAAAAATATCGCTGACCTATATAATTTGAAATTCAACGACTTATGTGGTCTTGCGAAAGAACTTCCTGTCCTTGACGAGAATGGTGAACCTACAGAAAAGACACGCATTGTCAGAATCCAAGAAAAAGGAGCGAGAAATATTTTGGATGCCTTGGAAAAGTCGAAATCGGTGCCTTTTGAAAGGGTATTGTTCGCCTTGGGCATTCGCAATGTCGGCGAAGTGGTGGCCAAGACCATCGTTGAGCATTATCCAAATATCGATGCCATCATCAACGCTTCGGTGGAAGAACTGAGCGAAATTGACACCGTTGGACTAGTCATCGCCGAATCGGTGAAGACTTTTTTCGACGAACCGCACAACATGGAGATTGTCAACCGTTTGCGCGAGGTTGGACTGCAATTCGAGCAAACCAAGAAAGAAGCCTCCGACAAGGAGCAAGTGCTTGAAGGACTTTCGTTTGTAGTGAGTGGCAAGTTCAGCATCGAACGCGACGTACTCAAGAAGATGATTGAAGACTATGGCGGCAAGAATGTCAGTAGCATCTCGTCCAAGACAAACTATGTGGTTGCTGGCGACAACATGGGACCCGAGAAGAAGAAGAAAGCCGAATCGTTGGGCGTTCCTATCATCGACGAAGCCACATTTATGGAAATGATTCACCAATCTCAACCCGAAATCGCGGCTGCTGAACAGAACAGAAGCACCGCGTCAGAAACACAACTGTCACTTTTTGAGTAATTTACATTTCATTGTTGAATTATCGGATCCGATAATTCAATAGAAATATTACATGATGCCGATTAAAACACCATTTTCAATCGCCGCATCGCTTCTTCCACTGTGCTGCGCGGACAAGCCAAATTGACGCGGAAGAAATTTGTCCCTTCCTTGCCAAATTCGCTGCCACGATTGAAACCTAGTTGGGCTTCCTGTGTCATCTTGCGCCACATCTCCTCTTCCGAAAGCCCGTAGCCATTGAAATCGAGCCACATCATGTAGGTGGCTTGCGGTTTGAAGAACTTCACTTTGGGCAGGTTGTTTTTCAGGAAATCAGACACATAATCGACATTACCTTGTATATATTCAAGCAGTTGATTCAGCCATTCGTCGCCGTAGGTCATGGCAGCTTGTGTGGCAACTTTTCCGAAGATATTGCCCAAGTCGGCCTCCATGGAATGCACATAGCCATTCACCAAATCGCGAAGTTCGGGATTCGGAACGATACAAGTCGATGTGGCCAAACCCGCCAGATTGAAGGTCTTGCTCGCCGCATGGAAAGTGATGCTATGTTGTGCAAATTCCTCATTGATAGACGCAAAAGGCGTATGCTTGAAACCTGGCAAGACCAAATCGCAGTGGATTTCATCGGAGATGACCGTAACGCCATTCCTCATGCAGATTTCGCCCAACCGTGTCAGTTCCTCGCGCGTCCAGCAACGTCCGACGGGATTGTGAGGATTGCACAAAATCAGCAGTTTAGCCGTCTTGGTCTGGCGTTCAAGCAAATCATAATCCATCACATAACCATTTTCACCTTTTATTAATGGATTATAGACCAACTTCCTGCCATGATTGCCAGCCGCATGGTGGAATGGCGGATAAACCGGCGACTGTATCAACACCTCGTCACCTTCCTTCGTCAAAGCCATGACGGCCATCATGAAGCCGCAAACCACTCCAGGTGTGAAAAACATCCATTCCTGCTTCACTTCCCATTGGTGGCGACGCTTCAGCCAGCCTATAATCGACTGGAAATAAGCATCATCCTTGAAGTGATAACCATAAACAGGATGCTCGGCACGCTGTTTCACGGCATCGCGGGCGAAGTCGGGGGTTTCGAAATCCATGTCGGCCACCCACATGGGGAGAACATCTGGATTGCCGAACACATTCTTGCGCAAGTCGTACTTAACGCAGTTAGAATCAGCACGATTCACTATCTTGTCGAAGTCATATTTCATTGTTCAAAAGTATTTTCGAACTGCAAATTTGCAAAAAATTCACGTCGGCATGTCGGGCGTAAGCAGAAAAACTCTATTTTTGCAGCGTCAATCCGAAAGGATAACGTTCTTCGAAATGTTGGGGGAGTCGCATAGTGGCAATTGCAACAGACTGTAAATCTGTCCTCGGATGAGTTCGGTGGTTCGAGTCCACCTTCCCCCACTCCAAAAAGTGAATTGCAAAAGCAGTTCACTTTTTTTGTGAATGGTATTTCGGCATTAAATTTCATTTTTTTGCCGAAAAAAGTTAAATTTTTCTTGTCTATTAAATTATTTATCTATTTTTGCGCTGATTTAGTGATAGATAATTAAACCATAAAAATTGCACTAATATGAAAATCTTTGTTGCAAAACTAGCCTTTAACACTACTACAGACGACTTGAGAGCCTACTACGAACAATTTGGTTACGTTGAATCGTGCCGTGTCATTATGGATCGCGAAACGGGCCGCTCGAAATGCTATGGATTCGTAGAAATGCCCAACGAAGCCGAAGCCTACAAGGCCATCGTAGAAACTGACGAAATGGTATTCATGGGCAACGAACTTCAAGTAAAGAAGTCGCGTCCGCAAGCCGAAACACCTGCCAAACCGGCAAAACAAGAGAAACCTCATAGGCCACACAAACCCTTTACAAACAAAGGACAAAATTAAAATTTTCGGAAAATACGATTAGGTATTGAAAAAATACCTATTTTTGCAGCCGCTTAAGGCAATGGTCTGGTAGCTCAGCTGGATAGAGCAACAGCCTTCTAAGCTGTGGGTCTTGGGTTCGAATCCCAACCGGATCACATAATTCCCTAACTGATAATCATTCGGTTAGGGATTTTTGTTTTAGATGAATAAATAATTCGACTCAATGTTAGGAATTAAAGCAGAAATCCCTATATTTGCACCTTTATTTATAAGGAATAGAATTTTTAGTTAAATCAATCATAATCAATAATTAACATGACAAAGTACGTTTATACTTTTGGTGGAAAGACCGCTGAAGGTAATGCTTCGATGAAGAACGAGTTGGGCGGCAAAGGCGCCAACTTGGCAGAAATGTGTCTGCTGAAACTTCCTGTACCAGCCGGTTTGACAATCACAACCGAATGCTGCACAGCTTATTACGAAAACAACTGCCAACTTCCTGCTGGCCTCATGGACGAAGTCCACGCTGGCATGAAGAACATGGAAAACATCATGGGCATGAAATATGGCGATGCCGAGAATCCACTGCTCGTCAGCTGCCGTTCAGGTGCGCGCAAGTCAATGCCTGGCATGATGGACACCGTCCTTAACATCGGTCTCTGCTCAAAGACCATCCCTGGCCTGATTAAGAAGACCAACAACCCACGTTTCGTGTATGACTCATACCGTCGTCTGATCATGATGTACGCCGACGTCGTCATGGAAAAGGCCGAAGGTATCGAACCTGCCGATGGCAAGAGCATCCGCAAACAACTCGACGATATGCTCGACGCTTTCAAGGAAGCCAAGGGCTACAAATCAGATACTGAAATCAAGGCTGAAGAACTCCAGCAACTGGCTGAAGACTTCAAGGTCCGCATCAAGGAAGTGCTCGGCACCGAATTCCCTGATGATGCTGAAGCTCAACTCGAAGGCGGCATCAAGGCCGTGTTCAAGAGCTGGAATGGTAAGAAGGCTATCTCCTACCGCCGCATCGAAGGTATTCCGGATGACTGGGGTACTGCCGTCAACGTGCAGACCATGGTCTTCGGTAACATGGGCGAAGGCTCAGCTACCGGCGTTGCTTTCACACGTAACCCTGCCACTGGCGACAACCAATTCTATGGAGAATGGCTGATTAACGCTCAGGGCGAAGACGTCGTTGCTGGTATCCGCACTCCTAACCCACTGAACGACGACACCAAGAACGAGCAGAACAAGCACATGAAGTCCATGCAGGAACTCATGCCTGAAACCTATAAGGAACTCTGCGAAGTCCGCCGCATCCTCGAAGAAAACTATCACGACATGCTCGACATCGAGTTCACCATCCAAGATGGCAAGCTCTACATGCTGCAGTGCCGCGTTGGTAAGCGCACCGGTATTGCTGCCTTGACCATGGCTCTCGACATGCTGCACGAAGGTCTCATCGACGAGAAGGAAGTGGTGATGCGCGTGGCTCCTGCCCAAATGGACGAACTCCTCCACCCAATCCTCGACGCCGCTGACGAAAAGAAGCACACTGTCATCGCTAAGGGTCTGCCTGCAGGTCCTGGTGGTGCCGTCGGTATCATCGCCCTCGACAGCGAAAAGTCAAAGGAATACACTGCCAAGAAGATTAAGAACATCTTGGTCCGTGAAGAAACCAACCCAGAAGACGTTGAAGGTATGCGCTCAGCCGACGGTATCCTTACCGCTCGCGGTGGTATGACTTCACACGCTGCTTTGGTTGCCCGTGGTTGGGGTAAGTGCTGCATCGTTGGTTGCGACGCTGTCAAGATCAACATGGAAGAACGCACTGTCACCATCGCTGGCAAGAAGTTCAACGAAGGCGACACCCTCGCCCTGAACGGTGCAAGCGGCTATGTATATGGCGAAGCTGTTGGCATGATCGACTCATCAGAGAACCCACGCTTCCAAGAATTCATGGCACTCGTCGCCAAATACCAAGGCATGGGCGTCCGCACCAACGCTGACACTCCAGAAGACACCCAAAACGCTGTCAACTTCGGCGCTGAAGGTATCGGCCTGTTCCGTATCGAACACATGTTCTACGGCAAGAACGGAGCTACACCTCTCGACATTCTCCGCAACATGATCCTGTCTTCCAACAAGGAAGAACGTCTGGCTGCCCTGAACGAACTTGAACCACACATCAAGGAAGCCGCCAAGAGCACCCTGAAGATTTTGAACCACAAGCCTCTCACCTTCCGTCTGATGGACCCACCTTTGCACGAATTCGTTCCACAAACCGAAGAAAAGCAACGTGCTAAGGCAGCCGAAAGAGGCATCACCTTCGAAGAAATCAAGAAGAGAATCGACGCTCTGCACGAAGTGAACCCAATGATGGGTCTCCGCGGCGCACGTCTCGGTATCGTCTATCCTGAAATCTCCGAAATCCAGTTCCGCGCCCTGTTCACAGCTACCGCTGAACTGATGGTTGAAGGTTACGATCCACACCTCGAAATCATGGTTCCTCTGACCATCGACGTGAAGGAATTGAAGCACCAGAAGGCTATCGCCGACAAGATTCAGGCTGAAGTGGAAGCCAAGTTCGGCGTGAAGATCAGCTACCTCTACGGTACCATGATCGAAATCCCACGCGCTACCTTGATGGCTGACGAAATCGCTGAAGTGGCTCAGTTCTTCTCATTCGGCACCAACGACCTCACCCAGATGACCCTCGGTTTCTCACGCGACGACGTGAACGAAATCATCCACACCTACATCGACCAAAAGATCATCGCTGCCGATCCATTCAAGACCCTCGACCAGCAAGGTGTTGGCCAACTCGTGAAACTCGGCGTTGAACGCGGTCGCAGCACCCGTCCAGGTATGAAGTGCGGTGTTTGCGGTGAACACGGTGGTGATCCTGCATCAGTCGAATTCTTCTACAATGCCGGCATGACCTACGTCAGCTGCTCACCATTCCGTGTACCTGTTGCACGTCTGGCCGCAGCACAAGCCGCCATTAACAAGGAACGCGGTTGCTAAAACCATATCGTAACAAATTAAGAGACGCGATGAATCGCGTCTCTACAAGACAGCCTCTGGAAACGGAGGCTGTTTTTTGTTTGCAAGATACAATTTTGCCATTCACATTTTTATTGTATCTTTGCCGAAAATAAGACATATATTTAAGCGCAAACAATTAAAACACTACCAATATGAAAAAGCATTTGTTCCTCGCCTTGGCGCTGATGATGGGATTCACAGCAGTCCAGGCACAAGATGAAAAGAAAGAAGAAGGCTTCCAGTTCACCACCATCAAGGAAGCGCCTATCACCGGCATCCGCGACCAAAACCGCTCATCGACCTGCTGGGCACATTCGGGCATCGCCCTCATGGAAGCCGAAGCATTGCGCATCAAGGGCGTTGATGTCGATCTTTCGGAAATGTTCGTCATCAGCCACTCCATGATGGACCGCGCCGAGAAATACGTCCGTCTGCACGGCAACGCCAGCTGGGCTCCTGGCGGCAAGTGCGGCGACGTGCTCTATTGCCTCGAGCACTACGGTTTCGTGCGTCAGGAAGACATGCCGGGCAACCGCTATGGCGGCACCCTGCCAAACCACACTGAACTCGACGCTGTGGCCACAGGTTATGTCAGAGCCATCGCCAAAGGCGATTTCAGCAAACTCAGCCCCGTTTGGAAAGAAGGTCTGCAAGGCATCTACGACGCTTATCTCGGCAAATATCCCGAAAAAGTGAACGGTATGACCCCACAGGAATACGCCAAGTCGTTAGGCCTCGAAGCCGACAACTACATCACTTTGACTTCCTACACCCATCATCCATTTTATGAGCCATTTGCCCTCGAAATCGAAGACAACTGGCGCGGCTGCCCTTACTACAACCTGCCTATCGACGAGCTGATGGAAGTGATGCAATACGCCATCGACAAGGGCTACACCTTCCAATGGAGCGCCGACGTGAGCGAACAAGGCTTCACCCGCAACGGCGTCGCCGTCTATCCTGACGTTGACAAGGCTGTCGAACTCTCAGGTTCCGACATGGCGCACTGGTTGGGCATGTCGGCTGCAAGCCGCCGCAACGAACTCACTTCCAAGCCAATGCCTGAAATTGACGCTACACAGGAAATGCGTCAAGAAGCCTTCGACAACTGGGAGACTGGCGATGACCATGGTTTGCTTATCTTCGGCAAGGCCAAGGACCAGAACGGCAAGGAATACTTCATGGGCAAGAACTCATGGGGCGACGCCGGCGACTACCACGGCATTTGGTACGTTTCGGAAGCCTACGCCAAATACAAGACCATGAACATCGTTTTGCACAAAGACGCGCTGCCAAAAGACATTGCCAAGAAACTTGGCGTGAAATAAGATTTGCGATATAGAGACGCGATGAATCGCGTCTCTACAAAGCAGCCTCTGGAAATGGAGGCTGTTTTTTTTGTTTCACTTTTCATGCAAAAGCTGAACACCACCGATGTATTATTTTACAACATACTGTACGGAATAATCTGGTGAATAATCTTCTTTACACAAAAACATGATTTTTATTGTAAAGTAAGACAATGGTTATTAGTTTACAGATAAATTTACAGGTAATTTACACAAAATATTACAAATATAATGAATGATTATTGTTTTTATTTCATTGTATATCAATGTTATACAAAAAATTTAATAAAAAGTTTGTGTAAAGTACAAAAATCCAAAAGAAAAACGTAATTTTGTGGGCGGAAAAATGAGAAAATAATGACACCACAAGAAGTAAGGAAAACCATCGGCAAACACGAAGGCATTTCGGTTGAACTAAAAGAATGCACCCAAGGCATACACCCATCGGTGTACGAATCGGTCTGTTCCTTCCTTAACAGACTTGGAGGCACCATCATCATGGGCGTTTCCGACGAGGGCGAAATACTCGGCATCGACGAAAAATACATTGGCGGCATGCAGAAGAATTTCGTTAACCAAATCAACAACAAGGAGATGCTCAACCCTATCACCTATATCATACCTGAAGTGGTTGAAATGGAAGACGGCAAGAAAGTCATTGTACTCAATGTGCCGGAAAGTCCGCAAGTGCACACCTATAAGAAACACTTCTATGACCGTAACGACGAAGGCGACATGGACATTACCGACAACCAATATCTGATCTCGGCCATGTTCCTCAGAAAATCCGCCTATTCGAGCGAAAAAAAAGTGATTCACGGATTGACCATGGACGACTTCAGCGAAGAGACCTTCGAGAAAACACGACGTGAACTGAAAGTGTATCATCCCGACCACATTTGGCGCTCGATGACCAACGAAGAGATACTCAAGCACTCCGGCTTTTGGGACCGCGACCCCGAAACTGGAAAAGAAGGATTCATCCTTGCCGCGCTGCTGCTTTGGGGCAAGGAAGAGGCAATATCGAAGCATTTGCCTTATTACCAGACCGATGCCATCTATTGGAGTCAACCATTCAAGCGGTTCATCGCACCAACTAAGGAAATCGGCGAATCGTTTTACGACGACCGCGAACGGCTTTCATGCAACCTGATTGAGACTTACGAAACACTGATGAATTTCGTCAGGCGCAACATGAGGCACACCGAAGTGATGGACGAAACCGGTGGACGAAGAATCGACTTGCGCGAAATCATCTTCCGCGAAATCATCTCGAATTTCTGCATTCACCGCGAATACTATTATAATTATACGGGCCGGATACTCATCTATTCCGACCGGTTCATCACCGAGAACTGGACGAAGCAAACCCAACGCGGTCCAGTGAACCTTGACACTTTGCGTCCGAACCGCAAGAACCCGATTATATCGAACGTATTCGGCCTCATGAATTACTACGAAGGCGTCGGCAAGGGAATGAGCCGCATCAAGCAGTATCTTCCGCTTTACAACCGCCACGCAACGGTTGAAATCGAAAATGGTGACGAATTCCGGTTCACCATCAATATGCCTCAGTATTACCAAATCAACGATTCCGAAAGTTCATCATTTGTGGTCCATGAAGCACAAGCACCTTACGTGGCCACTCCTAAACTTTCCAAAAAAACGATTTCGCTCAACGAGAAAGAACGGTTGATTGTGAGGCTCATCAAGAATAAGCCAAACATCACCCAATCGGCCATTGCTGCTGCATTAGGATACTCAAGGCAGACCATACATGTGCTTATGAAGAAACTGGTGGAACAAGGTGTCATCATGCATGTCGGTCCTGACAAAGGCGGGCATTGGGAAGTTATTTGAGATTTAAGATTTAAAGATTTGAGATTTATCATGGGAAAAACAGTTTTATTCGCTTTTTTAGCAACATTTCTACTGGTTGGCTGCAGTAGGAACGACAATTACATCATCCCTGTCGATTACGACAAGTTTTACGAAGGCGTCACCAGCCTTACTGAAGAACAGAGTCAGGAACTCAGCATGAAAATTTCGGAAGAACAATGGAACAACACCATCGGAAAAGAAATTCCAGACATCAAAGTGAAAGACCCTAACGGAAAGAGTTACAGGTTGAAAAAGCTGTTCAAGCAAGGCTCCATCATCATTTTCAGTGCGCACAACTGCGGTTGGGGCAAGGAAGAAGCCCAAAAGGAATTTCCCGTCCTTATCCGTGAAATCAGCGATGAGTTGGATGGCATCGACATTTTCTGTTTCGTGGAAAACAGCAAAGACTATGACCAGCAACAAGTGGGCGACTACGTTTGGAATCTGCAAAAAGAGTATAGCAAGATCTACCTCATTGACCAAGATGACGCTATGAAGATGAACCTCACGGCCTGCCCCACCAAGCTTTTCATCAACAAGGAACAAGTTGTGAGTTTCATGCATATCGGCTATGCCATGGAACCTGAGGCACGGCTCAATATCATACGCGCTGGCATCAACGAAATTAACAAGGAGAAACTATGACGAAAGCCTATTTTGCAGGTGGCTGCTTCTGGGGCATGGAGTATTACTTCATGAAGCTTCGCGGTGTGACCAAAACCACAGTCGGATTTATGGGTGGCAATCTCGAAAACCCATCCTATAAGCAGGTGAAGACCGGCACGACAGGGCATCTCGAAACCATTGAGGTGGAATTTGACGAGGCAGTTCTCCCCTACGTCTCGGTGGTGAGATTCTTCTTCGAGATTCACGACTTTGAGCAAACTGATGGTCAAGGCATTGACATTGGTTCGCAATATCTTTCAGCCATCTTTTTCACTGATGAGCGTCAACGCGATGTGGCTGTGAGCGTGTTCAACGAACTGTTGCAGATGGGCTACAAGCCCGCCACGCAGATTCGTCCGGCCGAGACTTTCTATCGTGCCGAAGATTATCATCAGAAATACCTTGAAATAAAGGGCGAAGAGCCTGAGTGTCATGTATATCGCCCCATCTTTCGCCCAATGGGAACACTTACCTTAAAGGACAAGACCTCGAAAATGGGCATGACCCTACCCCACAAGATTTATTTCAACGACAGGTTATTGGGTATCATGCAAAAGAAGGAAATCGAAGTGAAAGACATTCCCGTTGGAAAATATAAGTTAAAGATACAGAGCATGTTCCCTTTCATTTTCTCCGAACAAGACATCGACATCAAGAAAGGGCAAAACACCGTAACTTTCAGCGATCGCGAGAAGTTTTGGGACATTCTCTTCACCATTGACCTGATTCTGATGGTCGTGCACTGGTTCGTGCATTTGCCTGATAATATCGACTTGATTTACAAGGTTGTAACCAATGGATATTTCATTCTCTGGCTGGTTTACGAGTTCATTATCAGGAAGCGATATTTCCGCATAAGCAAGGAATAATAGTGTTAAAGTCGTCCTTGTCCAAAAGTTGAATGGAAATAATTCCTATTTTTGCACCTTTATTGAAAACAACTAAACATAATAATCATGGCAAAAAACATCGAAGAAATCAGAGAAGCGCTGGCCTCATACGGCATCACCGGCGTGAAAGAGATTTACTACAATCCAAGCTACGAGCAACTCTTCAAGGATGAAATGGATCCATCTTTGGAAGGCTACGACAAAGGCGTGCTGACCGAACTCAATGCCGTCAACGTGATGACCGGTATCTACACTGGTCGCTCGCCTAAGGACAAATATATCGTCATGGACGAAAACTCGAAAGACACCGTTTGGTGGACCACGGAAGGCTACAAAAACGACAACCATCCAATGAGTCAGGAAGTTTGGGCTACCGTGAAAGGTATCGCCAAAAACGCTCTCTGCAACAAGAACCTCTATGTGGTTGACGCATTCTGCGGTGCCAACAAGGACACACGCATGGCCGTCCGTTTCATCATGGAAGTGGCTTGGCAAGCTCATTTCGTTGAAAATATGTTCATCAAGCCAAGCGCTGAGGAACTGGCTAACTTCAAGCCTAACTTCACCGTTTACACAGCATCGAAGGCTTCCGTCGAAAACTTCAAGGAACTCGGCCTCAACAGTAGCACCTGCGTCGCCTTCAACGTGACAAGCCACGAACAGGTCATTCTGAACACTTGGTACGGCGGCGAAATGAAGAAGGGCATGTTCAGCATGATGAACTACTATCTGCCTCTGAAAGGCATCGCTTCGATGCACTGCTCGGCCAACACCGACATGGAAGGCAAGAATACAGCCATCTTCTTCGGTCTTTCGGGCACGGGCAAGACCACTCTTTCGACCGACCCTAAGCGTCTGCTCATCGGCGACGACGAACACGGCTGGGACGATAACGGTGTCTTCAATTTCGAAGGCGGCTGCTATGCCAAGGTCATCAACCTTGACAAGGAAAGCGAACCTGACATCTACAACGCCATCAAACGCAATGCCTTGCTGGAAAACGTCACTGTGGATTCAGAAGGCAAGATTGATTTCGCCGACAAGAGTGTGACCGAAAACACCCGCGTCAGCTATCCTATCGACCACATCGAAAAGATTGTCCGTCCGGTTTCGGCTGGCCCGGATGCCAAGAACGTCATCTTCCTCAGTGCCGATGCTTTCGGCGTGTTGCCACCTGTCAGCATCCTCACTCCTGAGCAGACCAAATATTATTTCCTCTCCGGCTTCACCGCCAAACTGGCTGGTACCGAGCGCGGCATCACCGAACCAACACCTACTTTCTCGGCTTGCTTCGGTCAAGCATTCCTTGAACTGCATCCAACCAAATATGGTGAGGAACTCGTCCGCAAGATGGAAAAGTCGGGCGCTAAGGCTTACTTGGTGAACACAGGCTGGAACGGCACCGGCAAGCGTATCTCCATCCGCGACACACGCGGCATCATCGATGCCATCCTTGACGGCAGCATCCTCAAGGCTGAGACCAAGACCATTCCTACTTTCAACTTTGAAGTGCCAACCTCACTGCCAGGTGTTGACCCGAAGATTCTCGACCCACGCGACACCTACGCCGACAAGAGCGTTTGGGAAGAAAAGGCAAAAGACCTCGCTGGCCGTTTCATCAAGAATTTTGAGAAATACACCACCAACGAAGCCGGCAAGGCTCTCGTAAGCGCAGGCCCACAACTGTAAGGTTGTTTCAATCAATAATTTAGTAGGGAGAAAGCTAAGGCTTCCTCCCTACTTTTGTTATAATATTTCAGTTGTAGTTTACCTAAACATCAACTCAAACACAGTCTTTTCGGGTGTGCTTTGTAGCAAATCAATAGAGCCGTTGTGGAGGTTCATGATTTGGCGTGAAATGCTGAGACCGATGCCCGATCCGTTGGGTTTCGTGGTGAAAAACGGCACGAAAATCTGTTCCTGACTTTCGCGGCTGATAGGATTTCCGTTGTTGCTCACCACAATACGCACCTGTTCCTCATCGTTGATGCTCGCCTCAATATCGATTTGGCTTGCCTCGGCTTGCACCGCGTTTTTTATCAGATTCACCATGATTTGCGACAACTGACTTTCATCGGCATAAAGGATAATGTCGTCAGAAAGTGCTGCGTAAGTGCATTTTGTGTTGGCTTCACTGCATTGTTCAGAAGTCAAGTTGATGACTTTTTCCATCAGTTCGTCAAGCATGATGGCTTTCTTGATGGGTCGCGACACGCCAGCTAAAGCGCGATATGATTCAACAAATTTTATCAAGTCTTTTGAAGACGAAGAAATCGTTTTCAAGCCAGCCTTGACATCTAACGGAGTTTCTTCGGGATGATCGACGGAGCGACTCAAAGCCTCGCTCAAGGAAGCAATCGGACTGACCGTATTCATGATTTCGTGCGTCAACACACGGATAAGTTTTATCCATGATTGCTGCTCGTCGCGCTGGCGGTTACGTTCCAATATCCAACGCATTCGGTTCAGGGTCGTGTTGAATTTCCCATTTTCCTGAAAACGGAAATTCATCTCGTCGTCTTCAAAGGCATCGAGCATGTAAGCCACCTTGTTTCTGTCCTTGCGACGCACAATGATGGCCGTTACAATAGCGGTCACTGCAATGCTCACAAAAACAATCAATATTACAAGCCAGACACGCATCAGATGCCGTATTTTTTTAGTTTACTATACAATGTCGGACGACTGATATTCAGCGACTTTGCAACCATGGTCAGATTGCCGTTGTGTCTTTCCATGGCTTCGCGGACAGCCTTTTCTTCCATCTCTTCCAAGGTCTGAGGACACATTTCAGCTGGCTTTGGACTCGTTTTGATCTGCAAATCATTTGGCGTGAGCAAATTGCCTTCAGCAAGGATAACTGCTTTTTCTATACAATTCTGCAACTCACGGATGTTGCCGCTCCATTGCTGGTTTTCAAGCACTTCCCTACCCTGCTCGCTCAGACCTTTAATGTCGCGGTGGTATTTTTCGTTGAATTGCCTGATGAAAAATTCCGCCAAAGGCAGAATGTCAGTTTTCCTTTCGCGCAATGGCGGCAAATGCAGCGGCATCGTGTTGATACGATAATACAAATCTTCGCGGAAACGACCTTCCTTGACCATTGTTTCAAGATCCATGTTGGTGGCGCAAATCAGACGGATGTCAATTGGAATTGCCTTGCTGTCACCGACTTTCGTGACGCTCCTGTTTTGGATGGCACGCAAGAGTTTCGCTTGTAGATGCAAGGGAATGTTACCGATTTCGTCAAGGAAAAGCGTGCCGCCGTTGGCTTGTTCAAACTTGCCGATATGGTCGGCATGGGCATCGGTGAACGCGCCTTTGACATGGCCGAAAAGTTCGCTCTCAAACAAAGTCTCGGTGATGGCACCGGCATCAACGCAAACCATCTGGCGGTTGCTTCTTGCACTCAAATGGTGGATTTCCTTGGCCAAGACATCTTTTCCCGTACCGTTTTCACCGGTAATCAGCACCGTTGCATCGGTTGGCGCAATCTTGCCTACATGATGACGAATAGTCTGCATGGCTTGCGTTTCGCCCCAAAACATTTCGGTTTTTCCTTCTGATATTGTTTGTCTTGCAGATGACTTGCAAGCCTTTTGGCAGGCATTGGTCAAGGTGGCAAGCAGTTTCTCGTTATCCCAAGGCTTCACGACAAAATCGAAAGCGCCGCGACGCATACCCTCCACAGCCAAGGCGATGTCGGCGTAGGCCGTAAAAAGCACCACTTCGGTCAGCGGAGCCATGCGCTTGATTTCCGTTGTCCAAAAAAGACCTTCGTTGCCTGTGTTGATGTCACTGTAAAAATTCATATCGAGCAGCACTACCTCAGGCTTGAAAGTCTCCATCTCGGAAACCAAAGAAGCGGGCGAAGCAATGATTTTCACCTGCCCGAAATGCGGTGGCAGCAACAGCTTCAATGCAGCCCGAATGCCCTGGTTGTCATCGACCACTAAGATTTTCCCTTTGTTCATAGCATGTTTTATTCGTTGCAAATGTATGGAATTGCTTGCATAATTACACTAATTTTTTCGCTGCGCAATTACACGTAAGTTTTCGCTGCGCAATTACACGTAAGTTTTTGCTGCGCAATTACACGTAAGTTTTTGCTGTAACACACATAAATCCTATGATTTTCAAGTCTGTTTGCCATTAATAACATTGTAAAATTCATCGCTTGACATCGTTTTTTCCGTCTGTAGAGACGTAGCGTGCTACGTCTCTTTTGATTAAAAATCACAGCATATCAACCACATCCTTCACAATCTGTCCATCGAACAGGTTGATGATGCGGTCGGCGATGGCGGCATCCTTCTGCGAGTGCGTCACCATGACGATGGTGGTGCCTTCGCCGTTCAGTTCCTTCAGCAGGTTCATCACCTCCCTGCCGTTTTTCGAGTCGAGGTTACCCGTAGGCTCGTCGGCGAGAATCAGTTTCGGGTTGCTGACACAGGCGCGGGCGATGGCCACACGCTGCTGCTGACCGCCTGAAAGCTGCTGCGGGAAATGCTTGGCGCGATGCGTGATGCTCATGCGTTTCATCATTTCGGCCACCCTTTCCTTGCGCTCGGCGGCGCCGATGTTCATGTAACGCAAAGGCAGTTCAATGTTCTCATACACATCGAGTTCGTCAATCAGATTGAAACTCTGGAACACGAAACCGATGTTGCCCTTGCGGAACTTGGTGCGGTCCTTTTCCTTGAGTTTTCCGACTTCTTCGCCTAAAAGTTCGTAAGAGCCTTCCGTCGGGTTGTCCAAAAGGCCGAGGATGTTGAGCAGCGTTGATTTGCCGCAGCCCGAAGGCCCCATGATGGCGACAAATTCGCCGTCCTTGATTTCAAATGAAACGCCGTTCAAGGCTGTTGTCTCGATTTCTTCCGTGCGGAAGATCTTGCTTAAATTTGATACGTTAATCATGATGTTGAATTGTTTTGTTGTTTATTTATTTGAGTTATTATTTTCTTTTTCAAGAATTTGAGAATTAAAGAAATCGGACAGCGTGCTACTGAAGTTCCGTGCGCAAGCGCACATTGGAATTTGAGAGCCAAATTCGGACAATTGCACAATTCTCTCTTTCTTGTGCGAAGCACCAACTTCAAGTAGGTTTGCGTCCATAAAATTCTCAAATTCTCTAATTCTTGACATAAAAGACACTTATTATTGATTTAAAACTTAGCTCTCTACTCCTTCTTTAACGCCTCCGCCGGATTGACCTTTGCCACCGAGACGATTTGCCACAACACTGAGCCAATGGCTATCGCGAAGGAAATCAATACGGTAACGATGAATATCCAGGGATGAAGGTCGATTCTATAGGCGAAATCTTCCAGATATTTTCCGCAAAGCCATACGCCAATCGGAATGGCTATCAAGTTGGCAATCAAAATGATGATAACGTAATCGCGCAGGTTTTTGCGGACTTCGCTTTCCATTGTACCGCCGAAAATCTTGCGGATGGCAATGGTCTTTTCGCGCTCCGATGCGAAATGCGTGCTCATGGCCACCAAACCCAGCAAGGAAAGAATGACCGAAATGAGCATGAAAAGTTCCATCAGGCGCATTCTGCGTTGCGGTTTTTCCAAACATTGATGAATGATAACATCCACAAAATCATTGCATGCCGCCTCCATATATAGGCCTCTCGCTTCTTCGACATATTTCTTATACAACGCGCCGATGACTTCCTTCGCCTCCTTGTGGTCGCCTTTTATTTCCATAAGGAAACCGTTTCTGAAATTGGTCTTTAAAAGCATGACCATTCCAAAACTTTCGTTCGTGGCATGCAGCACATCGCTGACCAAGAAATCGCCGACGACACCGCAAATTTCGTTGCCGAAATTGCCTTGCTGCCATTTCACAATCGTGTCCACATTGATTTCGCCGTAGGGCAAACCCGTAAGTCCGGCCAACATGCTTTGCGTCATAAAGCAACCCTGAGGAACCGTCGTATCGCCGAAAATACTCAGAATCGGTATCTCAAACATATTCATGACTGCCGTGTCGCAAATCATTAAATAAACCAATTCTTTATCTTCCTCATCATTCAAATGGCCGAGATACACAGCATTTGGAACTTCGGTAGGAATGCCCGTTGTGGTTCCAAACCGCGAAACGCAAGGCAAAGCCTGCAACTCATTGGCCAAAGCCTCGTTATGATGCGATGGGGCGAGTGTGAAACTGGCATCCAGGTAATACAAATCCTTGGTGCGGCAACCCACATCTCTGTTTTGCACATGACGCATCTGCAATTCCATAGTCAACACCAAAGAAATCAGCACGATAGTTATCACATTCTGAACGACGATGAATATTTTCGAGGCAAACATTTTGTTATGCAGCCTGACTTTTCCATTCACCACATCAATCGGTCGCGCCTTCGAAATCAGCAGTGCGGGCATAATGCCAGCCAAAAAAGAAACTATGGAAATTATCAACAGATAGCTGCATAAATATTTGAACGACAATGAAATGCGGATTGGTAACGATGCATCTAACAATTGGTTAATCAAGGGCAAAATCAGGTAAGCGAGTCCCAAACCGATGAGGAAACACACGAATGTAAACGCAAACGACTCGATAAGATATTTCCCGATAATGTCAGTTTTCTGCGCCCCGACCAGACGCCGCGAAGCCATTTCCTTGGCGCGTTTTCCCGTGAGGGCGACATTCAGATTGATGTAGTTGATAATGGCCGAAACCAAAAGCAGCAAACCGACAGCCAACAGATTGTTTATCATTGACTTGTCGCCTTTTCGCAAGCCGAATGCCTGAGAACTTGAGAAATACACCTCGTCTAAGCGCACTATTGCCGACTCCCCGAAAAACGCATCGTGAAACCTGTTTCCGTAAGCCGTTTCGTAGGCAGCATCGACTTTGCTTTTCACTGACTCCATATCGACATTCGGGCTGAATTTCGCGAAAGTGAAAGGCCCGCCAAAGTAGTGGAACGGATTTTCAATTTCAGTTTTCATCAAGATGAACTTGGAAATTTCAACCACCACATCATCATCGGGCAACAGCGTGTTTTGGAAATCGGAAATCACGCCTGCAATGATGTATTCCTGGTCGCCAATAACGAGTTTCGTCCCGATGACTTCGTCCGTTTCAATGCTGTTCGCTAGTTTTTGCGAGACGAATGCACATTGCTCATTGTCAATCATATCGGCATCACCACTGACGAATCTGGCAGGAAACAAATCGAAATACTCGCGATCGCAGGCAAGCACATTTGTCCTGAATTTCGAATCCTTGACTTCGACAATCGTATTCTGAAACGACTGGAACCGAGAGAGTTCCTCAATTTCGGGAATACCTTTCAAAGCATCCTTGGTTCCATACGAAATGGCAAGTTTTTCGTTTGTGCCCATTGCGTAGATATTTTTGTAATCGGGATTTTCCCGCGGAATGTTCATCTGTTCAGTCACGAAGCAGAAAATGATGATGACGAAAGCCAGAGAAACGCTCAAGCCCACCGCCTCGATGGCGCTGTAGAGCTTGTTTCGGCTAATGAATCTAATGAATGAACGCATGATGTTTAGTGTTTATTTGTTTGTTGTTTAATTGTTTATTTGTTTGATTGCGAGGCTTCGGGGCTTCGGGGTCGCGGGATTGCGAGATGTGTGCGGCTCTCGTGCTCTCGTGATCCCGTGACCTCGTGACCTCATGGCTTCGCCGTTTACTCTTTCTTTAGCGCCTCCGCCGGATTCATGTTTGCCGCGCGGTAATTCTGAAAAGTCACGGTGGCAATGGTCACAAGGCTGACACCGACGAACGCCAGAACAAAAACCCACCAACTCAGACCGATATGATAAGCGAAATTCTCCAACCATTTTTTCAATATGAGAACCGCAACAGGTACCGCGATGGCGAAACTGATGACAACCACACCCATATAAGTCTTATTGAATAAGGTGAAAATCTGATTCGTCGTCGAGCCAAACACTTTTCTTACAGCGATTTCCTTTCTTCGATAGGCACTGTCGAAAATCACCAGACCAAACACGCCCGCAATCGAAATCAGAATGGCGATAATGCTGAACAAAGTGATTTGCTTGTTAAGACGCATTTCCTTTTCATACATGCCATTAATCACATCGTCATAAAAACGTACATCGAACTGATAACCAGGATCGAAATCATTCAAGGTCTGCTTCACGAAATCCATTGCCGCAAACAAATCGCTGCCTTCGCGCACACGAATGATGTTATACGGTCCTTTGGAATCAATACCTGTCAGCCCGTACACTCCAAAAGCCATTGGTTCGACGGAATTGCGAAGCGACATAAATTTCACATCCGAAACAAAACCGATAATCTTTCCGCCATTCAAATCATCATTCAATTGCAAATCAAATTGCTTCCTCGCTTTTTCATTGAAAATCAACGAATAAGAGCCTTTGTCACTTTCCATAAAATTTCTACCTTCCGTAATCTCAATTCCCATCACTTCCAAATAATTTATATCAATAGGCAAGTAATTGAAAATTATCTGTTTGCCATGATATACATTTCCATTTGTAGGAAAATTATCCGTACCTGACAACAGAAAAAGCGAATTGGCGACATCCACAATAGCATGATTCGCCTTCAACTGATTTACAAACGCTTCTTCCTTTTGATTGATTGTGCTGTTCGTCTTCGCCGTAATCAAGACATCGTGCTGGAATCCAAGGTCGGTTTTCATCATGTAATTGTTTTGCCTGAACATAAATACGGCCGTGATAATCAGTACGAAAGACGCGACAAACTGAACGGTAAGCAAAACATTACGGAGCATTTTCCCCGATTTTGAAAGGCCGAAATTTCCTTCAAGCACAAAGGCTGGTGCAAACGAAGTCATATAGAAAGCAGGATACAGTCCAGCCAAAGTGCCTAACAAAACCGACAACAGCGCAGCACTGAAAATCAATGTCTTATGATTTGAAAAACGCATATCCGCCTCCAACAGCGAAGCCAAAGGTGACTTTGAAAACAGAAAAACCAAAAGCAAGGCTAACGCGAAGGCAAAGATGCAAACCAACACTGCCTCAAGGATAAGCGAAATCCTCAAAACGGAATTTGAATTGCCATAAACCTTTTGCAAATTAATGCTTTTGATGCGCACAGGCGTCATTGCAACGCTGTAATTCAGATAGTTAATTCCAGCAATGACGAGCAAGACAAATGCCACGGCAAAAAGTACATTGACCATGGATTTGTTAGCCCGTTTCATAAAATCAAACTGAATCGGTTCGTCAAAATGAATTTGTCCGATAGGTTTCAGGTACATTCGGTAAGAATCCATTCCCAATTCATTTGTAATGTCCTTCCATTGCTGACTGTTATTGAAAACGGAATCGACTTCATTTATTGACTCAGGATTATCAAAAAGAACATAGCCCAAGAAATTCATACCCCAATTTTCAACAAAAGGACTTTTTTCAAATGTGTAAACGGCATTTTCCAAAGAACAGTTGCTTGGAATATCCTTGTAAACACCTGTAATTGTATAATTTATATTAGCACTATCACCCTTCATCACCAAGGTTTTACCAATGGAACTTTCTTCTCCAAACATACGCTTTGCCATAGTTTCGGGAATAATGGTCGAAAAACTGTTTTCTTTAACACACAAATTGCCTTCAACGGCTTCCATTCCAAAAACCGAAGCCAATCCGTTAGTGGCAATGGTATGAATCTCAGAGAAATCGAAAGTTTTTCCTTCATCAATTGAAAAGACATCTTTCCCTCCAAAAAAATTCGGTTGCAAGAGAACCGACTCTTTTATATGACTTGACGAAGCGGTCAGAACCTGAAAAGCGTTGTCGGAACTGAGGCCATAGACACAGCCTTCAAATTCACTCTCAACCAGACAGATACAATCTGAATTTGGGTAAGAGGTGTCGTAAGTGCGGTCGAAAACCACCTGCATCATAATGATTATGAAAGCCGCCAAAGCCACGGACAAGCCGAGAATGTTAAGCACTGACGCCACTTTGAAACGTCTTATGATACTGATTAAGTTTTTTATTACTGATCTCATTGTTGTTGAATTGTTTAGTTGTTTATTTAACTACGTTGAATCTTCGATTTGTTGAATTGTTTCCGCTTGCTGATCCTGTCGAAGCATAGTTTTATATTCCATTTCAAAATCTCACTTCGACAAGCTCAGTGAGCTAATAATCAATTTGTCCAGAAGTC
>JAKSMV010000030.1 GCA_024400425.1 Bacteroidales bacterium
AAAGTGGAAAGTGGAAAAGTGAAAAGCAGGAAGTTAAGGAGACACCATCTACGCAAAACGCGCATTAAAGCCAGTCGCAACGTTGATTACATCATCCTGGGTGTCATTATGGTGGTGGCGGCGGTGCTGCGCCTATGGAAACTGGGCCAGGTGCCATTCATGCACGACGAATTCAGCGCCTTGTCGCGCACCGGATTCACCAACCTCCACGATTTCATCGAGCAAGGCATTCTCACCGACAGTCATCCTGTTGGCGTTCAGGCATTTCTGCTCTTTTGGGTGAAACTGTTCGGATGGAACGAATTCTGGGTCAAGCTGCCTTTTGCGCTGATGGGCATCGCCTCCATCTACCTTATCTATTGGATTGGACGACAATGGTTTAACAGCAAAGTCGGTTTGCTTTCGGCAGCCTTCTTTGCTGTCAGCCAGTTCACCGTATTCTACAGCCAGTTGGCACGGCCCTATGCCCCAGGCTTGTTCTTCGTCCTGCTGATGGCCTTTTTCTGGTATAAAATCGTCTTCGGAATCAAGAGACCCAAGACGGGCGTTTACGTCGGATTTGCGCTCTCGGCATGGGCTTGTTCGCTGATACAGTATTTCTCCATCGCGCAAGCCGGACTCATCTTCCTGACGGGTTTGTTTTTCCTTCCCAAAGAACGACGCAAAGCCTACTGGATTAGCGGATTAGCAGCAGTAGTATTGTTTGCTCCTACCCTACCCATCTTCTATCAGCAGCTCTTCGTCAGCGGCAGCATTGGAGGATGGCTGGCCGCACCAAAATCGACCTTCCTTATCGATTTCGTAAAATACACGATGAACTACTCCAGCCTGTTCATGTTTGCCGTCGGCATCATCATCATCCTGCCTTTCATTCTGGGCCGTTTCGACAAGCGCAACAACCCATTACGTTGGGTAGGCTTGGCTTGGTTTGTCATCATCTTCGCCATAGCATTTGTCTATTCCATCCTGCGCGAGCCTATCATCCAGCACAGCACGTTGATTTTCAGCTATCCTTTCCTCGTCATCGTTGCATTCTCGTTCTTCAAGAACAGCACGACCAACATCTCGCAAACCATCATGATTATCGCGGTCCTGCTTTTCGTCGGAGCCAGTTCGCTGATAACCACACGAAAGCACTACGAGCTGATGTATGAACAAGGCTTCGACCAGATTGCCGTCAAGATGCAAGAAGACCAAAAGAAATATGGCGACCAGATTCAGTTCGCCACACGCGAAGAGATTGTGGGAGCCGCCGAGTTCTACCAAGACCAGACCGAAGTGAAAGACCGCGTCGTCTTCAACCGCGACAACCGGCTTGGCGAATTCAACCAATGGCTCCACGACAACGGCGAAAAGCCCATGCTCGGCTTTGGCTGGACCGACTATTCGCCCCCCATCTGGGAAACGACAGCCGTAGGAAAATATCCTTATCTTGTTTACACAAAAGACTGGTTCACATCACGTTACCTAACGCTCAGCAAACAGTCTTGCGAGAATAGCGTCTATCTGCTCACCGACTTGAACGAAGCCGCATTCGGTTATGTTGAAGGTCAAGAATGGAGCAAGAACTTTGTGATTCCATGCGACTCGCTCGACACCGACATTGAGGCTTTGGGCGTGGTGGCCAACATCCATCATGCCGACACGCTGGCGAGATGCACCATGGTCATCGAGTTGCACGAAGCCACAACCGACTCGTTGCTCTATTGGCACAGTTCCGACCTCGAAGGATGCGCCCTGCTGCCTGGCGACAACGTGATTGCCGACGCCATCGTCTTCAGCGAAGCCCTCCCGATGCAAGACACCTACATCAAGACCTTCCTCTGGAACCAAGACAAGAAGCCTTTGATCGTCAACAAAATCGGATATCACACCACGAAAAGAAGCCCAGTTTTGACGGGTTTGTACGAACCTTTGAATTAAAACGAGAGCACAATAACGGAGAAAAACGAAAAATATCTATTTTTGCAGCCTAATTTCGAAAGTATATGACAGAAGATTCTCAATTTGTATTAGACGAAGCCGCTGAAAGCATGGACAACACCATCAAGCACATGGAGCATGAGTTTCAGGGCATTAGAGCAGGAAAAGCCAGTCCAGCCATGCTGAACGGCGTTATGGTTGAATATTACGGCACCACCGTTCCCATCGAGCAGACCGCCAACATCGGCTGCGTGGATGCCCGCATGATTGTGGTCCAGCCTTTCGACAAGAGCGCACTCAACAATATCGCCAAGGCCATCTTGAACGCCAACTTGGGCTTCAACCCGATGAACAACGGCGAAATCCTTCGTATCGCTGTCCCAGCCCTCACCGAGGAACGCCGTAAGGAACTCGTGAAGCGCACCAAGACCGCTGCCGAAGACGCCAAGGTTGCCATCCGTGGCATCCGCCGCAACGCCAACGACGACGCCAAGAAACTGGAGAAAGACACCATCTCTGAAGACGAATCGAAGCAACTCCAGGAAGAAATCCAGAAACTCACCGACAAGTACATCAAGAAGATTGACGACTTGGTAGAACTCAAGTCGCAAGACATCCTCACGGTGTAAATCGGCATAAAAGCATCATAAAAAACGGAACCTCGGTCGAGATTCCGTTTTTTTTGTTCCAATCCAAACTTACCTATAAGGATTATTTCAGCACATTCTCGATGGCCATATCGAACAAGCGGTCGAGTGTCAAGCCGAAGCAACGTGCCTGAGCCGGAATGATGCTGGCTTCCGACATGCCCGGGACGATGTTGGCTTCGATGAAGAAAACGCCTTCGTCGCTGACGATGTAGTCCATGCGGACAAAGCCCTTACATTCAAGTCTGTCGTACAGCATGGCCGTCGTCGCCTTGATTTCGATTTCGATTTCCTCATCGACTTCGGCAGGCGTTATTTCGTCGCACTTTCCAGCGGTATATTTCGCCTCATAATCGAAGAATTCGTTCTTGCTGCAAATTTCGGTCAGCGGGAAAACCATCATCTTGCCATCGTATTTCATGGCACCACAGCCGAACTCGCGGCCTTTGACAAACTTCTCGCACATCACCTGACCGCCAGCCGCCATTGCCTTTTCCATGGCTGGGACAAACTCTTCCACCGTCTTCACCTTCGACACGCCCACGCTCGAGCCGTTGCAAGTCGGCTTGATGAACAAAGGCAACCCCAGCTCCTCAACGATTTCATCCGCATCATAACCCTCACCCTCGTTGACCAAGACCGAAGGCGACACATTGACATCGTAAGATGCCACCACGCGCTTGCAGAAATCCTTGTGGAACGTCAAGGCGCAAGTGGTCAAGTCGGACGAAGTGCAAGGGATGCCCATCAGTTCGAGATAGCCCGACAGCGGACCATTCTCGCCCGGCACGCCGTGAACGGCATTGAAAGCCACATCGAACTTCACCTTCTTGCCATCGACGCAGATGGAGAAATCGTTTTTATCGACATCTACCTTCGTTCCATCGTCAAGAAGACCATACCAGCCTTTCTTCGAAACTACCAGAATATAAGACAGATACTTCTCAGGATTCAAGTTTTTCTTCACCACATGGGCGCTATTGACGGAGATTTCAAACTCACCGGAATCACCGCCACAGATAATTGCTACGTTTTTCATATTTTTTTCCTACTTTTGTCGGTTTAAAATTGCTAACAATAATACGCTAAAAAATGCGTTGTAATAACGCCGCTAAAATACACAAAGTATGGGTAGATTTTCCTTTTTGAAGCAAAAGAAATTTTACGTCAACCTAATTATCATTATCGTACTGTTTTTCGTCCTTTTATGGTTTGCATTTAGGATGCTCAAGGTCTATACACGCCACGACAAAGTCTATACCATGCCCTGTTTCATCGGCTTGGACTATCACGAAGTGGAGCACGACTATGCCGGCGACTTCAATTTCATCTTGATTGACAGCGTATATCCGAAGGGACAAGAGCCCGGTTCGATCGTGCAGCAAGACCCGTTGCCAGGTTCGAAAATCAAGAAGGGACGCAACGTGTATTACATCATCGTGGCCGAGACACCCGAGATGACCACCATGCCCAACCTGAAGAACGTCTCGCTTCGGCAAGCCATCGGGCAACTTTATGCCAAAGGACTCGAAGTGGATCGTCTTGAATATGAAGACTATTTCGCCAAGAACGCCATCATCGAGCAATACTACAATGGTTCCATCATCAAGCCAGAGACCGAACTCGTAAAAGGCAGCAAAATCGTGCTCCATGTCGGCAAAGGCCAAGAACTGACGAAGGTGAAAGTGCCCAACCTTATCGGCAAACCCGCCGAAGAAGCCAAGCACCTGCTCAACCTTGCCGGACTCAACCTCGGCAATGTCAATTACGAAGACAACGACAGCCTGCAATACCAACGTATCATACGCATGACCCCCGGACCAAGTTCAGGACTCATCGAGTTAGGCTCTTACGTCAACCTTTGGTTCCATTCGCAAAAGACCTTCGACTTCGACAAGGAGTTCCGCAACCTGATGCGCGAAGACTCTGTCAACAACAAACCAGAACCCATAGAGACCGACTCCATCGAACCCGAGACCATCGAAACAACTGACTATGAATATGAAGACGAATTTTAAGATATTACAATTAGCGCTCGCCTTGACCATTGTCTCAGGAAGCGCAATGGCACAAGAAATATTGACCGGCATACAACGCGAACCAGGCAATAAGGCGCAAAGAAACGCGCAAGCCATCACCTTGCCCTTCTTCGACGACTTCGCCCATTCGGCAGTCTATCCCAACCCGACGAAATGGACCGACAACAATGTTTTGGTGAACGATGGTTTCCCCTTCGAGGCCCCCAACCGCAACTGCGCCACCTTCGACGTCCTCGACGCCCACGGCCGTGTGTATGAATACGCCATCAGCAATGCCTTCGTTGCCGAGTATCTCACCTCGGCCCGCATCCGTCTCGACTCCATCTTCGAGCCTACACCACGCGCCCTCACCCCAGCCGACTCGCTGTATTTCAGTTTCTGCTACCAACCGCAAGGCAACGGCAACAAGCCCGAGTCGCAAGACTCGCTCGTGCTCGAATTCGGTACCACCACCGACCGCCAAGAGTTCCAATACATCGAATACAACAACTTCAGCATGGCCGAGATATTCGACCACATGCAAGTCGATACGCTCTTTCCTCACGACACCATTTGGGCTTTTGGCGGATGCAACCCCAACATGTTCTACATCGTCGCCGACACGCTCACCCGCATCACGGCTGGCAGCATTGCCATTCCCTGCGACTCGGTGTTCATCACCGTGGCCGACACCACTTGGCATCACATCTGGAGCGTTCCCGGGCAAGACCTTGAGTCCTTCATGGCCGAAAACAACAACCAGAGTTTCAAGCAAGTGATGATACCCATCAACGACTTGCAATATTTCAAGGACTGCTTCTATTTCCGCTTCTACAACTACGCCAGCATCGTCAGCTCGTCGCTGCCCAGCAACCGAGGCAACGAAGACAACTGGAACATCGACTTGGTGTATCTCGATCTCAACCGCACCGTTGCCGACCCCAGCTATCCTATGCTGACCTTCTCGGGCCAAAGGCCGAGTTTCATCAACCGCTACCTAGCCGTTCCTTATAGCCAATACCGCATCAACCCCAGTTCGTTCATCAAAGAGCAACTGGCACTTGATGTGACCAACCTCGACAAGGAGACACACCAAGCCACCTATTATTATAGTGTGGAGCAAATCGGCGGCAGCCAATACTACGAGCGTCATCTCCATACCGTTGAAATCAATCCTTATCTGCAGTCGGGTTTCCTCAACTGCCCCACTTCGGGCGAGTCGCCAGCCTGTCCGTTTGTCGGTCAGCTCTTCGCCCTCGACCCTCTGATTGACAGCGCTTCATACCTCATCAAGCACTACATTTACGACTCGACCTGCAACCCGCCTTTGGTTGATTCGATGGTGTATCGTCAAGGATTCTACAACTACTACGCCTACGACGACGGCATTCCTGAGATGGGTTATGGCGTGGAACCTGCCAACGGACAATTCGCCATGCGTTTCGACATGGCCCAACCCGAAAAGATCTATGGTGTGCAACTGCTCTTCAACCGCACGCTGAACGATGCCAACATGAAGTATTTCGACATTGTCATCTGGAAAGACCAAAACGGCAAGCCAGGCGACGAAATCTACCGTTTCCCGAACCAACGCCCCGAATGGGACGAAGGCCAACCCTACCGTTTCACCTATTACAAATTCGACAGCAGCCCCACCCTAAGTGGCACGTTCTATATCGGATTGGTGCAGCAAAGCAACGGCCTTATCAACATCGGCTTCGATGCCACCAACGACAACAGCCAATATTGTTTCTACAACGTGAACGGCGCATGGATGCCCAGCCAGACGAAAGGCACCTTGATGATTCGCCCCGTCGTAGGAAAATCATATTACATCGGCCTCGAGGAAACAGAAGCAAGACAAATGGAACTCTATCCTAATCCCGCAAGCGATGTGCTGCACATCAACGGATTGGAGAGCAATCAAGCCAGCCAAATCAGCATTTATGACTTGACGGGCAAACGAGTATATCAAAGCAGTTTCGAAGAAGAGATTCTGGTCGCCAACTTCAATAACGGAATGTATTTCATCAGCGTCACCACCACCGACGGACAAGTTTTCACCCAAAAATTCATCATCAGCAAATGAGCCAAGATTTCGACGACACCCTTGAAAACGACCTTGCCGAAGAAGAAGGCAACGAACTCTTTGAACACATCCGCATCGTGGTCGATAAAGGCCAGCAGATGGAACGCATAGACACCTTCCTGACCAACCACATACAGAACATCTCGCGCAACCGCGTGCAGAACGCTGCCAAGGCTGGCAACATCTTGGTGAACGAGAAGGCGGTGAAGCAAAACTACAAGGTGAAGCCCAACGACGTGATTTCCATCGTGTTCAGCTATCCGCCACGCGACACCGACATCAAGCCGCAGCAGATTCCGCTCAACATCGTCTATGAAGACGACGATGTGATTGTCGTCAACAAGCAAGCCGGCTTGGTGGTTCACCCCGGCCACGGCAACTTCGACGGCACCTTGCTCAACGGCTTGGCCTATCACTTCGAGCAGACCCACCAGAATGTGGAAAACAAGTTCGGCTATCTCGTGCACCGTATCGACAAGGACACCACCGGATTGATGATTGTGGCCAAGAACGAGACCGCGCAAGCCATCCTCGCCCATCAGTTCTTCGAGCACAGCATCCACCGCCGTTACTACGCCTTGGTGTGGGGCGATTTTGCTGAGGACCAAGGCATCATCGAAGGCAACATCGGGCGCAGCGCCAACGACCGCCGCAAGATGGCCGTCTATCCCGAAGGCAACCAAGGCAAAGACGCCATCACCCACTGGAAGGTGCTGGAGCGCTTCGGCTACGTCACGCTGAACGAATACAGGCTCGAGACGGGACGCACCCACCAGATCCGCGTCCACTCGCAATACATCGGACACCCGCTGTTCAACGATGCCATGTATGGCGGCGACATGATTCTGAAAGGTACCACCTTCTCGAAATACAAGCAATTCATCGACAACTGCTTCAAGATTATCCCTCGCCACTCGCTGCACGCCAAGGAGCTGGGATTTGTTCACCCGACAACAGGCAAGCAAATGATGTTCACTTCCGAACTCCCCGACGACATGGTCCAGGTGTTGGAGAAGTGGAGAAACTATATGAAATCGAGAGATTTGGTTGAGGACTAAGCCTTAATGGCTTTCCCCTTTTCGGCAAGCGTCTTATCCAAATCGAGTAGGAAATTGCGCGTGTTTTCGAGGGTTTCGAGCATGATGATACGTTCCTCGTAGTCGCTGAATTTCTCTTTCAGAGCCAATTTTGCACCAGCCAAAGTGTAACCCTTCACCTTCAACAGATGATAGATGACATGCACATAACGCACGTCGCGCTCGGTGAAAAGCCGGTTGCCTTTCTTGTTCTTCCGTGGACGCAACACATCGAATTCCTTTTCCCAATAGCGTATCATTGAGGTATTTACGCCAAACATATCGGCCACTTCTCCGATGCTGTAATAAAATTTTCCTGTGGTTTTAGTCTCTTCCATAGTTTAGTCCATTGTTTTTGTCGGCAAGGTTGACTGTTCGAGAATCTGTTCGTATTGTTCGGGAGTCAAGTCGTTGAAGAAGAAGTGAATCGGGTCAATCGGCACATCGTCTTTACGCAGTTCGTAATGCAAGTGGATGCCCGTCGATTTGCCCGTCGTTCCGGCATAGCCAATCAGCTGCCCGCGCTTCACTTTTTGGCCTTTCTTTACGGCGAAGCGGTTGAGGTGGGCATACATCGACTTGTAGCCATAACCATGGTCGATAGTCACCATATTGCCATAACCCCATTGCGTCTTGTCGATATCCACGACACCATCGCCCGTAGCATAGATTTCGGCATTCAGATTAGTCGAAAAATCAATACCGCTATGGAATTTTGCGATGTTATAGATTGGGTCAGGACGATAGCCAAAAAACGAAGAGATATACTTTATGTCGTTGACTCTCATAGGCATGATGGCAGGAATGCTGGCAAGCATTTCCTCCTTGTTGCGCGCCATCTCGAACACTTCATCGTAAGAGATTGACTGATAATAGAGTTGGCTTGCAATCATATCCAACTTCTTCGATGCGGCAATCACCTTTTCAGAATTACGATAGCCCTCCAGATTGGCATAGCGGTTGACATTCGCCAAGCCCATTCTACGCTTAACGCTTGTGATAGGCTCAGCATCAAAGATCACACGATATACGTTATTGTCACGTTGCTCCAAATCGGCCAGTTCAGCCTCATACAAGTCCATTCTGTCGTTCAGGATATCGTATTGCAGCTTCATGTATTCCAATTCGCGAGCCTGGATCTTCTCTTGAGGCGACTTGAACAAGGCGAAAAGCAAGATTGCAAAAAGGAAAGCCATACCAATCACCGACAAAGAGACGAGCACAATGCGGCCCACCTTTCTCGCCGTCGAGATCTGGAACACTTCAAAAGCGAGCGTCTTAGGGTTAAATATGTACTTCTGTTTCGCCATTTTTTGTCTATTTTAACCTGTAATAAACGAGGCATGACAAATTCTATTGCGCAAAATTACAGAATTCGGCCAAATAATCGTACTTTTGCAGACTTTTTTAATAAGGTATCTATTTACTTCAATTTTGGAATAACAAATACAACATATAGAAATGAACGCATACGAAATCAGAAACAGTTTCTTGGAGTTTTTCCGTTCAAAGGAACACGCCATCGTTCCTTCGGCTCCCATCGTTGTGAAAAACGACCCTACCCTCATGTTCACCAATGCGGGCATGAACCAATTCAAGGACATCTTCCTGGGCAACCAACCTGCCAAATGGAACCGTGCTTCCGACACGCAGAAATGTCTCCGTGTTTCGGGCAAGCACAACGACCTTGAGGAAGTGGGCCACGACACCTACCACCACACCATGTTCGAGATGCTCGGCAACTGGAGTTTTGGCGACTATTTCAAGAAAGAAGCCATTGCCTACGCTTGGGAATACCTCACCGAGGTGGTAAAGATCGACAAGGACAAGCTCTATGTCACCGTGTTCGGCGGCGACGAGAAAGACGGACAACCTGCCGACATGGAAGCCTACGGCTACTGGATGGAGCACGTCAGCGAAGACCGCATCATCTACGGCAACAAGCACGACAACTTCTGGGAGATGGGCGAGACCGGTCCGTGCGGTCCTTGCTCCGAAATCCATATTGACCTGCGTCCTGAAGCCGAGCGTCAGAAGATTGCCGGCCGCGACCTCGTCAACAAAGACGACCCACAAGTCATCGAGATCTGGAACCTCGTTTTCATGCAATACAACCGCATGGCCAACGGCCAACTCGTCGAGTTGCCCGCCAAGCATGTCGATACCGGCATGGGCTTCGAACGCCTCGTGCGTGTGCTGCAAGGCAAGACCTCGAACTACGACACCGACGTGTTCCAGCCTTTGATTCAGGAACTCGCCAAGATGTCGGGCGTCGAATACGGCAAGGCCGAAAAGACCGACATCGCCATGCGCGTCATCGCCGACCACTTGCGCGCCGTCAGCTTCGCCATCGCCGACGGACAGTTGCCTTCCAACAACGGAGCAGGCTACGTCATCCGCCGCGTGCTGCGTCGCGCCGTGCGCTATGGTTTCACCTTCCTCGGCTTCGACGAGCCTTTCGTGCACAAGCTGCTGCCTATCCTCGTCGGCCAAATGGAACACAACTATCCGGAAATCAAGGCACAGCAAGAACTCGTCGGCAAGGTCATCCGCGAAGAAGAAGCCTCGTTCCTGCGCACCCTCGCGCAAGGCATCAAGCGCTTTGAAGGCTACATCGAGCAACATCCTGGCCAAGGCATCGACGGCAACTTCGCCTTCGAGCTGTTCGACACTTACGGCTTCCCTATCGACCTCACCCAACTCATGGCCAACGAGAAAGGCCTCAACGTCGATATGGACGGCTTCAAGGCCAACCTCGACGAACAGAAGAACCGCTCGCGCAAGGCCGCCGAGAAAGCCAACGGCGACTGGGTGATAGTGACCGAGACTGAGAAGCCTACCGAGTTCGTGGGCTACACCGAGACCCAATGCGAGAGCCACATCCTCCGTTTCCGCGAGGTGGTGGCCAAGAAGAAGACCCACTTCGAAATCGTCCTCGACCGCACGCCTTTCTATGCCGAAATGGGCGGTCAGGTGGGCGACACCGGCGTGCTGGTTTCGGAAAACGAGACCATCCAGATACTGAACACCGTCAAGGAAAACAACCTTGTCATCCATATCACCGAGCAGCTGCCTCAGAACCCTGAAGACAGTTTCACGGCTACCATCGACCGCGAACGCCGTCAGCGCATCGCCAACAACCACAGCGCCACCCACCTCATGCATGCCGCCTTGCGCCAAGTGTTAGGCAATCATGTGGAACAGAAGGGCTCGTTGGTTGACGACCAGCGTCTGCGCTTCGACTTCAGCCATTTCGCCAAGATGACTCCCGAAGAAATCCGCCAAGTGGAAAAGATTGTCAACCAGAAAATCAGGGAGAACATACCGAACGTCACCATGGTTGACGTCCCAGTTGACGAAGCCAAAGCCATGGGTGCCACTGCCCTCTTTGGCGAGAAATATGGCGACAAGGTGCGTATCGTCATCTTCGACAAGAACTACTCGATGGAACTCTGCGGTGGTGTCCACACCTCGGCAACAGGCAACATCGGCATGTTCAAGATCGTCACCGAAGGTGCCATCGCTGCCGGCATCCGCCGCATCGAAGCCATCACCGGCGAAGCCGTCGAGCAATACCTCGACGAGAACCTCGACCTCATCGGCCGCATCCGCGAGACTGTGAAGTCGCCCGATATCGTGAAGGGCGTCGAGTCGCTTTCGGAACAGAACTCTGCCCTGAAGAAAGAAGTCGAACACCTGATGCAGGAAAAGGCTCAAGCCATCGCCGAGAAACTCGCCGACAAGACCGTCGAACACGAAGGCTGCCGCCTTATCATCGACACGCTGAACGTGAATGGCGACCAGCTGCGCAACATCGCCTTGATGCTCAAGCAAAATAACGAAAGCACCATCGCCATCCTCGGTTCCATTAGCGAAGGCAAGCCATCGCTCTGCTTCATGCTGCCCGAGGCCTACGCCGATGCGAAAGGCTTGGATGCCACCAAGGCCATCCGCGAAGTCGCCAAGGAAATCCAAGGCGGTGGCGGCGGACAGAAGACCCTCTGCGTGGCCGGTGGTCGCAATGCCGACGGCTTGCAGAAAGCCATGCAAATGCTGAGAGAGAAAATCTGATTCACTCAATATGGAAACAAAAAAAGCAGTCCGGAAGGGCTGCTTTTTTGTTTTGATGAAAGGAGAAACCTTAATCCCTTATTCCGTAGGCAAGGCCTTGAAGCCATTGCCCATGATTTCGGAACTCTCAATCACATTGACAAAAGCATTCGGGTCGAGGAAACGAAGGTTCGCCTTCAGTTTCACCAAATCGGAACGGTTCAAGGTGACATAAATCATCTTGCGCTCGGCGCCTTGATAAAGACCACTGCCAGCGAAAACGGTACCGCTGCGGTCAAGGTCCTTGATGATGAAATTACGGACTGCATCAATTTCATCAGTAACGATAAATGCTGTCTTGTAGCTCTTCACGCCTTCCACCACGAGGTCGATAATCTTGCTCTCGATAAAGATGAGAATGATGGAATAGATAGGCAAACGGAAATCCTCAAAAGCGATGAGTGTAGTCAGCGAAATGAGGCTGTCAACAATCAACACAAGAGTTCCAAGACTTATCTTAGTATATTTGTGGATAATCATAGAGATGATGTCAGAGCCGCCAGAAGTGGCACCCGAACGGAAGATGACACCAATGGCCAAGCCATAGATAAGACCCGAAACGACCGTATTCAAGAAGAAGTCGGGCATGAAAAAGCGTTGCACATCGCCTTCCATGAAGAACAAGGATGACTGAGCAGCAGCATCGAAGAAAGCACCATCGTGAATGACAGGAGCATAGCCCCACCATGTTTCAAGAATAAAGGTGAACAAGGGTATCAAGATGACCGAAATGATCGTTTTGATTCCAAACTTAGGACCAAGTATGATAGTTCCAATGATAAGCAACGGAATATCCATGCAGATGCCAGCCAGAGAAATCTTCCATCCCCACATGGCATTGAACACGTTAGCAAGACCATAAACACCACCAGGCGCCAAATGGTAAGGATTCACAAACATCACATCGCCCACTGCAAACAGCAACGAACCTAACACCAAATAGAGATACGCAACAATCTCCTGCTTTAATTTTGCTTTTTCCATAACTCTAAAACATTAAATTACAATTCATTAAACAGAAAAGACCTCTACATTTCTTGAGTGTGCAAAAGTACAAAAAAAAGATTCATATAAAGTAAAATCAAATTCCAGCATCAATTCCCTCATCTTTTTGTATAAATCACGCTACAATTCCCTCATCTTTTTGTAAAATATATACAATAATTCCCTCATCTTTTTGTAAAAAAAACATATATTTGCAGCGCAAAAAACATTCACACAAAAACATAAAAATCAGAATATCATGTATTTGAAAAGAAAAATAGACGATTATCTGAAAAACTGGAAAACAAGTGACGAAAAATTCCCATTGATTGTGAAAGGGGCAAGACAAATTGGGAAAACCGCATCCATACTGAATTTCGCAAAGGAGAACTACAAAAACGTCATATATATCAACTTTGTCACCGATGAGATTTTCCGAACCATAACGAAAGACGGTTATTCCGCACAAGCCATCATCAAGAACATTTCATACATCGACACGAAGATGAAATTCATTGAGAATCAGACCTTAATCATTTTCGATGAAATTCAAGAATACCCCGAAATAGCCACATCGCTGAAATTTTTCAAAGAAGATGGCCGTTTCGATATCATTTGCAGCGGCTCACTACTCGGAATCAATTACAAAAGAATAGAAAGCGTAAGTGTCGGCTACAAAACCGATTACAACATGCACTCTCTCGATTTCGAGGAATTCCTGTGGGCAAAAGGATATGGCCAAGAAACTATTGACGAAATGCTTGAGCACATGCAAAATCTGAAACCTTTCAGCGACTTGGAAATGAAAGTTTTCGGCGATTTGTTTAAAGACTATTGCGTTTTAGGCGGGATGCCGAAAATCGTGGCACATTACATCGAAAAAGGCACTTTCGAGAAAACACTCAACATGCAACGGCAACTCATTCTCGACTATCAGGAAGATGTCAGGAAATATGCCGACGGACTGGAGCAAACGCGCATCTTGAACGTTTTCAAGCATATACCCGTTCAACTTTCAAAAGAAAACAAGAAATTTCAAATCTCGAAAGTGGCCTCCGGAGCACGCTTCAAAGATTATTGGGGCTGCGTCGATTGGCTTAACGATGCCGGCATCATCAACATTTGCTACTGCATGGATTTCCCCGAACTGCCCTTGAAGGGAAATTATGACCCTTCTAAATATAAAATCTACTTCCGTGACACAGGTCTGTTGATGGCCTCACTTGACGATGAAGCTCAAGCCGACCTGAAAATCAACAACAATTTTGGAGTTTATAAAGGTGCCTTATACGAAAACATCGTCGCAGAAGCCTTGGTAAAAAGCGGATACGAGCTGTATTATTATAAGAAAGAAGATTCCACTTTGGAAGAAGATTTCTTCGTCAGAACGATGAAAACGTTGGTTCCGGTGGAAGTCAAAGCCACAAACGGACGTTCCAAATCGCTGCGCACAATGATTCAAAGCCCACATTATCCAGACATTACAGCCGGAATAAAGCTTTGTTACGGCAACATTGGTCACGAAAACGACATTTACACATTCCCTTATTTCTGTGCCTTCCTGCTGAAACGATACATGATGGAAGCGGAGTGGTAAAAACAACAGCACCCGTCCCAAAGGGCAGGTGCTGTAAAATTATCAAACGACAAAAGGCTTAGTTTGAAGTCAACACCATGCTGATTTCCAGTTCTTCTTTCCAACTGCTTACCGTCATCATGACAGTCTTGTCGCCGTAGGCATAGAACCACATGTTGCCCATGTCTTTATTCTCTTTGTAGGCTTCGTATGTGTCGCACTTCGGACCACGGCTCATTGCACCGGTGTCCCAGTCCATCTTGACAGGATAGTTACCATCGGATGTAACGGCGAGGCACTGATTGAAGAGGGCTTCGGCTTCGGCTGCTTCCGAGAGACCTTCGACATTGTATTTCACATTGAGGTTGTTCACCTTGTTAGGGCTTTTAGCCTCAACGAGTTTCCAGCCTTCCTTCGGGCTGAGGTCAACACCGAAGATGCCTTTGGCAATCTCAAGATAGTTGTCGTTGGTGACGTTCTTGAGGTCGGTGGCAGCATTGCCAGTATAGCCATGGACGCCGTCCTCTGGCAAATCGAGTTGTTCGACAATTTCAGTGGCGGTTTCTTCGTCGATGACGATGTCGTTTCCGGCTTTGTTTTCATTGGATGAATTGCCGCACGAGACCATCAGGCTCATGCTGGCAGCGCATAAGAATGCAAATGCAAGTTTTTTCATAGGTAATTTATTTAAATTATTATAGGTCAAGAACAAATGGCAATAGACTCCTTTCGGGCAAAGCCCTCGGAATGACATTGCCTAACTTCTCATTTCTTTACGAATTCGACGCGGCGGTTCTTGGCACGGCCTTCGTCGGTGCTGTTATCAGCGATTGGTTCGCTACTGCCTTTACCTACAGCGGTAAGACGGCTTTCGTCGATGCCCATTTCAACGAGTTTAGCGACGATGGCCTCAGCGCGTTCTTGCGAAAGCTTTTGGTTGGTGGCAGCCGAACCGGTAGCATCGCAATGACCTTGTACTTCGAAATTGAGGGATTCATCCTCATCCATGAGATTCTTGATGCGGTTGATTTCGCTCATCGATTCAGGCTTGATGGTAGCCTTGCCCGTGTCGAAAGTGATGCCGTAAGTGATAATCTTGCCATCGGTGGTCAGGCGGTCGTAAAGCGGCACTGCACCTTTGCAGATGCGGAAGTTGGTGACGTAGTTCACGCCATGGTCACCCCAAAGACGGCTTTCAAGTTCAAGATAGTTAGGAGCCTTCATGTTAGGAATATTGATTACACGGGTGCCATTGATATAGGCCTTGAAAGCACGCTTGTTGAAGGAGATGGAGAGGTGGTTCCATTCGCCATCAACCAACAATGCCGAAATGTCGGCTTCAGAACTTCTTCCATCGCCAGTTGTGGAAGTATACCAACACTGTACATTTTTCACATCAGCCGTGTGCCAGTAAAATTCCATGACTCTTCCATCGGCTTCTGAGATAAAGTCCATTCTATAGTGCGAGCGTGAATACAGACCTTCTTCAATGGTGCTGTTGTCTCCAGCAAAGAAATCGCATTCAACTGTGAATTCGTCAGTAAGATAATCGTGTGGATTTTTCATCAATGGTGCCACCCTTGTGTTTTCATCCTGGAAATCGAAAGTCATTCTGCCATCGAATTTCACTACTTCGGACACACCGTGAAGCAAGTCCCATTTGCTTGGAAATTCGCCCAACTGTTCGCCAACGAGGTCGTCGTCGAAGATAATCTCATCGCCAGGGACAAAGTCGCACTTGGAGTAAGCAGCTTCGATGGTTCTCGGTTGCTTGGCCTTACTCTTTTTGGAACTCTGTGATGTGGCTTCTTCTTCATCGTCAATTTCCTCGGCCTGTTCCGCATCCTTATTCTTGTTCTTTTTGTTCTTATTGAAGGCATCATCGATACCCTCGTCAATCTTGCGGTTGATCTGATTACTCACAGCGCTTTCGGCAGCACGGGCTGCACTTTCGCCTATACGTTTCAGAATTTGTGCATTGGCAGGCAACATAAAGGCCAGACATACGATAGCAATTAAAAACAGCTTTTTCATTTTAGTTATTGAATTAAATTGGTTGAACTTCGTTAATACATAAATTTCGGGGCAAAAATAAGGATAAAAAACGCAATCGGAAGCAAAAGTCATAGTTTTTTTAAGAAACTGCAACTTCGGAAACGAAAAAAGGTTGGCTCACACAAGGCGAACCAACCTTTTTTAAGACATATCAAAACGCCAAAATCACTTCAGCAGTTTCACCTTCAACGTCTCAATCATATCGACAGTCATCTTGTCGAGGTCGTACTTCGGGTTCCAGCCCCACTCGTTGCGGGCGCAGCTGTCGTCCATCCTCTAAATCGCATCAATTTAAACGCATTTTCGATGTATCCCTCATAAAAAAAACGAATAGCGGAGTTGATTTGACTCCGCTATTCAATTCATCCTAATTCTTTAATCCTCGAACTATCATCCCATTTAAAGAATAACAGCCTGGACAGTTACTATGATTTAATTGTACTGATTTTGTTTCATTAGAAGGTATTACAACCTGATAGACTTCCTTAACACATGTAGATCCTCCTTGACTGTAAGAATCAAAGGTGAATTGCATCAAAACAGTAACAGTAAAATTGTTATAGTTTTTGAGATATGCGCGCGTGACACCAATTGAAAATGGTCCTCCGCCAAAGTCCTCACGTGAAATATCCTCCAAACTAACTCCACCAATATCTTCCGAAGAACAGATTCCATTAATCTTAAAGCCACAATCATCATGTGTAGCTGTGCTTGCATTACCATTATTGGTAATTTGGATGATGTTTTGCGCATTTGCATAAGTCATCATTCCACAAAAGAACAATATTGCAATAATCTTCCTCATAGTTTTGCTTGTGTTTGTTAAATATACTATAGCAGTAGAATGGTCTCCCTGCAAATAATTTGTTATCGCTTTTGAGGTTCAGGAAAAGGAACTGGATCATGAACAACATTCGTAATTTCAATATTGTATTGATATGTTTTTCCTGGTTTTTCCGGTCCTCCAGCTATTACTCCTCTTTGGCTATTCGTAAGCTCTAACGTTTTTCTTGAAGGAATATTTTTAAAATCATCATCACATAATTCTAACGTTTTCTTATTTCTCATTGGATAACCATTAGATTGCTCATACCATGAGATTAAAACCGTCACGCGAATGTGTGCCTTAGAAATCGTCAAATCCGAATTGTTTGTAATTATCAATCGGCCATTCTTTGAAAGGTCATGACTACGATCGTTATAATACTCAACATCCAATGAACCAGAAACCAAAGGATAGCTATTTGAGGCATTTTGTGCCTTTGCAGCAAACCACATGCAGACGAAAATTGAAAGGATAATCCATTTTTTCATAATAAGATAATTTTTTAGATTAAACAACATTAATAGCATCCCTAATATTAGGGATACTATTAAATACAATTACTACTTAGTTTTTCTCAGATGAGACCATAACGGCTTCTTCATAACCAATTGAAGGGTTTTCCCCATCATATTTTTTCCAGTCATCATCACCATAACTTCCGTATCCAGATGTTCCATGATCCTTTTCACATGAAGTGAAGATGAATGGAAGAGCCATCAAACTCAACATAAACAAAGCTTTGAATATTTTCTTCATTTTAAATTTGGCAGTATTTATCCTGTCACCCGCAGTATTGTTTATAATTGTTTTTCCCTACTCTATTGTGGCTTTTCGGGTTCTTCCGCCCATGCCATAAAAACAAAATATACACACAAAAAAAGCGTGGCACTTTTTCGCTTTCATCGGAACTTTTGAGGTCTTGGACTACCTAATTCTCCCAACTACAACGAGTAAAGCTCACGCCTTTTGTGGCGGGAGCGCCGTTGCTTTACTCTGGGAGAATTATTTGAAAGTGTCCAAGTTTCAAAAGTTCCAGTGTTAGCTACTTCGCTTTTTCCTATTCTATGATGTGCATATCGCTTAAAGCGTTATCTCATAGGCCTGTTATTTAGTTAATATTCCGTTATTTATCAGTCTTTGTAATCTCGTAAATTACTTCAACAGTTTCACCTTCAAAGTCTCAATCATATCGACAGTCATCTTGTCGAGGTCGTACTTCGGGTTCCAGCCCCACTCGTTGCGGGCGCAGCTGTCGTCCATCTTGTTCGGCCATGAATCGGCGATGGCTTGACGGATTGGGTCAAACTTGTATTCCATTTCGAAGTTCGGATAGTACTTCTTGATGGCGTTGTAGATGATTTCCGGGTCGAAGCTCATGCTGGTAACATTGAACGAGTTACGGTGAATGAGTTTGGTAGGATCGGCTTCCATGATGTTCACCATAGCATCCAATGCGTCAGGCATATACATCATATCCATATAGGTGCCTTTGCTGATTGGGCAGATGAACTTTTCGCCCTTGACGGCTGCGTAATAAATTTCCACAGCGTAGTCGGTGGTGCCACCGCCAGGCAGGGTGAGGTTCGAAATCAAGCCTGGGAAACGGACGCTACGGGTATCAACACCAAAACGGGTGAAATAGTAATCGCTCAGCAATTCGCCAGTCACCTTGGTGACACCGTAAATGGTGTTAGGACGCTGGATGGTGTCCTGAGGCGTGTTGTCGCGAGGTGTTGAGGTACCGAAAGCACCAATTGAAGAAGGTGTGAACACAGCGCATCCGAAAGTGCGAGCCACTTCGAGGCAATTCACCAAACTGCCGATGCCGACATTCCAACCCAGCATAGGATTCTTCTCGGCCGTTGCCGAAAGGATAGCTGCGAGGTTGTAAATCGTATCGATGTTGTATTTCTTCACAACGTCAACAATCTGCATGATTTGCGTTGAGTCGATTCTCTCAAATGGGCCATTTTCGACGATTTCGCCCGTCAACTGACGAAGGTCAGAAGCAACGACGTTTTCATTGCCATAAATGCCACGGAGTTTCTTAACGAGTTCGGTTCCAATCTGTCCGCCGGAACCCACAATCAATATCTTTTTCATTTTCTAATAGTATTCTAAAACCAACTTGAACATTGACTTTGACTGTCCGATGAAATCATTCAGCGGTCATAGTCATAGTCAATGGTCATAGTCAAAAAAACAATTATTTCAAAACACCAAGTTCTTTACCAATCTTCACGAAGGCAGCGATGCACTTGTCTAAGTGTTCGCGTTCGTGAGCAGCACTGACCTGTACGCGGATACGGGCTTGTCCCTTTGGAACGACTGGATAGTAGAAACCAGTGACGAAGATGCCTTCTTCCTGCAACTTGGCAGCAAACTTCTGTGACAGTGGAGCATCGTAGAGCATGACAGCGCAAATGGCTGATTGTGAAGGCTTGCAGTCGAAGCCAGCCTCGGTCATCTTCTTGATGAAGTAATCGGTGTTAGCGTGCAGCTTGTCTTGCAGCTCGTTGGTTTCGCTCATCATTTCGAACATGCGGATACCGGCAGCCACGAGGCCTGGAGCCATTGAGTTGGAGAACAGGTAAGGACGTGAGCGCTGACGCAGCATGTCGATGATTTCCTTGCGGCCCGTTGTGAAGCCACCCATAGCGCCACCGAATGCCTTACCGAGCGTACCGGTCAGGATTTCAATCTTGCCACGGAGGTTGTAGTGTTCGGTGACACCACGGCCTGTACGACCGACGACACCTGCCGAGTGGCTTTCGTCGACCATGACCATAGCGTTGTATTTCTGAGCCAATTCATAAATCTTGTCAAGTGGGCAAACATTGCCGTCCATTGAGAACACGCCATCGGTAACGACGAGGCGGAAGCGGCAACCCTGAGCATCCTGAAGTTGCTTTTCGAGGTCAGCCATGTCAGCATTAGCATAGCGGAAACGCTGTGCCTTGCAGAGGCGGACGCCGTCGATGATGGAAGCGTGGTTCAAGGCATCGGAGATGATGGCATCGTCAGCACCGAGCAATGGTTCGAACACACCGCCGTTTGCATCGAAGCAAGCAGCGTAGAGGATGGTATCTTCAGTGCCGAAGAATTCAGCAATCTTTGCCTCGAGTTTCTTGTGAAGGTCCTGGCAGCCGCAAATGAAACGGACAGAGGCCATGCCATAGCCACGGGCATCCATGCCTTCCTTGGCAGCCTGAATCAGTTCAGGATTATCGGCCAATCCGAGGTAGTTGTTTGCGCAGAAGTTGAGGCAAACCTTGCCGCCAACCATGATTTCAGCGCCCTGGGCGCTTTCAATGATACGTTCATGCTTATAAAGGCCATCGGCTTCAATCTGAGCCAATTCCTTCTTCAGATACTCTTGAAAGTTTGTGTACATCGTATGAAAATTTTAAAGTTAAATTCTTTGGGTGCAAAAGTACGAAAAGCATTGGGAAATTGTTCTAAAATTGTTGGAATTTTGGAAACCATAAATAAAAAGTGAGGAAATCTCGGTTTTTTCGATAGATTTCCTCACTTTTGAAAATTGAAAAACCAACTATTTACTTCACCTCCACCCGCTGCAAAGCGACGCCCTTATCGGTCGTCACGCGGAGGAAATAAAGACCTGTGGGAAGATTGCTCAAATCGACGGTCGTTGTTGATTGCGAAGTGGGTTGCTCTTTCACGATGCGGCCCATCATGTCAATCAAGGTGACGTTTTGCAAACCTTCGGCAGCGACGTTCACAAAACCTTCGGCTGGGTTCGGGAAGACCTTAACTTGAATTATGCTGTTTTCCACGACATCATCGCTTTGTTCAATAGTCACTTCAACAGGATCACATTGCGAAGTGCAGCCGTCACTATAGACAGCTTCCACATAATAGGTATAAGTCTCGTAAGGGATGAGATCCCCTATGACCTGCGGTTCGCCATTTCCCCAATCTAAGAACTCGGTTTCAACGACCAAGGCATCGTTTATTTTGGCACCGTCTCTATAAACATTATAGCCCGTCAGCGTGCCTGTCGAACCGTTTTCGGGAGCTTCCCAGAAAAGTTCGGCCATTTGTCCATCAACCCATCCCACACCATAAAAATTCTGGACAGGATTGCAGCTTACCTGGTTGCCTGGTTCAACAAAAACGGCCAGACCCAACGAGAAAAGGTATTCGTCCCAATTCATTACAAAATAGGATGGTTTCCAATACCACTCGAATTCATACTGGTCGCTGTAGTAATACTGGCCCAAAACGGCACCCGCCTGATCGCCAAAGACAGCCATGCCTTCGCCGTTCATCTTTACGCCAATCCAGAATTCGCCATCCGGAATGTTGTAAGGCGTGTCAAGTTCGACAATCTGCCAGCCTTCACTAGACGCCGTATAGTCCTGTGAATAAACCTCATTGCCGCAAGAATTGAAATAGTAATAATTCATGTTTTCATCATACCATTTCAAATCGATGCCTTCGTAAATCTTCACCGTATAGGACGTAGTATTGTATTCGTTGTAAACCTGACGATAGAATTTCAGGCTCGTGATTTTTCCGTTAATATCAGGATCAATCTGGCGCGGTGCCATGACCATAATCGTGTTTTCCATCATGGCCATGTTGGAAAGATTGGTATTTCCGACCCATCCATCCCTATTGGTCTGTTCAGGATTTTCAAGTTTCAGCACCTGCTGTGCCGACATGAAGCTGCTGATAATCAATGCAGCAACGATAAGTAATGACTTTTTCATACTATAAACGGTTTATAATTTGAGGCAAAAATACAAAAATCTTTGAATCAAAAGGTATTCGTTTCAATAAACAAAAAGTTGTACCTTTGCACCGAATTAAAATAATCGAATATGGAAAACGCTTTATACATTTATAACACGCTGACGCGTTGCAAGCAACCTTTCAAGCCTTTGAACGCCCCTCATGTGGGCATGTACGTTTGCGGTCCTACCGTTTATGGCGATGCCCATTTGGGTCATGCCCGTCCGGCCATCACTTTCGATTTGGTGTTCCGCTACCTGACGCACCTTGGCTATAAAGTACGCTATGTGCGCAACATCACCGATGTGGGTCACTTGGAGCACGATGCCGACGAAGGCGAAGACAAGATTGCAAAGAAGGCCCGTTTGGAAAACCTCGAGCCAATGGAAGTGGCGCAATACTACACCAACCGCTATCACCAGAGCATGGACAAGCTGAACGTGCTGCGTCCATCCATCGAGCCGCACGCTTCGGGCCACATCATCGAGCAGATTGCCATGGTGCAGAAGATTCTGGACAACGGTTTTGCCTACATCGAAAACGGCAGCGTGTATTTCGACATTGAAAAATACAACAAGGAACACCCATACGGCATTCTTTCGGGACGCAATTTCGAGGAACTGCTCAACACCACCCGCGACCTGAACGGTCAGGAAGAAAAGCACAACCCCGTCGATTTCGCCTTGTGGAAGAAAGCCGAGCCGAAACACATCATGCGCTGGCCTTCGCCGTGGAGTGATGGTTTCCCAGGCTGGCACATGGAATGCTCAGCCATGGGTTGCAAATATTTGGGCGAAGAATTCGACATCCACGGCGGCGGCATGGACCTCATGTTCCCGCACCATGAGTCGGAAATCGCACAATCGATGGCCGCCAACGGCAAGCAGCCCGTGAAATACTGGATGCACAACAACATGATTACCATCAACGGACAGAAGATGGGCAAATCGTTGGGCAACGCCATGTCGCTCGAAGATTTCTTCGCTGGCAACCACCCGCTTTTGGCCAAGGCCTACGCCCCGATGACCATCCGTTTCTTCATCCTTCAGGCACAATACCGCAGCACCCTCGACTTCTCCAACGAAGCCCTGCAAGCTGCTGAAAAAGGCTACGCCCGCATGATGGAAGCCTGCAAGACTGCCAAGAGCATTGTCCCGACAGAAGGCGCAGCAGAAGTTGGCGTTCAGAAGATTATGGATGCCTGCTACGATGCCATGAACGACGACTTCAACAGTCCAATCGTCATTGCAAACCTCTTCGAGGCCGTGCGCATTGTGAACACCATCAAGGACGGCAAGATGCAAATCAATCCTGCCGAACTCGAACTGCTCAACAAACTGTTCCAAAGTTTCGTCTTCGACATTCTCGGCCTCATCGACAGCGATGCCGCCGACAACAGCAGCGACTTGGTGGAAGGCCTCATGCAGACCATCATTGACATCCGCAAGGAAGCCCGCGCCAAGAAAGACTGGGCCACCAGCGACCTCATCCGCGACGAACTGGCAAAATACGACATCGTGCTGAAAGACGGCAAAGATGGCACGACTTGGAGCAAGAAATAATTTCAAAAAAAATCAACATCATCATGAAAAGGATTCTGGTCATCGTGGCATTTTTATGCCTTTGTACTGTTTCTTTCGGTCAAGAAAAGCAAAGCCTTTGGAAAGACAACCGCAATGTTTGGGAAGCTGATTTCCGCTTGGGAAAATACATCCCTTTCGAAGAACGTCACGCCTACATGAAATCATTGCCACAATATGGTGTGGATTTACGCGTTTCACGCCAAACCGATGGCCGCAACCAATGGGAAAAGAGTTTCAACCACTTGAATTACGGTGCATTCTTCCGTTTCGAGAAGAACCATGTCGATAGCATCAAATACAACGACCGCAACGAGATGGGTTATGAACGCGAAAGTTGGATTGCCCTCGGCGACTGCTACTCCTTGGGTGGTTTCATCAATGGCAGTTTCTATCGTGGCAAAGCTTGGTCGTTCGATTACGACCTCATGGGCGGGCTCTCATTTTGGACACATTGGGGCGACGAGTTCATCGGCTCGTGTGCCAACGTGCACCTCGCCCTCGATGCCGGCCCGACTTTCATGATTGAAGACAATTTCGACCTTCTTGTCCGCTACCAGTTCTCACATTCGTCGAATGCGGCCATTGCCTTGCCCAACTGCGGCATCAACGTGCTCAGCTGGATGGTTGGATTGCGTTATCACCCCAACGGAAGGCCTGAACTGCAACCCAGAGAGCCTTATCAATGGAGCAAAAAAACTTCCATCTACGCTTCTGAATCTTTCGGCTTCCTGCAAACCAACGAGAACATGAGAGTATATGAAACCGCCGACGGCAATTTGGTCAACGACCTGCCACAGGAAAGGCCTTATTATCTTGGCAACGTCATCCAATTGGGTATGCACCGCCAGTTCCATCCAAAATTCAGTTATGATGTTGCTTTAGATTTTGGCTATACGGGCGAGACAAAACGCATGTTCGAAAAAGCACAGCAAGACTACAACGACCATCATAGCTATTTCTTCCCCGATGCAAGCACTGGAGAAGAACCCATTCCGCTCATCGACTATTCTTTCGTCCGCAGCCTGCACATAGCTCCATCCGTCATGTTCGAGGTCAACTACAACCGATTCGCATTCTGCATTGGCGGCGCCTATTATGTTTGGCACGGCATCTATAGCGGTACCGACCAAAAGAAAACCTGGGGCTTCCCCGAAGACTCGGAGAGCAATTTCGAAGACGAATACTTGCCACCTTGCTACCGCACTTTCTACGAACGCCTCGGATTCAAGTATTATCTTGGCGAAAACCGCAACATGTTTGTTGGCACGTTCATGAAAGTCCACCAAGTGGTAATCGACTACGCAGAATTCACTGTCGGCGTCAACCTTTTCAGTTGGGAGAGCAAACACGAACGCACCTATAGAAGATGAATAAAAGAATTCTGTTTTTCTTTCTGCTCTTCTTGTCGGGAACCGCATTTTCGCAAAGCTCCAGCAACATTTACATTGAGCCTGGCTTTGATTTCGGTCGCTATACACCTTTTAGCGCACGGCACCAATACATAAAAAACTATCACCAATATAGCGTTGATGCCAGAATTGGCTGGCAAAGCACGGGCAAAAAACGCTGGGAACAAGCTTTCAACTTCCCAAGCTATGGATTGAGGATTGGCTACACGCACAACACGTTGGATAGCGTCGTCTATTACAGCCACGAGGACAACTATTGGGGTCCCATCGGAGAGTGCTTCACGGTTGCAGGCTTCATGAACGGACCGATTTATCGTGGCAAGAAATGGTCGTTCGACTACGACATCATCTATGGTGCCGACCTCTGGACGCGCCACGGCAACGAGATGCTCGGTTCGGCGCTCAACTTCCACGTCAGCTTCGACATCGGTCCAACCATCCGCCTCACCGACAACCTCGACCTTGCCGCACGCTACATGTACGTCCACTCGTCAAATGGAGCCACATTCCTGCCCGATAACGGTGTGAACAGCCATTTGCTGCGCGTTGCTCTTCGCTACCACCCCAACGGACACCCCGATTTGGAACGCAAGGACTTCGGCGACTTTGAGAAGAAAAACAACCTCTTCGTTTCGGCAAGTGGCGGTTGGCTTCAGACCTACACCCGCATCAACGGACAACTTCCGCAAGAAACACCTATGTTCTTCGGTAGCACCTTGCGCGCCGGTTTCTCACGACAATTCAACAGCAAGTTCCGCTGGGATGTCGCCATCGACTATTGCTGGACGGGCGAAACGAAATACCGCTACGAGCTTCTGGGAGAACGTGACCAATACAACTTCTGGAAATCGTCGCACCTCGACCTGTCAGCCGATTTCGAGATTCTCTTTGGCCGCTTTGCCTTCTGCGCGGGCGGTGCCTACTACCTCTATCACGGCATCTATTCAGGCACCAACGAAAAGAAAAGCTGGGGCATGACAATGACACCTTTCGAGGCCAATCACTTACCCGAATTCTACACGCCTTTCTACGAGCGCGTCGGTTACAAACTTTATCTTGACAAGGATTGCCGTTACTTCCTCGGCACCTTCATGAAAATCCACCTCGGTTCCATCGACTACATCGAGTGGACCGTTGGCGCCAACTTATTCTGATTCAATCTCGCCGAAATCGACTTCCTTAAGCAAGTTACCTTGCTCGTCGTAGAATTTCCACTTGCCGCAGTGCTTGCCTTTTTTATAAAAACCTTCTTGGTATAGGTTTCCATTTTCTTGATAGACAGTGGATTGACCTGTGCGTAAACCATTTTCAAAATAGCCGATGCTTTGTGGACGGCCATCAGGGAAATAGGCGGTCCAAAGACCATCACGTTCGCCATCCTTTATACTGCCTTCCATTCTCACCTGACCCGTTTCGTAGTACTCCACTTCCTTCACGCAAGCATCCGACTTGTCGTAATAACGCACAGTTTGCGGTTGACCATTAGGGAATTTCACTTCCACCTTTTCGGTCAAGGTGTGGCAAGCCGAGAAGGATAATACTATAAGTAATAAAGCAAGTAATTTTTTCATATTCAATTGATTATCTATTAAATTCAAGTCTAATTCCTCGTGTCTCTTCGTTGAAGATACCATTCTCGAACACCAGATTTCCGTTTACGAAAGTATGAGTAACGACATGATGCAAAGTCGTTCCGTTCAAAGGCGTCCATCCGCATTTGTAAAGGCAATTTTCGTTGGTAACCTTGTTGTCTTTCTTCTCAACAAGCACCAAATCAGCGTGATAACCTTCACGAATAAAGCCACGACGGTCAACGCGATAAAGTTCGGCTGGATGATGGCACATCAGCTCGACCACTTTTTCGATACTGAGACAGCCTTTATGGACCAGTTCCAACATGCCGCAAAGCGAGTGCTGCACCATAGACATTCCACCCGGAGCAGAGAAATAAGGAGCGCATTTCTCGTCAAAAGCATGAGGTGCATGGTCGGTGCCGATGGTATCGATCTTCCCATTCGAAACCGCCTGCAAAAGCGCTTCTTTATCGTGTTCCGTCTTGATGGCCGGATTGCATTTGATGAAATTGTCCAAACGCTCATAATCCTTATCGCAGAACCAAAGATGATGCAGACAAGCCTCGGCAGTTATCTTCTTCTCAATCAGCGGAATGTCATTCCTAAATAAGTCCAATTCCTTTGCTGTGGTGACATGAAGCAGATGAAGCTGTGTGCCGCATTTTTCGGCCAACTCGACAGCCTCAGCCGACGATTTGTAGCAAGCCTCAGCATTGCGGATCAAAGGGTGCAATGCGGTATAAGCCCGACTGCCATATTGTTCCTTATAGCGTTGCAAATTGGCCTTCACGATACCTTCGTCCTCACAATGGACTGCCACCAAACAAGGAGCATTCCTGAAGATTTCTGCCAAGGCTTCTTCCCTATCCACCAACATGTTACCCGTACTTGAGCCCATGAAAACCTTGATGCCACAAACCATCTTCGGGTCGGTCTTCACCACCTCATCGAGATTGTCGTTGGTAGCGCCGATGTAAAACGAATAGTTGGCCAACGACTTTTCGGCAGCAAGGTCGAACTTCTGCTGCAGAAACTCTTGTGTTGTGGTTTGAGGTACCGTGTTGGGCATGTCCATGTAGGACGTCACGCCACCCGCAACGGCAGCACGGCTTTCGCTGTAGATGTCGGCCTTGTGGGTCAAGCCTGGCTCACGGAAATGCACATGCTCGTCAATGACACCAGGAATCAAGTATTTTCCCTTGGCGTCGATTACGGTATAGCCTTCCGTGTCAGCAATTTCACCGCTGACAATCTTGGCAATCTCACCTCCTGAAACGAAAACACTTGCCTCGAAGGTCGTGCCTTCGTTGACAAGTGTCGCATTTTTAATGATATAGTTCATTCTGCTTTCCTAGGCTTAATTTGTCCCGTCATGCCGCGCCAACGCAGGTTGATGACACCGAAAATGGCTTCGCGGAAAATGCCCTTGCTCATCTTCGAGGTGCCCTCGCGACGGTCGGTGAAGATAATCGGCACTTCATCGATGGTGAAACCGAGTTTCCAGGCCGTATATTTCATTTCAATCTGGAAGGCATAGCCCCAGAATTTCACTCTATCGAAATCAATGGTTTCCAGCACTTTGCGTGTATAGCAGACAAATCCAGCAGTGGTGTCACGCACTTTCATTCGGGTGACGAAACGCACGTATGCCGAAGCGTAATACGACATCAGCACGCGGCCCATAGGCCAATTCACCACATTGACGCCCGTCTTATAACGCGAACCGACAGCGAGGTCGGCACCATTGGCGCAGGCATCGTGCAGACGCGACAAGTCATCAGGATTGTGCGAGAAGTCGGCATCCATCTCAAAGACATACTGATAGTCGCGTTCCAAAGCCCATTTGAAACCCGTGATGTAAGCCGTTCCGAGACCTAACTTGCCCGCGCGCTGAATCATGAAAAGCTTGTCAGAAAACTCATTCATAAGGCCTTTCACGATGTCGGCGGTGCCGTCGGGACTATTGTCGTCGATAATCAAGATGTCGAAAGCCATCGGGAGGTTGAACACATAACGGATAATCTTCTCGATGTTCTCCTTTTCTTTGTAGGTAGGGATGATTACTAAATTCTCTGCCATAGGTAATTTATTTGCTGGTTTCAATAGAAACTGCAAAGGTCATAAAAAATTGCTTACAATGGGCGGATGTTGATGAAAAATATCTGACACACACGTTTGTTGAGACGCGATGAACCGTGTCTCTACCCTTTCACGACTTTCTGAACGCAACGGTTCCCGTTCTCATCGGTGATGCCCACAAAATAAATGCCTGCTGGGAGGTCACAAATGTCTATTTCGGTCTGCGTGCCATTGGCTTGCTGCATAACCACGCACTGGCCCAACATGTTAACGATTTCGATTTGTTTCAGATCCTTGCCCGTAATAGTGAGAGTTGCGTTAGCTGGATTGGGGAACAAGCAAGTCTTCTCTTCTGCGGCTACTTCATCAACGTCGTCCCAGCAGGTGCCATCGGTCCAAACGAGGGATTCTTCCTCAAAATAGCATTGCAAATACGAGAAACTGCTCGACATCAAATCGGGGTCGTAGCGAAGGTCAACGCCATACAAGCTGCCGATACCCTCAACCCACACTTCCGGTTCATTCCAACCATCGTTGAAGACATACTTGTTGCGCAACGAGCCGTCTTCCATTTCAACTTCTTCGATGGCAACCGCTTGTATATAATAGGGTTCATCGTAACCCACATCAAAGCTGTCGCCAACTTCAAGATTGAAATCGTAATACAGCTTCTCTTCCATGAAATATTGAAGCCCCGAATGCCACCATCTGACATAGACCTTTTTGTCTTCTTCGCGAATGGCTCCTCGCAGACCCGTATTATAATACTGGCCATCCATCACATAAGTCAATTTCCTGTACAGAACGCCATCCAGTTCGATTTCATCACCAAGAGACGTAATCCAATAATCGGTCTCACCCCAGATAGACTCTATTTTAACATCCCATTGCTTTTCACCTTTAACAGGTATCAAAGGATAATACGGCTTCGTTTCCGTAGCTTGCGCAGATAGGTTGTTCGCCACAAAGCCAAATGCAAACAATGCAAGCACAACAGACATCAATTTCGTTTTCATATCATTAGGTTGATTATTCCCGCAAAAATATGTATTTTTTTCAAAACAAACGTAAATCGCTGTTTTTTTTTGATTTATGGATTTCCAAAACAGATTCCCAAAAGACTAATTGTAAATAAGGAAGCCAATGTGAAGACTACGCAAAGAAAAGTTCTTAAACCTTTTGCATTTTCTGTTTCGTTTCTGAAATGTTCAACGATTCTAACGTATCTTTTCTTTCGAAAAAACAAAACCATATTCAGAATAAAAACTAAAATTATTGCTGAAGCGAAAACAAAAGGACTTACAATAGGCAGTTTGACAACAAATCTTGAAATGATCCAAAACGCAGTAGACACATCAAAAAACACAACCATGCTCATTATCATTATACCAGTTATACTAGCTGATTTAAGGTTATTGTTTGGATATGAACTATTGTTCTCCACTATCTCTCCGAATCTGAAGAAGAAATAGAACAACCTATAGTATGCCATTTTTATGAAATGCAGCACTTTCATAGTTCATGATATTCGATGCGCTAAATTAGGAAGATTTTCATTATCGCAAGATAAAAATCAAAAAAAAACCGCCCCGAAGGACGGCTTTTAGAATTAAAAACGAATTGAACTTATTATTCAACTGTAATACTCTTCACCTCAAGCGTGCGTGACTGTTCATCGGTCGAGAGATATTTCACTGCCACGGTAATCTGCTGTCCTACAAAATCTTCCAAACCTGCCGTTACCGTTTGGAAATCATTCCAATCGGCAGTATTCGGAAATTCTGCTGAAAGTTCAGTCCATGTAGCAGTTGTAGGATTATCGCCAAAATGATAATCGTTTGAAACTTGAATAGTCACATCATCATCCATACCGCTTTGATATTGAGCAACGTATGTGACAAGCATCTTGACATTTGCATCAGTGACAACCATAGGCGAAGAAATCAGCCAGTCCTCGTTGGCATGAGAGCTACCCTCATAACCCGTCATCTTTGCCGTACTATAATCAATTACCCAAGTCTGGGCGCCAGCAACGCTGTAAGTCGTATAAGTACCGAAACTTCTTTCGAACGACTGGGAATAAGGCAGAGTCTGCAATTCGCCACCACCTGTATCGCCACCATCAAAGCCTTCAAGGATAAAATCGTTCATTGTTCCGCCACTGTCGCGCAGACCAGCCTGGCCGAAATAGGTGCGGAGCTTACCATTGACGGCAAGGAGTAGGCCGAGATTATCAGGATTATCCATCAAGTTGACCAGCGAACGCAAAGGCTTGCCAGCAGGCAGATTGACGATGACGCAGCTGCTGATTTCTTGGCAAGTCGGGTCGTCAGCGATGACGACATTGGTAGCCAAATCGAATGGAGCGGCCCAGTTGATGTCGGCATTGCTTGTTACTGTTGAAATGCCGGATTTCACGGCACCAACAATGTAACCTTGCACCCAAGCCACGACATCCTGACCTTGCAGCGTAATGCCCGAACCAACATTATAAGGGTCTTCAGCCGTGCCGCTACCGCCTGGGGTTGGTGGTGTCGGAGGCGTTGGAGGGGTAACGCCGCTGCCTTCAGAAATGGTAATGCTTTGGATTTCAATAGTGCCAGCCTTTACATCGGTGGAGACATATTTCACGGCAAAAGTAACTGTCTGACCAACATATTCAGTCAGAGAGACTTCGGTGGCCTTGAAGTTATTCCAGTCAGAACCGGCAGTCCATGAAGCAGGAACCTGAGTCCATGTAGCCGTCGTCGGGTTGTTGCCATAGACATAATCCGATGAAGCCCAAAGGGTAATGTCGCTATCCAGATTGTTGAAATAGCGGGCAATATAAGTCATGGTGAATTTTGCATCGCTGACGCCGGTGATGGCGACAGGAGAAGAAATCAGCCAGTCTTCGTTGGCATAGTTGACACTGTTTTCATAACCTGTCATCTTAGCGGTATGGTAGTCGATCATCCACTGCTGCGAGCCAGCAATATCGAATGTCATGTATGTGCCGAATTCGTTGCTGAAATCTTGCGTATAAGGCATAGCCTGAACTTCGCCGCCCGGGGTTGGTCCTGGAGGAGGCGTTGGGCCGCTGCCTTCCTGGATGAGGATGCTCTGCACTTCGATGGTGCCGGCCTTGACATCGGTAGAGAGATATTTCACGGCAACACTTACTTTCTGACCGACAAACTGCGAGAGGTCAACGGTGGTAGAAGCGAAGGTTGACCAGTCGCTGCCCGAAGTCCATGAAGCAGGAACAGCAGTCCATGTAGCCAAAGTCGGGTCGCCAGAGGTGTAATCTGATGACACCTGGATGGTGATGTCGTTATTCAAATCGTTGAAATAGCGAGCGATGTACGACATGGTCAGACTTGCGCTTGAAACATTTTCCAATGAGAAGCGTGACGAAATCAGCCAGTCTTCGTTGGCGAAGTCGGTGCTGTTTTCATAACCCGTCATCTTGGCTGTGTTATAATCGATTGTCCACGACTGTTCGCCCAATACATTGAATGTAGTGTAAGTGCCAAATGAAGAAGCGAAATCCTGATAATAAGGCAATTCTCCAGTGGGATGATAACCGGAGAAATCAAGTTCCCTTGCCGAACGGATAAGCAGCTGCCATGTTGAATTGTAAAGCGAAGCAATGGCAATCATGTTACCCGTGCCCTGTGGAAGGCTGTCGTTGGCGAAATTGGCGTAGTTACTCGTGCGCACGATGACGGTCTTCGAATAATCCACCGGATCGACCAAGGTACGATTGCCGTAGGTGGTAGGATCAGCAAAGGTGTTCTTTTCGGTGAACATCACGTTGCTGAGTTTCACGAGCGAACCAGGAGCAATACTTCCGCTGCAAATCTCGGAAATTGAAGCTTCCAAAGGTTCAATCGGCTGGTTGTTAGCCATAATGATAATGTGACCGTCGGGTTCGAAATTGCTCAGTTGCGGAAGGCCGTTGTACAAAGCGTAGGTCACGCCTTTCAGGTAGATGCGGACGCGGTCGCCGATACGGACACCCGAGGTGGCATTCAGATAAAGTTCGATGGCCTTGCCCGTCTCAGGGTCCTGCATGAAAGCGGCCTTGTAGAGGTTGCCCGAGACCTCATCGGCGGTAATGGTGCCATAGACCGATGCGTCTTCATTGAAGACAA
>JAKSMV010000031.1 GCA_024400425.1 Bacteroidales bacterium
TACTATTTTTTCTTGATTTGCAATAAATTATTTAAAACCTTTTCCGGTATTTGGCTGATTTTCAATCCGGCATTTGGCTGAGTTTTGATCTGGCATTTGGCTGCTGCTTTTTACTATAATGCTCCCTGAAATTTAGACTAAAGGCTTAAGTGGTTATCTTTGCAGGAAACTGACATTGAATGAGTTGAGCAAGAAGCACGAAGTCCATCCGAATCTGATCACGAAAGGCAATTATATACTCTTTGACCCATGTTGATTGCCAAAGTCTTGTCATCTGGCGGGCTCATCTCGATTAGATACGATAAGTTGACAAAACAAGGGAAGTTGTTTTTTTCGACCTTTTTATGACAAATCACAATGCCCGTTTTTGTGCAACAAAATCATTATCAACAATATAACAAAATTCATTTTGTCAAAAAATCATTTGTCATTTTGTCACAATAAGCAAATCCAACCCTCTTGTCATTTGTCACCTATTAATAAAATAATTAATAATAATTATTAATTAGGTATTATAAGTAGGCGAAAAGCGATTGGGACATCGAAATCGCTTATTGTGATTTTTTGACAAATGACAAAATGACAAAATCGACTGGCTGAGGTGCGCACTATACCAGGGCTATACCAACGCTATCTCCGCTTCCAGTCTCCTCCCGTTCCGCTCCCACTCCGCTTCGTTGCGCAGCGGAGAAAACCTTCAAAAGCCAGCCGGACGGGCTGCAAGTGACCCAGCCTTGGTATTGGGGTGGTGACGCATAGGCATATTGTCTCTGTTGGGTCTAAATGTATATGGATGCCAATAATTAAGAGATAGTTTGGGAAGAGCTAAGTCATCAATATTGTAAGGCAATAATATTTCGCATTCTTCAACCAAAGTTCCGGTATTTCCATTATTTTTGCAGTTTAATTCAAATGGAAAAATCATTCGTCATGAAGAAGATATTGTCTCTCGTCACCGTCCTGCTCCTTTCGGCAGGAATTTCCAAGGCTCAAAACGTTTACTTTGCAGGTCATTCCTTGCCTGACACGCTGGGCAACGCCTCGGCCATGGTCTGGAAAAACAACACATTGGTTTACAGCTGGTTCGATGCCAATGCCATACCAACCGTCAACGACATGTTCGTGGCCGACAATGGCGATGTGTATTGCGCCGGCCACACTACCGACACCACCAATATCGCCACTGGAACCGTTTGGAAAAACGGCGAAGTCCTCTATACCGTTGGCGAAGGTTCCGTTTTCAACAAGATGATTGTCAATGGCGAAGACATCATTACTGCTGGTTACATCAATGACGCCTATGGGCAATGCCATGCCGCCATCTGGCAAAACGGTGAATTGCTTTATACGCCAAGCGACACGTTTGAATATAGTGCTATCAACGCAATCGCAGCGGATGACGAAGGCAACATCTATTCTGCCGGTTACGTTCCCTATCCGTCCAATACCTTGATTTGGAAAAACGACGAAGTTTTCCTTGAACTCAACAGCGTTACTGACATTAACGACTTGATTTACAGTGATGGCGATGTTTTTTCAGCTGGTTATGTGAATGCCAATGGTTTCAGGATTGCGAACATCTGGCAAAACGATTCCCTCATCTATCAAGAGGATAGCGGAAGCATGTTTTCCGAAATAAACTCTATTTGCAAATCCGGCGATGACATTTTCGCGGCAGGATATATCGACACAACCTTAATCGTTTTGCAGAATGGCGAAGTGCTTTATGAAATTCCTTTTACGGATTTCCCTATTGAAGGTTATTCCAGAATCCACCAAGTTTGCGTCACTGAAGCAAATCTGTATTTCACCGGTTGCCTGAATGGCGGAGGCATAGTTTGGAAAGATGGCGAAATCCTTTATCAGCCAGAAGATTGCAGCGACATTATCGGCATTGCATTCGTTCCAGAATGTGACGGCGAGACCCGCGTCTTGCCTTGGGCCGAAGGCTTCGAAGAAAACGAAACCGACTGGGGTTGTTTCAGCATCTTCGACTTCGACGGAAATGCTGAAATCGGCTGGCAACGCAGCGACAGCCTCAGCCTCGACGGTACTTTCAGCGCCCGCCATTTGGCTTGCGACAACATCCAGGAAGGATGGCTCATCACTCCCCCACTCTATCTGCAACCCAACCGCGACACCACTTGGATGCAATTCGCCACCTACGAAGCCCATCCCGAAAACTTCACCTATAGTGGCGTTTGGGTTTCCACTACCGGCACCGAAAGCAGCGATTTCACCGAAATATGGTCGCAAGGCAATCCATCAGCCGAATGGGACACCATCACCTTGGACTTGTCGGACTACCAAGGCGAAGTGCTATATCTCGCCTTCAAATACAGCGGTCACCATGGCCACGACTGGTATATCGACCAAATCAACATGGATGAATACTACGCTCAACGCGACACGATTTCAGTTTTCCCATACGCCGAAAACTTCGAAAACGGCATGAGCGACTGGTATGTCCTCGACCTCGACCACCAGGGCAACCAGCTGAACTGGCGCATCGAAAACGAAGGTCACGACAGCGATCACAGCGCCTTCCATCCCACCGATGAGGCCAGCGCTTCAGATTGCTGGATGATCAGCCGTCCGCTACATCTGGATGCCGACTACTTCTACGACCTGAGTTTCTTCCACAAGGACTTCGCTTCAGGCGACCTCGGACTTGGCACATTGCAGATTGCCACCGATGTGGAAGGCCTGCCTACACCTGATGACTTCACACCAATTTGGTCAAACCAGACCTTTGACGACGACTGGACCGAAACAGGAATCAACCTGAACGAGTATGCCGGTCGCGACATTTATCTCGCCTTCCACAGCGAAGGCTCTGCAACAGCATGGTATGTTGACGACATCAGCATCGAAAGCCGCATTGCAGAATACACCATTACCCTGACATCCAACCATCCAGGCTGGGGCAACGTCAGCGGAGGCGGCACCTTCCATGTCCACGACACCATTCAGATTGCCGCCACGGCCTATATGGGCTTCGAGTTTTACGAATGGAGTGATGGCAACACCGACAACCCACGCACCATCATCGTCGAGCACGACATGGAACTCCAAGGCATGTTCCGCGTACAGCAATGTCTCATCAAGACACAAGTGACACCAGAAGGCACCGGAACAGTTGAAGGCGGCGGTACCTACGACTACGGCACCACCATCCAACTGATGGCTCGCGCCAACCCAGGCTGCTATTTCATCACCTGGACCGACGGCATCATCTCCAACCCTCGCTCAGTCTTCGTTGAAGGCAACGCCACCTACACCGCCGAATTTGGCAGAAACGAATACCATATCACCACTGCAGCCAACCCTGCCGAAGGCGGTACGGTGACAGGTGATGGCACCTATTATTATGGCGATACCGCCAGACTCGTTGCAACGCCTAACACTGACTATATGTTCCTTTGCTGGAGCGACGGCATAGCTTCAAACCCACGTCTCGCCAAAGTCACAAGCGATGCTACCTACACAGCCCTGTTCCACATGACCGGCACACCAAACTACACCATTACGGTTTCGCCTAACGATTCCAATCTGGGCACCGTCACAGGCAGCGGTCTGTATCCCGAAGGCTCGGTCATCCAAATCACCGCAATACCCTTCTCGGGTTGTCGTTTCATCGGCTGGAACGATGGCAATTTCGACAATCCTCGTGATGTGGAAGTAACCGCCAACCTTTCCTTCATCGCCAATTTCGAAGCATGTCCCATCTACACCATCACCGTTGAAAGTGAAGACATTCTCATGGGAACGGTTGATGGCGGCGGCAACTTCGCCGAAGGCACCAGCACCATCATCAGTGCGACTGCCAACGAAGGTTTCTACTTCAGCGGTTGGCAAGATGGCGACATGAACAACCCACGCCTCATCAACGTGGTTGAAGATGCCACTTACATTGCTTCCTTCTCCTTGACACCCACACCGACCTACACCATTACGGTATATTACGACGAAAGCCAAGGATTCGTCATCGGAGCTGGCACCTATGCCGAAGGCGCAACAGCAAGCTTGGCTGCCATTGCAAACGACGGCTTCTTGTTCACGAAATGGAGCGACGACACAACCGACAATCCAAAGGAAATCGTTGTTGACCACGACATCATCCTTGCCGCGTTCTTCAACACCAACGACGTTGACGACATCGACCTCACACATTTCGCGCTGTTCCCCAACCCAGCCACACACGCCTTGCACATCGAAGGTATCGAGGGAGAGGCTGAAATCAGCATCTACAACGCATTGGGCTGCCTCGTCAAGACCGGACAGATTTGCGGTGACAACGAAATCGGGATTGACGAACTGTCAGCTGGATTGTATTTGCTCAAGATTGGCAATCGCTGCGTAAGGTTTGTGAAAGAGTAAAGGCATTTCAGCTCCGCTCAGTGCCTACTGCTAATAATCTGCATAACCTTGCCGTTGAGCAGCCATTAAAATGGCTGGTCAAGAGACTGTCTATGCTCTATCCCAACACCATACCAAGCCTGCAACATATTTAGCATATATTTACCATATATTTACCCTTTATTTAGGTCTAAGGGGTAAATATATAGCATTTATACTCTTGTTATATTGACAAAACAACTTAGACACAATACCTTTATACCCTATTCTTATATTAGCATCATATACAACAAAATGATGCTAAGGGCATGTTGGAGCAAAACGTCATACGCACGAATGATGTCATCCTCCGATGACACGAACATACACGTTTTGTCTTTAGTTAGGTCACTTGTTTTTCCAGAACTCCTTGAAATCCTCGTAGTTTCGTGCCAGCAAGTTAGGCACGTCCAAGGAATAAGGGCACTTGTCGCGGCACGAATTGCAATGTACGCAATTCTCAATCATCTTCATGTTCTCGGCCCATTCTTCGGTGAGATAGACGCTCAAAGGCGCACGGCGCAGGAACAGGCTCATGCGGGCACAATCGCTGATTTGGATACCTACCGTGCAAGGTTGGCAATAACCGCAACCGCGGCAGAAGTCGCCCGAAAGCTCGGCACGCTCCTTCTCAATCTTACGCCATGCCATCGACGAAAGTTCCGGTTCCTTCTCCTGATATGAGATGAACTCGTCGAGTTCGCTATCGCGCTGTATGCCCCAGATCGGCAAGACATGGTCAAATTGGTTCAAGAAGGCATAGGCCAAGGCCGAATCGGTTATCAGACCGCCAGCCAAGGCTTTCATGCAGATGAAGCCCATATTATGTTTGCGGCAAGCTTCAACAATCTTCTGGTCGTTTTCCGACGAGAGATAGGAAAATGGATATTGAAGTGTGTCGTAGCAATCGCGCTCGATGGCTTCGTTTGCCACATTCTGGCGGTGGCTACTGATTCCGATAAAGCGGATTTTGCCTTGACGTTGCGCCACCTTCATGGCATCATACAAGCCCGCCTTATCGCCTGGCTTCGGGCAATAGTCAGGGTTGTGGAATTGATACAAATCAAGGTAATCGGTCTTCAAGTTCCTCAACGTGGTGTGAAGGCTCTTCCAGAAACCCTCGGCATCGGTAGCCGAAGTCTTCGATGCAATAATCACCTTGTTTCTGCGCTGCGAAAAAGCAACTCCGAGTTTCTCTTCGCTATCGGTGTAAAAACGTGCCGTATCAAAGAAATCGAAACCATTGTCGGCAGCTTTCTGAAGCAGATAAACGGCTTCCTTCTCACTCAGTCGTTGAATAGGAAGCGCACCAAAACCATTCTTATTGACCTTAAGATTTGTCTTTCCTAGTATGATCTTTTTCATTGTACATCCATTTTTGCCGTCACAAAAGTATAAAACAATTCAAATAACACCAAATTTTTTATAAAAAAATCCATTATTATGTCTTTTTCCGAAAAAAACGGGCAGCAGAACTTTATCATGGAACTACTCGCTGAAAAGGCGCGCATCGAAATCGGTAAATTTCTTCTTGCCTCGCAAAACATTCTCAAACACGATATTGCGTTGGTAAGTGCAGCTCACCTTTTTGTGCCGTGCAGTCTTTCTACTCTCTTTCAGCAACTTGATTCGGCGATAGAAATCGAAATGCGCCTTGAAAACCATACGGGAATCGGCGAGACAGCCTTCGCAAAGGAATTTGGCGGCAGCCACCCAATCCAACACGATGCGATAGGCAATCACTGGAGCGACATGACCTTCGGGAAGATTCTTGAACAAGAGAGAGAGGTTGTTGCGGAAATTCAGATAAGTCTTGCGTGGTGAGTTTTTGGGCAAAGTGCCGCCACCGATATGATACACCTTCGACTGCGGGCAGCAAAATACCTTGAAACCTGCGTTTTTCAGACGCCAGCACAAGTCGATTTCCTCCATGTGGGCGAAAAAGCTATCGTCCAAGCCTCCCATCTGATGATAGAGTCCTGCACGCACGAACATGCAAGCCCCCGTCGCCCAAAACACTTCCATAGGCGTATCGTATTGACCTTCATCATTTTCCAGCGTTTGGAACACTCGTCCACGACAGAACGGATAACCATATTTATCGATAAAGCCACCGCAAGCACCCGCATATTCGAACTGCTCTCGATGATAATATGACAATATCTTCGGTTGGCAAGCGGCAATCTTCGGGTCGGAATCCATCAGTTCGACGACGGGTTCAATCCAATGAGGAGCCACTTCGATATCCGAATTCAGCAGCACATAATACTCCGCCTCCACCTGACGCAGCGCAAGGTTATAGCCCGTAGCAAAACCACCATTAGAACCATTGATTATCAATCGAATGGAAGGGAAATGTTCACGCATGAAAGCTATTGAATCGTCGGTCGAGGCATTGTCGGCGACAATCACTTCAGAAATCGCAGGGTCGCAATTCGCAATAAGATTGGGAAGGAACTGTTCGAGGAACTTCCTACCATTGTAATTCAATATGACGACTGCAACCTTTTTCATTCCGACTAAACCTTATTGCAATTATAAACTTTATTTATTGATGAGACGCGATGAATCGGCGTCTCTACGCGAATGCTTCCAACGACGGTGTGACCACAACCAATTGTCGGGATTTTCGTAGATAAAACGCTCCAGCATACGCACATATTGTTCCATGATGAAGCCATTTTCGGTTTCCTTCGGATTGTCGCATATCTTTTTGAACGTCACATCATAATAGCCTCGTTTCGTGCGTCGAATCTCAGCAAAGACAACGGCATAGTCAAGCATCTTGGCCATACGTTCAAGGCCTGTGAACCAGCAAGTGTCCTGATGCAGGAACTCGGTCCAATAATCCTTTTCGGTGCCATGTGGCGACTGGTCGGCAACAATGGCGATAGAATTGGTCAGCTCACGACGTGCCACCAAAGTCTTCAACGCGACATTTGCCTCGATCATCTGTTCGCACTCCAAGTTGTAACTCGTCCGGATCTGAAGCATAAGCTTCTCGAAATCATCATTCTTGACTCTTTTGTAGATTGCCGAGCACTTATGAGGCGACAAAGTGTGCATTATCTTTCCGAACCATTCCCAATTGCCCGAATGCGCCAAGGCCACGAACAGACTCTTTTTGTTTTCATACAATTCAGAAATCACCTCCGGATTGGTGAAATTGACATGTCGCTTCAATTCCTCTGGTTTCATTACCAATAACTTGCATATCTCAACGGCCAAATCGCACAAATTATGGTAGAATTGTTTCTCTATGCCTTTTATTTCCTTCTCCCCTTTTTCGGGAAACGAGTTCAGCAGATTGGTTCTAACCACTTTTCTACGATAATGAGCGACATGATAGACCAAGAAAAAGAAGATATCGGACCTCAGATACAACAAGCTGAAGGGCGTAATGGCCACGCCATACGCCCAGAGCTTTACGATATAGAATCCAATTCTCTTCATCTATTCAATTCGCTGATGGCGAACCGATTATCTTGGGTTGTCATAAAGGTCGCGAGCATGCGTTCCCCAACCGCCCTCATATTGAGTCTGGTCGATACCATCAATGATGTTGCCGTTGATACGCGAATAGATTTCGAGCTGCCAACGCGGGTTGTTGATTTCGCCGATGACATCGGAATGAATCAAGTGGAAATCGTTGGTCACATTGTCTTTCGACATGAACACAAAACGTTTGTTATGCTGGTTGGCGACCTCGTAATAATGCCAAATCTCGTAAGGATAAGCGCCTGGTTCGTTGGGGCTTTCGACGATTTTATCGGGCTGACCGTATTTCAGGAAGACATAACCGCGGTCGGTACGATAGCCAGGATAGGATGGTGTGCCGAACGACATGTTGACACGACGCACTGCAGCAAGATAATCTTCCCAAGCCGAACGTGGATTCATTGGCGAACGCGAATTCCAGAAATTCAGGAAGAACTGCTGCATGGTCTTCAAATCATCGGTCTTGACCAAGTTTAATGAATAATCGCGTTCCGATTCGGAGCAAAGCGGGTCGAGATAGCAGATGTACTTACGGAGGGTGTCAATGTTATTGATTTGGCTCACAAAGGTTGCCTCGATGCCGACAGCACTCAGGTCGTACATATCATAAGTTGCTCCAGGATTGCTACGGAAGAAACGGATACTCTTCGAGCAAATCAGCGCATTGGAACGGTCGCGCATTTCGACCACAAGATAATAATTGCCCGAAGGCAGCGAGCTGATGTCGATAGAGCCTATATGCACATTGACCGGAGCCACAGGGAAGCGCTTCACGAAGGCGTAGTCCTGCAAGCGTGTCGATGACTCGCAAGTCTCGATATAATAGTTGACCAGATATTTTCCCTCGTCATACAGCATGTCGCTATTGTAAAGCTCGACATAGAAATTGAGCTTGTTTTCGTTACTGCCATAGAACGGATAGACGCGTGGCAAAAAGTCCATGCCGCTTTTGGTGCAAGCCGATGGTTTAGAAGCCTTTGTGAAGGAGTCATAAAGCAGGATATCGGAAACCGATGGATTCTTGGGATAATTCACCTCGACGACCAAAGTGTCGTTCAAAGCCCTGCCGTCAACAACGTTCAGGTCTTTCACCGAGAGAATCATCTCATAGGAGCCCTTCGGCAAAGGGAAGCGCTGCTGGTTGATGAAAGCACCGTTGATTTTCGTGGTGTCAGAAATCACGGGGCTATCCACTGCGACCTTCGAGAACGACGGATATTTGTCACCCTGCTTGAACATCGTAGTGATTTCAACCGTAGCCTTGAACATACCTGGTTGGAATTCTTTATACACCGCCGATTGGCACTCGATGGCAACAGCATTTTCGACGAACGCAACCGAATCAGGCACATTGTAGGTCGTAACGGAATAATAAGGTTTCAACATCTTCACTTGTGCCATTCCGGCAAAGGCAAGCGAAAGCAAAGCAAAAGTTAAGTACAATCTTTTCATCGCGATTTATTTTTTTATTTTCGGCAAAACTAACAACTCAATCTTATTTATTATCTATTTTTCTTTTCGAAGATTTCAATTATTATCAACAAATCAGTCGCAACATTCTATCATTCATTACATTACCAATATTTTCTCAGATACATCAAGACCGACTGTTCGAGACTGTTATCCATGTTCAAAGTCGAAACGATCTTCTTTGTCCTGCGGTTCGAGCCGCTATACGATATGCCTTCAAGCACAGCAATTTCCGCGTCATTCATGCCGAGCAAGGCCAAGCAGCAATGGCGCATGTCAGAGGTCGTGAGTTCGGGATAATCGTGCAGCAGGCGCGACGAGAAATCGTTGAAATAGCCATTGGCCACACGTACCAGTTCAAGCAAATCGACTTCCTTCAGCTTCAGTTTCGGATACATTCCAACGCTCTTAATCATAATGTCCTTGCCTTCCACCGAAAGCCGGATTTTATTAGCTATCGCACTGTTTGAGAAGCTATTCCACGATTCTTCAAAAGTCGTCTTGGTAACGTTTTCCAGTTGTTCGCGCGTATCGATCAATTCTTGCGTCATCTGCTCGATTTCCAAATCCTTGTCGGCTTTCTCCTGCAGATGCTTGCGTTCGATAGTCGAAATCTTGTTCTCGATATGCGAAATCCGCTTTCGGTTTCTCACAATCACATAAGCCATCACCGCAATCACCGCCAAAAGCACGAGCACCAAAAGCATTGGAATCACAAACGAATGGTTTCCAGTGTTTTCTGACGGATTATCAAGGTTGTCTTTCTTCAGCAAATATTCAATTTCCATACGGTGAGAAGTGAGGCTCGACTCGTGCAACGAACTCTCAACGAAATAGCGCGTATAATAGATTTCGGCATCCACTTGTCCTTTAAATCGGTAGATTTCAGATAGTTTAGCCGCCGCATCTGTCTTGGCAAAAGGGTCACTTTGTCCGAACGACTGTTCAAGATAGAACAATGCGGAATCGTATTCCTGCTGGTCAAAAAGCAAGCCACCCTTCGCATGATAGGAAAACGCCTCACTGACGGGATGCATCGATTCGGCTTCTTCAAAAGCAGAAATCGCCTTCTCGTATTGCTTGAGAGCCTGATACACAGCTGCTTCATTACGTTTCACGGATGCTGCAGCTACCCAATCTTCAATAGATGCGAAATGCTCGCCAGCCAATTGGAAATAAGAGCAAGCCGTTTCGAAAAGTCCATAATAGTAAAGGATTTCACCAAGACGCGTGCACGACAAAGCGACAAAGCGATTGCATTTTGGCTCATCAGCCGATTTCATGGAATCATTAGCCAGTTCGTATGCCTTCATGAAATGCGCAAAAGCCGAAACGTCATCGTCACATTCTACACCTTTATAATAATAGGCATTGGCGCGCAAGAAACGCAATTCAGAATCATCAGGGAAAAGGAGCACCAAACTGTCATAAAAGCCAATCACAGGTTCGAGATCTGGGCCATCGGCCAATATGGAGCGGCACTTATATCTAGCCTGTATTTCGCGCAACTTTAGTTCGTTGGCATCAAGCGACGACCACGATTCGACATTCCCATCCTGCTTCAGACGATTGATGGAATCAAGAGCCACAGAAGGATTGACGTCCAAAAGTGCATCAATTTGCCGCAACTCATTCATGTGACGAGGTGATGAAGCCTCCGAAAATGGCGACTTCTCCTTCGAGCAGCCACAAAAAACAGCGACTACTAGGAGCACGAAAAACGCTATTGACACACTATTTCTCTTCATTTTTATCGAAAAATGGAGTGCAAATATAAGGTTTATAACGTAACGACCATGCATTTTTGAAACAAAACCATTCGATTTTACAATTTTGGCACGGTTATTTTACATTCATCATTTATATATAAATCAATCAATTACAAACTAAAAAAAGTAAGTCATTTTGAAAAAAAAGTTTTTTTTCGCAGAAAAACTTGCAGCAATGATAAATTTTGTACTTTTGCAGCGGAGATATGGCTGAGTGGTCGATAGCGGCGGTCTTGAAAACCGTTAAGCCGAAAGGCTTCGGGGGTTCGAATCCCTCTGTCTCCGCCAAGCGACGCAAGTCGCTTTTCTTTTGACCTAGGAGAGATGCCGGAGTGGTCGATCGGGGCGGTCTCGAAAACCGTTGAACGCTTTGCGTTCCAAGGGTTCGAATCCCTTTCTCTCCGCAAAAAGCCTTAACTATCACCAAGTTAAGGCTTTTTCTTTTTCCTCAAAAGTTCTTCAGCACAATATTTTTCTTCAAAACCGATAAGCGACCCCATTACTTTGGAGCACTAATCCGCTTTTCTTCATATAACTCGCATTATATTAGTTTTTCAACTATCTACAAAACAATCAAATCACCCGTTCCCTAACCACGCGCCATTGGCCTGGCTGCAATCCATTTAAAGCAATGTTTCCTATCTGAACGCGAATGAGTCGCAAAGTCGGGAAACCCACGGCAGCCGTCATGTGACGCACCTGACGGTTCTTCCCTTCGATAAGTGTAAGTCGCACCCAACTAGTAGGTATGTTGGCACGATAGCGAATTGGCGGGACACGTTCCCACAAGTCTTCTGGTGCTTCTACCTTCTCCGCCTTACAGGGCTTCGTACGATAGCCTTTGATGACCACTCCTTTGGACAACTGCCGCAAAGCCTCGGACGTAATATCGCCATCGACCTGCGCAAGATAGGTACGCGGATGCTCGAATTTCGGATCAAGCAGTTTCTTGACCAATGCACCATTATCAGTGAGCAGCAAGGCGCCTTCGCTGTCGTGGTCCAAACGGCCAGCGGCATACACATCAGGAGGAAAGCCGAAATCGTTGAGAGCCTGATGTCCAGCCTCGGGCGTGAACTGACTCAAGACACCAAAAGGTTTGTTGAAAAGGATTACCATACCGACACAATAATTAAAGATGGGCAAAGATAGTGATTTCAGTGCTTATTGCAAGCGCGTTTCCATAATAATTTGTATTTTTGCCAGCATAAAGAACAAGCAATGATAGATTTACTGAACGAATTGAACGAGCCTCAAAGAGAGGCGGTTACGACTATTGAAGGTCCCGTCATGGTGATTGCAGGAGCCGGTTCGGGCAAGACCCGCGCCCTCACCTATCGAGTGGCATACATGATTCAAGAAGGCATCGACCCATTCAGCATCATGGCCCTCACCTTCACCAACAAGGCGGCACGTGAGATGAAAGAGCGTATCACCCAACTGGTCAACGCCAGCGACGCCCGCAATGTGTGGATGGGAACTTTCCACTCCATCTTTGCCCGCATCCTTCGCATCGAAGCCGAGAAAATTGGATTCACCTCCAACTTTACCATCTACGACACCGACGACTCAAAAGCACTTATCAACCAGATACTGAAGGACTTGCAACTCGACACCAAGATATATCCAGCCAAGTCGGTGCTCTCGCGCATCTCATCGGCCAAGTCGAGCCTTTATTCGCCTGACGACTACGCCAAAGACCCCGAGATTCAGGAAGCCGACCGCAAGGCCAACAAACCGCTGATGGCCCAGCTCTTCAAGCTCTACAACGACCGCATGCACCGTGCCAACGCCATGGATTTCGACGACATCCTATATTACACCAACGTGCTGCTTCGCGACAATCCAGAGGTACTTTACAAATACCAGAACCACTTCAAGTACATCTTAGTTGATGAGTATCAAGACACTAACTATGCCCAATATCTCATCGTCCGCCGTCTGGCCGCTCTCTTCGAGAACATCTGCGTGGTTGGCGACGATGCCCAAAGCATCTATGCCTTCCGTGGCGCCAACATACAGAACATCCTCAATTTCAAGAACGACTACCCCGATTACAAGCTGATTCGCCTTGAGCAAAACTACCGCTCGACGCAAAACATCGTCAATGCGTCGAACAGCGTCATTGCGCACAACAAAGACCAAATCAAGAAAAAGGTGTGGAGCGACAAGGAAGTCGGCGAGCGCATCAGCCTCATCAAGGCCAACAGCGACACCGAAGAAGGCACTTTGGTAGCCAACAGCATCTTCGGCTACAAGATGAGCCGCCAACTTGCCAACAAGGACTTTGCCATCCTCTACCGCACCAACGCCCAGTCGCGTTCGATGGAAGAAGCCTTGCGCAAGCAAAACATACCTTATAAGATATATGGAGGCCTCTCGTTCTACGACCGCAAGGAAATCAAGGACCTGCTGGCCTATTTCCGCATCGTCATCAATCCCGAAGACGAGCAGGCTTTGCTGCGCATCATCAACTACCCAGCGCGAGGCATAGGCAAAACCACCATCGACCGACTCATCGTCAGTGCCGACGAACACAAGGCAAGCATCTGGCGTTGCATCGCCAACAATGTGTTCCCTGCCGATTTCAACATGGGCACCATCAACAAGATACGCGATTTCGTAATCATGATAAAGAGTTTCCAATCGCTGCAAGAGAAGATGAACGCCTTCGAATTAGCCAAACATATCACCAACAGTATTGGATTGATTAAGGTGCTGAAAGAAGACGATTCACCCGAAGGCGAGAGCCGCGTGGAAAATGTGGAAGAACTGCTCAACGCCATCATGGAATTCAGCGACAAGCAAGTCGATGAGACCACTGGCGAAGCCGCACGCGTCGATCTGGTGCAATTCATGGAGGACGTTGCCCTCCTAACCGACAGCGAGATGAAGAAGGAAGAAGAGAATCCCGACTACGTCAGCCTGATGACCATTCACGCTGCAAAAGGCTTGGAATTCCCATACGTTTACGTGGTTGGCATGGAAGAGAACCTCTTCCCTGGCGTGATGTCGCTCAACACACGTGAAGAGTTGGAAGAAGAGCGCCGGTTGTTCTACGTAGCCGTCACCCGCGCCATGACAAAGCTCACGCTCAGTTGTGCAGAACAGCGCTACCGTTTCGGCAACCTGACCCTCAGCGAGCCCTCGCGTTTCATCGACGAAATCGACCCCGCTCTTATCGACCGACCACAGAAAGCCGCATTCCACGGCACTTCGTCCTTTGGCGGCGGTTCACGTTTCGGACGCAGCTTCAACGAGCCCGAACGTCATGGCTTCAGGAAGATAGAAAACCCATCTGCCACCCCTCACCCATCACCAAGCACCCCCAATCCATCACCCATCAGCAATCCACAGAATTTCGAGCCATCGAACCCCGACTTGTTGCAAGAAGGCATGCGTGTGATGCACCAGAAATTCGGCATGGGAACCGTCTTATCCATCGATGGAGCGGGAGCCAACAAGAAAGCCACCGTCAGGTTCGACACCAGCGACACCAAACAACTCATGCTGAAATTCGCCAAGTTGGCGATTATCTCATAGCTTTTTCTTGTGTTACACCGAAAAAAGCGTAACTTTGCACTCAAATTAATGCATTATGGACAAACCAGGATTGACATACAACACAGAACGGAAGCAAATCATCATCTCGGAATACGGGCGCAACATACAAGAAATGATTCATAAACTCGCGGAAATCGAAGACCGCAAAACGCGCACCGATGCCGCCAACTTCATCATTGGCATCATGGCCCAGATGAACCCACAAGTCAAGGAATCGAGCGATTGGCAACACAAGCTTTGGGACCATCTCTACATCATATCCGACTCGCAACTCGACATCGACAGTCCATTCGAGCCGCCAATCACAGATGTCCAGCAGACCAAACCCCAGCACGTCGATTACCAAGTCAACGACATCCGCTATGGTCATTACGGGCAATACATCGTCAAGATGATTGAGGCTGCCTCGAAAGAAGAGGATGACGAAGTGCGTCTCGCCCTCGCCCACTCCATCGCTAACCAGATGAAACGCAACTACTTGGAATGGAACAAAAACGTCGTCAACGACCAAGTCATCATCAATGACCTGAACAAGATTTCGAACGGACGGCTCGTCATTCCCGACGATTCAAAACTCAACACCAACAGCGAAACCACCAACAAGGCCCAACAACAGCAGAAACCACAACAAGGAAAGAAGAAGAAAAAGAAGGTGCCAAACCTGAAAGCCAATATGAACAACCCTAACAATCCAGCATATAAGAAGAAGAACAACCAACAATGAGCTCATTCAAAATAGAAGGCGGGCACAAGCTCCAAGGTGAAATCATTCCGCAAGGTGCGAAAAACGAGGCCATGCAGATACTCTGCGCATGCCTGCTCACCGACGAAAAAGTCACCATTCACAATCTACCCGACATACTCGACATCAACAACCTTATCAATTTATTGATTGGCATGGGCGTAGAAGTGGAACGTCCCAAACGCAGCGAAATTACCCTGCAAGCTAAGTCAATCAACTTCAACTACTTCTATCTTTCGGCCTATCAAAACACCGCTTCGAAATTGCGTGGCAGCGTGATGATGACGGGTCCGATGCTTGCCCGTTTCGGCAAAGCATACATGCCCAAGCCAGGCGGCGACAAGATTGGCCGTCGCCGTTTGGACACCCACGTCATCGGTCTTCAGAAACTTGGTGCCATCTTTGATTTCAACACTTACGAAGTCGGTGTGCAACATGGTGGGCTGAAGGGATGCTACATGCTCCTCGACGAAGCTTCTGTCACTGGTACCGCCAACATCGTGATGGCTGCCGTAATGGCAGAAGGCACCACCACCATCTTCAACGCTGCTTGCGAGCCTTATCTCGTGCAACTCTGCAAGATGCTCGTCTCGATGGGTGCCAAAATCGAAGGCATTGGCTCTAACCTGCTCACCATCACAGGTGTCAAGAAACTCCACGGCACTGAGCACACCTTGTTGGCCGACATGATTGAAGTCGGTAGTTTCATCGGCATGGCCGCCATGACCGGTTCCGAAATCACCATCAAGAACGCTGGCATTGCACAACTCGGCATGATTCCCGATGTGTTCCGCAAACTCGGCATCCAGATGCAATACCGCGGCGACGACATCTACATTCCCGCGCAAGACCGCTATGAAGTGCAGAATTTCATGGACGGCAGCATACTCACCATCGCCGACGCCCCATGGCCAGGTTTCACTCCCGACCTTATCAGCATCGTGCTCGTGGTAGCCACCCAAGCCAAAGGGACAGTGCTCATCCACCAAAAAATGTTCGAAAGCCGTCTGTTCTTCGTTGACAAACTCATCGACATGGGCGCGCAAATCATCCTTTGCGACCCGCATCGCGCCAACGTCATCGGCCTCGACCACTCACACAACCTTCGTGGCATCCGCATGGCTTCGCCCGACATACGCGCCGGAGTATCGTTGCTCATCGCAGCCCTATCGGCCGACGGCACCAGCATCATCGACAACAGTGACCAAATCGAACGCGGCTACCAATACATCGACAAGCGTTTGAACAACTTGGGCGCACACATTGAAAGAATTTGAAACCATACTGACAATTTGTCAACAGAAGTGCACTTGGCAAATCTTTTGATAGACCCGAGTGCGCTTATTATTTGAATCAACAAACACACGATATGGAAGAAAACAAAAACATTGAAAATCAAGACGATGAAATCATCAACGAAGACATCGTAGCAGAAAAACAAACCCAAAACCAAGAAAACGCCAAGGAAAACCACAAACAAGAGGCACACGATTGCAAATCGAAAAGACATATAGGCAGACATAAAGATGACAAGGCCTTAGAAGAAGCAAAAGCCCAACTCGAAGAGCAAAAGGTCCAATTCGCCGAACTGAACGACAAGCACATCAGGCTTTTCTCAGAGTTCGACAACTACAAGAAACGCACAGCGAAAGAAAAGGTCGAAATGTTGGCCACAGCTTCGGAAGGTGTCATCAAAGACATTCTTCCCGTTTTCGACGACTTCGAACGTGCTATCCAAAACATGGAGAAAAACGGCAATGAAGCTGACATACAAGGCGTTACTCTCATCTTCAACAAATTGAAAACCATACTCAAAGCAAAAGGGCTGGAAGAAATCGAAGCCATGGAGGCTGATTTCAACACCGATGAACATGAAGCCCTCACCATGATTCCCGCACCCGACGAGAGCAAGAAAAACAAGGTTCTGGACGTCATCCAAAAAGGCTACAAGCTGAACGGCAAAGTCATTCGCTACGCTCGCGTGGTTGTTGGAGCCTAAAAAAAATATATAACAATGGCAGAAAAAAGAGATTATTACGAGGTATTAGGTGTAAGCAAGAATGCCTCGGCTGACGAAATAAAGAAGGCCTACCGCCAATTGGCCTTGAAATACCACCCCGACCGCAACCCTGACGACAAAGACGCAGAAGAGAAGTTTAAGGAAGCAGCCGAAGCCTATAGCGTGCTAAGCGATGCCGACAAGCGTGCCCGTTACGACCGTTATGGCTTTGCTGGCATGAATGGAGGCTCAGCCAGCGGAGGAGGTTTTGGTGGTTTCGGCGACTTCGACTTGAGCGACATCCTCAACAGCGTTTTCGGCCAAGGTTTCAACTTTGGCGGTTTCAGTGGATTTGGTGGTGGCAGCGGCGGCGGACAAGTTCGCCAACGCGGCTCGAACCTTCGCGTCAAGGTGAAGCTCAACCTACAAGAAATTGCCAAAGGCGCCAAGAAGAAAATCAAACTCACCAAATATGTGCCTTGCACCCATTGCAATGGCAGCGGCGCAGAAGGCAACGAAACGCAGACTTGCCCGACCTGTCATGGCCGCGGTCAGGTTGTGCAGACCGTAAACTCGTTTTTCGGACAGATGCAAACCGCCTCAGTATGTCCGACTTGCGGCGGCAAAGGCACCATCATCAAGAAGAAGTGCACACATTGCTATGGCGAAGGCATCGTGAAGGGCGAAGAAGTCATTGACATCGACATTCCAGCTGGAGTTGGCGAAGGCATGCAGCTCACCATCCGCGGCAAAGGCAACGCCGGACCACGCAACGGCATCAATGGCGACCTTATCGTCGTCATCGAAGAAGAAGCACATCCCGACTTCGAGCGCGATGAGAACAACCTGATTTACAGTCTTTTCATCAGCATCTCGGATGCAATTTTGGGTACACAAGTTGAGATTCCGACCATCGATGGAAAGGTACGTATGAAAATCGCGCCAGGAACCCAAAGCGGCCAAGTGCTCCGTCTGAAAGGCAAAGGTCTGCCCGAAGTGAACGGTTACCGCACCGGCGACATGCTCGTCAATGTCAATGTGTGGATTCCGAAAAAAGTCAGCAAAGAAGAAGAGAAACTGCTTCAACAGCTGTCAAACTCAGAAAACTTTAAGCCCAATCCTACACCCGAAGACAAGAGTTTCTTCAACAAAATCAGGGATTTGTTTAACTAATCGAGTTTGCTTAATCGCAAATTGACAATAATGATCGGAAAATGATTTCCATAAAAGAAGTTACAAAAAAATACGCCGACCATTTGGCTCTCGACCGTATGTGCATCGACATTCCAGAGCGATGCATTTACGGTCTTTTAGGTCCTAATGGAGCGGGAAAAACGACTCTTATCCGCATCCTCAACCAGATTACAGCGCCCGACAGCGGAGAAGTGCGAATCAACGGAGAAGTCCTTTGCCAGAAACACATCGCACACATCGGCTATCTGCCTGAAGAACGCGGACTTTACAAGCAGATGAAAGTCGGCGAACAAGCCATCTATCTTGCCCAACTCAAAGGCGTTGACAAAAACGCTGCCCAGCAAAGGCTGAAATGGTGGTTCGACAAGTTCGAAATCGGGAATTGGTGGGACAAGAAAGTGGAAGAACTCAGCAAGGGAATGCAGCAAAAAGTGCAGTTCATCACCACAGTCATTCACGAACCCGAAATATTAATCTTCGACGAACCCTTCAGCGGTTTCGACCCTATCAACGCCAACCTCTTGAAAGAAAGCATTTTGGAGCTTCGCGACAAAGGAACTACCATCATGCTTTCGACCCACAACATGGCTTCTGTTGAAGAGCTTTGCGACAGCATCACGTTGATTAACAACGGGAAAAGCATTCTGCAAGGCAAAGTGACCGACATCAAACGCCAACACGACACCCAACGCCGCGAAATCGTGCTTCGCACCAACGACAAGGCTTCCGTTTTGGCTTTGGCCGACACCTATATTAATATAAAGGCGGAAGAAACGGAAATCGAGAACGAAATGAAGCTCACTTTCGAGAACAATTCGGCAAACGACATCATCCGGCGCTTACTCGACCTCGGCGAGCTGGTATCCTTCAAGGAAGTGCTGCCTTCGATGAACGACATTTTCATCCAAGAAGTGAAATCGAAAAACTGACAAGCATGAACAAAATCGGACTCATTATCAAGCGCGAATACCTGACGCGCGTTCGCAAGCGCAGCTTCATCATCATGACTTTCCTTGGTCCACTATTGCTGGCTGCCATATATATTGTTCCTATCATGCTGGCGCTGAACGCGCCCAACGAGAAGCGCACCATTGCCGTAGTTGATGGAAGCCATTGGTTTGAAGAGCAATTCAAGGGCAACGACGAGCAGACTTTCATCATTGTGGAAGGCCAACCCATCGACACGGTCAAGGAAATGGTAAAACAAGGTGCTTTCGACATGGTGCTTTATGTTCCACCGACCCAGCTCAACATTCCGTCGAACGCTGTCCTTTATAGTCTCAACCAAGTGCCACTTTCCACCGACGAGTATATCCGCAGCGTGATGAAGAAAGAAATCGAAGAGCAGAAGCTTCTTGCCTCAGGCGTCGATCCCGACATTGTGGATGCCGCCAAGACCGACATCAACCTTTCGGTCATCCGAATGGACGAGGAAGGCGGTGAGAAAGAGACATTTACCGAAGTTCAATTTGTACTCGGAATGGTTTTGGCCATACTCATCTACATGTTCATTCTCATGTTTGGCGGACAAGTGATGCAAGGAGTAGCCGAAGAGAAAAACAGCCGCATCATCGAAGTCATCGTAAGCAGTGTGAAGCCCTTCCAACTGATGATGGGGAAAATCATCGGGGTTTCGCTGGTTGCCCTCACGCAATTCCTCATGTGGATTATGCTCACAGGCGTCATTTACATCGGGTTCAGCGCAGCCATCGGCCTCAGCAACCCAAGCGCCATCTCGGCAGGTAGCGTAATGACGCAGGAAGTCCTGAGCAACGACATCACGAGCAACGAGGCAGTGCAAAACATCGTGCAGATTGCCAACTCCATCGACTTCGGCACTATCATCGGATGTTTCATCATTTTCTTCATTTTAGGTTACCTGTTATATGGAACGATGTATGCAGCCGTCGGTTCGATTGTCGATAGCAACACCGACTCACAGCAATTCACCTTGCCGATAACCGTGCCGTTGATTGTTTCCATGATTGCGGCCATCTACATCGTCAATGCGCCCGACGGTCAACTCGCCTTATGGCTTTCGATGATACCCTTCACCTCCCCCGTCGTCATGATGGTGAGGATACCATTCGGAGTGCCGATTATCCAGATTGTCGCCTCCATCGCCATCCTTGCCGTCACTTTCGTCTTGATGACCTGGGTAGCGGCAAAAATCTACCGTACAGGAATTTTGATGTATGGCAAAAAACTTTCATACAAGGAGATTTTCAAGTGGATTAAGTATAAATAAGTATATTTCAATAAGTTAATTGAATAAATAGATAATATTTTTCTTCACATTAATAAAAGCGAAAAAAGTATTTTTGGGAATTGAAAAGAAAAAATCCTATTTTTGCAGACTCTAAATTGTGTATAAAAGGCAAAGAAATAAATATATCTAATTAAAAGTCAAATAATTAAATCAGTTTTTACAATGCAAAACAAAGGAGCAATCAGAGCGTTAGCCATTATCTTCGGATTGGTCTTCCTCTATCAACTTTCGTTCACAGTCGTGACCAAAGTTCAAGAGAACAAAGCCGTCAAGTATGCCGAAGCCGAGGCTAGCAAACTTGCAATTGACAACGAGTCGGAGTTGAAAGCCGCTAAAGAGGCAAAAGAAAACTACTATCTCGACTCAATCAGCAATGTGAATGTGTACAATCTGTTATTCAAGAAGTACACTTATCGTGACGCAAAAGAAAAGGAAATCAACTTGGGCCTTGACTTGAAAGGTGGTATGAACGTCACCCTTGAAGTCTCGGTGAAGGACATCGTCAACGCGCTGTCGGGTCATTCACAAGATCCAACCTTCGTGGCTGCCATGCAAAAGGCCACCATCGGTTTGGAAAAGAGTGAAGGCGACTTCGTCACCCTGTTCGGCAAAGCCTTCGAAGAGATTGACCCTAACGCCAGCCTTGCCTCCATCTTCCTGTATGAATTCAAGGACAAAGGCATCACCGTCAACTCAACGAACAGCGAAGTGCTGAAGGTTTTGAAGGAAGAAAGCGACGATGCCATCGACCGTTCATATCAAATTCTCAGAACCCGTATCGACCGTTTCGGCGTTGCACAGCCAAACATCCAAAAGATGGAAGGCACTGGCCGCATTTTGGTTGAACTTCCTGGTATCAAGGATCCAAAGCGTGTTCGCAAACTCCTCCAAGGCACTGCCCAATTGGAATTCTGGGAGACCTACAACTTTGCCGAACTCTACCAATACTTCGATCAAGCTAATGCTCAGCTGGCACAAATCAACAAAGCCAATTCAGCTTTAGAAGCAGAAGAAGAAAACAAAGTTGCTGAAGAAGTTGAAGAAGTTGTCGAGACCGAAGCTGAAGAAGTTGCTACAATAGAAGAAGTCGCTGAAAACACTGAATTGGCAGAATCCGACTCCACCAGCAACGACCTGCTTGAACAACTTGGCGAAGAACAAGAAGAAACCGTTTCGGAAGAAGACCAACTTGCAAATCAAAAAGCCGAGAACCCACTATACGCTCTGCTGCAACCTTCATATTACCAAGATGGTCCTGGCAGAACCGCTTGTGTTGGTATCGCTCAAGTGAAAGATACGGCTAACATCAACCGTATGCTTGCCGAAACAAAGAACCTGTTCCCACGCAACCTTCAACTTGCATGGACTGTGAAGCCTGAAACCAACGGCGAAATCGAATATCTTGAACTCGTGGCCTTGAAGATGTCGCGCGACAACAAGTGCGCTCTCGGTGGTGAAGTCATCACTGATGCTCGTCAAGACTTCGGTCAAAACAACCAAGTGGAAGTCACCATCCAAATGAATGCCACTGGTGCCAACGCATGGCGTCGCCTCACTGGTGACAACATCGGTCGTCAAGTCGCCATCGTCCTTGATGGTTACGTCTATAGCTACCCAGTCGTCAACGACGAAATCCCAAATGGCCGTTCATCCATTTCGGGCGGCAACATGGCTATCGAAGAAGCACAAGACTTGGCCAACATCCTGAAGGCTGGTAAGCTGCCTGCACAAGCCCGTATCCTTGAAGAACAAGTGGTTGGTCCTTCACTCGGTAAGGAAGCCGTCCAAAAGGGTATGTGGTCAATGGTGTTCGCATTCGTCCTCGTGCTGTTATATATGGTGTTCTTCTACAAGAAGGCTGGTACCGTTGCCGATATCGCCTTGTTGGTGAACGTGTTCTTCCTGTTCGGAACATTGGCTTGCCTCGGTTCAGTGCTCACACTGCCTGGTATCGCAGGTATCGTGTTGACCTTAGGTATGGCCGTTGACTCGAACGTGATTATCTTCGAACGTATCAAGGAAGAAGTCAAAGCCGGTAAGGGCATAAAGCTTGCTATCGCTGATGGTTACAAGAACGCTTATTCAGCTATTATCGACGGTAACGTCACCACCTTGATTACCGGTGTCATCCTTATCATCTTGGGTACTGGTCCTGTCCACAGCTTCGCTGTCACCCTCTGCATCGGTATCCTTACCTCATTGGCAACTTCAATCTTCATTTCTAGATTGATATTCGAACGCATGCTTGCCAAGGAAAAGGAAATCAGCTTCAGCACTAACTTCACTCGCAACTTCTTGCAAGACAAGCACTACGAATTCATCGGTTTCCGCAAGACCTCAATCATCATCTGCATCGTGTTCGTCGTTATCAGCCTCGGTTCACTCGGTTACCGTGGCATGAACCTCGGCATTGACTTCACTGGTGGTCGTAACTATGTTGTCCAATTCGACAACTCGAACATCAAGGTTGAAGATGTCCGCCAAGCTTTGACCGATGTCAACATCGACAAGGAAGCTATCCACCAAGCTCTTGAAATGAGAGAAGACCAAGAAGTTGAAGAATGGTCAACTCCAGAAGTAAAGACATATGGTACCAATGGTCAAGTGAAGGTCACCACCAAGTTCTTGATTAAGAACGACAATCCTGCCGTTGACTCTGTCATCCAAGTCATCATGTATAACAACTTGAAGGGTCTCTATAGCCAAGACCTCAGCATGAGCCAGTTCTCGTCAGAAGACGAAACCGTGGGCATCCTGAGTACCCAAAAGGTCGGCGCTACCATCGCTAGCGACGTCACCCGCAAGTCAATCATCGCCATCATCGTGGCTTTGGCTTTGATGTTCTGCTACATCGCCATCCGTTTCCGCAAATGGCAATATGGTGTGGCTTCCATCATGGCTCTGGCACAAGATACCATCATCGTGTTGGGTATGTACTCGTTGTTCTACAACGTGTTGCCTTTCACCATGGAAGTTGACCAATCATTCATCGCAGCCGTGCTGACAGTCATCGGTTACTCCATCAACGCTACCGTGGTTATCTTCGACCGTATCCGTGAAAACGTCACCAACCACCCGAAGGCTTCTTGGAAAGAAAATATGACCAATGCCGTCAACAGCACCTTGACCCGTTCGTTCAACACCTCAGGTTCGACCTTGGTTGTGTTGCTCGCCATCTTCATCTTCGGCGGCGACACCATCCGCGGATTCATCTTCGCCCTGTTGGTCGGTGTGTTGGCTGGTACCTTCTCATCAGTGTTCTTGTCATCACCTTTCGCCTACATCCTGATGAAGGGCAACAAGAAGGACAACGATACTGCTGAACTTAGCGAAAAGAAATAAAATAATTCATATTTAACCTTCTAAACGCTTGCATGAATCCCGCTGGAAACGGCGGGATTCTTTTTTATGTCAACTTTTGCAGAAAGCCCCAATCATTTCGGCTAATTGTTGTATCTTTGTCGTTTCGTTACAGACGACAATAAATGTCGTCCTATGTCGTTCTCAAACAAGAATTTTGACCTATGAAAAAATACACATTCATCCTTCTGTCGGTTTTGTTCATCTTCTTGAGCACCGACCTCTACGCACAAAGGAGAAACTACGCAAAAAATGCAGATTTGGCATTTGGACGCAAGCAATACACGGAAGCCGTTGACCGCTACAAGAAAGCCTACCGGAAAACGCGCCGTAACAAAGACGAGCGCAACCGAATCACCTTCCAAATGGCAGAATGCTATCGTCTCATCGGTTTGACCAAACGCGCCGAACCTTACTACAAACGCGTCATGAAAACCGACTTCGTGAACAACAATCCCGAAGTATTTCTCTATGCGGCAGAAGCTTACAAAATGAACGAAAAATACAAGGAAGCCATCGAATGCTACGAAACCTACATCGAGAAAGTTCCCGATGACCCTAGAGGACAATTAGGACTTGAATCAACATCGCTCATCAAGGAATGGCTTGAGAACCCATCGAAATACGAACTGACGCCTCTCAAAAAGGTCAACTCGACGAAAGATTCCGACTTCAGTGCCTGCTGGACAAGCAACAACTATAACGAAATCATCTTCACTTCCACACGCGATGCTTCCACCGGCAAGGAAAAAGACGGAATCACCGGACAATCATTTGCCGACTTCTTTACCTCGAAGCAAGATCGAAAAGGCGAATGGAGCACACCTGTGCTAGCTGACGAAAGCGAAAACGTGAACACCAATGCCAGCGAAGGCACACCTTTCATGAACTCAAAATACACGAAAATGTATTTCACCCGCTGCCAAAATGGCGCACACCGCAAGAATGGATGCCAAATCATGGTTGCTTCAAAGAGCGGAGGAACTTTCTCCAATGCCAAGCCCGTGGAGATTGCTGGTGTTGACACCTTGGATATTGTCGGTCACCCTACCCTTTCGACTGACGAACTCATCATATATTTTGCAGCCGAGCGCACAGGCGGATTTGGTGGCAAAGACATTTGGGTTGCCATGCGCGACAACACCAGCGAACCTTTCAAGCGTCCCTTCAACCTCGGTGAAAAAGTCAACACTGCTGGCGACGAGATGTTCCCATTCTTGCGCTACGATACCACACTCTATTTCTCTTCCAACGGACATGGAGGCATGGGCGGCTTGGATGTATTCGTCACTTCGATGGACACTTCTGGGCAATGGGGCACGCCACGCAACCTGAAATCGCCCATCAACTCGATTGGCGACGACTTCGCCATCATGTTCCACCCTACAGAAGAAAGAGGTTTCGTCTCGTCAAACCGTGGCAACAGCAGAGCCTTGGACAATATCTATTACTTTGAAGAACCGCCCGTATTGTTCACCTTCTCGGGTACTGTGAAAGACAGCAAGACCAAGCAATTCGTCAGCAATGCCGCTGTCAGACTCGTTGGCACCGATGGTTCCAACATGATGACCCGCACTAACGACAAAGGCTATTTCAACTTCAGCGACAGTCAAATCAGCAAGAACACAACCTACGACATCACTGTTGATAAAGACAACTACTTCACTTTCAATGCCCAAGAAACTACTATCGGATTGGAATTCAGCAAGGACTTCGAAAAAGAATACTTCATCGAACCTATTCCGCAAGAGCCAATCATGCTGCCTGACATTCTTTATGACTTGGGCAAATGGGACCTCAAACCACAATTTGAAGACTCGTTGCAAGGCCTGATTGAGACTCTGCAAGTCAACCCTACCATCACCATCGAATTGGCTTCACACACTGACGCTCGTGACACCGAAGAACGTAACGACATCCTTTCGCAGAAACGCGCCCAAAGCGTTGTCGATTACCTCATCATCCGCGGCATCGACCCACTTCGTCTGAAAGCCAAAGGTTATGGCGAAAGAGTGCCACGCACCTTGGCAAAAGACATCACCGTAAAAGGCTACACTTTCAAGGCTGGCACACGCCTAACCGAAGACTTCATCAACAAGCTGCCTAACGCCGAAGTGAAAGAAGCCGCCCACCAGATGAACCGTCGCACCGAGTTCCGCATCCTCAGTAAGGACTATGTGCCTCGCACCACCATCGACGAAGGCGGAACCGTTAACATCGCCATCAATCCTGAAGACGAAAACGATGTGACGTTCAGTCTCAACAAGGCCGGCTACTTCGTATTCTACGCCCACGTTGACGGCTATAGAGAATCGTTCACCTACAGCCAAAATGCCGACTTCCTCATCTCTGAAGCTCGTGCTCTAAAACTCCTTACCGATGGCCGTCTCAACGCCGACGACTTCAAGGGCGACGTCGATAAGATTCTGGGCACTGGAAGCATTGCCGATGGAGCCATCATCGTCATCAAGGAAATTAGATTTGCCGGTCACTCACTCTACAACGTGGAATGCAAGGTCGTCAAGAAAATGGTTGAAGATTGGGTCATCGGCCAAAAGACCATGAAACAAATGGGCAGCTACGAATTCAACACTAAAAACAAGAAACTCATTTTCAAATAATGGACAATCAACGATATAGTTTAAGAGGCGTTTCCGCCGAAAAGGAAGACATTCACAATGCCATCAAAAATCTCGACAAAGGCTTATATCCCAATGCCTTCTGCAAGATAATCCCCGACATTTTGGGCAACGACCCAGAATATTGCAACATCATGCATGCCGATGGAGCCGGCACCAAATCATCGTTAGCCTATCTTTATTGGAAAGAAACCGGCGACATGAGCGTTTGGGAAGGCGTGGCACAGGATGCAGTAGTGATGAACACCGACGACCTGATTTGCGTTGGTGCAACCGACAACATGCTACTTTCGTCAACTATTGGCAGAAACAAGAACCTCATCCCTGGCGAAGTGATTTCGGCGCTTATCAACGGTACGGAACATTTCCTCGAAAAATTGCGCAATTTAGGCATTGGCATCTACCTAACTGGCGGCGAAACTGCCGATGTTGGCGACCTCGTCCGCACCGTCATCGTTGACAGCACAGTCACTGCCCGCATCAAGCGCGACGAAGTGATTGAGACCAACATCCGTCCTGGCGACTGCATCGTAGCCTTCTCTTCGGCAGGACAAGCAACCTACGAAGACAATTACAATGGCGGCATGGGCAGCAACGGCCTCACCTCAGCCCGCCACGATGTGCTGAACCATTATTTGGCAGAGAAATATGCCGAAAGCTACGACCACGGTATCCCCGAAGACCTCATCTATTCAGGCCCGCACAAGCTCACCGATCCTACTGAAATTGAAGGCGTTGACGTGGGAAAGATGATACTCTCCCCTACCCGCACCTACGCCCCAATGATTGTCCCGATTCTCAAGGAATACCGCAAGCAGATTCACGGCATCATCCATTGCAGCGGCGGCGCTCAGACCAAAGTCTTGCATTTTGTTGACAAGCTGCACATTGTGAAAGACAACATGATGGAACTGCCACCTTTGTTCCGCATGATTCAGGAAGCATCGGGCACCGATTGGCACGAGATGTACAAAGTCTTCAACATGGGACAACGTCTTGAAATCTATACCAACGAAAAGGCCGCCTTAGGCATGATAGAAATCGCCAAGCAGTTCAACATCGAGAGCCAAATCATTGGACATGTTGAGGCATCTGACACCAAACGATTAACGATAAAAAGTAAGTTTGGATTGTTTGAGTATTAAAACTTAGGACAAGAAACAAAGCAAATACTATGAGAAACAAAACTTTTTTTTATTCCATTATCTGCATCTTTGCACTTTTAGGATTCGCATCATGCGGCACAAAAAAAGCTTATGTCGGTCCAAGACAAGACAATGCATCTGTTGCGACTATTCAACAAGGAAATCACGAACTAACCATTGGTAAAAAGCGGACATCTGAATCAGCTTTGCTAATCCAAGTAGATTCCATTTCCGTCGGAGACTATTTCAAAGGATACCCAAAGACTTGCAAGGTATTACCAGGGGAACATACCATTGAAATTCGTCATTACCAAAAATGGAACGACAATCAAGCAAATTCAGCAATAGTTGGAGGTGTCTTGGGGGGAGCTATTGGAGGTGCCATTGCTGGTAGTATTGCAGAAAAAAACAATCCGCACAAGCATTATCTTGTTACTTTCACTACAGAGGCAGGAAAATCCTATATTATTACGGGTGTCACTAACCCTGAAACACTTGAAGCAATGATTACCGTAACCAATGCTGAAAATGGAGAAGTTGTCGAATCCTCTTTCAATGTAAAAGATAGTAAAAAGTAAATGCAAAATTCCTATCCGTGGACATCACTGAAAAACTTGAAACTATAAAACATCATTGGGAGGAAATGGGCGAACAACTCGCCGACCCTGCCATTGCGGGCGACATGAAGCGTTTCGTCAAGCTCAACAAGGATTACAAGGA
>JAKSMV010000032.1 GCA_024400425.1 Bacteroidales bacterium
TGCGCTCTGTCGGGGCCTTGCACGTTGTGGTCGTGGCCAGGATAGACGAAATAATCGAGTTGCTTGCCATTGTGGATGCAGTTCTCGACAAAGACAAGGCTGTGCTGCCACATGACGACTGGGTCGGTGGTGCAGTGAATCATCAGGAGCTTGCCTTCCAGCTTGTCGGTCTTGTTTTCGAGGCTGGTCAGTTCATAGCCATCAGGGTTTTCCTGCGGAGTGTCCATGTAGCGTTCGCCGTACATGATTTCGTAGTATTTCCAATCCAGGACAGGACCGCCGGCAACAGAGACCTTGAACACTTCCGGATGATTGATTTTCAGCGATGTTGACATGAATCCGCCATAGCTCCAGCCATCGCTGCCAATGCGGTCGGCATCAACGAAAGGCAAGGTCTTCAGATATTCGATGCCCACCATCTGGTCGCGCATTTCGAGTTGGCCGCACTGACGGTGGATGCACTGCTCGAAGGCTTCGCCACGGTCGGCCGAGCCACGATTATCAAGTGTGAACACCACAAAACCTTCCTGAGCGAGATAATTCAGATAAATGCCGGCACCAGCAAGCCATTCGTCGGTAATCAGCTGGGCGTGAGGGCCGCCATAGACATAAACGATGACAGGATATTTCTTCGAAGCGTCGAAGTTGTAAGGCTTGATGAGGCGGGTGTAAAGCGTCTGTCCGTCTTCGCTCTTCAAGGTGCCAATTTCAGTCGTTCCGATATTGTAATCCTTGATAGGATTTTCGGCTTCATGGATGCGGTTCACGAATTTGCCATTGGCATCCTGCAAATCGACATTGAACGGTACATCGGTGCTGGTGTAGGCATCGAGGAAATACTTGCCGTCAGCGGATGGCGTGACATTGTGCGTGCCGTGTTCTTTAGTTATCTTGGTGATTTTGCCGTTCTTGAGGTTCTGCACATAAAAGTGGCGTTCCAAAGGACTGACTTCGGTTGAGCGGTAGTAAATGTTCTTGCCGTCATTCGAGAAACCGCAGAAATCGGTGACGACGAAATCGCCTTGGGTCAGTTGCTTGACGGTCTTTTTGCTGATGCTATAAAGATAAAGGTGGTAGAAACCATCGCGTTGGGCTTTCCAAATGAATTGGTCGGTGTTGCCTGGCAGGAAGTAGGCCGGACCTGTCGGCTCGACAAATTGGTCGTCCTTGTCTTCAAAGATGGTCTGGATGAATTCGCCATTTTCGGCACTGTATTCGTTGAACTTCAAATCATTCTGACCACGATTCAACACGCCGATATAAACACGCTTATTGTCGGGATTCCAAGTGATGGCGGTGAGATATTGTTCGGCCGGTTCGCCTGTGTTTACGATGATTTCCTTGCCCGTAGCCATGCTATAAATGTGCAAGGTCACATGATGGCTTGTCATGCCTGCCATTGGATATTTGATGGGCGTCTCGGTAGCGATGCGCTCGGTGATGTCAACCAAAGGATAGTCGGTGACCATGCTCTCGTCCATCGAGTAATAAGCCAGCTGGCTGCCGTCGGGCGACCAGAAAATGCCGCCTTCGATGGCGAACTCGTTGCGGTGGACGCTTTGTCCAGCCACCACATGCTCAGCGTTTTTGGTGATTTGAATCTGCTTGTCGCCATTGGCCACAAAGAGGTCGTTGCCGATGGTATAGGCCACATTCATGGTAGCATCGCAAATGGTCTGGTTTTCTGATTCTTGCGGAACCGAAGCCACTTGATTGACAATACCTTTCTTCAGGTCCAAGGCGTTGAGGACGATGCCCGATTTGCCCAAAGCGTAGAAATAGGCATGGTCGGAATCCGTCCAGGTGATTTGTGGCATGCGGCGCAAGCTGTCGATACCGGCTTGGTTGGCATAGCCGTTGAGTTGGTCGAGGGTGAGCAGGGTGCTCTCCTTGCCTTTGGCAGTGAACATCTTGATTTCCTGGCCATCCACCTTCATGTAGTTGTTCGAATTGCCGACCCATTTCAGTTGGTTGGGGCGTTTGGCGTAGATAGCGCGGTTGTTGTAGGAAGCGTCTTCAGGGGTGAAGAATTTCTTTTCCTGAGACTTTGCTGGCATGCCGAACAAGACAAAGGCAGCCAGAGATAAAACGATAAATATTTTCTGCATGTTGAGAATGTTTGATTTGGGCGCAAAAATAGAGAATTATTCTCATTGTTCTTTCAGAATTGCGTTAAGATGCTGCGAGGGAAAGTAAATTGGAGAGTAAATCTCTCTTCATGCGCCAGCCAATCTGTGTTAATTTATGCGCTTGCGCATTCAAATTTCATCTGTAAAAATCCGTGAAATCTGTAGTTTATTAAAAATCAGCGTAATCCGCGAAATCTGCGGTTCAAAATAATCATCGTCCGCCTGTCTTTCAAAGCATTTTTCTAATTTTGTACGGTTTTTTAATCCTACGACTCATGAAAAAGCGCAAAGTACCACATACCTTCGTCATCGTGTTCTTCATCATTGTCATCGCAGCCGTGATGACTTGGATTATTCCGCCAGGGAAATATGTTGAGACACAAGCGAATGGCGAAAGTCAAATGACCTTTTACTACCAAGACCAACTGCCCCAAGAGCTTGCTGCCGATTTCCAGGCTGAGCCGCAGACGTGGCAAGTGTTTTCGGCCTTGTTCAAGGGTTTTGTCAAGCAGAGCAACATCATTGTCTTCATCCTGATTATCGGCGGTGCGTTCTGGATTATGAACAAGAGCCGCGCCATCGACACGGGCATCTATGCCTTTTTGCGCTTCACCAAACGCTTGGAAAAGAACAGTTTTTTCCGCAAAATCGGAGTGAACAACATCATCATCGTGCTGGTGATGATTCTTTTCAGTCTGTTCGGCTCGGTGTTTGGCATGAGCGAAGAGACGATAGCTTTCACCTTGATTGTCATTCCTTTGGCCATTTCCATGGGCTACGACAGCATTGTAGGCGTGTGTATGGTTTATGTGGCGGCGCACATCGGTTTTTCGGGTGCGATGCTCAACCCGTTCACCATTGGCATTGCACAAGGCATTGCCGACATTCCGCTTTTCACGGGCATTGGCTATCGTGCCGTCTGTTGGGTCATACTGACCATCGTGGGCATTGTCTTCGTCTTGATTTATGCCAATCGCGTAAAGAAAAATCCCAAATCCTCCATCATGTACGAGGACGATGCCTATTGGCGCAACTTAGGCGGTCAAAATGCAGAGGAAATCACTTACTACACACCGAAAAAGGCCTGGTTCGTGTATGGTTTCATCGCCATCGTGCTGATTGTGTTTGCTATCCTCTACCCTACTTCGACGCTGAAAATCGGCAACAGCTCCACTACCCTATGCCTTTTGCCCATTGGTGCGGCCGTGTTTGCCATCTTGGGTTTCTTTGCCTTGCGCAAGTCGGTGCATTATTTCATCTTGACTATGCTTTTCGGAACGGTCTATTATCTGATTGTCGGCGTGTTGGGCTACGATTGGTACATCATGGAAATCGCTTCGCTGTTCCTGTTCATGGGCATTGCCAGCGGTCTTTCGATTGACAAGAGTGCGAGCGACATCGCCAAGCTTTTCGTAGAAGGCATGGGCGACATTCTTTCAGCAGCGGTCATCGTGGGTTTGGCGGGCGGCATCGTCATCATCTTGCAAGACGGCGGCATCATCGACACCATTCTTTACGGCCTTTCGAAATCGATGCACAATGCGGGACAAATCGTCTCCGTCGAAATCATGTATGGCATTCAGACACTGATTAATGTCGTCATTCCGTCAGGTTCGGCAAAGGCGGCCATCACCATGCCTATCATGGCGCCTTTCAGCGATTTGATTGGGATTTCGCGCCAATCGACGGTGATGGCGTTCCAGTTTGGCGATGGCTTCACCAACATGATCACTCCGACTTCGGGCGTGCTGATTGCCACCCTTGGCGTGGCGCGTATCCCTTGGGAGAAGTGGGTGAAATTCATCTGGAAATTCATCCTCGTGCTGATTGTCATCGGCGCCCTGCTGCTGATTCCTACGGTTACTATGGAGCTGGCAGGATTTTAAGGGGTGATGGATGAATGGTTATGGGTTATGGAGGTTTGGTGATGGGTGTAAAATAAGAATTATGTGGAATGATGGGGTGATATAACCTAATGCATTTCCATTCAGCGAATCGCTGATGAATAGATCTTTATATTGAAAACCATTCGTGCAAAACATAAATATGTTACCTTTGCACTCGAAAATAACGTCACATGTGACACAAAAATCGAATAAATGGAGATAAAACGAGATTTGTATTTGAAGAAATTGATTGATAGGAAGCACAATGGGATGATAAAAGTTGTAACGGGAGTGCGCCGATGTGGGAAGTCGTATCTGATGTTCAATTTGTTCAGTAATTATTTGAGATTAACGGGAGTGGATGATAGCCACATTATCATGGTGAATCTGGAAGACCGCAGGAATAAGAAACTTCGCAATCCAGATATGCTTCTTGAATACATTGACACGAAAATCACCAACCAACAGATGTATTACATACTGTTAGATGAAGTACAATTGGTAGATGAATTTGTGGATGTTCTGAATAGTTATCTCAGTGTCCCCAATGCCGATGTGTATGTGACAGGTTCCAATGCCCGATTTCTTTCAAAGGATGTTATCACCGAGTTCAGAGGCCGAGGCGATGAAGTGAAGATATACCCACTCTCATTCGCCGAGTTCATGACTGCATACGAGGGGAGCAAACAGCAAGGTCTGGATGAATATATGACATTTGGAGGCCTTCCCATGATATTCTCTTGCAAGACGGAAGAACAAAAATCGGCTTATCTGAAAAACTTGTTTGATGAGACTTATATCAAGGACATTAAGGAGCGTTATCATATCAGGAATGAAGAGGAATTTGAAGAACTGATTAATATCATTTCTTCGTCTATCGGAAGTTTGACCAATCCCGCAAAATTGTCAAAGACATTCAAAAGTGTTAAGCATGTGACCATTGACCCGGAAACTATCAAAAACTACCTTGAATATCTTTGCGATTCGTTTCTTGTCACAAAGTCGATGCGTTATGATGTAAAGGGGAGAAAATATATTGACACACCTTTCAAATATTACTTCACCGACCTAGGATTGCGCAATGCCCGTATCAATTTCCGTCAGGACGAAAAGACCCATTTAATGGAAAATGTCATTTTTAATGAGTTGCAGGTTCGTGGTTTTAATGTCGATGTAGGTGTCGTTCCTGTAGTTACACGTGACAAGAGCGGAAAGCAAACTCGTTCCCAGTTGGAAATAGACTTTGTTTGTAACCAAGGTAGCAAACGCTATTATATCCAATCAGCCTTCCGCATGGAGGATGAGGAAAAGCAGCAACAAGAACAAGTTCCGTTGAATAAGGTAAACGACTCATTCAAAAAAATCATCATTACCGGTCAGGAAAGCATAGTCCACCACAACGATTCCGGCATCACTACAATGAGCATCTATGATTTTCTTCTTAATCCTAACGCTTTAGAATTATAGATTATCTCGTATCCCCATTATTCATTTCTTCACCACACTCTGCATTCTGGCAGCACCTTGATTGTCGGTAAGTTTCAGGAAATAGACACCTGCCGGAAGGTTGTTCAAATCGAGAACCGTTTCATGGCTTTGCAGCACGCGCTGGCCCATGCTGTTGAAAAGCTCCACACTCCGGAAGTCTTTCATTGCAATGTTCAGCACGCCTGTTGTCGGATTCGGGAACACTAAATCTTCAATTTCGTCTTCATTTTCCTCGACCGACAAGTTGCTTTGGTTGCAATTGCCGCCGCCATAAATCAAGTAATAGTCTTCATGATAGCACAGCAGCCGTTCATCACTTCCCAACAAACCTTGATATCTGTATACAACACCACGCTCGCTTCCTATGCCTTCATGCCAGACATCAAGACCATGATAATCCCCAGGATAAGGATAAGGTTCAAAATAAAAATCGTAACCAAGCACATAAATGTTGCGCTGATCAAACTCGTTTTCCCAAATAGCAGTGACTATCAGGTATTCAGCATAATCACCATGATCAAATTCCACTATGGAATCGCCAAGCTGCAAATTAAAATCGTACATGAGAAAATCAGAGTCTTGCGGTCCATGGCGAAAATAAACCCGCTTATCCTCTTCCCTCATATAGCCGTATGTATGCACATTCCCGTTTCCCAAATGGTCGTATTGCACTTCACGGTAGGTCAGGCCATCAATTTCGACTTCGTCTTCCAAAGTGAAAATATCAGTCCAATAATTGCCCCAGATAAAATTCTCAAAAGTCCGCTTCACATTCCATTGCTGCATGATGTCAGTTCCTTTCACCAATGGCTCGTAGTCGAAAAGCCTGCTTGCAACTGTGATGTTGTCCAGACAAAGATTCGGTCGGCCCGAAGCCCCGAAATGGCGGATAGCGACATACACCTCTTGACCACTATATGCGCTGAGATCGACTTTTTGCAACCACCATTGTCCATGCGCTCTGCCGGGTTCGACATCCGCTTCGTAAATCATGGTGAAATCGGCGGGATTGATGTTGCCCGTTGTCGAGACCGCCACGCCGAAATGGTCGTTGCCATCCACGATTTCGTTCATGGAAATGTAGAAGCAGATGGCAGGTGCATTATGCAAATGCAGCAGCGGCGAAACCAGATAATCATCAGGCGTAAGATAACCCGCATTGAAATCAAACGACTTCGACATCATGCAGTAGCCGCCCTGATAGCCCGAATTGTTACCATCCAAGTCCTTTGAATTGAGCCAGCAGAAGCCATCGCCATCCGCATCAATCGTGGTCCAGCCATCGGCATTTCCGTAATCAAACCAATAGTATTCCGTTTCTGCATTCGCCATACCGGCAAACGCAAGGCAAATAGCCCATGTCATCAGTATTTTTTTCATCATAGCAATATGTTTTATGTTAATTGCGGCAAATTTAGCAAAAAATAATTGATTGTCAAGAAAAAAGAAGAAAAACAGCATTTTTTACAAATTGTCCAAAGAATCATCGCTTTTGATGGTTGTTTGGGCTGGGGTTCCTTTTGGTCAAGTAGTGGACAAGGCCGCACTTCCTTCGTGGTTTCCGCACACTTTGTTCGGAGTTTCTTCGGTCATTCACCGAAGAATCACCGAAGAAACCCCGAAGAAACAGCGAAGAAACTCACTATTTGGTGCGGCCGAGAAGGCAACTTGGTGCGGCCTTGGTCATGCTGTGATTTGCTGATTTTGGTTGTCACAATTGTGTCATACGACTGGTTCAAGTTGACGGGTTAATAATTTAGGACTGTTTTCTGTTGACTTTTGTGTCAACTTTTTTCAGCGTATGACAATGCCTCCGAAAAAGGCCAACCCATATTTCATGAGTCGGCCTTTCCCAGAAGTAATGATAAACCTGTCGGAATTCAGAACGTGAAGTTAGCCCTGATGTAGAAGTTCCTTCCGGGCTCGAAATTGATGTTTCCGCGGTTGGTGGAAAGGAAATTCGTGTAAGCCACATTGGTGAGGTTGTCGATGCCGCCGAAGAACTGCAAGCCGCAACGACCTATCTCGAAACGCTTGGAATTGAGCGTCAAATCAATGCGGTAATAGCCTTTGGTAGCCTTTTCGCCTTCGGCAATCATACCTTCCTCCTTGGCTCCGGCAGCCATCACCGACAGGTTGACAGCGCCCACTTTCGGATAGGTGTAAGCCACACCCAAACGCCCACTCATAGGTGGTATATTTGGCAAATAGCTCTTGTTATTGAGATTGAAGCCAATAGTATAAGCACCTGACATATAGACTTGCAGACCATCGATGATATGATAATCAAGGTTGAAGTCGGCACCATAGAGCATGGCTTTATCGACATTGTCATAAATCAAGGCAGGAAGCGTATCGAGGGCATTGCCTTCGGCAAGGCTATAGACGAAGATGCCGTTGGTCTCGACAATCATGTCGGTGAGATAGTTGGCGAAAACAGAAACCTGAAAATCAAGCTGGTCGCCCCAATGGCGGAAGCCAAGATCGACGGAATAGCCCTTTTCTGGTTTCAGGTTAGGATTGCCCAGCTGGACTTTGCTGCCCAAATCGATATATCTAAAACGCTCTTCCAACGAGGCAGCACGATAGCTGCGGGCAGCATTCATAACGAATTCGGTCTTTTCGCCTACCTTATACAGCAAGCCCATGTTGGCGCTCCACGAGAGGTCGGTGGTCTTGCCTGCCTCGAAGGTGACACGCTGCGTAGCCGGAATGGTGGCCGGACCGCCGTTGGTAATGACCGAATCCACATCGTGGCACAATCCGTTGGTCACGAAGATGCCATCCAGACGACCGCCCACGGTAAGTGTGAGCCGATTATCGAGGAAGTGCATCTCGTCTTGCGCAAACAAGCCTGCCGATGCAAACGAGCAATCGGGCAGCGGCGACTCGAAGCGCTCCACCTTGTTGGTCTTAATGGTGTCGCCATCGGGGTTCACGATGCTCACGTTGATGTATTTCTCGCGCTTGCTGGTCATGCTGCGCTGCCAAGCATCCACGCCCACGATGAGGGTATTGTGTTCGCCAAACTCCCAAGTGCCTTGCAACTGACCGCCAAACGTAGTGTGGACGGCATGAGGAGTGAACAGTTGCGGAGCCGTAACCTGCGTGTTGCCGTTGGGCATCAGCGAGGTGGTGATGGTGTGGGGTTGCATCTCCACGTCACGGATGATATTCTGATAGAAACCGCTTAATTTCAACGACTTGAAACAATCAGAGAGGTTGGTGATTTCGTAACTTGCATTGAAGAGTGTACGACCGATGTTGGCATATTTGGCTGTCGCATTGATTGGAAAAGCCGTGCCGCCGGGAATGCCTACATCTTTCGACCAGTTGCGTTGGAATTGCAGTTTCACGACATGATTTTCGGCCAATTTGAAGCCCATCCTTGCACCAAGATTATTGGTTGTGAAACCGCTGTTAGGCAAGATGCCTTCAGGTGTCTTCACGTCGTTGGCGTGGCCATACGAGCCGTTCAGCTTCACATACCAACGTCTTCCGCCAGCGTTGAGGGAGAGATATTCCGAATGGCTATTGTTGACCGAGGCATATCCCGCCGTGGCGTTGCCGTGCAGGTAGTTCTTGTCGGAAAAATAGCCATCCTTAGTAATCATGTTGACGATGCCGCCCATGGCACCGCTGCCAAAGAGCGATGATTGTGCACCTTTTATGACTTCGATACGCTGGATGTCGTTCACGTCAATCATGCTGAGCGAGGCCGTAAGGTCGGTGGCGGTTTCAACACGATTGCCATCCACTAAGGTGACGAGGCGGTTCTCGCTGAAGCCACGCACGTTGATGTTGGTGGCCCAAATGCCATCGCCACCCATGCTGATTCCGGGTTCGTACTTGAGCACATCTGCCACGGTGAAGGCCGACAGCTTCTTGCAGCCGAGCGAATTGACGACACTCAGCTGTGTCGGTGTCTTGATAAGCTTGATTTCGTGTTTCATGCTGGTCACAACAACATCCTTGAGTTCAATCACTTGCAGCGAATCGCTCTCAGAAGATTGTGGCGTTTGGGCTGACGACAATCCTGCCATGCCCAAGAGGATTGCCAATGCGGCAAAACGTTTCTTACTGTTCATTGCTGTTATCTTTTAGTTTAAGTAATGCCGACTTGACCTCGATTCCGGCAATGCGTCCAAGCTGGCCGGTGAGGGAACCTATCTGGTCGGTGGTACCTTCAAAGATAACAGAGATGATGTTGTAAGTGCTACGCGGAAAACCCTGGCGGCAGATGATGATGTCGGCATGACGCGAGAGCACCTCATTGAGCATAGGGGCGACTTCGCGGTTTTCTACGTAGATGATGGCTGTACCAATTCTCTTTTCCATTTGTAATGCTTTTTTGTACCTTTGGATCAGTAAACTTCCCCGCGCTGGCTTCGATGTGAACGCTTTCGTCTCGATCTCAGTGTCGTGCGGCTGTTAATTGATTTCGGTTGCAAAAATACAAAATCTTTGAATCTGTTTTGATTTTTGTGAAGCAAATAACAATAGATTTCTTCCCTTCGGTCGAAATGACATTGTTATTTGCCCTACTCAAAAAAAGCCTACAGATACCTTCCTTCGTCGGTATGACACAGGCTCTTTTGAATGGAAATTCGATTATAAGATAATAAATATCAATCACTTGCAAAATTTTTAACATACTCTTTAAATATCGTTAAATTGTATTTATATTATAAATATAGATTTTTGCCGTTATTGATAATTTCAATATTTATGTTGAAAAATTCGATTTGACACGAGTTCTCCCACGACTATATCTTTGCGGCGTCAAAACAACAGACAAATCATGTTTAACCTCAAACTCTAAAAATTATGGAAGTTAAGTTTTATCGCTGCAGACATTGCGGCAATGTGGTCGTAAAGACCGTCGATTCAGGAGTCCCCGTCGAGTGCTGTGGGGAGCCTATGGAAGAACTTGAAGCACAAACTAACGAAATGGGAATGGAGAAGCACGTCCCCGTTGTAGAACAGCTCGACGATTGCACCTTGCGTGTGAAGATTGGCAGCAACGAGCACCCCATGCTTCCGGCCCACTACATCCAATTCGTGTATCTTTTGACAGAAGTCGGCGGAAGGGTTGTCTTCCTGAAGCCTGGCGACAAGCCCGAAGTCGAGTTCTGCTGCTGCAAATCGAAGCCTTTAGCAGTGTATGAATACTGCAACATTCACGGATTGTGGATGAAAAAGTTTTAAAACCAACCATTTATCAACCTTTTAAACCACCAAAACTATGTTACCAAAAAATGTAGCCGACCTGCTTAACGAACAGATCAACAAGGAGTTCTACTCCGCCTATCTCTACCTTGAGATGAACAACTATTTCGAACGCCGCGGACTCCATGGCTTTGCCCACTGGTATCACGTGCAGGCATTGGAAGAACTCGACCATGCCATGCTCATCTACCAGTACCTCCACGATGAGGAATTCGACGTGAAGCTGAAAGCCATCGCCAACCCGACCCATGCCTTTGTCGCCGACCGCGATGTGCTTGAAACGGCCTTGGACCACGAGAAGTACGTCACCGCAAGCATCCACGCCATCTACGAGACGGCCTTGGACGAGAACGACTTCCGCACCCAGCAGTTTCTCGACTGGTTCATCAAGGAACAGGCTGAGGAAGAGGTGAATGCCAAAGAGATGCTGACCAAGATCGACCTCTTTGAAACTGACTCCAAAGCATTGTATCTGATCGACCGCGAACTCTCCTACCGGGTGCACGAAGCACCAGCCAAATTAGAGTTGTAACCACAAGCAGGAAGTCTGACCTGACAGACTCGGCAAAGAGGGCGCTTCGGTGCCCTCTTTTTTTTGTACTTTTGCCAACCATGAACACCCCTTTCATCGACATACACACCCACGACGCAACGCCTAAAGATGACGTGCTGAAAATCGTCAACCTCGGACTTAAAGAAACTTGTCCAAAGCAAGGCTCTTTCTCCTTCGGCATACATCCTTGGGATTTGGATTCGGCTGATTTCCAGTTGGAAGAAGCGGTATCACGATTGAAAGAAAGACTCGAATTGCCCCAAGTGATTGCCCTCGGCGAAGCAGGTTTAGACAAGATGCACCCCGCAAGCTACGAACGGCAAACATTGGCTTTCGGGCAGCAAATCATGATTTCGGAAACCATGCGGAAACCGCTCATCATCCACGATGTGCGCAGCCACAACGAAGTCATCGCCTTGCGGAAAAAACACCATGCCCGCCAAGCTTGGATTCTGCACGGCTTCAACGGAACCGAGCAAGACATACAGCAACTCACCTCGCAAGACATCTATCTTTCCGTCGGCGAGGCCTTGCTCCATCCCGAACGGAAAATCTGCAAAGCGATAAAAACCATCAATCTAGACTTCCTTTTCCTTGAAACCGACACCGCCGAAATCGAGATAGAAGAGATATACGAAAAGGCAGCCGTTTTGCTTGAAATGCCCCTTGATGCGCTGAAAGAGCGAATCTTTTGTAATTTTGCACGCATTTTCAATTGAATATGGAAGATTGGCAAGATAGGACACGACTGCTCATCGGAGACGAAGGCATCAACAAACTGAAAAACAGCCATGTGCTGGTGGTCGGACTGGGTGGCGTAGGAGCCTACGCTGCCGAACAACTGGCTCGTGCAGGCATCGGAAAACTCACCTTGGTGGATGGTGACGTGGTGAACGACACCAACCGCAACCGCCAACTCCTGGCCTTGACGAGCACCCTTGGTCGGCCCAAAGCCGAGGTGATGGCCGAGCGCATCCGCGACATCAATCCTGAGGCGGAACTCGAAGTCGTCAACCAATACATGAAAGACGACGCTATCATCGAGCTAGTGTCGAAGCCCTACGACTTCATCGTGGATGCCATCGACACGGTGGCGCCCAAGGTTTTCCTCTTGTATTATGCCAAGCAAAACAACCAGCGTATCGTGAGTTGCATGGGAGCAGGCGGCAAGTTCCATCCCGAAAAGATAGAGATTGCCGACATCGCGCAATCCAACCACTGCCGCTTGGCTTTCTATATCCGCAAGCGTCTGCATCGCCTCGGCGTGCGCGAAGGCATCACCGTGGTGTTCTCGCCCGAACCCGTGGCCGACTCAGCCGTCACCACCGACATGGAAAAGGAACAAAACAAGGTCAGCAACGTGGGCACCATCTCTTATATGCCTGCCACCTTCGGGCTTTTCTGCGCCTCGGTGGTCATCAATGGATTGTTGGAGGGAAATACAGATAGTAAGACGCGATAAATCGGCGTCTCTACAAACAAATAATCATCCACCTTGTAGAGACGCGCCATGGCGCGTCTCTACCCAAATGAAAAATCAAATCATCTTCCTAAATTTATTCCATTCGAAGCGGATAAAACCGTATCTTTGCGGCTTTATATTTACACAGAAATGAAGCCACACCTCGTTGAAGTCAAGAACAGGAAGCAACTACGACAGTTCATCACCTATCCTGAAAAGCTATACAAAGATTGCCCGCAATGGGTGCCTGCCCTCATCGGCGACGAATTTGACACACTGACAGAGAAAAACGCTGCAAGCAAATTCTGCGAATCCATACTTTATTTGGCCCTTAACGATAAAGGTGAAATCGTTGGCCGCATTGCCGGCATCATCAACCACAACGCCAACCGCGATTGGAACGAGAAAAACGTGCGTTTCGGCTGGTTAGATTTCATCAACGACGTGGAAGTGCTGAGCACCATGATCGATGCCGTGAAAACTTGGGGCAAGGCCAAAGGCATGACCAAGATAAAAGGCCCGTTGGGCTTCACCGACATGGACAAGGAAGGCCTGTTGGTGGAAGGCTACGAAAACCTCTCGCCTTTCACTTGCCTTTACAACTATCCCTATTACGGCGAACTGCTCGAACAAATCGGTTTCACCAAAGATGCCGACTGGACCCAACGCCTGGTTGAGATTCCCGACGAGATGCCACCCATGTTCCAATATGCCAACCTCGTTGAAGAACGCTTTGGGTTGCATGTCTATAAAGGCCGCGACATGCGCAAGATGCGCAAGGACTATGGTCTGGAACTCTTCCATCTCGTCAACGCTTCTTTTGCTCCGCTTTACGAGTTCTCACCCCTTTCGGATGAACAGATTGAACGCTATCTTGACACCTACGTCCCCATTCTCGACCCCGACTTCGTGTGCATCCTTCTCGATGCCGACGAACGCATTGCCGGTTTCGCCTTCTGCGTTCCTTCGCTCTCGAAAGCAGTCAAGAAATCGAACGGAAGGCTGTTTCCACTCGGTTTCATCCGCATCCTGAAAGCCCTGAAAAAGAACGACACCTTGGAAGCCTTGATGATTGGTGTGCTGCCCGAATACCAAGGCAAAGGCGCTACGGTGCTCATGTTCAAGTATCTGCACGAAAACTGCCTAAAACGTGGCATAAAGACCATGCTGGCCAACCCACAGCTTGAGACCAACTACAGGGTGCAATCGTTGTGGGGCGACTATCCCAACCACCTCTACATGCGTCGTCGCAGCTACACCATGGATTTATGATTTGACAAACACTAACTAAATGAAAAAGATATGAAGGATTATTTTTATGATTTAATTCCAGCTGAAGAAAGAGAACAGCTGCCCTACATTCCTACCGTTCCTGAATTTATGGAATGGATTGAGAAGAAATATGCCGACCTGCCCGCCGAGTCGGACATGGCCACAACCTATACCTACAAGCAGATGTGCGACCGCATTGCCCGTCGCCGTACCACCATCGCCAACCTCGGCCTGCAAAAAGGCGCCAAGATAGCCATCTTCGAACGCAACGGTTTCGATGCCTTCGAGTTGTTCCTTGCCGTCACCTCAGCCGGCATGGTAGCCATCAACCTGCCTGCCCAACTGCCTGCACCAGCCGTCGTTGGCAGCTGCAAGCGTTTTGACGTGGAAGCCATCTTCGTCCGCGACGAGTTCAAGCCTCTGTGCGAAGGTCTCGAAGCCATGGGCGTGAAAGTGTTGGCCTCCAACACGATGGCCGACACTCCAACGGCTGTCACTCCAGTCGATAAGGAAGACACTGCCGCCATCTTCTTCACTGGCGGTACGACAGGCGCACCAAAAGGTGCCGTGCTTCCACACCGTGCCTTGATGCGCGGCAGTTTCAACGGTTGCTTCATGCCAGGCAGCGTCATCGGTAACCAACGCTATATCGCCATCCTGCCTTTGAGTCACGTGTTCGGTCTCATCCGCACCATGATGTCGGCATTCTACACTGGCGCTCTCCTCTTCACTTGCGAAGACATGAAAGCCACCATCGGCAAGATCCCGATGATAAAGCCTACCTGCCTCGTCATCGTTCCTGGCATTTGCGACATCCTGAACGGCCTCTGCAAGATGTATGGCCCACAATTCCTTGGCGGACAGCTGAAGACCATCATTTCGGGCGCTGCCAATGTTCCTCCACGCCTCATCGCCGAATTCGACAAGATGGGCATCGGACTGCTCGGCGGCTACGGCCTCACCGAAAGCGCCAACCTCACCTCTGGCAACGTCGATGTGAAGACCCACCCGACATCAGTCGGTAAAATCTACACCGGCCAAGAAACCAAGGTCGTTGATGGCGAACTCTGGATTAAGGGCGACAACATCTTCACTGGCTACTATAAAGACGAAGCCAACACCAAGGCTGCCCTTACCGAAGACGGCTGGCTGCGCACTGGCGACCTCGTCCGCTTCGACGAAGACGGTTACCTCTATATCGTGGGCCGCATCAAGAACATCATCATCCTGCCCAACGGCGAAAACGTGAGTCCCGAAGCCATCGAAGAACCTTTCTATGCTTCCAACTTCGTGAAAGATGCCATCGTAAAAGAAGACCAACTCAACGGCCAACCTTGCATCGCCATCGAGATTCTGCCACAAGTGCAAGCCTTCGGCGAAAAGCCTTGGGAAGAAATCGAAGCCTACATGAACCAACTGGTTGCCGACATCAACGCCACCTTGCCTACCACCCACCGCATCAGTAAGGTGACCGTCCGCAAGGAAGACTTCAAGCGCACCGGCGCCATGAAAGTCTCAAGAAATTGATAAGGTGAAAGGTTTGTAGAGACGCCGATTCATCGCGTCTCTACCAACAAAATAATAATTCGATAATGACAAAAGAAGAAATATTAGCTCAGCTGAAAGAAGTCGTTCAAGTGGTTCGTCCGAGCGTCAACCTCAACGAAGTGAACTTCGATACCCGTCTTGTTGAAGACCTTGCCATGGACTCGCTCTCGATGATGCTCACCGCCTTGGCCATCGAAAACAAACTCAACGTGAGATTCGAAAACAACCAAATCTTCAAGACCGTTGGCGAAGTGTGCGATGTCGCGCTTCAATTGATGAAATAATTACACATACAGAATTAGATGACCCGTTTTTTCATCGTGCTTTACCGCTATTTCGAGAAGCACAAAATCTTCATGTGGCTTCTGATAGCCATCAGCACCATTGCCTTTGGCATCCTTGCCTCGCAAATCCATTTCGAGGAAAACCTCATTGCCCTGTTTCCTGAGACGGAGACCTCGCATGAGACCAACCTCGCTTTCAGCAACATGAAAGTGAAGGACAAGATTTTCGTTGAATTCCAAGCCAGAGAAGGCATCGACATGCCTCGCGAAGAACTCACCCAAGCCGTTGACGCCTACCTCGACAGCCTGATGGCCCACGACGAGAAAGGCTACATCAACAGCTGCCTTTACCGTTTCGATGAAGACATGCTGATGAATGCCCTGGACTTCGTGCTCAACCAGGCCGCCACCTTAGTCACTCCAGAGATGTATCCCATTCTTGAGAACTGGATTGACAACGGATGTCCCGAAGAAGTGCCACAAGAAGCCATCGACTTGCTCAGCGACTATGTAGGCGACTATACCATCATCGACGGTCATCTTTTTTCGCCCGATTCGACCATTGCCGTGGCCTATATCAACCCATCGTTCAACTCGATGGACACGAAAGCTGGCTTGCCTTTGGTCAAACTCATGCGCAAGGAACTCAAGCAGTTCGAGGCACAGCATCCCGATGTGGAGATGCTTTGCCATGGCGCAGTCATCGAAGGCGTGAATAATGCGCAGACCATCAAGCGCGACTTGTTCATCACGCTTGGCATCTCGCTGTTTATCATCTGCATCGTCATTTGCCTTTGCTTCAAGAACAAATCCACCCTGCCACTTCTGCTGTCGCCTATCCTTTACGGGACGCTGTTTGCCTTGGCAGGCGTGTATGTCGTCAAAGGCGGCATGTCGTTCATGGCCATCGGCATGGGCACCGTCATCCTTGGCGTGGCAATGAGTTATGTCCTTCATGTGCTGACACATTACAAATATGTTTCGGACCCCGAGCAAGTGCTTCGCGACCAGGTGCGCCCCGTTTGCCTCGGCTCGCTGACCACCATTGGCGCTTTCGTCAGCTTGTTGTTCACTACCAGCGGATTGCTCAAAGACTTAGGACTGTTTTCCACCTTCGTGCTGATTGGCACAACCCTTTTCTCCCTCGTGTTCTTGCCTCACTTCTTCAACCCTGAGCAAAACCGCAAGTCGAAACGCGCCTTCGCCCTCGCCGACCAAATCAACGCCTATCCTTTCGACAAGAAATATTGGTTAGTCGGAATTCTGGTTGCCGTCATCATCGTCACCTCCATCTTCTCGAGCAAGGTAAAATTCGACACCGACTTGCACAATATTGGAGCCATCAAACCCGAAATGGCGCGTTCGGTGAAGCTTTACGAGGAAAAAATCAACCAAAACCATTTCAGCATGTACTATGCCGGATTGGGTGCTACTTTGGACGAAGCCATCCTCTCGGCCCGACGTGTTTCAAGCACTCTGGACAGTCTTCAGCAAGCAGGACTCATCTATAGACGTGGCCACATGCAAGACCTGCTCATCCCACTCGACGAGCAACAGCAAAACATCGACCGTTGGCAAGCCTACTGGGCCGAACACAACCTGCCCGAAACAGCCCCGTCGATGGCGCAAGTGCTGGCTGAAGCCGACTACGAACCAGCCTCGCTGCCCGAATCAGAAGTGCTTCCCGACGAGCTGCAATCCAACTTTGTAGAGCAAACTCCCGACGGCGAATGGATGGTGTTCGTTTCAGCCCTCATGGACAAGGAAAACCAAAAAACGGTGAACGATGCCATCAACAAGCAGAAAGGCGCCATCATCGTTGATCCATATTACTACACAGGCGACATGATGCAAATCATCCACTCCGACTTTGGCGTTGTGCTCAACATCTCGTCGCTCTTCGTGCTCTTCGTGCTGCTGCTGTCGTATTTCGACATTCTCATCGCTCTGGTCACCTTCATGCCCATGTTCCTCAGTTGGTATGTGGTGCAAGGCATGATGGCAATTTGCGGCCTCGACTTCAACATCATGAATATCGTGATTTCATCGTTCATTTTTGGCATAGGAGTTGATTATAGCATCTTCACCATGGACGGACTCATCGACCGCGAGCGCGGCGGTGACGGGCATCTTTTGGTTAGCCACAAGACCGCCATCCTGTTTTCGGCCTTCGTACTGATTACGGTGGTGTTCTCGTTGCTCTTCTCAAAGCATCCCGCCATCTTCTCGGTTGGCATCACGACCATCATCGGCATGATTGCCACACTGCTCATCACGCTCACCCTCGAACCATTGGTATTCCGACTGATGATGCGCAGCAAATGGATCAGAAATCGTGTAACAAAGAATAACAAATCAAATAAATAACTGATAATGAAAGCAAAAGGTTTACTTACCCTTATCGTGCTACTTGGCCAATTCTTGACCCTCAACGCACAAACTTCCGACCAACTTCTTGAGAACATCGAAAAAGCCAATGCGAATCTGAAAACCAGAAGCATGAATTTCAGCGAATTGCGCGAACCTGCTGGCAAAGATTCGAAACAACTCAGCGGCACCATCACCTACGACCCCAATTCGGGCATGGTGATGAACTACACCGACCCAGGCGAGCACTTCGTCATCAACGGCAACACCATGACAATGAAGCGCGAAGGCATGGAACTCTTCTTCGACCTCACCAAAAACAAGCCGATGAGAACACTGAGCAACATGCTCATGTCGTCGTTCAATGGTCAACTCCGCAGCTTGGCAAGCAGCAACAACGCATCCATCGAAGCCAAAAAGGCGAAAGACTACACGGAAGTGACCATGAAAGCCTTGAAGAAAGCAGTGAAAGGCTATTCGACAATCGTGCTGCGTTACGATGCCAAATCGAACCAAATCATCTACATGATGCTGGAAGAATTTGACGGCACGAAGACCACCTACGAACTGAAAAAATAAGGAGAAACGACCTACAGAACCGTTGTAATTTGGTCATAATAATTCTTGCTGACCGGCACATGGTTGGCATTCACGACATCAAGGACTGCATACGTGTAGTCCTTTTCTTTTTGCAGTGCCTTCACCCGAGTCTTGTTGACGAAATAAGAACGATGGCAACGCACCAAGCCATGCTCCGAGCACAATTCCTCGACACGCTTCATCGAACTGCGCAAAATGCAGAATTTCAATTCTCCATTTTCCAAATAACAGATTTTCAAATAGTTCTCTTCAGCCTGGATGTAGAGGACCAAATCATCGGCCACGACCAATTTCAGGTTGTCGCGCTCATCATAAAAGCGGATTTTTTCGCCCAGTTTCTGGTTTTCATTTTCCTTGACACGCTTTTCCAAAGCCATAAGCATATAGTACAAGTCAATGATAATATAAGGAATAGCCAATCCAAAAGTCAAATAAACCATCATTCGGCCAAAATACCAGAAATATGGCTGTGCCTTGGCGTCCATCAGCCAAAGATACAAACCCGAGAAACCAGCCGAGAAGGTAACCTCAAGCGCAAAGAAGAAGAAGGTTTGAGACCAACTGGTACTATGATTTCTTCCGATGAAGAAAAGCGACAAGCGAGAGATGAGCAAAGTCACCAGAAGGATGCAAAAGACCATGGTGACATGGAACGAATAACGCTCGTAGGTCAATTCGAAGGCCTTGAAGCCGAAAGGACAGAAAAGCAAGAACAAGCCGAACACGAAAATGGAACCACCCAAAACGTGATAAAGCAAGCCCCTGGTCTTAAAATAATCTTTTGGTACGGGTGTCATATTAATGATGATTTCGACTGCAAAAATACAAAAAAAGAAAAAGACCGCATCAGCCCGAAACCATGAACACCCTTGAATCTTTCCACTTGGAATGCCGGATGATTTCGTTGGTGAAATAAGACTTCGAGCCAGAATTTTCAATCAGCGACTTGGCCTTGTCAAATTGGCGCAATTCGCGGTAAATTTCAGGCACTTCGGTGTCAATGGCTTCATCGGGAAACTTCTCCAAGAGCGTCAAGAGATGGTGCAGGTTGTCAGTAAAGTCGCTCAAATTTTTCAGGAACAGCTTCTCGCCTTCGAGCAACATCATGCGGTTGTTGCGCCACACGCCATAACTCATGAAACCATTCAGGAAATATTTCAGTCGGATGTGTTGGTGGTTGCGATGCAAGTCGTTGTAGGCCCACCACAAGAGGCGGCGCAGATAGATTTCGTTTTTTGGTTCATAAACGCACTTCTTCAAGAAAGTCTGATAATGCCTGATAAGTGCCAGTTTCCCTCTGTTGTCGGAAAAACGAATGCCATAGAAACGCCAAGTGTTCCACGAATAGATGTCGGCATCAGGCTTTTGCGTGGTGTAATTCACCTTTTCAGGGTCTTCAACCCAAAATGTGTGGGCACATGAAGGACACAAAATCATTTTTTGGCGAGTCGTTATGTAATTGTCGTTCAAAACCTTACCATCCGAATACAAGATCGATTCATTAATCAGTTCGGGTTTCAGGTTGCGCCCTTCAAGCCAAGCATGGCAATTAGGACATTGGAAATAATATGGATCGAACTTCAACATAACTCACTTTATTTTCTACCGAAATCAGCAGGAATTTCACCCCAAATCTCAGTACGCCATTTTATGATTGGAACATCTATTGTATTGTTAGCCAGCCAGTTTTCGGCTTGTTCAATCCAATGAAACAAAACAGCATTCTTATCGTTAGGCTGCAATTTCGTCTTGCATTTCTTTTGCCGAATCCAAAGCTGGGCATTCACCGAATCGCTATAGATGGGAAAATGCAGACCTTGTTTCTTCTGCAACGAAAGCGCATGAACGATGGCCAAAAACTCGCCGATATTATTCGTACCATTCTCGAACACTGGGCTATGGAAAACCTCCGTCTTCGTCTCAACGAAAACACCACGATATTCCATCTTTCCAGGATTTCCAGCACAGGCAGCATCCACTGCAATAGCTTGAGTGATAGGTTGTTCACCCGACTGGATTGTCACTTCAGGCTTTTGCATAGGATTGGCTTTTCTGTAGGCTTCGTAACCCATCCTGAAGGCCTCATCGGCACTCTTCAAGTCAGGGAAACCTTTATAAAGGGCACCTTTGCAACCTATGATTTCCTTCTTGCAGGCATCCCAATCATCGAAAACTCCAGGATGACGGCCTTTCCAAACCACATAATATTTATTCTTCGTCATAAGTGCAAAAGTAGTGATTATTGGTTAATCAAGACACATTTGCCATCCTTTAGAGTTGGAACCATATCCTCGCAATCGGTCTGGAGACAAAAACGGATATCGTCATAAAAACCCAAGCCAAAAAGGAATTTCACATGGAAACAACCAGCCAAAGCACCAAAAAGATTGTCCTTGCTATTATCGTAATGATTTGAAAGCAAAAGACTTAAATCATCAATCTCAGCTTTGGCCTGATTTTTCAGCAAGCCAACTAAACGACCTGCGCAAAGGCCATCGTCCAACGAGAAACGCCCGCGTGTGCCAGAGCAGACAATGACGACATCTTTCTGAAGCCGAAGCAGATAATCGGCCACCGATGCCATGTTACGGAAACAAGCCAGCACGATTTCGTCAGCTCCTTGCACGCCACGCAAGGCTTGAGTTCCGTTGGTAGTAGTGAAGACAATGTCCTTGCCAGCCACAACGCTCCTCTTATACTCCAAAGGCGAGTTGCCCAAGTCGAAACCATCGATTCGAACCGAATTGCGTTCACCGCCTTTCAGCGTCGAAGCAGCATCACAAGCCGAGAAGCACTTTTCCGCCTCTTCCACAGTCAAGACAGGAATTACCGAACGCGCTCCATTGGCCAAAGCTGTAATAATGACCGAAGTAGCACGCAAAACATCAATCACAACGGCTACCTTGCCGCTGAAATCGAAATCCTGGCATTGCTGGGCTGTGCTGATAACGGAGATGTTCATGGTTGTGACTTTTAGACTATTTGGACTTAGGGACAATTAGACTTAGGGACAGTTGGACTTTGTGATTTGGGGACTTTGTGACTTAGGGACTTTGTGGGATGCTGAGCTGCTCCCTGAGCGGTGGCTGCTGAGCGGAGCCGAAGCAAGTCGAAGGAGAGCAGAAGCATTGATTTGTTGACTATTTGGACTTAGGGACTGTTGGACTTAGGGACAATTAGACTTAGGGATTATTGGGCTTTTAGACTGTCCATAAGTCAAAAGGTCTAATCGTCCACAAGTCCATTTGTCCACCTATCCATTATATACCTAACGAAATGCCGAGACCTTCGGCGGTCTTGACCAAGTCGCTGTCAATTTTCACTAAGTTTGGTTGGGCAATTGCTTCCTTCAATGGCACTGCAATCAAGTCTGGATGACGGTAAGCCACCATCTGGCCAAACTGTTCGTTCAAGACCATTTCGAAAGCCTTCACGCCAAATTCGGCAGAAAGCACGCGGTCGTAAGCAA
>JAKSMV010000033.1 GCA_024400425.1 Bacteroidales bacterium
CTCTACGGACAACAAAAAACAAAAGGTCGCCCCATTCGGGACGGCCTTTTTTGTGCGTCTCTACAATGAATCTACATCACATGTCCAACATTATCAGTCTAGACAAAAAACAAGAAACACCTAGGTATTAACCCAGGTGTTTCTTAATGCTATACCTAAATTGAATGCCTTACCAAGCGAAGAGAGGATAATCGCTCATCAGCTTGTTGACTTCGGCTCTGACAGCGTTAATCTTAGCTTCAGGAGCAGTCTTCACAGCTGGATCGATAGCTGAGATGACGTCGTCGATGAGTTCGACAATCATAGGCATCTTGTCTTCCTTCAAGCCACGAGTGGTGATAGCAGGAGTGCCGATACGGAGACCTGAGGTGAGGAATGGGCTACGGCTATCGAATGGAACCATGTTCTTGTTGACGGTGATGTCGGCAAGGACGAGAGTATTTTCAACCATCTTACCAGTGACTTCTGGGAACTTGCTGCGCAGGTCAATCAACATGCTGTGGTTGTCGGTACCACCGCTGATGATGTAGTAACCCTTGTCGATGAAGGCTTGAGCCATGACAGATGCATTCTTCTTCACCTGTTGGATGTAAGCCATATATTCGTCGCTCAGAGCTTCGCCGAAAGCGACAGCCTTAGAAGCGATGACGTGTTCGAGAGGACCACCTTGGACACCTGGGAACACAGCGCTGTTGATCAAAGCTGACATCATCTTCACTTCGCCCTTTGGAGTGGTGCGACCTTGTGGGTCAGCGAAATCTTCACGCATCAGGATCATACCGCCACGAGGACCACGCAGGGTCTTGTGGGTAGTAGTGGTGATGATGTGGCAGTATTTCAGAGGATCGTTGAGCAGACCGCGAGCGATGAGACCAGCAGGGTGGCTCACGTCGGCCATCAGGATAGCGCCAACTTGGTCGGCGATGGCACGCATGCGAGCGTAGTCCCAATCGCGTGAATAAGCCGAAGCACCAGCCACGATGAGTTTTGGCTTGCATTCAAGGGCAATCTTCTCCATTTCGTCGTAGTCAACCATGCCGGTTTCCTTGTTGACGTGGTAAGCCACTGGCTTGTAGAGGATACCCGAAGCATTGACCGGGCTGCCGTGTGAAAGGTGACCACCATGCGAGAGGTCGAGACCCATGAAGGTGTCGCCAGCGTTCATCACTGCTTGGAACACAGCCATGTTGGCTTGTGCGCCCGAGTGAGGCTGCACGTTGGCAAACGTAGCGCCAAACAATTGGCAAGCGCGGTCGATAGCGACTTGTTCGCTTTGGTCAACGATTTGGCAACCGCCGTAGTAACGCTTTCCAGGATAACCTTCAGCGTATTTGTTGGTCATCACCGAACCCATAGCTTCCAGAACTTGTTCGCTGACAAAGTTTTCCGAAGCAATCAGTTCGATACCATGCATCTGACGTTCTTTTTCTTGACGTATCAGATCAAAGATTTTTTCGTCTCTTTTCATTGTATCTATTTTAAAATTATTGAATGTCGTTTATTCCGCTGCAAAGGTGCGAAATTTTTAGGAGTTAAAGACAAAAATTGTGGTTTATTTCAATCACATTCTATGAAAAGCTGAAAATCTTCGTATTTTTGCGCCACAAATAAACCCATATCATTCGATGAAGAATTTTGTTGAAGAACTCCGCTGGCGCGGAATGCTGGCCCAAATAATGCCAGGCACGGAGGAACTCCTCCAGAAGGAAATGGTGACCGCCTATCTCGGCACCGACCCAACCGCCGACTCGCTGCACATCGGGCACCTGTGCGGCATCATGATGCTCCGCCATCTGCAACGCTGCGGGCACAAGCCCATCATCCTTGTGGGCGGTGCTACCGGCATGATTGGCGACCCATCAGGCAAGAGCCAAGAACGCAACCTCCTCACCAACGAGACCTTATATCACAACCAAGAGTGCATCAAGAAGCAAGTAGCCAAATTTCTCGACTTCGAGTCGAACGAACCCAACGCTGCCGAAATGGTAAACAACTACGACTGGATGAAAGACTTCACCTTCCTCGACTTCGCACGCGAGGTGGGCAAGCACATCACCGTCAACTACATGATGGCCAAAGACAGCGTCCAACAACGCCTCAACGGCACGGCTCGCGACGGCCTCAGCTTCACCGAGTTCACCTACCAACTGCTGCAAGGCTACGACTTCCTTTATCTCTATGAACACAAAGGCGTGAAACTTCAGCTGGGCGGCAACGACCAATGGGGCAACATGACCACGGGCACCGAACTCATCCGCCGCACCTTGGGTGCCGACGTCGAGACCTTCGCCCTCACCTGCCCACTCATCACCAAGAGCGACGGCAAGAAATTCGGCAAGACCGAGAGCGGCAACATCTGGCTCGACCCGAAACGCACTACGCCTTACAAGTTCTACCAATTCTGGCTCAACGTGAGCGACGACGATGCCGAGCGCTACATCAAGATTTTCACCTCGTTGGAGAAAGATGTCATCGACACACTGACCGAGCAGCACAAGCAAGACCCAGGACAGCGCATCCTGCAAAAGCGTCTGGCTGAAGAAGTCACACGCCTCGTCCACTCGCAAGAAGCCTTGGACGCCGCCATCGAAGCCAGCAACATCCTCTTTGGCAAAGCCACCAAAGACGCCCTTGAGAAACTCGACGAGCAGACTCTACTCGACGTGTTTGACGGCGTGCCACGCGCCAACGTCGCCAAAGCCGACCTCGAAGCCGGCATCCCGATTGTAGATTTCTTAGCTGTCAACACGCAAATCTTCCCATCGAAGGGCGAAGCCCGCAAGATGGTGCAAGGCAATGGTGTGAGTGTCAACAAAGATAAAGTCACTTTAGACAAGACCATGGATGCCACCGACCTCATTGATGGCAAATACATTCTCGTCCAAAAAGGCAAGAAGAATTACTACCTAGTTGTGGTAGAGTAACTAGAACACACATTTTTTGAGAAATCCTGCTGCTAACAAGTGGCAGGATTTTTCTTATTTCATTGCCGCCTCAGCTTGTTTCAAAGTGGCTCGCTCACCATTCACGAAAGCTATGACGAAAGCATCGCTAAAGCCTGCTGCACGCACCTCGGCTTGGCGAGCGATAGCCTCGGCCTTGGTGGCAAAATGCCCTGATGTGTAACGGAAAGCGCCATTGTATTCATACACATCCACATCTTTCACCTTGCTGAAAGCCTTGTCGGTGACGGGCACTTTCTTGTCGCGCGAAGCGAACTGCACCATAAAGACCACCTCGTTGGCTGAACCATTTGAATGGGATTCAAATTGAGTCGGTTTGACAGATTGGTTATCTGCATCAAAAGCTATCTTGTATTCCTCAAAAGCGCGATAAAGTGCCAAAGCCAGCTTGGTTTGACCTTGCTCTGAGCTAAGGAATTTCTCTTCATTGATATTGTTGATGAATCCCAATTCGACCAAAATACTGGGCATGGCTGTTTTCCAAAGCACAAGGAAACCCGCTTGCTGCACACCACGGTCGTGGCGACCTACACGGTCAACCAATTGGTGCTGAACCTTGTCGGCAACTTGCAGGCTTTGGTTCTGATAGAGGCTTTGCGAAAGCGAAAACAGGATGTAGGCTTCGGTGCTGTTGGGGTCGAAATTGTCGTAAGCATCTGTGTTGTCTTCCAGCAAGATAGCGGCATTTTCGGCCTTTGCCACCTTGAGGTTCGCTTCGTTTTTCGATTCACCCATGACAAAGGTTTCAACACCTTTTGCCGTAGTAGTGCCTTCCGTTGAATTGCAATGGATGGAAATGAACAAATCGGCATTGTTTCGGTTAGCGATGTTGGCACGCTCATTCAGTTCGACAAACTTATCCTTGTCGCGCGTATAGATGACCTTCACATCGCGCATGTTCTCCTTGATGTAATCGCCTAATTTCAAAGCTACTGCAAGATTGATGTCCGCTTCGTAGCTGTTCTTCCCCAAGGCTCCTGGGTCTTTGCCGCCATGGCCTGCATCAATCACTATGGTTTGTATCTTCTCGCCTTTCTGAGCTTGGCAAACCCAAGGCAACATAAATATGAGAGCCAGAATACCAAATTTAATATTTATACGTTGATTCATATTGGTTAATTTTTGGGCAAGAAAAACTATCTTTGCACCGATTTTCATTCGCAAAAATAAGAACTTTCGTTTTGAACAAACGCACGATATACAAATTTTATTATTCACTATCCGTCATTTGTGTGATGATGACGATGGTTTTTGCGTTTGATGCGTGCAAGCAACTTTCTCATATTGAGAATGTTAATGGTGATGGGTTGGTGGTGAATGGTGACGGGTTAATGGTGATGAGGGATTCGGTGACTAAGCCGATTATCGTTGATACACTTGTGCTTACGATTGACACCTTGGAAAAGCAACAACCTGCTTTTGTTGTCCAAGACAGCATTCTGAACGATTCGGTGCTTCAGCTCCGCTCAGCAGCCGACACTATTTCTCAGTTTAATTCTGAAGCCGGTTCCATATCTCAACTTGGTTCATCAGCTGATTCGATTCAACCACAAAAGAAAACCATCGAGCCCAAACGTTCAGAATCGGCCATCGAAACCAAGGTGATTTGTACGGCCATCGATTCCACCATTCGCGACCTGAAGAACATGAAAGTGTATTATTACGGTCAAGCCGAAGCCAAATACGACGACATCACACTGAAAGCCGACTATCTTGAATTTGACCTTTCCACAAGCACCTGTAAGGCTCACGGCTCGCTCGACACTTTAGGAAAGCTATTCGGGACACCCATCTTCACCCAAGGCGAAACCACCTTCGATGCCGAAGAAATGGCCTATAACTTCAAGACTAAGAAAGGTGTCATCACCAAAGTTTGGACCGAAGAGAGCGATGGTTTTCTCCACGGCGAGAAAATCAAGCGGATGGACGACAACAGCATCAACATTCGCTCTGGCGGCTACACCACTTGCAATTTGAAAGACCACCCGCATTATATGTTCAAGTTTACGAAGGCCAAAGTCATCCCCGACGACAAAATCGTGACAGGTCCTATTTATGTCACCATCGCCGATGTTCCTTTGCCCATCGTGTTGCCTTTCGCATTGATTCCCAATACGAAAGGTCAGAAGTCGGGTATCATCATGCCAACCTATGGTGAATCGGCCAACCGAGGCTTCTATTTAGAGAATGGAGGTTATTATTGGGCCATCAACGAGCACTACGACTTGCAACTCTTGGGCGACATCTATACCCGCGGAAGCTGGGCCATCAAGCCAACATTCCGTTATAGCCAGCGTTACCGCTTCAATGGCAATCTCTCTTTAGGCTTCGCTGTCAACAAGATAGGCACCAAAGGCGCCGCCGACTATCAGGAAAGTACCGACTTCAAGGTAAGATGGACACACAAGCAAGATCCTAAGGCTCACCCACGCCATAGTTTTTCGGCTGATGTCAACATCGTAAGTTCGAACTTCAACAAGTACAACGCTACCAACACCAACGAGCAACTGAGCAACACTTTCAAGTCGAGTATCGCTTATCAAACCAATTTTGCGGGCAAGGTCTATCTCACCGTCAATGCCTCGCACAGCCAAAATACGCTCACGCGGCAAGTCACAGCCTCGCTGCCCGAAATCACGCTGACCGTCAACCGAATCTATCCTTTCCAGAAGATGGGAAAGCCTGGCAAGAAGCTCTTCTTCAAGGATTTGAACATCAACTACACGCTGAACGGAAAAAACTACATCAATGGTGTTGATACCACGCTTTTCAAAGGCTTTAACGACAACTTCAGCCAATGGGCCAGCGATATGGTCAACAAGAACATGCAGATGGGTGTGAAACACACCATTCCGATTAATCTGCCTATCAAGCTCTTCAAGCATTTCACCTGGACCACTTCGGCAACCATCAACGACTACATGTATTTCGATCATCTCGAAAAGCAATGGATTCACGACAGCGATTCGACAGGTCATTTGCAGACCGACACCATCCATGGCTTCCGTAACTTGGTGGATTTCAACGTGTCGAGCAACATCACCACGAAGGTCTATGGCATGGTCAACTTCGCCAAAGGTCCTATCCGCGCCATCCGCCATGTGTTCACGCCAACCATCGGTTTCACCTACAAGCCTAATTTTGGCGACCCGAAATGGAATATCTACAAGACCTACATCGATGGCGAAGGCAAAGAACAGACTTACAACATGTTCCAGAATGCCATTTTCGGTTCGCCATCGCAAAGCCAGTCGGGAATGATTACCTATAACTTCGCCAACACGTTGGACATGAAGGTCAGGTCGAAGTCGGACACCATCACCGGGATGAAGAAAGTGAACATCCTTGACGCACTCAATTTCTCAGGCAATTACGACCTGACGAAAGACTCGCTCAACTTCTCATACATGTCGGTCAGCGCACGCACCACACTGTTCAAGAAACTCAACATCACCTATTCCAGCGCTTGGGATCCTTACGTCGCCGATTCGCTCGGTCATCGCATCAACCGATTTGAAATCATTGACAACCAACGTCTTTTCCACAAAAACAGTTCAGCATGGAATTTCAGCATCAGTTATTCGCTGAACAAAAACGAGATTGACAAATGGAAAGGAAAGATGGGAAAGAGTAAGGAAGCCGACCTTATGAACCGCGCCCAATATTCGCCCAACATCACCGAAGGCGAACTGAACGACATCATGGGCAACCCGAATGCCTACGTCGATTGGACCACCCCTTGGTCGCTGTCGCTGAGCTACAACCTAAGCTATTCCACCAACCTGACTTACGCTGCATGGATGGGCATCGCTACTAACAGAGTAGTGCAAACCCTCAGCATCAACGGCGACATCAGCATCACTCCAAAGTGGAAATTCACCTTCACCACAGGCTGGGACTTCACCAACCATGGCCTGTCATACACCAACGTCAGCGTCTATCGCGATTTGCACTGCTGGGAGATGCGCCTCAACTGGATTCCAATCGGAACCTACAAAAGCTGGAACTTCACCATCAACGTGAAAGCCTCTGCATTGAAAGACCTGAAACTGACAAAGAAGAAAGACTATCGTGATAATTAACTTATAACATAATGAATATCTTAGTTTTACGTTCCAATTTCCAAACTGACGATTTTGTCGAAAAGGAATATGCTACATTGTTCGAAAATCTCAAATCGGAATTCCAAGCCGATATTACCATCTTGGGAGACGACGAAACAGCCGTCAAGCAATGGAAACAATGTGGCATCAAGCCTGACTTTGTGATGACAGCCACGGGAGGTGTGGAAGGCTTGTTCAAGCAAATCATCGGACATATAGACGGCAACATCAACCTCATTGCCGACGGACGCAACAACTCGCTCGCCGCTGCGCTTGAGATTCTCTCGTATCTTTCAAACGAAGGTCGCAAAGGCAGAATCATCCATGGCAGCAATGCCGAAATCATCGCCGAGATAAAAGGCGAATCCAAGTCACTCAACGGAACACGCATAGGTTGCTTCGGTGAGCCGTCAGACTGGCTTATCGCTTCTGGCGTCGACCGCGATTTTGTCATGAAACGCTTTGGGATACAGGTTGTTGATATTGATATGCAGCGCCTTATCAAAGGCATCAAGGCTGCCGACCAAGCCGAAGCCACAACGATTGCACAAGATTGCATGAAACGCTCAAAAGCCATCGTAGAGCCGACATTTGCCGACATGCTCGATGCTGCCAAGACTTACCTCGCCATTAAGAAGATTTGCCTTGAAGAGCAACTCACCGCGATGACCATCCGCTGTTTCGACATCGTGAACGCTTGCGGAACCACCAGTTGCCTCGCCTTGGCCTTGCTCAACGACGAAGGCATCGTAGCAGGCTGCGAAGGCGACATGCAAACCGTCATTACCATGGTGCTGGCACAGCGCCTCTGCGGCAAGAAAGCCTTCATGGCCAACCCTTCAACACTCACCAACGAATACTCGCTTTTGGCACATTGCACGCTGCCACTCACGATGTGCGACGAAATCGTGATGCGTTCGCATTTCGAATCATTGAAAGGCGTCGCCATCCAAGGCTTGCTGCCCACAACCGACTACACCATCATGAAATGGGGCGGCAAACGAATGGAAAAGTTTTTCGTGACCGAAGCCAAGGCTTTACCTATCGACTACAGCAACCATTTCTGCCGCACGCAAATCAAACTGGAGGTCAATCTGAAAGACTATCTGCTCAACCGTTCCATTGGCAACCACCAAGTCATCATTCAAGGCCGACATGCCGAAACCATCAGGAATTTCATGAAACAAATCGGTTGTCAAGAACAATAAACAAAAGAGAGGGTCGCAATCGCGACCCTCTCTCATTTAGGACTTGTCAACCTATCATTTGTTCTTCAAAGTAAACAAATTGACGGAGAGATTGCCATAGACAGCATGAGACGTGCAAACGCCACCTATCTCAAGCCATTTAACAGGCTTTACCGAAATGCCAAGACCATAGTTGAAATGGTTATAGATAGCTTCGCGATCATATCTGTGGTAAAGGCTTTCTGAGCCAATAATGATTGTGCTGCAGTCTGTCCATCCTGTAGTTTCGTTGCTATAGCCAACCATAGGCGTAATGTTAAGCCACGGTCTAATAGGAATCTTGTAACCCGCATTGATAGTCAAGGCCGTATGGTCATGATATATTATTGGAGCAATATCTCTGGCCAATTCATGTTCAGGAGATTGGTAGATGAAATCAAGATAAATACCTGCCAAGGAAAAACTTATGCCTACTCCCAAATCATTGTATGTCGTGTTAATCTGGCCATTAGCAAAATCATAACCGACTGCGCCAACATTGAGACCGATGGTAAAATCTCTACGGTTTTGCGAAAAATCGAACCATTGTGCTTTTGCGTTACCGGCAAAAAGCCCTAACAGTACCACTAAAACAATTGATTTCTTCATTGTATTCATTTTTATAAGTTGAAATAAAAAGGGAGCCGCATGCGACTCCCTATATTGATTTTCGTCATGTTTACATCATGAGGAACGACATCATCACACCAGCAGCAACAGCCGAGCCGATAACGCCTGATACGTTAGGAGCCATGGCGTGCATGAGCAGGTGGTTCGATGGGTCGTACTTCTGACCTTCAATCTCAACGACGCGAGCGCTATCCGGCACAGCCGAAACGCCAGCGGCACCAATCATCGGGTTGATCTTCTCCTTCAGGAACAAGTTCATGAACTTAGCACCCAGCAGGCCGCCAGCCGTAGCTACGGCGAATGAGCAAGCACCGAGGACAAAAATCTTGATGGAACTCGTGGTGAGGAACACAGAAGCCTGTGTTGAAGCACCCACGGTGAGACCCAGAATCATGGTAACGATATCGATCAAAGGATTTGAAGCCGTGTTCTGCAAACGCTTCACCACGCCCGATTCCTTGATGATATTGCCGAAGAACAGCATACCGAGCAGAGGAAGAGCGGTAGGGCTGATGAAGGTAGTCAGGATAAGACCGACCACAGGGAACATGATCTTCTCGGTCTTGTTCACCATGCGAGGAGCGCGCATCTTGATGAGGCGTTCTTCCTTGGTGGTGAGCAGACGGATGATAGGAGGCTGAATCACAGGCACCAAAGCCATGTAGGAGTAAGCAGCGATGGCGATAGGACCGATGAGGTTACGCGTGCCACCCGTGCCGTTAGCCAAACGCGACGACAAGAAGATGGCGGTAGGACCGTCAGCACCACCAATGATACCGATAGCACCAGCTTCTCTCAGGTTGAAACCAAGATACAGAGCACCGATGAAAGTGAGGAACACGCCGAGCTGAGCGGCAGCACCCAAAATCATCAGCTTTGGATTAGCAATCAGCGACGAGAAGTCGGTCATGGCACCGATGCCCAAGAAAATCAATGGAGGATAAACGCCCGAAGTCACGCCGAAATACAGGTAATTCAGCACGCTACCCTTCTGGTAAAGACCAGTCTGGAGGTTCAGTTCACCGCTTTCGAACACTTGGCCAAGGAAGCCTTTCACGCCTTCGATGTCGCGTGGGTCAAGGCCAAACTGGCGCAAGTCCATCTTATCGACAATCTTGATGGCTTCGCTCAACACCATGTTGCCGTCCTTGCCGTCAAAAATGGCATAGAGCAAGGCCTTGGCCGTATCCATGTTAAAGCTAAACGCACCCGAATCGATAGCCGATTGGGCAAAGCCCACAGCATCAGTCAGATTCACGCCAACACCTTGATAGAACGGGATGTTACCGCAAATGATACCAACACCGATTGGGATAAGCAGCATAGGTTCAAACTCATACTTCACAGCGAGGAAGATGAAGATGATACCCACAAGAATCATGATGAGGTTGCCCAGCTTGCAGTTACGGAAGCCGGTGAGCAACCAGAAGTTTTTCATACCTTCCTTGAACTGGCCCTTCATCGACATGTCCTTGGCTTCAACCACTTGCTGGTTGGCGGCAGGTTTAACTTGAGCGAGTTCGGTTGTTTCGGTAGCTTCAACGGTTTCGGCAGCTTCGGCCACCATCGAATCGGCCACTTGAGCCAACTGCGCATTGCTTTCCTCGACGGTCATGTCAGCGACCATCTCGGTCTGCCCTGCAAGGTCGGCGACCTTAGTGGCGAAAATCGGATTGTTCACCACCAGCACGTTCAGCAGAAGCAGAAGAACGAGCGAGGCGAGAATCACGACGGGTTTTCTGTAAATACTCTTCTTTCCCAGCATGACCTTATCCGATTACGATTAATGTATCACCTTGAAGCACATTGTCGCCCTGACGGCAGTTGATGGAGGCAATGGTGCCATCGCATTCGGCCAGCAGGTTGTTTTCCATCTTCATTGCTTCGTACATCAAAAGCTTGTCGCCCTTCTTGACGCTGTCGCCTTCCTTGACGAAGATCTGCATGATGGTACCCGGAAGAGGAGCTTCCATCTTCTTGCCGCCAGCGGGAGCAGCCTTAGGAGCGGCGCTCTTGGCAGGAGCCGACGAAGCAGCAGGCTTTGCTGCTGGACGTGCCACTGGAGCGACCACAGGAGCAGCCTGTTCTTCCATTTCAACTTTATATTCTGTGCCATTCACATTGACGGTAGCGATGTTACCTTCAATGTCCTGAACTTCAACCTCGTAAGGTTTTCCACTTATTGTGAATTTAAATTTCTTCATGTCAATTCTTAATTCTAAATTCTTTGTTTTTAATTCTCAACGTTTCCAGTGTCTAGCCGTATAATGCTTGTCGTTCCAAGAAGTGTTTCTTCTCTCGATGGTAATGACGTTGCTTTCTTCGTCATGCAAGTTGGTGGTGAGATACAAGGCCATGCCGATGGCTGTAAGCACTTCGGCAGGAATCTCGCCTTCGACAGCGGCGACGGGTGCATTGGGTTTTTCAACCTTCTTGACTTCTGGTTTCGGGGCAATCTTCTTTTCATCTTGCTTGGTGAAGTAAGCTGCCACGCCACGGAAAATCATCGAAAGGATGAATAGGGCGATGATGACGATGAGGAAACCCACTACCGTCACAATCCAGCCTTTGGTATAAACCCACTCCTCGTGTGCCAATAATAATGGAATTTGTAATAGGTTCATCTCTTTACGGTATTACAGCGGAATGTTAGAGTGTTTCTTTTCAGGATTGGCCAAACGCTTGGTTTCCAAGGTGCGCAGGGCGCGGATGATGCGGAAACGTGTGTTGCGTGGTTCGATGACGTCGTCGATGTAGCCGAACTTGGCTGCTTCGTATGGGTTGGCGAATTTCTTGCGATATTCTTCTTCCTTTTGGGCGACGAACTCGGCGCGTTCATCAGGATTGGTGATTTCGGCAATCTTCTTGCCATCGAGCACTTCGACAGCACCACTTGCACCCATGACAGCGATTTCGGCCGATGGCCATGCGTAGTTGACATCGTTGCGGAGCTGCTTGCAGCCCATGACGAGGTGTGAGCCACCATACGACTTACGCAGCGTAACGGTAACCTTTGGCACCGTTGATTCGCCGTAGGCGTAGAGCAACTTGGCACCGTGGACGATGATGCCATTGTATTCTTGGCCAGTGCCAGGCAGGAAGCCAGGAACGTCAACCAAAGTGACAATCGGGATGTTGAAGGCGTCGCAGAAGCGAACGAAACGAGCGCCCTTGCGTGAAGCGTCGCAGTCGAGAACGCCAGCGAAGAAGGCTGGGTTGTTGGCTACGATACCGACGCTCATGCCATCGAAGCGGGCAAAGCCGACGATGATGTTCTTGGCGTAGTCTTTATGCACTTCGAGGAAGTCGCCATTGTCAACGATAGCGTTGATGATGTCGGCCACGTTGTAAGGCTTGTTCGGGTTGTCAGGAATGATTTGGTTGAGGGCATCTTCCATACGGTCGATTGGGTCGTTGCAGTCCATCAGAGGAGCATTCTCCATATTGTTCTGAGGCAAGAACGAAATCAATCTGCGGATGAGGCCAAGGCCTTCCTCTTCGTTTTCCACCTTGAAGTGAGCCACACCCGACTTCTGGGCGTGAATCTTGGCGCCACCAAGAGCATCGGTCGAGACGTCTTCACCGATGACGGTCTTCACTACCTTAGGACCGGTGAGGAACATGTAGCTGTTAGCTTCGGTCATGAGGATGAAGTCGGTCAAGGCTGGTGAATAGACGGCACCGCCGGCGCAAGGACCGAAGATGGCTGAAATTTGAGGGACGACGCCAGAGGCGTTGATGTTACGCTGGAAGATTTCGGCATAACCGGCCAAGCTGCGTGAGCCTTCCTGGATACGGGCACCGCCTGAGTCGCAGATGCCGATGACAGGAGCGCCAACCTTCATGGCCTGGTCCATCACCTTACAAATCTTGAGTGACATGGTCTCGCTCAATGCGCCGCCGAAAACGGTGAAATCCTGAGCATAGACATAGACGATACGGCCGTCGATGGTACCATGACCTGTGACGACGCCGTCGCCAAGATATTGCTGCTTGTCGAGACCGAAGTCGGTGGTACGGTGTGTGACAAACATGTCAGTCTCTTCGAAGCTGCCTTCGTCGAGGAGGAGTGCGATGCGTTCGCGGGCAGTCATCTTGCCCTTGGCATGCTGGGAATCAATGCGCTTTTGGCCACCGCCAAGGCGGGCTTCATTGCGCTTTTCTAACAATTCCTGAATTTTTTGTTCAATTAACATTATTAGTGGTTTTTAATATTTGAATGAAACTTGGTTCGAGCAAGGCGGACATTACAACAACATGTGGGTGCGCTATTTTGGCGCACGGCACTATCCGCAACGAACCGATTAAATTACTTTTACTTGTTCTTGTTTTCGCAGAGCTCAGTCAGAACGCCGCATGTCGATTTCGGGTGCAGGAAAGCGATGCTCAGGCCTTCGGCGCCACCGCGTGGAGCCTGGTCGATGAGGCGGATGCCCAGTTCCTTGGCCTGTTCAAGCTGACCTTCAAGGTTCTCGACTGCGAAAGCGATGTGGTGCATACCGCCACGGCCGCCGTTCTTTTCGATGAAAGTGGCGATGGTGCTTTCGGGGCTTGTAGGTTCAAGGAGTTCGATTTTGGTCTGTCCGCAGCGCAAGAAAGCGGTCTTCACTTTCTGGTCTGCAACTTCTTCAATGGCATAGCATTTCGTGCCAAGAAGGTTTTCGAAGAATGGAATGGATTCTTCCAAGCTGGTAACAGCGATTCCAATGTGCTCGATGTGTGATGGATTCATGATTTATTCGAATAAAAAATTAAAAAAATACGTATTTTGAATAGCGCTGCAAAGGTAGGGAAAAAATCGCTCCCTTTTTATATAAGGTAGGATTTAATTTGACGGCTGTAAATTGACCTTATCAATCCTATTCCCCACTCAATACCTTTTTGACAAATTAATATTACCGTCCATGGGAATTTGTTCGGCAACAATCGCTATCTTTGCACAAATTTTATCTCCGTGGAAGACAACTATCAGCTTGTAACGAAAACCGCAGCCGGACTGGAGGAAGTGCTGGCTGCCGAAATAAAGGCCTTGGGTGCCAAAAACGTGCGCATCCTGCACCGCGCCGTGCTCTGCGAGGGCAACAAGGAACTGATGTACCGCATCAACTACACCGTCCGCACGGCCCTGAAAGTGCTGAAACCTTTCAAGACCTTTTATGCCAAAAACGATGATGAACTCTACAAGAAAGTTCAGGAAATCAACTGGTTGGAAATCTTGCGCACCGACCAGACCTTCTGCATCGATGCCGTCACCAGCGGACGCTTCTTCACCCACTCGCAATATGCGAGCCTGAGGATGAAGGATGCCATCGTCGATCAGTTCCGCGACGTGTATGGCATACGTCCGAGCATCAACACCTTGAATCCCGACTTGCGCATCAACCTGCACATCCGCGAGGACAAGGTGCAGATTCTGTTCGACAGTTCGGGCGAGTCGCTGCACCATCGCGGCTACCGCAAGCAAGTCGATAAGGCACCTATGAACGAGGTGCTTGCCGCCGGACTGATTCAGCTTTCGGGCTGGAAGGCCGACTGCAATTTCCTGGATTGCATGTGCGGTTCGGGCACCTTGCCCATCGAGGCGGCCATGTTCGCCATGAAGATTCCGGCGGGCTACTACCGCAAACAGTGGGGCTTCATGAAATGGGACGACTGGGACCCTGAACTTTGGAGCCGCATCAAGGCCGAAGCCGACAGCCAAATCTGCGATTTCGACTACGAAATATGGGCTTCCGACCGCTCGCCGAAAGCCGTGGCCATTGCCGAAAACAACATCAGCTATGCACACTTGCAGCACGATATCCGCCTCATGAAACGCAACATGGAAGACCTCACACCACCCGAAAACGGCGGTATCGTCATCATCAACCCACCTTACGGCGACCGACTTGAGGAATCAGACATCGACGCAGTCTATGAAAACATAGGCAACACCTTGAAGCACAATTTCCAAGGTTTCAAGTGTTGGCTCATCACCGACGATGCCGTGGCCTTGAAGCACGTCGGACTGAAACCAAGTGTCAAGATTCCGGTCTGGAACGGACCTTTGGAGTGCCGTTTCGTGCGTTTCGACATCTTCGGCGGCTCGCTGAAAGACAAGAAAGCCAAGGAAGCGCAAGAAGGAAACCCTGTTACTTCAGAAAATCAAGGAAGTTCTGCCGATTGACAATTTGAAAATCGACCTACTTGTTGAACTGGTTCATCGTCCTGTCGGGGCCTTGGGTCACAAAGCTCTTGATGGCTTCGACAGCCATATCAACTTTTTCATCCACAATAGGTTGCTCGGAAGGTTTCCACTGACCGAGCACGAAATCCACCTGACGGCCTTTGGGGTAATCGTCACCAATGCCAAAGCGCAAACGGCAAAACACATTGGTTCCCAACTTCTCGATGATGTCGGTAAGACCATTGTGACCACCATCGGCACCTTGTTTCTTCATGCGCAATGTGCCCAAGGGCAAAGCCAAATCGTCGTTCACCACAAGGAGGTTCTCAACGGGGATTTTCTCTTGCTGGAGCCAATATTTCACGGCCTTTCCGCTGAGGTTCATATAAGTCGTCGGCTTGATGACCAACAAGGTCTTGCCTTTGTATTTCATTTCCGATGTTTGGGCCAGACGTCCCGTTGTGAACGAGCCTTCAAGGTCTTTGGCCAAACGGTCAGCAATCTTGAAACCCACGTTGTGACGTGTTTCGTCATATTCCGCGCCTATGTTTCCGAGACAAGCGATGAGATATTTCATGGAGTACAAAAATCGATTTTTCAGACTGCAAAAATAGTCAATTCTTCGAGTCTGTTTTGATTTGAGTGAAACAAATAACAATGTCATTTCGACCGTAGGGAAGAAATCTATTGTTATTTGTTCCACTCAAGAAAAGCCTATAGATACCTTCCTTCGTCGGTATGACATAGGCTTTTCTTGAAAAATCAAAACAAATTCTTGGACACAAAAAAACCGTCCTTTTCGGGACGGTTTTTCAATATCGCAAACGCGAAGATTATTCTTCAGTTTCTTCAGCCACGACAGCGCCACGAGCTGTATTGACAGCAGCGATGACAGTGTAGCCAGGAGTAACGTTGGTGACGTTTTCGATGACAAGGTCCTTAACCTTGAAAGCGTCGTTGATGTTCAGGCCGCTGATGTTGATTCTGATGTAGTCAGGAAGGTCCTTAATCAGACCGCAAACCTTGACTTTCTTCACACCAACTTTCATCTTACCACCACGCATAACGCCAGCTGGAGTGCCTTCCAAAGCGACAGGCAGAACCACAGTGATAGGCTTGTCTTCCTTCACAATGAGGAAGTCAGCGTGCAGCACTGTATCTTTAACTGGGTGATACTGAACTTCTTGCAGAATGGTTGAATAGGTCTTGCCATTGATGTCGAACTTGATGATGAAGCACTCTGGGGTGAAGAGGATCTTCTTGAAGTTCTTGGCTTCGGTGGCGAAATGGATTTGTTCTTCGCCAGCACCATACATCACGCATGGAACCATTTCGGCTCTACGCAGAGCCTTAGCATCTTTTTTCCCTACGTTCTCGCGAAGAGAACCGCTCAATGATACTACGTTCATAGTTGATTTTGAATTTTAATGAATTATTATTTGAAAAGTGAACTTAACGACTCGTAGTTCTCGATGCGATGAATCACATCGGCAAACAAGTCGGCTGTTGACAAAACATGAATTTTCTTTGAAGCGTTGGCTGGCAACGGGATAGAGTCGGTGACCACAACTTCCTCGAACACAGAGTTGTCGAGGCGTTCCATGGCAGGACCGCTGCAAACGGCGTGAGTAGCGAAGGCGCGAACGCTCTTTGCACCACTGTCCATAATCAGCTGACCGGCTTTCACGATGGTGCCAGCAGTGTCAATAATATCATCGACCAAGATGACGTTCTTTCCCTTAACATCACCAATGAGGGTCATACTTTCGATGACGTTGGCACGAGCGCGTTGCTTGTTGACGATGGCAAAATCGGTGCCCAAGCGTTTGGCATAGGCCGAAACACGCTTTGAGCCGCCCACGTCAGGCGAAGCAAACATCAAATCATCGATGTTCATGGCTTTAATGTAATCCATGAAAATGGTAGAAGCATAGAGGCTATCGACAGGGATGTCGAAGAAACCCTGGATTTGGTCGGCATGAAGGTCCAAAGTCACCACACGGTTGACACCGGCAGCTTGAAGGAGGTTGGCCACCAGCTTTGAGCCGATGCTGACGCGTGGCTTGTCCTTACGGTCTTGACGTGCCCATCCGAAATAAGGGATGACGGCAATGATTTTATGAGCGGAAGCGCGCTTGGCTGCGTCAATCATCAGCAGAAGCTCCATCAGGTTATCAGCCGATGGCATGGTTGACTGTACGATAAACACATGATAACCACGAATACTTTCTTCGAAGCAAGGTTGGAACTCGTGGTCGGAAAATTCTGTAACGATGGCATTGCCAAGTGGTTTTCCGTATGCGGCAGCTATCTTTTCACCCAGTTCGTGAGTGGCTCTGCCTGCAAAAATAGAAACGAATCTTTCTGACATGATAGGTGAAATGCATTAATTGTTTTGCGCTGCAAAAATAGTCATTTACCTTGTTGGTTCGGCAAGAAAAAAGCGGAAAAAGAAAAAAATCACGATAATTTGGTTTTGTATTGGAAAAAGATGTACTTTTGCAGCCGCAATTTAAGCGTTGCCGAAGTGGCGGAATCGGTAGACGCGTCGGTCTCAAAAACCGATGAGGTTACACTCGTGCCGGTTCGATCCCGGCCTTCGGTACCAAAAAAGAGTCTTGGCTGAACAAACCAAGGCTCTTTTCGTTT
>JAKSMV010000034.1 GCA_024400425.1 Bacteroidales bacterium
CGGTCGTGGCATGGTGAGCGACGAGATGTTCTATGGTGCATCAGGAACCAATGGCAATCTGCCATTGCTGCCTCTCCATGGCCAAACCGACAATCAGGATGCCCCACTTGGCAGTGGTGCCCTGTTGCTCATTGGCTTCGGCGCTGCCTACGCTGCTTCGAAACGCAGAAAGGAATAAGCCTCGCCTAAGGCTAACCTAATCAAATAGGGCTGACCGAACGGTCAGCCCTATTTTTGTTTGCATGAATGTGCCACGAGCTTCTCTGGGCTTCGGCTCAACGCACGCTTCGCGTCATTGCGAGGAGCGAAGCCATCAAGACCTCACCTTGTTCATTTCTCCTTGATGAGAAACGAACCAAAGAATCAAGGGCAGGACCATCGGTCTCCACACGAGGCAGGCCCTTCCCCGCCGTCCTGCCCATTCCTGCCGCACCCAACCCGGACTCATTATGTCAATCCCTTTCCCGCCCGTTCTTTTTTTTAAGCGGCAAGGCCGCAACATTAGCATAATTCGCACAATTCGCGGTCATGCATCCACGTCCGGAAGGCTTCTATAGGCTTTTTGATAGGTGAAGCAAATAACAATAGATTTCTTCCCTGCGGTCGAAATGACATTGTTATTTGTTTCACCTATATCAAGACTGACTCTAGGATTTGTTTCAAATTTGTTTGAGATTTGTTTCCTTCACTCTTGCGTCCGGCAGGCCCCACTCCCGCTTCGCGTCATTGCGAGGAGGAACGATTTTCAAGATTGCTTCGACAAGCTCGCGATGACCGATTTCACCTGCTTGAAGAGGAAGTCGTCCTCGTCGTCGTGTTCGTGATAGATGACGAAATCGGCACGGGCAATCTTGTCAGCCTCATCCCATTGGTTAGCCATACGGGCGCGCACTGCATACTCGGTGCAATGGTCGCGGAGCACGACACGACGCAAACGAGTGCCGACAGAGGCGGAGACCACAACGACCGCATCAAACATCGATTCCAAGTGCTTCTCGAAGATGAGTGCCGACTCATAAAGTACGAAAGGAGCATCCTGCTCGCAAGCCCATTCTCCGAAATATCGGTTCAAGGCTGGATAAAGGGTCTGCTCCACAAAGGTGCGTGCCTCGACATCGCTAAAGATGATTTGCGAGAGCAACACCTTATTAATATGGCCGTCTGGAAGATAGATTTCGTCGCCAAAACGCTGTTTCATCGCCTCTGCGACTTCCGGGCGGTCATATAGTTTCTTGGCTTCGGCATCGGAATAGAAGACCGGGATGCCTTCGCTTTCGAAAAGCGCACACACCCACGACTTCCCGCAGCCGATGTTCCCTGTTATGGCAATTCGTTTCATTCCACAATAAGATACTCAACGCGCTGAGGGTCAACCGAAATCAGCTCGACATTTTCGGGGCGTCCATCGAGTTTCACATCCAGCAAAGCACTACCGTCGTCAATCTGGCGAGGATCGATACCGACATGGAACATTTCGGCTTTCATCGAAACATAGTCCTTCATGGCCACGATGAACTTCACCTTCACCGTTTCGGGGAACAGACGCATCTTCAGCGTATCGGGCACGCTGATGGGGACGACCAGCTCCTGTTCGGTAAACTGAAGCACCTCGATGCTGACCTTGACCTCCTTCACATCGCAATGCAAGGTTCCGTCATACAAGTCGAGACCGACCTGCTCAACGATGTTTTCGCTGGCAGCCGACCTTGAAAGCAAGTGAGTGGAGACCGACTCGACGGTGTCGAGCACATTCTTTGGCCCGAACACCGTGACGGTGGCAGGTTCGATGATAGGCAAGCCATAGATGTCGAACCGTTGTTGTGTACGGATATCGGAGCGCAGCACCACAGGCACCACTTTCGACTTCATCGTCTCCATGTCGAAATACACCTTGTCGTCGTTCATCGTGACGCCCGAGGCGCTCACATCAAGGATTTGGGCGATTTGTTCAGCGACATATTGGCTGCTGAACGAATAGGTATTGCCATTCTCAAGGCGATAAGGCACGCTTGCGAGCGAGATGGCAACGACACGCTTCGAATCGGAAAGGAGCTTGCAGCCCAGAGTCTCGAAGCCATTGGCTTGAAGCGAGAACTTCAGCGTCTGCTGCTCGTTGTTCGTCAGCAACTGGCTGGCAGGAGCATCGACGAGCTTTATCACGAACGAGGCTTGCGTGTTGAACTGTTCCGACAACTTGATGAGCAGCCAAAGGCTCGTCGAGAGGGCGAGGCAAATCACGAAAGCCTTGACATTAAAATCAGCTAACCAAGGATATTTTTTCGACATGGGAATTAGCAATATTATTTAGGGCACTGAGCAGATATCATCATAGGGCACTGAGCGGAGCCGAAGTGCATTATTTTAGATTGCCCCTTCGGCTCCGCTCAGGGGCCTGAATTGGCGGTGCTTCGGCTTGTTTGCTTCGACTCCGCTCAGCAATCGACGCTCAGCAACCGATGTTCAGCAACCGCAACTAAAGATTAGGCTTGGCCAACGGTGTTGACGTCCTTCACGATAGCTGACTTCTCGATTTCGACGTTGGTGTCGGGAGCGAGAGAGACGATGAAGGTGTGTTCCTTCACTTCGACGATTTTACCGTGGAAACCACCGATGGTTGTCACTTTGTCGCCTTTCTTCAGTTCGTTACGGAACTTCTGTTCTTCCTTTTGGCGCTTCGATTGCGGACGGATGAAGAACAGCCAGAAAACGACGATGAGGAGAACGATAAAGATAAGGCTCGACCAAGGACTTTGCTTTGGTGCGCCTTCGGTGGCGGCATCAAGAAGAATAAATAAAGTGTTCATTTGTTAAATTGTTGATTTGTTGAATTGTTTATGTGGTTGACTATTTTTGACTGGGGGACTGGGGGACTAAGGGACTTTTAGACTATTTGACTTAGGGACTTAGGGACTTTGTGGGACGCTGAGCGGAGCCGAAGCGTCGTTTCTCGTTATTCTTGATTCTTAATTCTCAATTCCCATCAGTATTGGTCGGGAGTTTTCACTTCGCCTTTCATGCGAAGCACGGTCTGGGCAGGCATCGTATTCGCCGACACGGTGACAGCACGACTTTGGAAGCCATGATGGCCTTTGCTGTCGTAGGTAGCCTTGATGAAACCGTCTTTGCCCGGAGCAATAGGCTCGTGAGGATAGTCGGCGATGGTGCAGCCACAAGATGTGGAGACACCACTGATGAGCAACGGCACGTTGCCCGTATTGGTGAAATGGAACGAATAGGTCACCACCTCGCCCTGGAGGAGCGAACCGAAGTCATGTTCCATCTTGTCGAAAGTGATGATGGCCTGTTTGTCGGAGCTTTCAGATGCCGACTTTGAAATCGTCACCAAGTCGCCCGAGAGTTGCCCATCGGCAGTCTTGCCATTGTTACAAGCCGCCAAGAGGCCTAATGCCATAACGAAATAAAGATATTTGTGTTTCATAATGAGATATTATTTGCTTCCCCTAAAAATCATGACTGAGCCTTGATAGGTGGCATCTTGCTGAAGGCCGCGGCATTTCAGCACATAGAAATAGGTGCCGTCCGACAAGTTGTCGCCGTCCCAGTCGTTGTTGTAATTGTTTGACGAGTACACGATTTTCCCCCAACGGTTGAACACGGTGAGTTGCGTGGATACGTAATACTTGTTCAGAGGTTCGTAGGCATCGTATTCATGTTCATATTGCGGTTCGCCATCACGTTGGCCACCGCCAGTGCTTCCACCGCCACCGCCAGTGTCGTCGAGCGAGATGATGAAGTAGTCGTTGATGCCATCGCCATTGGGCGTGAACACGTTAGGCACCTTCAGCTTCACTGGATTCACCTTGATGGTCTTGAAATAGGAAGTGTCGCAACCTTCAGGATTATAGACCTTTAGTTCGGTGATGTAATCGCCCGTCTTCACGTAGGTGAATACTGGTTCGGCAGCCGACGAGGTGATGCCATACTGGCTATCGAGAATCCAATAGAAATTGCTGATATCGACGAGGCCCAAGGCATCGCCAGGGTCGTCTTCGGTCCATTCCTGGTTTTCGAACGAATAGGTAGCATGAGGGTTTTGCAGATACACCGTATCGCCCGGGTCGATGGAAATCTCCACCTTCGGGTTGGCATAGGCTTTCAAGGTAGTGCTATCCCACTGCATGCAGCCACGGTTGTCGGTCACCATAATCTTATAATACTTGTAGGCTTCGAGGCCGATGGCCCAAGCGTCGTTGCCAGGGGCGATGTGCAAAGGGCTGACCTGCCACTCGTAGGTGAAAGGCGGCTCATAGGCAGCCGAAGCGCTATCCACCGAAGCCACCACCTGAGCGGTACGCCCGTAGTCTTCCTCGTTGTTGCTGCAAGTGAGCGCAATCTGTCGGAAATCGACAGTGAAGCGCGGCATCACCGTCACAGTGAACGGATCAGAGGTGCATATTTCGCCATTTTCGTCGCTCACCACAACGCTGTAAGTCGTTGTCTCTCTCGGACAAACCGTGATGCTAGCTGTAGTTTGTCCACCAGGACTCCATAAATAAGTGTGGGTATAGTCTTGAGGTACGCTGAGGGTCACTGCGCTTTGGCTACACACCGGCAAGGTAGCGTTGCAAGTGATTTCGCATGGACTTTGCGCCTTCAGGCCCATGGTCGAAAACGCCATCACCATCAGCAACAGGCCCATTATGATATTGTTTCTCTTCATTCGTCGTAATCTGAAATAAAATGCAAAAATAGGAATTTTTCCAAAGGAAAACGAAATGGCTTTCCGATTATTGTTTTTTCACTATTTTTGCAGATTGATAATAGTTCAAAAGCATACAATAAAAGCACACAATATGAACACTTTAAACGATTTCCAGAAAGAGATTTTGGCTGGTATTCCGGACGAGCTTCCTGAAATGCAGCCTTACGACAACACCATCAACCATGCACCGAAACGCAAGGACATCCTGACCAAGGAAGAAAAAAAACTTGCCATCCGCAACGCCTTGCGCTACTTCCCTGCCAAGCACCATGCCATTTTGGCTCCCGAGTTTGCCGAAGAATTGGAAAAATACGGCCGCATCTACATGTACCGTTTCCGTCCTTCCTATAAGATGTATGCCCGTCCAATCGACGAATATCCTTGCAAGTGCAAGCAAGCCGCAGCCATCATGCTGATGATTCAGAACAACTTGGATCCAGCTGTGGCACAGCATCCACACGAACTGATCATCTACGGTGGCAATGGCGCCATCTTCCAAAACTGGGCTCAGTATCGTCTTGTGATGCAATATCTTGCCAACATGGAAGAAGACCAGACCCTGTCGATGTACAGCGGTCACCCGATGGGCTTGTTCCCAAGCCATAAGGACGCCCCACGCGTGGTCGTCACCAACGGCATGATGATCCCGAACTACTCGAAACCCGACGACTGGGAGCGTTACAACGCCCTCGGCGTGACGCAATATGGCCAGATGACCGCTGGTTCCTATATGTATATCGGACCACAAGGCATCGTCCACGGCACTACCATCACGGTGCTCAATGCTGCCCGCAAACTCGGTGGCGGCACTGCTGGCAAACTGTTCATCACCGCTGGTTTGGGCGGCATGAGTGGCGCTCAACCTAAGGCTGGCAACATCGCTGGCGTGGTGAGCATCACCGCCGAAATCAATCCTGCCGCTACCATGAAGCGTTACGAGCAAGGCTGGGTCGATGAGGTTCACGAGAACATCGAAGAACTCTTCAAGCACGTCAACGAAAGCATCGCCAAGAAGGAAGCCCGCAGCTACGCCTACCAAGGCAACGTGGTTGACCTTTGGGAATATGCTGCCGAACACAATATCCACGTCGATTTAGGCTCAGACCAAACTTCATTGCATAATCCATGGGCTGGCGGTTACTATCCTGTCGGCCAGTCGTTTGAGGAATCGAAGACCATGATGGCCGAAAATCCAGAGCTGTTCAAGGAAAAGGTTCAGGCTTCGTTGCGTCGCCATGTGGCCGCCATCAACAAGCTGACCGCCAAGGGCATGTACTTCTTCGACTACGGCAACGCCTTCCTATTGCAGAGCAGCCGTGCCGGTGCCGACATCATGAAAGCCGACGGCACATTCCGTTATCCTTCCTACGTTCAGGACATCATGGGCCCAATGTGCTTCGACTATGGCTTTGGTCCATTCCGTTGGGTCTGCGCTTCGGGCAAGCCTGAGGATTTGGCTGTCACCGACGACATTGCTTGCCAAGTGTTGGAAGACATCGCCAAGACTGCTCCAGAAGAAATCCGCCAGCAGATGCGCGACAACATCCAGTGGATCCGTGGCGCACAGGAGAACCATCTCGTGGTTGGTTCACAAGCCCGCATCCTCTATGCCGACTGCGAAGGCCGCACCAAGATTGCTGCAGGATTCAACAAGGCCATTGCTGATGGTCGCTTGAGCGGACCTATCGTCCTTGGCCGCGACCACCACGACGTTTCGGGCACCGACTCGCCATTCCGTGAGACCTCCAACATCTACGACGGGTCGAACCGCACTGCCGACATGGCCATCCAAAACGTCATCGGCGACGGTTTCCGGGGCGCTACCTGGGTGAGCATCCACAATGGCGGTGGCGTTGGCTGGGGCGAAGTTATCAATGGCGGTTTCGGCATGGTGCTCGATGGCTCGGCCGATGCCGACCGTCGTCTGCACAGCATGTTGCATTGGGATGTCAACAACGGAATCGCCCGTCGCAACTGGGCACGCAACGAAGGCGCAACATTCGCCATCAAACGTGCTATGGAAGCCGAACCGAAACTCAGAGTCACGCTGCCTAATTTGGTGGAAGACGAGATTTTGGAAGGGTTATTCTAAGAAAACAGACTTTTAAGATTCCATATTTGGAGGTGTTCTCAGTGGGAGCACCTCTTTTTTATGGTCAAAAATAGATTTCTTAACTGATAGTGAGAGGAATCTGCCTATCTTTGCAAAATTATTTTTTTGACCATTGTAAATCTGAAAAAATGAGAAAATCATTACTTATCTTACTACAAACCATTATGTTTGCAATGCCGCTGTTTGCGGAACGCGTTGATGAGAAAACGGCGCAGAAGGTTGGAGAGACATTTTTAAAATCGAAAATGCAGGGTAAAAAGGATTTGAAATTAACTCCAATTGCCTACGCCAACCGTGCCGATTTCAGCAATTTCTATGTTTTTGGCGGCGAAAACTGCTTTGTCATCGTTTCGGCCGACGATTGCGTGAAGCCGATTTTGGGCTATTCCGATGAAAACCCTTTTGGAACGGATGCCATGCCTGAAAATGTATACGGCTGGCTGAAGGATTACGACAATCAGATTCAGATTGCCGCCGACAGCAAACTGGCAGCCTCGGAAGAGATTCGTTCCGAATGGCAAAATCTGAAGGAAGGAAAGGCACCTGCAACAAAATCAACGGTGATTGTGGGACCTTTGATTCAGACAAAATGGGATCAAGGTTCTCCTTATAACTCTTATTGCCCCAAGGTTGGCACAACCAGTACCTATACTGGCTGCGTTGCTACGGCAATGGCTCAGGTAATGAAGTATTGGAATTATCCATCTCAGGGTGTTGGTAGTCACTCATATACATGGAATGGTCAGACTTTGAGTGCTGATTTCGGTGCAACAATATATGACTGGACGAACATGACAAATACGATTTCGACATCAAGCCCTTCAGATGTAAAAACAGCTGTAGCTACTTTGATGTATCATTGCGGCGTGTCGGTGGAAATGGATTATGGAACAGGTGGCAGTGGTGCTGTTTCTTCCAAAGTCCCTGCTGCATTGATAGAACATTTCAGATACTCTCCGTCTGCTTCATTTGAAAGTAGAAGTTCCTATTCTAATGAAGATTGGAAAGCCCTTTTGAAGAGTGAATTAGATGAGGCAAGACCTTTGTATTACTCTGGTAATAACCCATCAAGTGGCCATGCTTTTGTCTGTGACGGTTATCGTGACGATGATTATTTTCATTTTAACTGGGGATGGAGTGGGTCAAAAGATGGTTATTTCTTAATGGATCATCTAAATCCAGGTTCTGGTGGCTCTGGAAGTGGTGCGGGAACCTATAATCTTAGTAATGCAATAATTGCTCATCTTGAGCCTCTTAGCAGTATGAGTGCGCCTGTGGTTTCGTTATTGGCTGGTCAAGATGCCATCACAATTTCTTGGACTTCTGTTGCAGGTGCAACGAGTTATGATCTGTATAAAGACAATGTGAAAATTGCTGTCGGCCTGACGGGGACTTCGTTTGAGGATGAGAATGTTGAATTTGGCATCCGCTATCAGTATTATGTGAGAGCGGTTGCCAGCGGAGGGCTGAAGTCGAACCCATCGAATGTTACGGTTTCATTCGTTTCGAGTCACGATCCTGTGCCAACATCACTTGCCGCGAGCAGCTTGAACAATACGGTCGCGTTGTCATGGACTGCTCCTGCTTCAAAAAGCCTTGAAATCTACTATGGCTTGAATTATGGCGGAGGTTATTATGGCTATGCAGGTCAAAATGAAACATATTGGGGACAAAAGTATCTTGCCTCCAGCTTGACTAATTACTCCGGCATGGAGATAAATCGAGTTTCGTTTTATGCAGCCTTTACGGGAAACTACACTCTATACCTCTATAAAACAAATACTTCTTCGTCGAATAACAAGTTGTTGGAACAGCAATATACGGCTCAAAACATAGGCTGGCAAAATATCATCCTTCAGACACCTGTAGTCCTTGATTGCAGTAAGGATTTGTGGGTGGTTTTCAAAGCAGGAACCGAAATTACTCATCCTGCGGCATACGGTGAATACAATGGCAGCGATGTCGCTAATGCGAGACACATTTCAAGTAGTCTTGCCTCTGTGACTTCTGGTTATGTCAATGCGAATATTTCATGGTTAATCAACATTCAGCTTTCGGATGGCACATTTTTATTTGATGTATATCGTGACGACCAAATGATCGCCGAAAACCTATCGGCTACTCAATATACGGATGAAGGTTTAGAAGACGGAACATACGACTACTATGTCAAATCTGTTTCTAATGGTCATCTGTCATCAGCCTCTGAAACGGTTTCCGCAACGGTGTTAACCCATCATGTCGTTTCTTCTGATGCCGTCATCAATGAAGACTTGAACGTGCATCAATTCAATCAGTATGTCGTTGCGGCGAATACGACACTGACTGTAAACGGTGAACTTACATGTTCGGACCCTCAATATCTCATCCTCGAAGACAATGCCCAGCTCATCCACAGCACTTCTGGCGTTCAGGCCACGGTGAAGAAAAGCATTACAGGTTTTGGCACAGGCAATGGCAACTGGTATCTCGTCGCCTCGCCGATGGTTGGCAACGTGAGTACCGCACCTTTCGTGTCGGATTATTATGACCTGTATCGCTACAACGAGCCAACCCATTATTGGTGGAACAGCAAGACACCTGCATCGGGCGAAGGCGAAAATGGCGAAGACCATCATTTTGACGAACTGACAAACGGTGTCGGTTATCTCTACGGCAATGGTATTGGCTGCACTTTGTCTTTGGCAGGCGAATTGCAGCCGAGCAACGACCCGGTCGTTGTCGGGCTGAGCAATGTTTCTGACAAGCTTGCAGGCTTCAACCTGATAGGCAATCCTTTCCCATGCCAGGCAAATGTTTCGGGTGACATTGCGGAAGATTTTTATGTGATGAATGAAGAAGGCGACCAACTTGAACTTGCAACCGACGATGTCGTCAATCCGTTTGAGGGCATCTTTGTTCAGGCAACGGGAGAGAATGCAAATGCAGCTTTCAGCAGAGTTGTAAACAATGCTAAAGGCAGAGCTGTTTCTTCCTATTTCGACATCACCATCAACGAAGGCCGCAGCGAAATCGACCGTGCCCGCGTGCGCATAGGCGAAGGCGTGGGCCTCGGCAAATTCAGCTTGAATGAAAACTCGGCAAGGATTTACATCCCGATGGACAAACAGGACTATGCTTCTGCCTACGTGTCAGGCCGAAACGTGCTGCCGCTGAATTTCGAACCTACAAAGAATGGCACTTACACCTTGGATTTCGATTTGAGCCGCGTAGATTTGGGATATCTGCATCTTATTGACAATCTGACAGGTGCTGACATTGACGTTCTTGCCACTTCAACATACACGTTTGATGCCAGAATGACCGATTATTCATCCCGCTTCAAGTTGGTGTTTGCCGAAAAGCAACAAGCCGACGACTCAGAAAATACAGATTTCATGTATTATTCCGATGGCAAGATGTTCATTTTCGGTGCCGAGGAGAATGGCACTCTTCAAATCATCGATGCCGCTGGACGCGCGATAATGACCGAAAATGTGAATGGCTATGCCAGCACCTCCATGTCGCTGCAGCCAGGCGTTTATGTCGCCCGCATGTTTTCGGACAATGTCGTGAAAACGCAGAAATTCGTCGTGAAATGATTTTCTGACATAATTTGACGTTTAGTAGAGACGTGCCATGGCGCGTCTCTACTTTTTTGTTTTCACGGGTAACATTGAAAATTATATGTTTGTTGGCATTTAATTCATATTTTTGCAATCATGCAGAACAGACTATACAACTTCTTCACCAATTCGAGAGTCATCGGCACTGCCATCCTCTTGAGCACGTTGGCCATCTTCTTGAGTGGCTACAACTTCGAGACGAACCTTTTCATCTTCATCGATTCCTTCTTCACCTTGTTTTTCCTTGCCGAAGCCATCGTCAAGATCAGGGAACTCGGTTTCAAGGCATATTGGAAATCAAGCTGGAACAAGTTCGATTTCATCATTACCCTCATTGCGTTGCCCTCGTTGCTCAGCTTCCTTGAATCCATCAACATCCAGTCGAACCTCGTCCTCTCGTTGCGTGCCATCCGCGTTTTCAAGGCCTTGCGCATGATACGCTCCGTCCGTATCCTGCGCATCGTTCCCAACCTGAACCAGATGCTGAAAAGCATCAAGATGGCACTGAAGGCCTGTTTTGTGGTCATCATCGGGTTCTTCGTCCTCATGCTCATCACCGCCATCATCTCATCTGCCTTGTTTGGCAACATCGCGCCCGAATATTTCTCCACGCCTGGGCAGTCGGTCTATACCACCTTCCGCATCTTCACCATCGAAGGCTGGTATGAGATACCCAACCTCGTGGCCGAGAGAAGCTCTGCGGGCATGGCCGTGCTCGTCAAGATTTACTTCTGCGTCCTACTCTTCGCTGGCGGCATCATCGGCATGTCGCTCATCAACTCGCTCTTTGTCGATGCCATGGCCGAAGACAACAACGACGAGGTGATGAGAAAGCTCGAAGACATGGAAAAAACGCTGAAGGAAATGCAAGAAAAGCTTGATACGAAGGACGATAAAAATAAGGTGTGAAAACCTTTCAATATCCTTAAATATTCAGTACTTTTGCAGTCCAAATCAAAGCATATAAAACAACTATATAAATGAGCAAAAAAGAAGTAAAATTCAGCCTGGTCTATCGCGACATGTGGCAGTCGTCAGGCAAGTACGTGCCACGCAAAGACCAATTAGAGAAGGTAGCCCCCTTGATTATCGAGATGGGTTGCTTCGACCGTGTTGAAACCAACGGTGGCGCTGCCGAGCAAGTCAACTTGCTCTACGGCGAAAATCCTAACCCTTCAGTTCGTGCTTTCACGGCAGCCTTGCACAAAGGCGGCATCGAGTGCCACATGCTCGACCGTGCTCTTAACGCACTGAGAATGAACCCGGTTCCAGCCGATGTCCGCGAACTGATGTACAAAGTAAAGAAAGCCCAAGGCGTCGATATCACCCGTATCTTCTGCGGTCTGAACGATGTGCGCAACATCATCCCGTCCATCCAATGGGCCAACAAATATGGCATGATTTCGCAAGCCGCCATGAGTATCACCTATTCGCAAGTCCACACTGCCGAGTATTACATCGACATGGCCGAAAAGCTCATCGCTGCCGGTGCCAAGGAAATCGCGCTGAAAGACATGGCTGGCGTTGGCCGTCCCGTCTCGTTGGGCAAAATCGTCAACCATATCAAGACACAACACCCCGACATCAAGGTCCAGTATCACGGCCACACAGGCCCAGGCCTCTCGATGGCTTCGGTCCTCGAAGTGTGCAAAGCCGGTTGCGACTACATCGACGTCGCCATGGAGCCACTGTCATGGGGCACCGTCCATCCTGACGTCATCAGCGTGCAAGCCATGCTGAAAGACGCAGGTTTCCTCGTCAAAGACATCAACATGAAGGCCTACATGGAAACCCGTTCCATGACCCAGAGCTTCATCGACGACTTCCTCGGCTACTGGATCGACCCACGCAACCGCTACCTCAACTCGCTGCTTGTGGGTTGCGGCCTTCCTGGCGGCATGATGGGCTCGTTGATGGCCGACCTCAAGGGTGTTCACGCTGCCATCAACGCCAACAACAAGAAGAATGGCAAACCCGAACTGAGCGAAGACGAGCTTCTCGTCGAGCTGTTCGAAGAGGTGCAGAACATCTGGCCTAAGTTGGGCAATCCGCCTTTGGTGACCCCATTCAGCCAATACACGAAGAACATCGCCTTGATGAACCTCTATGCGCTGAGCATGGGACAGCCACGTTACGAGACCTCCATCGACCCCGCTGCGTGGAACATGATTCTCGGCAAGGCTGGTAACCTGCCTGGCAAACTCGACCAAGAAATCATCGACCTCGCCAAGAAGAAAGGCTTCGAATTTTTCACCGGCAACCCACAAGACAACTACCCGAACGAGCTGCCACGCTTCATCAAGGAAATGGAAGAAAACGGCTGGGACCGCGGCCAGGACGACGAAGAACTCTTCGAGTTCGCCATGCACGAAAAGCAATACCGCGAATACAAGTCGGGCGAAGCCAAGCGTCGCTTCAACCAAGAACTCGAAGCCAAGATGAAGGAGAAGATGGAAAAGGCTGGCGGCAGCGTGAAGATTCCGGATCTGCGCGCCCTGCGTCACCCCAATGCCGAACCCGTCATCGCACCTGTCAGTGGTACCATGCTGTGGGACGTCGATTTCGAGTACAAGGCTTGCGCTCCTGCACCTGGTAAGGTGTATAAGGAAGGCGACTTCCTCTGCGCCATCGACAGCGAACATGGTCTTGAACCCGTCTATGCCCTGTGGCCAGGCAAGATTGTGGAAGCCACTGCCGAACAAGGCAAGAAAGTCCAAAAGGGCGACACCATCGCTTTCATCGAAAAGTGATCATCAAAATAGACACGACGCAAAAGCCTGCCTTCGGGTGGGCTTTTTTTTATTAAAGTTCGGTAGGAAAAATGTAAGTTTTGTATAAAAGTTCGGTAGGAAAAATGTGAGTTTTGTATAAAAGTTCGGTAGAAAAAATGTAGGTTTTGTGTAAAAGTTCGGTAGGAAAAATGTGAGTTTTGTATAAAAGTTCGGTTAAAAAAGTGTATCTTTGCAGCGAAAATTCGGTTAAAAAAGTGTAAAAATGAAAAGAATACCTTATTTGCAATTGCTTAAATGGAAAGAAAGTGAAGGACGTAAACCATTGATTTTGAATGGTGCAAGGCAGATTGGGAAGACTTGGCTGCTCAAGGAATTTGGACAAAACGAGTTTGAACACCTTGCTTACATCAGCTGTGATAGTGCACCATTGGCAGAAACGCTTTTCACTGATTATGATGTTGAACGCATCATTCGTGCGGTTGAAACTATTGCGCAGGTCCCTGTCGTAGCAGGGAAAACCTTGATTGTCTTCGATGAAATCCAGGAGTTGCCACGAGGTCTTGGTGCCTTGAAGTATTTTTGCGAAAATGCGCCAGAGTACCATGTTGCGGTAGCAGGTTCGTTGCTTGGCATCGCTTTGCATCAAGGCACATCGTTTCCGGTTGGGAAAGTCGATATGCTTGACATCTATCCGATGACCTTCATCGAGTTTCTATGGGCCGTGGGCGAAGAGGCCTTGGCCCATGTGCTGGAAACCAAGGATTGGCCCATAGTTAACACATTGCATCCGAAATATGTTGAGTTGCTTCGTCAGTATTACTATGTTGGCGGTATGCCCGAAGCGGTTTTGGCCTACAGTACAGGTAAAAGTCTGAAATCAATCCGAGGCATTCAGCAAAGAATCTTGAAGGCTTATCAGGCTGATATTTCGAAACATGCGCCGAAACGCGATGTGCAGCGTGTCAACATGGTGCTCAATTCCATTCCTTCGCAATTGGCCAAGGAAAACAAGAAATTCATTTATGGTGCAATAAAGAAAGGTGCGCGTGCGGCTGAGTTTGAGCTTGCCATTCAGTGGCTTGTCGATACAGGAATCGTTCACAAGGTGCATCGCGTCACGAAACCGGGTAATCCCTTGAAATTTTATGAAGACCCGAATGCATTCAAGCTGTTTTTGCTTGACTGCGGTCTGTTTGGCGCCATGAGTGGTGCCGACGCAGCTCACGTCCTGCTTGGCGATAATTGCTTCACTGAATACAAAGGTGCTTTTACCGAACAGTTTGTCATGCAGCATCTTGCAACGGTTGATGGCTTGCCTGTTTTCTATTACAGCAGCGATACGCAACTGGAAATCGACTTCCTGATTCAGTATGATGGTGTGGTGGCCCCTGTGGAAGTAAAGGCCGAAGAGAACCTACGTTCCAAGTCGTTGAAAGTCTTTTCCGAGCGATTCGATTTAAAGAAGAAATTCCGCATTTCGATGCGCCATTTTGAGGAACGCGACGGCTTGACCGATATTCCGCTTTATGCCGTGCCTGTCTATTTCAAGTCGGAAGAAGACGAAATCGTGTGATTTTTTGCTTTTCGCTTGGTTAGCTTTGGCTTTTCCGTATTTTTGTGCCATCAAAATCGTTTAATGAACAGTTTTAAAATTTAGAATACTCATGAAAGCATTAAAATCAGCATTAGCCATTGCAGCCATGGCCTTATTGTGTGGCTGTGCGCAAAAAGTGGAACACAAGTCAATCGCTCCGTTGCCTGCCGGCATTGAGATCAATAACCTTCAGGATTGCACGGTGGCGGCTTCTTTCACATCTGATGATTTCCGTTGGATGGGCGGCAATCTTCGTATGACTGTCTATAATCAGGTCTTGTATGATGCCGTAGAGATTTCGCAAATGCAAGTCGGTGATACGCTTATCTACGAATCCAAGCCTTTGGTCATCAATAAGATGGAAAATGCTGATGGCGGCATTAACATCAACGGCGGCCTTGAAGAAGGCGGCTGCTGGCTCGTAGGTTATGAAGGCGGAACATACGTTGCAAGGACATGGGACGACCACGCCATCTATTCAGAACTGGGCAAGGCAGAAGTGGCATTGTCAGAAGACTTCATCATCGTCGATTGCGGCATTGAACCTAGCGACCCTGTTGATACGATTCGCACGGAACAAAAGCTTTACCTTGAAAACCTCCAAGATTATAGACGTGAGTTCAATCAGCTGAACACGCGCGTCACCATAGAGAATGGCTTGGTGACAGAGATTAACCGCCATTGGATTCCGTAAATCGTGTGGATTTTTGACCTGTCATTATAGGCAAACACGATACACACTTGCCGTCCGGCTCACATTGTAAATCTTCATGAAAATACCGTCTTTGCGTTTCTCGGTGGGGAAATACGTTTCGGTGCTGATGTTGCCGAAGCCGCCGAAATGTTTTTCGTCCGTGGTGAAAATGATGCGGTGGTCGCCGGTCTGCCTGACGGGAATTTCGTAGTCGGGAATGGACTTTGTGCCCCAGTTGAAGACAAAAACCAGGTTGTTGCGCTCGTAAACGATGGTCTTGTTCTCTTCGTCGGCTTTGAGCAGCCATGCAGGACTCGAACCAGTGACCTCTGTCTTTTTCATGAAATCAATCATGGCACGGTCGAAATCGCCCATGAAATGGTATTTCAGGTCGGAATTGTCGTTGAGCGACCACTGCCGTCTTGCGTATTTGTAACTCCAGCCGTTTTCAAGTCGCGGAAAATCAATCCATTCGGGATGGCCGAACTCGTTGCCCATGAAATTGAGCCAAGCCTCGCCGCCCAAAGTGATGGTGAAAAGCCGAATCATCTTGTGCAGCGCAATGCCACGGTCAATGGTGATGCTTGGCGTGTTGATGCTCATGGAAGTGTACATCTCCTTGTCCATCAGGCGGAAAGCAATGGTTTTGTCGCCCACCAAGGCTTGGTCGTGCGATTCGGCGTAGGCCACGGTTTTTGTGGTGGGCAAATGGTTGGTCATGGTGAAAAAGAACTCGTTCATGTTCCATTGCTCTTCGGACTGGTCCTTCAGAATCTTAATCCAGAAGTCGGGGAGACCCATGCCGAGACGATAGTCGAAACCCATGCCGCCATCGGCGATTGGCTGGCAGAGACCCGGCATCCCACTCACGTCTTCAGCAATGGTGATGTTGCTTTTGTTGAGTTCGTGGCAAAGTCGGTTGGCCAATTGCAAATAGGTAACAGCATCGTTGTCAACATTTTCTCCGAAATATTTTTCAGGCGCATCGAAAGTCACGCCAACGCCATGGTCGAGATAAAGCATGGAAGTGACGCCATCGAAGCGGAACCCGTCGAAATGAAAGTCCTCCAACCAATAGCGGATGTTTGAAAGCAGGAATTGCAGCGTTTCGGTCTTGCCGTAATTGAAAAGTTTCGAGTCCCAGAGATTATGGTTGCCGCGTTCGCCCGCGTGAAGATATTGCTGGTCGGAGCCATCAAACAGGTTGATGCCTTCGCGGATGTTTTTCACCGTGTGTGAATGTACCAAATCCATGATGACTTTCAGTCCCATGCCGTGTGCCGTGTCGATGAGTTCCTTCAAGTCTTCGGGCGTGCCGAAACGCGAACTCGGCGCAAAGAAATTGGAGACATGATAACCGAATGAGCCATAATAAGGATGCTCGGCTATAGCCATGATTTGCAATGTGTTGTATCCGCTTGCCTTAATGCGTGGCAGAATGTTTTGGGTGAATTCCCTGTAAGTTCCGACGCCTTCCTTTTCCTGCGCCATGCCGATGTGACATTCGTAAATCATTAAAGGCGTTTCGCCTAAATCGGGCGATTTGTTTACAAAAACGTATGGCTTTTCGGGATTCCAAAACTGTCCCGCAAAATCCTTGTTGCCTTCGTCCTGAATGACTCTTTTAATGTAAACGGGAATGCGCTCGTGCTCGCCAATGGCCGATTGCACCAGCACTTTCAGCTTGCTTCCATGGACGAGTTTCTCGCGAAAACGGC
>JAKSMV010000035.1 GCA_024400425.1 Bacteroidales bacterium
TAGCCGAAAAACTGACAGACTACCTTTGCAGAAACGGTTCCTGGATCGACCTCTCTAAATCGGATGATTCTGATGAAAATACTAAATCCAGTAGCTCTATGGCTCCCGGTTCCTCAAGTGTCATTCCGAGTGAAAGCGAAAAATCTAGCAGTTCATTCAACAAAGACAAATATACAGACGAAAATCTTGTGGTCAAGAAACGTTCCATCCTGGGTGTGGCGCAAAAAGGCCCCTTCAAGTTTGGCTCTCCGGTTTATCTGAGGGAACTTTCCGAAGAAACTCTGGACCCGACTGGAATGGTTTACGAAGACGAAATCAGCAGTAACAAGGGCGACTTCGTTATTCCCAATGTGAACTTGATTTCTCCCTATGCCGGCGTGGAAGTTCGTGGCCAGTACAGGAATGAGGTCACTGGCGAATACTCCAAGGATTCCATCAGTTTGTTCGTTCTCACCGATTTGAAAACGGATTCTCGCACCAAGGTGAATATAAACCTGTTGACTCACCTGGAATACAAGCGCGCTATGTATCTGGTCCGTAAGGGTTATAGTGTCTATGCCGCCAAGAAACAGGCTGACCAGGAAATCATGACCGCCTTTGAATTGCCCACCACAGTCAAGTATAGCGAAGACTTGAGCGTATTCGAAGATAGCGAAGACGACAATGTGGACTACGCCAACGCAAGCCTCATGATGTTGAACCTGCTGTTTTTGGGCAATCGGTCCGATACGGAAATCAAAATCGCCATAGATCGTTTTATTGTGGATATCGAAAAGGACGGTTCCTGGGAAGATGATTCTACCAAGGCCGTAATGGCTGACTTTGCTACCGAAATTGATGGTGATGAAATCCGCGCCAATGTGAAGTCCTGGAATATTCTGGATGTTCCGAGGTTTGAGGCGCAAGTGGAAATGTTCTGGAACAATGTGTACGGTCTGGGCGGCTGCACCAGTGTCCGCTCCGGAGTCATCGCGCAGAATAAAAATAAGTACAGCAAGAATGTCAATAGCTATTACCTCTGCAAATCTTCAAGTTGGAAAAAGATTACGAATCTGGAGGCCGATACCTACGGCTGGGAAGCGGGTGAAACTGGCGAAGTCAAGAAGGGAACCTATACAGAGGCCAAGTATGTGTATCGTGGCGGAGCCTGGACTGAGGCCGATGCTGTTGAAAGTGCGCTGGGTTCCTGCACGGCAAGTGATGCTAAGACAATTAAAAATAACCAAGGCTCCTATTATGTATGTGAAGATACCCAGTGGAAAATCTTGACCACCTTGGAAGCTGATACTTATGGCTGGTCCGCCGGTGCAGTAGGCGAAGTCAAAAAAGGCAATGTTACAGATGCCAGGTATGTATATCGTGACGGAACCTGGACTGAAGCAACCGCATTGGAATACGATACCTATGGTTATACTTGCTCTAAAGACGGAATTTTTGTTAGTGGAAAAGTAAACGAAAATAACAAGTATGTTTGTGATGATGGTTCTTTCAGAATAGCTTCGTCAGATGAAATTGAAGTTGGAACTGGTTGCGGTAAAGACGGAACAGTTGTTGATGGATCTGTAAGTACAGTAAGCAAGTATGTCTGTGATGGCGGCTCCTTTAGAATAGCTTCATCAGATGAAATTGAATTAAATCTTGGCTGTACCAGCTATACGCGAGGAAAAATAATTACAACACTATCTAACGTATCTGTTGAAGAACGATGGGTATGTTCGGATGAGTGGAAATTTCATCGATTTGGATTTTTGAAGGATTCTCGAGATAATAAAACTTATAGAACAGTAACCATTGGGGATCAAACCTGGATGGCCGAGAACTTGAACTATGATTATAATGAGGGAACTGCCAAAAGTTATTGTTATAACAATAATCCAGACTCTTGTGCCAAGTACGGTCGTCTGTACACTTGGACTGCTGCAATGGATTCTGCAGCAGTGTTCTCTACTACAGGAAAGGGGTGTGGCTATGGTAAAACTTGTAGCGCTAGTGGGGTGGTCCGTGGCGTATGCCCTGAGGGCTGGCACTTACCAAGTGGTTCTGAATTTGAAACTCTAATGAAAACAGTTGGTTCCAGTGTTGCAGCGACTAAACTGAAATCAACTTATGGCTGGAAAAGTGGTAATGGAACTGACGATTACGGTTTCTCTGCGCTCCCTGCTGGCCTCTACAATGGCGGCTTCAGCAATGTTGGCTCCAACGCTTACTTCTGGAGTGCTACTGAGCGTAGTGCTAGTTACGCCTACTACTGGGACTTGTATGCGAGCAATGCGTACCTCTACTACAACCTCAAGGGCCGCGGGTTCTCTGTGCGTTGCCTCCAGGACCAGAATTGAATTGGGGTGGGGTCCCAATCCAATTCCGCGGGGCTGCGTAGCGCCCCCGCCCAAAAACGCCGCCAAGCCGCAAGGCCCGGCGGCCCTGTCTAAAACAATCGTAATAATGAAGGATTACATGTGCAAAATGTCTGATGCAAATAATGAAAATTACACCATAACCGCAATTGTCACTAAGATTATCTCCGAAGGTAAGGTCGTTCTCAACGGCGTTGGCAAACATCGTTACGAAAAGTCAAAGGATGAAATTCTTAATCTTTTGGAAAATAACGGAAATGTCGAAAATTCCAAACTGTTGGAACTTGGCAAACCGTATTCAATTAAAACCGATTGTGAAATCGCAAGAATTCTCCTTACCATGGCGATGCTCAACAAGAAACCGTTAAAACTGACGATTGAAGGGTGCATTGCCCAAGAAAAATCCGAACCTGAATATTCAATCACGGAAGTAGAGGTTCCTTGATGTCTGCTTATTACGACATCTATTCTGTAGCCGATTACCTAGAAGTGCTAAAAACCTTTACGCGCTATGGTGTAGAGGGATATCGCGAAGATGTTCAACTCTATTTTCGTGGTGAGCCTCAGGATTATGGGGCGTCAGCGGGAACGCCGGGGATTGCGCGAGATGGCTGGCTACAAGGCAATAGGGAATCTACGCTATTCCGGGAATGCGAACGCAGGTTGGCTCATGAATTTGTAGGTTGTTCCACGACTTTTGAAAAGCTTTCCTTGATGCAGCATTATGGAATTCGCACCCGTTTGCTGGATGTTTCTTTGGATTCTCTGCAATCCTTGTTCTTCGCTCTTTATAATGATCCGAAGTCTCAGGTGGGTGATAATTGCGATTCTGTCGTACTCGTTTATGAAATTCACAAGGATTCTGTTCGCAACTGGCATTCCGATGTAGTGAGCGTGATTTCAAATATTGCGGTTTACAATTATGATAACCTTGATATAAGGCATTTGTCTGGTTCCACAGAGGAGGCGGCTCGCACCGCATTTAATGAGGACGACAGCATCAATCATCTGTTGCATGAAATAAGGGCGGAAAAATCCTATTTTGGACCATGGATAAAAAAGGATAATATGGAGTCCATTTATTGCGTTCATCCGCTTTTGGATAATCCAAGAATCAAGTCGCAGCAGGGGGCCTTCCTTCTCTTTGGCATAGATGGTGACAAGACTCACTTGGCAACACTAGAATCCAATAAAGGAGCAGAAATTCGCCTTGCCAAAATCCGTATCCCGTATAGTGCAAAAACAAGAATTCGTGAAGAGCTGAATTTACTTGGGAAGACCGTTGATACTGTTTACCCTGATTGGAATGGCGTTTCCGATTACTTTAACCGATTCTACGGAAAAACACCTGAAGAGTATTACAGGTAATTTTGCTGAAAAAAATCACACCGGCCTTATCGCCTCCAAAGAGTTTCCGCTATTATCGGCAACAAGGAATGCGTGCGCCTTGCGCTGTGTCCGATAATATTGTATATTGAATGGTGAGGTGTTTCTATGGAAATGACAACTGTTCAGCTTCAGGTTCCCGTGGCGATGGAACCGTATATTACGAGCGAGTCGGGTGATGGACTTGTTCAGTTAGCGATGATGTTGCATCCGTTTATAAAGAACCTTACCATATCCCATGGTCGAGCAGCCGAAATTCTTGGCATCACAAAGTGGGAACTTATTGAACTGTACGCCAAGGAAGGTATTCCTTATATTGATATGGCCTGGAGCGAGGTTGAGGAAGATGTTGCCACATACGAGCGCCTTGTTGCAAAAGAGGCCGCTCAAGTATGATAGTTGTATCTGATACGACTCCTCTTATAACGCTTCTTAAAATCAACCGATTAGATTTGCTTCAAAAACTTTTTGGGGTTGTTTATATCCCTCAAGGTGTATTTGCTGAGCTAACGAGTAATTCCGATTTTTATGAAGAAGCGAATGAAGTCCGGGGCTGTGAATTCATTCGAATTCAGGATGTCAATCCGGATGAGGTTTCTCTTTTTAGACGTACTACAGGGCTTGATCTCGGTGAAAGCGAAGCCTTGATTCTTACGGATCGAATAAAGGCTGACCTTGTGCTTCTGGATGAAGTTCGTGCTCGGCAAATTGCAAAAAATATCGGCTTCAACATAATGGGAACAATCGGTATATTTCGCGCAGCCTACAAAAAGAGTTTTATTTCTGCAGATGAAATCCGCGGTGTTGTAGATGCTCTGCGTTCTAGCGGACGACATATTGGCGAACAGCTTTTTAATGATTTGCTTGATTCGTTATAACTAACTATCTATCGAAAAAAGGCCCCGACTCTTGCGAGTCGAGGTCATTTAAATGCTGGATCCTTCGCGGCTTCGCCGCTCAGGATGACGGCAGGCGATTAAGCCTTCTTGTAATCAGCAATCTGATCTGCAGTCAGGTTCATGATGAAGTTGGAGTGCTTCATCACTTCTGCTTCAGCAAGGTTCAGGTAAACCTTGGCGCTCTTGCCGAACAGTTCTGCGTTTGCAGAAGCGTCGCGGATAAGGAGCTGAGCCATGACGCAGTTACCGGCCATTTCGTACAGGCGGCGGCTGCAGAGGTCCAGGAACTCGTTGTTTTCAGCGGCCTTGACGTAGTCGATGGCTGCCTTGAACTTGTCGTCCATAGCCTTTGCGCGGGCCTTGAGGCTTTCGAATTCCGGTGCAACAGCGGCTGCTTCCAGTTCGTCGAGCATGGAAGTGTAGGTGCCGGTGGTGATGTGCGGAAGGGCAGCAACAACCTGGAGCTGGGTAGTACCTTCGTAGATGGAGGTAATACGAGCGTCGCGGTAGAGGCGCTGGCAAGCGTATTCCAGCATGTAGCCGGAACCGCCGTGAACCTGGATGCTGTCGTAGCTGTTGATGTTGGAGTATTCGGCATTCATGCCCTTGGTGAGCGGAGTGCCGGCAGATGCCAACTTGTTGTACAGCTTCAGTTCAGCCTTTTCTTCGTCGGTGAGCTTGCGGGTGCGTTCGATATCTTCAAGAGACTTGTAGATGTCAACGTAGCGAGCTGTCTGGTAAAGGAGGGCGCGGCCAGCGTCCAGGCGAGCCTTCATGTTGGAAAGCATTTCGTAGACGCCGGGACCTATAAAATCCGAACTTGCGACGGCCGCAGAGTTCTGCCTTGGCGTTCTTGTAAACCAGTTCGCAGGTGGGGGAGGTTTCCCCCTCGCTGCAGCCCCGGCCCCGCCCTTACAATCATTCCCTTCGGGAATAAAGTTCCGAAACCCACCCGGCCGGGTCTTCCGCTACCCCCTCTGCGGGGCTCAAACGCCGCCCCGCAACGCCCGGCTCATCAAGGACGACGACGTGACCAACAAGAAGGTAATTTATCCGTACCTGTTGACGCATGACGAACGCAACCTTTCCATTCGTGCGTTTACGGATAACCAAAAGATAAAGGCCTACGAGCGACAACAAGGAGCTTGTCCGATATGCAGACAACATTTTTGAACTGTCGCAAATGGAAGCCGACCATATAACGCCCTGGTGCGAAGGTGGCCCGACCATCGATACAAACCGTCAAATGCTATGCAGGGATTGCAACAGAAGGAAAGGTAATAAATAGGGGTTTGATTAGGAGAGTGAGCATAATCTAAAAGATTAGGTAAAAACAAAAGGCTATGTTCTTTCAAAGTGTAGATGTAATATAACTATCTAAAAAACACACCCTATTAGAAACTGAGATTTACCTACCTAAAAACTGTATCTTAGATACTTGGTCTAACCTAATTTTTGTTGGGTTAGACCATTTTTTAGTATTTTTTCAGTAAATTCAACATAAAATGGCAGTCCTACACTCTAATAGAACATAGCCATATAAAATAACAAAAGGAGCTTGTATGAAACGATTTCTTTTCGGAATAGCTTTGCTAGGATTGCTGGCTTGCAACAGCGACGAAGGCTCGTCTACTGGTCCCGTTCAAGAACCGGTGACTGTAAACTGGTCTTTGAGCGGAACATTTGGTGGAGGAAAAGTTGATTCTGTAAATGTGGATACCCATGTGAATGGCCTAGTTTCTCGTTCTGGCTTTTCTAAGGTCCACCTGAATGGCTATGACACGACCTATTTTGAAAATACAGTCCAATTGACGCACTTGCAGAATATGACCCATGTTTCAGCTTCCATAGATGCAGATGGCTACTTCTCGTTCGATAATATGGAATTATTCGGGCTGCGTGATGGAACGAATTCGGTTAGGATAACTCCAAGTGCGAAGCCCAATGTTGTCTTAAAACCAGAATCATTTATTCTGTATTCAAATCGATAGGACAGCGTTATAGTATTAGACTGGTTTATAACAAAAGACCTCGGATTCATCATCCGAGGCCTTTATTTTTGCGTTTCAGTAGGCGGCGTAGCCGCGATTATTCACAAATCACAGTCTACTGTCTACCGTCTACTTCCTACTGTCTACTATGCCTTATAATCAGCGATCTGTTCTGCAGTCAGGTTCATGATGAAGTTGGAGTGCTTCATCACTTCTGCTTCAGCAAGGTTCAGGTAAACCTTGGCGCTCTTGCCGAACAGTTCTGCGTTTGCAGAAGCGTCGCGGATAAGGAGCTGAGCCATGACGCAGTTACCGGCCATTTCGTACAGGCGGCGGCTGCAGAGGTCCAGGAACTCGTTGTTTTCAGCGGCCTTGACGTAGTCGATGGCTGCCTTGAACTTGTCGTCCATAGCCTTTGCGCGGGCCTTGAGGCTTTCGAATTCCGGTGCAACAGCGGCTGCTTCCAGTTCGTCGAGCATGGAAGTGTAGGTGCCGGTGGTGATGTGCGGAAGGGCAGCAACAACCTGGAGCTGGGTAGTACCTTCGTAGATGGAGGTAATACGAGCGTCGCGGTAGAGGCGCTGGCAAGCGTATTCCAGCATGTAGCCGGAACCGCCGTGAACCTGGATGCTGTCGTAGCTGTTGATGTTGGAGTATTCGGCATTCATGCCCTTGGTGAGCGGAGTGCCGGCAGATGCCAACTTGTTGTACAGCTTCAGTTCAGCCTTTTCTTCGTCGGTGAGCTTGCGGGTGCGTTCGATATCTTCAAGAGACTTGTAGATGTCAACGTAGCGAGCTGTCTGGTAAAGGAGGGCGCGACCAGCGTCCAGGCGAGCCTTCATGTTGGAAAGCATTTCGTAGACGCCGGGGAAGTTGATGATAGCCTGGTTGAACTGCTTACGGTCCTTGGCGTAGGCGAGAGCTTCGTCGTAGGAAGCCTGGCTGATACCCACTGCCTGTGCAGCGATACCGAGACGAGCGCCGTTCATGAGGGCCATCACGTACTTGATGAGACCGAACTTGCGACGGCCGCAGAGTTCTGCCTTAGCGTTCTTGTAAACCAGTTCGCAGGTCGGAGAACCGTGGATACCCATCTTGTTTTCGATACGACGAACATCGACGCCACCGTCGCGCTTGTCGTAGATGAACATGGAAAGACCGCGGCCATCCTTGGTGCCTTCTTCAGAGCGGGCAAGAACCAGGTGAATGTCGGAGTCACCGTTGGTGATGAAGCGCTTCACGCCGTTCAGGTACCAGCACTTGTCTGCTTCGCTGTAGGTTGCCTTCAGCATCACGCGCTGCAGGTCGGAACCGGCATCGGGTTCGGTCAAGTCCATGGACATGGTTTCGCCGGCGCAGATGCGGGGCACGAAACGGGAACGCTGATCTTCATCGCCGAATTCGTACAAAGTTTCGATACAGTCCTGAAGGGACCAGATGTTTTCGAAACCTGCGTCGCCGGCAGCGATCATTTCGTTAATGGCGGTGTAAGCAGTTACGGGGAAGTTCAGGCCACCGAAACGACGGGGCATGGTAACGCCGCAAAGGCCAGCCTTCACGGTAGCTTCCAGGTTTTCGTAAGTCTTGCTTGCGTAGCGGACGCGGCCGTTTTCGCAATGAGGACCTTCTGCATCAACTGCTTCTGCGTTGGGAGCGATCACGTTGGAAACGATGTCGCCAGCCAGTTCGCAAACCTTGTTGTAGTTGTCGATTGCGTCGGCGTAGTCGGCCGGAGCGTAATCGGACTTTTCTTCATTAGCAAAGCCATTTTCCCTGAGTTCCACAATGCGGTTCATCAAGGGGCTGCTTTCGAGATTGAACTTAATCTCCGGATGGTCAGTGTAGAAATTTGCCATAGCGCTTTACCTACTTGTTGTTAGCCTTGTAGTACTTGATTAACTTGGGAACCACTTCTTCAACGTTGCCGTTGATGACGTAGTCTGCGATTGCATTGATGGGAGCATCCGGGTCATTGTTCACGGAAATGATAATGCCGGAATCCTGCATACCAGCGATGTGCTGGATCTGGCCGGAAATACCGCAAGCAATGTAAACCTTGGGGCGAACGGTGAGACCGGTCTGACCGATCTGACGGTCATGGTCGGCAACGAAGCCTGCGTCGATTGCAGCGCGGCTTGCACCAACTTCGCCGTGGAGTTCCTTGGCCAGTTCGAACAGCATGTCGAAGTTTTCCTTGGAGCCCATGCCGTAACCACCGGCGACCACGATGGGTGCGCCCTTGAGGTTGTGCTTGGCCTTTTCCACATGGCGTTCGAGCACCTTGACCACGTATTCCGTTTCCGGAACGTACTTTCTTTTGTATGGAAGGGGGAAGTTTCCCCCTCGCTGCAACCGCCTGGCGGCGTTTTCCGCTACCCCTTCTAGCGGGTGCTCAGACGCCGCACCCGCAACGCCCGGCTTACCCCGCCCACCCGCCCAAATGTTGACAAAAATACCGTTTTTCCGCAAAAAGTCATGTTATGACAGTGGAATAATCTATATTTCAAGAAAATAGGGTTTTCTCTTGTTCCCAGTTTGGAATCTCGACAGTTTCAAGAATACGGGAATAAGACGAACGCTCACGTCTGCGACAGACTTCGGTTTGCCGCATCGTTTTGCTGTATGGCTTATTGTTTTGCAATTAGCCAAGATGCTGACGGCCATTTGACGCCTTTGGCGTCCGCTGCTGCGGTTCATGCATATCAGAATGTGAAAACATTCTGCTGCGTATAAACCTTGCAAGCTTTTGGGGCGTGAGTTGTTTGCGCTTATTGTATTCGGGCAGTCGAGAGCCTCAAACTGATAGGTGCATTCAACTCCACGCCTTTTTGTTTCCCCAAAAAGCGTAAAGATTGCAGAGCAAGGGTGAACTCGCTGAGTGTCGCTCTTGTTCTGAGTTTGGAATCTCGACAATTTCAAGAATACAAGAATAAGACAAATACTCGCATTGACCCATGAATGCCATGGGTGTATTGTGTCCTGGGCGTACTGTATCTGCTCGGGATTGCGGGTCTTTGTATTGTATTGAAAGGTCGTGTTTTTAGCTCCAACGGGAGTGAACTCGTTCACTCTCTGCATGGAGCAACACGATGGCAAAGAACGATGCGCTTGGTAAAGCGAAAGAGGCGAAGAACGACGAGTTCTACACGATTTACGCGGATATTGAAAAAGAAATGAATGCCTACTTGGAATACGACGAAAATGTATTCCGAAATAAGACTATCTTGTTGCCATGTGATGACCCTGAGTGGAGCAATTTCACCCGCTATTTTGCGCAAAATTTTGAGAAGCTCGGCCTGAAGAAATTGATTTCGACTTCTTATGCGGTAGAATCAAAGAAGTATAAGGTCAAGGACTGGCAACCGACGTTGTTCGAACAGCAAGCCCCTTGGTTTGATGTGGATAAGTCAAAAATCAAGGGCAAAATTTTTACACTCGATCACGACACCAATAGAAATGGTCGGATAGATATAGAAGACCTGGAATGGAAATATCTTGATGGCGATGGCGATTTTCGCTCTGAAGAAATCAAGCGCTTGCGGGACGAAGCAGATTTTATTATCACCAATCCACCGTTCAGCCTGTTTAGAGAATTTGTTGCTTGGATTATGGAATCTGGGAAAAAGTTTGCCATTATTGGAAATATGAACGCAATTACGTATAAAGAAATATTTCCATTGCTGAAAAAGAATGATGTTTGGTTAGGGGCTTCTATTCATAGTGGCGATAGAGAATTTGGTGTTCCCAAAGAGTATCCGTTAGAGGCTGCTGGATGGCGAATAGATGAAAAAGGAAATCATTTTATAAGAGTGAAAGGAGTTCGCTGGTTCACCAACATTGAACATGGTCGTCGTCACGAGCCGTTGTCATTGATGACCGAAGCAAATAATATCAAATTCAGCAAGCACAAGGAAGTCAAAGGTACGGGTTATAAGAAATACGATAACTACGATGCTATAGAAGTTCCTTACACTGACGCTATCCCCAGTGATTATAAAGATGTAATGGGAGTGCCGATTTCTTTCTTAGATAAGTATTGCCCGGAGCAGTTCGAAATTTTGGGAATTACTAAAACTTGGTTTGGCGGTGCAAATAAAGTCTATCCAGAACAGACACAAGTTGATAAGCATGGAAAGAAAAGTCGAGTGACGAAATTGAATGATGGCGCGACCATTGAACTTTCTGAAGTCCCTGAAGGAGAAACCTATTACATTGTGAATGAAAAAAAGTATCAACAGCTTTATGCTCGTGTTCTTATTAAACCAAAGGAGGGTTCTGTATGAAACCAGAACTCAAAAAATACTCCGTCAAAGAAATCTGCGAAGGTTTCATCTATAACGAACTTGAAGGAAAAGGTTTGTTCGGCCTCGCCGGCAAACTTACTATTCAGCCGGAATACCAACGTAACTATATTTATGCCGATGGAAAACGCGATGTTGCTGTCATAGATTCCATGCTCAAGGGGTATCCGCTAGGGCTTATCTATTTCAATAAGATAGATGATGAACATTTTGAGGTGCTGGATGGTCAGCAGCGGATAACATCTATCGGACGATTTGTCAAGGAAAAGTTTGGTGTTGCGGATGCAAATGGCATACCTCAGTATTTTGGAGGGCTTCCTGCGGAAAAACAGAAACAGATCGAAGACTACGAATTGCTAGTCTATGTTTGTAAAGGCGAAGAAACTGAAATAAAGGAGTGGTTCAAAACCATCAATATTACAGGAGTTCCGCTGAATGAACAGGAATTGTCAAATGCCATTTTCTCAGGACCGTTTGTAACCGCTGCAAAGGCGGAGTTCAGCAATTCTAGAAATGCCAACGTTCAGATGTGGCAAACCTATGTGCGTGGCGAACCAAACCGTCAGGGCATTTTAAGCGTTGCTCTTGATTGGGTCAGTGAAGTAATGATTTCTGATGAAGAGGCGAAAAAGTATAAGTTGCCTAAGAAAGATTCCTATATGGCGAAACATCGTCGTGATGCAAATATTGATGAACTCAAAACGTATTTCAATACGGTCATTGATTGGGCTTCAAGCGTATTCGATATGACAGAAAGCGAAATGTGCGGGCTTGAATGGGGGAGGCTGTACGAAACTTATCATAAGAACGCCTATAGTCCTAAAGCCGTTCAAGATAAAGTGATGTCGCTTTACGCAGACCCCTATGTGAAAGATCGCAAGGGAATTTTTGAGTACGTGTTAGGCGGCGAGAAGGACAAGAAACTTTTGAATGTCCGCGTGTTTGACGAAGCAACAAAGAAAAGTGTCTATGCAGCGCAGACTGCCAAGGCGCAGGCGGAAAGCGTTTCTAACTGCCCTTACTGCGCCATGTCCGACAAGAATGATATTAAGACTAAAATTTGGAAACTTGCCGATATGGATGCCGACCACGTGACCGCCTGGAGCAAAGGCGGTGCCACCGACCGCACCAACTGCGAAATGCTCTGCAAGTCGCATAACCGTGCAAAGGGGAATAGGTAGATTTTTCTGGTTCTTGAAAACAAAAATCCCGCAGTTGTAATAAAACTGCAGAACTCTTTTTATTTTTAGGCGGATTATTTTTGCGTGAATTTATATGAGTGCGTTTCGCTGGGGGATCTCATCGTTTTTTTTTCTTATTTCTCGTTACATGCCTCAACTCTAAACATGATTTTTATGATTTTTTTTGTTCAATTTTTTTTCGACCCCTAATTATTTTTAACTGGTCCTCGGTGCAAAAACCGGAAATGTAGAATCTTGCGGAGCCGGATGCGTTTAATCGAACATAACTTGAATCATAATCGACATTCCATCTTATGGTAAAGTAGTGTCCAAATAGGCTATCCGTTTCAAGCTCTTGTTTTTTTGAAAACCATAAAATTTTTTCATAAGATTCATAAACCATTTTCTCTGAATAGTAATTCGGCATACACCTTGCCGGTTTTGCCTTCTCAAATACCGAATTCACAATCATCGATATAGGACCTAAAAAGAAGTAATCATAATCCGGAAGTATGGAATGACGATAATCATACGAGCATTGGGAATACGAAAACAAATATGGTTTATTCGACTTATACTTCTCCAAAACCCAATGATCCGTTTTGTCATCGTCCTCCGTAAAGCAATACTCGCCAAAAACATCCTTTGGTGCAATACCCTCTTGAGAAAAGACCAAGGATGTTATTAGAGCTATGCTAAAACTAAAAATTCGGACATACATAACTTTTGGGTAGCTTATCATTTTTTCCGGCATATCCATCTGTACCGAAATCAGCATGGAATAGATCTCTAGATTTATCAAGTTTTTTCTGGGCTTTATTTAGTCTATCCTGCCAATGTTGTTTTTCAAAAAGATCTCGCTTTACAGTCAAGTCGGCGGTAACCGCGTCATTAAGTATTTCAGTTCTCTTTTCTTTCGACATCGTTCCAGAAACCTTCACTGTACATTCGAACGTTCCTGTTTCTTCAACTTCTTCATAGGAAACACATTCGTTGTATTTTTCATGGCCTTGTTCATGTTTTTCATAACACGTTTCTTCAGCTGATGTTACTACATGTCCATCTGAAAAAGCTTCCCCTGCTTTCATGATTATATAATTGTTTTCACCCAAAGTTGTATGCGTATAGAATCTGTATTTAACAGTCGCTTTTGCACCGACAATTTTTCCATTTGAGTATATTAATTCGTTTTCTTGTGATATAGGCTCATGATTAATTGACACATTAGGCCATGCGCATGTAACTCCACCAAAATAAGTTTTGACAATCTCACCGGTTTCGGGATCAGTATTCTCTTTGAAATACCAATAATCCCTGCCCTTCTTTACATCACATCTTCTCGGATCAACAAATTCATTAACAGACCAAACTCTTTTTTCCAATACCTTTTTATTTTTGTTACAGTTCCAACTCCCTGAGGAATCTCTATCACAATAATCTGCACTACTTATTGAAGGTATCTGCAAAATAGCAGAAGTCTCTATTTCTCGTTGAGGTTTAGCCATATTTTTTTGATACAGCGCCATATGGGAAGGCTGTTTATTAATTCTATGACGTCCAAGAATATCAAACTTTTTTGTAGGTTTTGTAAAATCAACAAAATATTCAATAGAAGGATCTTCATACTGTCGGTAATAATCCTTTGCGGCTTGCTTTCGCAAAACACTTTCATCTACGCATCCATTAACAACAAACTCGTTATTATTCTCCTCAAACGGATCATAACAATCTACTTCTTCGTACCATGAGCCAATATTGTGTGTTCCGAAGTTTTCGCCAGTCCAAAGCCAGTCGTAGGAGCAATTGACATAGCTGTTCTCGGATTTACATCTGTAGCATTTCCCATTGTGTGCAATGCATGCTTGCTCTGGATTATAAGGGGTGGTCTCCATCGGGAAGCCGGGGCACTGCCCAATTCTATTGTTGTCTTTTCTTTCCCCGCTTATGCAATCAATTTCTGTGAAGAAATATTTATCTGGAGTATAAGGGTATATCCACATCCACTCTTCGTCGCATTCATCTGCACGACGCGCGGCATTGCATCTATAGCATTTACCATTACTTTCAAAGCAGGTGTTCTTTGGATCGCTGGGAATGTAACTAAATGGGAGAGACTGACATAGACCAAATTCACTTGAAGAACTTGATTCTTCTGAAGATGAGGAACTTGCGTAACTTGACGAACTATAATAGGGATCTTCGCCTGGTTCGCATGTTCCGACCACGCACCACCCACGATCAGAAAGAGTCGTGTCATATTTCGAAATACCCATAGAAAGAGCACAATTGTCTATTGAATCCTGCAAAGCAATTTCAACTTCGCTAGCGTAGCCAAAACAGTCTTCATCGTGCGGGAACCATTCTCCACGGCAATATTCGTTCATTTTGTCAACAGAAGGGAATCGTGGATTTGCCTTCAAAAATGCATCTTCGAGATCGAAAGTGTTGATATTTTGGGGTAGAGGACGATTCATCCAGAAAAAGAGATATCTTTCATTGTCTGTCGTGACAACATAAAGCGGTTGCGATCCGTCATTTATTTCAAAAACACCATTATTGCTGAAATTTTTTACACCCCAGGTATAATCCGTTTTCCAATATTGGTCAGAGTGGTATATTTCGATAGAAGAACCGCTGTAATCGCACATTCCATCGTCAATGCCAGGACACCAATATGCATTGCGTAAGCCACAGAGAGGAATATCTATAGGTTTGTAACCAATGGGAACGCCAAAATTTGAATAATTGCATTTAAAGGAACCGTCTTGATTACATGAACATTTGGATACCTTGATATTGTCCGCATTTTTCATATAGGGTAGAACGGAATACAGACCACGGTGTACCGTTGGTACGTTTTTGACGCCCTCGTAATATACGGAGTCTATGTAGCAGACTCCTCCCGTATAGATATATTCGCTGGAAGAACTGATGACAATAGATGACGAACTAGAACTATAACTGATTGTGTCTATGGATGCGCTGCTGTAATGAATGTCGCAAGCGCCTTCGATACAAAAACAGTTTTCGGACATTTTCTTCATTGAAAAAGAGTCTTCGCCGTTCTTTTCTTTGCATTCCTTATGGAGCTGATTAATTGAATTTTCTGCCGATGTTTGTGTTGTATGACATGGACATGAAAAACTCGATGAACTAGCTGTGCTTTGCATTCCTGACGAACTAGTCGATGTAGAAGAATTTGTCTGTGCAATCGCGAAGGATGAAATTGCTAGTAGCGTGCAGATTGCCAACATTGCTTTTCTCATTTGTAATCCGGCCTGTTTTTATGTTGTGTAAGAAAAATATAATTTAATAATTTGTCTGTCAACAGCATGATTGTGTAAAAATTGTTTTCGAAATCTTTCCTCAACACAAATAAGGGCCTCTGGACTTATCCAGAGCCCCTTAAGTTTTTGAATCGCTTTCGCGGCTTACGCCTTCCTGTAGCTCTCCATCGCTTCCACATCCAAGCTCTTCACGAAGTTGTAGTGCTTGGCGACTTCAGCTTCAGCAAGGTTCAGGTAAACCTTGGCGCTCTTGCCGAACAGTTCTGCGTTTGCAGAAGCGTCGCGGATAAGGAGCTGAGCCATGACGCAGTTACCGGCCATTTCGTACAGGCGGCGGCTGCAGAGGTCCAGGAACTCGTTGTTTTCAGCGGCCTTGACGTAGTCGATGGCTGCCTTGAACTTGTCGTCCATAGCCTTTGCGCGGGCCTTGAGGCTTTCGAATTCCGGTGCAACAGCGGCTGCTTCCAGTTCGTCGAGCATGGAAGTGTAGGTGCCGGTGGTGATGTGCGGAAGGGCAGCAACAACCTGGAGCTGGGTAGTACCTTCGTAGATGGAGGTAATACGAGCGTCGCGGTAGAGGCGCTGGCAAGCGTATTCCAGCATGTAGCCGGAACCGCCGTGAACCTGGATGCTGTCGTAGCTGTTGATGTTGGAGTATTCGGCATTCATGCCCTTGGTGAGCGGAGTGCCGGCAGATGCCAACTTGTTGTACAGCTTCAGTTCAGCCTTTTCTTCGTCGGTGAGCTTGCGGGTGCGTTCGATATCTTCAAGAGACTTGTAGATGTCAACGTAGCGAGCTGTCTGGTAAAGGAGGGCGCGACCAGCGTCCAGGCGAGCCTTCATGTTGGAAAGCATTTCGTAGACGCCGGGGAAGTTGATGATAGCCTGGTTGAACTGCTTACGATCCTTGGCGTAGGCGAGAGCTTCGTCGTAGGAAGCCTGACTGATACCCACTGCCTGAGCAGCGATCCCGAGACGGGCACCGTTCATGAGGGCCATCACGTACTTGATAAGACCGAACTTGCGGCGGCCGCAGA
>JAKSMV010000036.1 GCA_024400425.1 Bacteroidales bacterium
TGAAGAGCACGCCGAAAGTGGCGACGGTGGCGTGTCCGCAAAGCGGCACTTCGCCGGTAGGGGTGAAGTAGCGTGTGGTGAAACTGCCGTCAGTCTCTGCCTTGACAAAAGCGGTTTCGGAGTAACGGAACTCCGCTGCGATGAGGCGCATGGTCTCGTTCTCAGGGAATGGCTGTCCGGTTTCGGTGAGCACCACGCCAGCCGTGTTGCCTCCGAAAGGCTTGCCAGTGAAGGCATCTACGATGTAATAACTCAACATATTGATGTGTGTTTGTGATGGCGGCAAAGATAGCAACAAAACGTGTAAACATGTTCCGCAAAAAAAACATGTTCATCAACCACTAACCCAATTTGTATGATTCCAGCATTGTTTCAAGTCTTTGTTTCATCCGTTCGCGCAGCGATTGTGGCTCCAAGATTTCAATCTCACTGCCATGGAATAGAATCTGTTGTACGAAATCATTCGTCGGGCAAAGGTAATGCTCAAATATGCAACTGCCGTCCGTACATTTCTCCACCATTTTTTGGGAATGGTGCAGCGGCAAATTTTCGATGTAAGGGCTCCTGATTTTACTCACCTTCAATTGAATCGTTTCCGGTTTCGACCCATCGCCAGTGATAATGCCGATGAAATTCCGATAATACTCCTTGGCATCGAAGTCTTTCGGAATCATAAAACACTCATCCTTTTCTATAAGATTTTCCATGCAATCCAGCGAAAACAAGCCATTGCGTCTGAAAGTCAGGAATATTTGTGGCGACGAAACGATTTGGGTGCTGGAGTAGCCGTGTTTGATGAGGTGGAATTGCAATTGCAAAACATACGATGTACCATATCATTGTCTCGTGAAAACGGAGGCGATGTTGTATGACGTTGAATTTGCCTTGACTTTGGTCAAGGTGTTCTTCTCTATGAGAGATTCATGGTTGATAAAGACAAAACGACTACGAAGGCTGCCAGACTTTCCTACCTCACCCTCGGGTTATAAAACTGCCCGTGTTTCTTGGTCTTCCCACCAAACTGGATGGCGAATTTCGGGCAGCGGTGCAGACAGCCTAAGCAGAAGGCGCATCGGTGCTCGGTCCAGACGGGCTTGCCGTTTTCCAGTTTGATGATGCCCGATGGACACTGCTTTTCGCAAAGGCCGCAGCTGATGCAATCCTCGCTGACGGTGAAGTTCAGCGTTGTCTGCTTCTTGTAGGAAGGATAGACCAAAGGCGTAAGTGGCGTGAAGCCCTTGTGGCGGTTGAAGTCGCCCTTGGCTTGGCTCCGCACTTTTTCGATGATTTCGTCAATCTTGGGCTCGGCGGCATTGAGAATGTGTTCCATCTTGGTCTTGTCGCTCACATCGAACATGGGTGTCCAGGTGTCGGGCATGACGACGGAGAACTGGGCGTCGGTCTTTCGCCCGAGTGCCTTTTCAAACATCTTTCCTGCCGCTCCCGTGCTGCCTCCGCAGGTGAAGATGAGGTAGATGTATGGCTTGTCGCTGATTCGGAAATCTTTCAGGAAGTTGAGGACGATGTTCGGAATGCCCCAATAATACACAGGCATCACGAAGCCGAGTGCCATGCTGTCGGTGTTCCTATTGTCGGTCGTAGCCATGTCGCAGAGGGTTTCGCTGAGTGCTTCTGCAAGCCTTTGGGCCACATATTTGCTGTTGCCCGTGCCGGAAAAGTAGTAAATCATAGTTTTGTTGGTTTATTTGGCAAAATAACGTAAAAAAGACCGAATTATGTTCAAATGGAACGAAAAAAATCACCGCCAGCCCCAACCGACGGTGATTTTTTTTGCTGTAGAGACGTTGCATGCAACGCCCCTGTTGTGCAATGATTTGTTGTTATTCCAAGCTAAATTCGCTGTAAATCAAGTCAATGTTTTGGTTGGTCTTAATCCAAGCATCCCCTGGAGCTGGCTGAACACCATTCTGAATCAATATTTGAAGTGAATTGCCGTCCTTAACGTATCCGACGACTTCCTCTCCAGTCCTGAAATCGGCGATGCCTGTAATGTTTCCGTCCTGGTCGCGCAAGGCTTTGCCGGAAATTATTTTTGCAGAAACTGGTTGATAATTATTAGGATTGAAAGGGTAATCTTCACTTAATTGTAGAAGTCTAACATCATAGAAATATACGGTGAATTGGTCGTCTGCACCAATGATGTAAGCTTTGTTCAATAGACTGAAATTGAAGTTGTTGGTTTGAAAACAAGACGGCAAAAGTGGATTGTTAATCATCAGATTTTCATGCTCTTTTAACAAGAAGGCCGTTGTGTCCATGTTGGAGTATTCTGTATATGAATAGGAAGCAATGTTATGAGCGATGAAATACGCAGTTTTCAGTTTGTTTTGCCCGAAATCATGAAATGTGAAATAGGTGGCTCCGGCTAAGTTCCCTGAAACTACGGAATGAATTGCTAAGGAAGTGTCAGCATAATATACTTCAGTAAAGTTCAAGTTGTCGGCCAGCCACGAACCCGTAATGTCGGGCGGCGTGTTGCCGCGATGGATGTTGGCTTCGCCAAACAGATTCAAGAGTGTGGCAGGCATGTAGTCGTTGATTTCGGGAAGGCATACCGTGTTGTCGTTGCCATTTGGATGGTAAGGCATAGGCTCTTGTTTGCACGATACGAGCAGCAGAAGAGCCGCGAATAATGTGATTCTGAAATGTGTCATAATTTTAAGTGTTTGTCGTTATTTGCGGCAAAGATATGAAATATTGTTTGTTGGTAAACGAAAAAAATCACCGCCAGCCCAAACCGACGGTGATTTTTTTTTTCATGTAGAGACGATGTCTCCCGATAGTTTTTTTACAATTTGACAATCTTTTGTGTCATGCAGCCAGCAGCGGTCTCGATTCTGACGAAATAAACGCCCGAAACAAGGTCGGTGATGACGTAATTGTCAGCGCTAATGTTGACATCTATGATGGTCTCGCCGCGCATACCGTAAACTGTCAATTTGGTCATGCCTTGGCAATTGATATTGAACGCGTCATTCGATGGGTTAGGGTAGAGTTCGGCCTCGATTGAGCTTTCTTCTGTGCCGAGGTCGCCTGTGGTGAATGTAACGTTATCTTCGCCATCGGGAGTTGTGGCAAAATCAGATTCGCAATCATCCAGAAGATAAGCGGCTGTTACTTTGTATGTTGTAACTGTGTTCTCAAGTAATTCGTCGGCAAAGTTAGCGTCTGTAATGAGAACTGTGAAATTGTCATCGGTATCGTCCTGGAATATGCGGTGGCGGTACAGATAATATGCTGGCGAACCTTCGGGTTCATCCCATGTGATTTCAACATGAGTGCCATCTTGGGTGCCGCGAAGATTAGTCGGAGCTTCGCAACCTCCAGTTTCTTCTGAAGTGACGGAGATGTCGTCAACGTCAATGCGGTAGATGTTTGAGCAGTAGAAGTGACGGATGGCGACATATACGTTCTGGCCTGCATATTGGCTGAGGTCAATATTGTGCTCGTGCCAAGGGCCTTGGTCGTCGTCGCGGGTGCCTTTGTCGGTGAGGTCCCATTCGGCAATGGTCGTGAAATCGTTAGGGTCGGTGTTGCTTGCTGTCGAGATGGCAACGCCATAATGTTCGCCAACGTAGGCATACCAGTCGGAGCACACGAAGAATGTGAACACCGTTGTCGAATTGACAGCGATTTGAGGTGATACGAGGAAGTTGTCGGGATTGAGGGGTGGACGTGTGAGGCTTCCCCAGCTTTCGGAATAGGCATAACGCAAACTGCCGTCATGTCCATCACCTTGGGCTTGCAGTGTGGAGGAGTTGGCCCAGTTGCGACCGTCGCCATCGGCATCAATGAGGGTCATTACACCAAGGGTTCCGTCTTCGAATCCTTCAAAGAAAGTTGTGACAGGGCCTTGGGCTGTCGCCATGCCCATCATGGCAAAAAGAGCAGTTGCCAGTAATAGTAGATTTTTTTTCATTTTTTAATGGATTAGTTTATTGAATCTTGTTTAGAAATTATATGCAATGAAAATGTTTGATGGTAGCAAACCATGATTATCGAAATCGGTGGCAAATATTGCAAAAAAAAATGGAATCACGGCAATAGGAAAATTTTTCTATGTTTTTTTTGCTTTCCAGCCTGCATTTTTCAAAAAAAGCCTATGTCATACCGACGAAGGAGGGTATCTATTTGCTGGCAAGCCTTTGCAAGAGTATGCTTTCTTCCAATGAAGCAAATAACAATAGATTTCTTCCCTGCGGTCGAAATGACATTGTTATTTGCTTCACTTGAATCAAAACAGACTCTCAGTTTTTGTTTTTTCCTATATTTGCAGACTATTTAAAAGTTGAATAATTATGCAAAAACCTGAAACACTGACCTTTGGTGTCGCTCCCGAATCGCGCAAGGAAACGGGAGCCAATATCTTTAAAGTCGAACTCTTTGAGAACGAAGTCAAGACCTTGTGCGACTTCATCAAAAATAACGGTCCCGAAGCTCCTATCGAAGACCTGAAAAAAGTTGACAGTGCGCTGTATGAGCAAATCATTCAAGCCATTCCGCCTACCAACGACGGTTCTGAAGCACATCTGCTCTGGCCCGAAGACATCATCGTCGATTGCTTCCCAGAGTATTTTGAGTGTTGATTTTTTTAGGTCAAGAATCAAAGAATTAGAGAATGGGGTAATAGGTGAAAAAGAAGACATCTTGTATTAAAGGAAGTGAAAAGGCACGAAGTTCTTTGAATTTGCACCTTCGGTGAGAATGTAGAGAAAAAGATTCGTCAGGTCGAATCCCAAAAATCGCTTGCGATTTTCATCTCAAATTCCTCTTTAATTCAAAATCTACAACCCGAAATGGAAATTCTTAAATTCTTGAAAAAAGAAAAATAATTGAATATCAATAAATTGAAAATATAATATGAGAAGTAAAATTGTTGCAGGTAACTGGAAGATGAACCTCACTTTTGGTGAGGCCGAAGAACTGGTCGATAACCTGCTCGACCGCTTTGACGAAAACGACGAACTGGACTGCGAGGTCATCATTTGCCCTCCGTTCCCATATCTGGAAATGCTCACCGACATGGAGTTTGAAGAGCAACAGTTTAACGTCGGCGCTCAAAATTGCAGCGCTTACGATAAAGGCGCCTATACGGGCGAAGTGTCGGCCAAGATGCTGAAATCCATCGACGTGGATTATTGCATCGTGGGTCACAGCGAAAGAAGAAAGTATTTCGGCGAGACCAACGAGATGCTGGCTGAGAAGGTCAACCGACTGATTGAGAACAACATGTCGCCCATCTTCTGCGTTGGCGAAGTGCTTGAAGAACGCGAGGCAGGCCGTCATTTCGACGTGGTGCGCGAGCAGCTCGAAAAAGGCTTGTTCCACCTCGATGGCGATGCTATCTACGACTGCATCATCGCCTACGAACCCGTCTGGGCTATCGGCACTGGCAAGACCGCCACTCCCGAACAGGCTCAGGAGATGCACGCCTTCATCCGCTCGCTGGTGAAAGAGCACTATGACGAAGTCGCTGCCGACGACATCCGCATCCTTTACGGTGGCAGCTGCAATGCCAAGAATGCCACGGAGTTGTTCTCGCAACCCGATGTTGATGGTGGCCTCATTGGCGGCGCCTCACTCAAGGCCGACGACTTCTTCAGCATTTGTGCGCAAGCCTCTGAGATTGGCAAGGAATAATCATGATTTTGTCAAGAATACGATGTTTTTTTTGTCAAGAATTAGAGAATTGAAGAATTTTATTGAAGAAAGCACCTTCGGTGCTGGAATTTAGGGAGAATAAAAATCATAGATGACCATGAGCGGCTTGATTTATCCGGAAGAAAGCAAAACTCTTTTAGGACTTGCAATTCAGCTTCATAATGAACTGGGTTGTGGATTTAAGGAGAAAGTCTATCAAGATGCATTTGAAGTACTTCTGCAAGAAAACAAGATTCCGTACGAAAGAGAAAAGCACATCACGGTTGTCTATCATGGAGTTGAATTAGGGCATGATTTCTATTATGATTTTCTTTGCTATGACAAAATCGGTGTTGAATTAAAGGCCTGTAACGATATTACAGGAGAATTTCAAAGCCAACTTATTAATTACCTTCATGTGGGCAATCATCAATTGGGCCTTCTCTTGAATTTTGGCGCAGAAAGTCTTGGTTATAAGTGGATTCCCAACAAACCTGATTATAAACGACAGAAATAATGAATGTATATCGAGGATTATGGAAAGGAAACGGGAAGTGACGAATTATTAAATCGCTTGCGATTCATTCTATGAATTCATCCTTAATTCAAATAATACGACCCAATATGAATTCTGTAATTCTCAAATTCTTGACCAAAATAATAATAAAATGAAAACACTAGAATATTCTTTCTCGATGCCGACATCGGACGTCCAGCACGACATGCTGACGACAATGCTTGGTGAGCTTGGCTTCGATTCCTTCATGGACGATGACCGTAGCCTGAAAGCCTATTGCGCCGACAACGTGCGTGACGACGCAGCCGTTGACGACTTGTTGCTAATGAATTGCTTTGCAGGTGTCCGCCTCCTGAACGTGGAAGAAATGCCCGACAAGGACTGGAACGAGCTGTGGGAAGCGTCATACCAGCCTGTGATCGTCAACGAGCGCTGCCGTGTGCGTGCTCCTTTCCATGCGCCTGACGCGAGTTTCGAATTCGACTTGGTCATCGAACCCAAAATGTCGTTCGGAACAGCCAACCACGAGACTACATCGCAGATTATCAGCCTGATGCTTGAGACTGATTTCGCTGGCAAGGAAGTGCTCGACATGGGTAGCGGTACCGCTGTGCTTGCCATCCTCGCCAAGAAACTCGGCTCGGCGCGTACGGTGGCCATCGACAACGACGAATGGGCCTACAACAACGCGTTCACCAATGTCGCACTGAATGGTATCAACGACATCGAAATCGTTCTCGGTGACGCCAACGCCATCGGCGATGCGAAATATGATGTGGTTTTGGCCAACATCAACCGCAACATCCTGCTGCGCGACATGCACTTCTACGTGAGCGCCATGCGCCCCGAGGCTCATATCTTTTTCAGCGGTTTCTACACCGAGGATTTAGAGAGCATCAAGCAGGAGGCTGAGCGCCTCGGTCTTCGTTATCGACGCCACCTCTCGCGCAACAACTGGGTGGCTGCTGAATTTGTAAAATAAATGTTTATCAATAGAATAGCATGAGGAAACGCATACTTCTTGCAGCATTTTTCGTGGCAATGGTTATGGGAACGCTGCACGCACAAGATTTCTTTTCGACCGACAAGACTGCCTTTCTTGACCAACTGACGGCCTATCTGAACAGTTCCACTTCGAAAGCCGACCGCGATGAAGCGGCAGACATGATGCCGAGTTTCGCCGAGGTGTGGAATACCCGATACAGTGGCCGCGACGTGGAAGCAGTGGTGAGAATGTGCAACCATTTTCACGCCCATGGTGGCAACAAGGCCTATTTCGACATCTTCACCTTGACGGAAATCCTGAATAAGATTCCGCTGACGGGTATGCCACAAACCGATATCCATAACTGGATTTGTTACTCCGACCAAAGAAGCCAAAAGTCGCTGACGGGTTTCGACAAGTATCTTACATCGTGCCGACAAGTCTTTGTAGATAAGGTGCTTGTGGGCAAAGGCAACTCCAAATGGACCTTGCGCGATGCCAAGATGGGTTTCCCGTCCGACAACGAATGGCGCGTGAGCATCAATGGTGACTTGGCGTTGGTTTCGCAGAAAGACGAGTCGGTGATTCATGCTACTTCTGGAGCGTTTTATCCCGAGACCAACACCTGGAAGGGTAGTGGTGGCCGTGTGGATTGGGCGCGATTCGACATCTCGCCCGATCTGGTATATTGCGAATTGCCTTCGCATTACCAACTCGACCTGACCCATTCTGAATATACCATCGACTCGGTGATTTTCTACGACAAACACTATTTCGAGGAAAACATCCTAGGTCAATTTGAGGACAAAGTGATGGTGAATGCACCCAATGAAAAGACCATGTACCCGCGTGTAAAGTCGTACCGTTCAGATTATTACATACGTAATATTCTCGATGATGTGGATTTCAGCGGAGGCCTTGGCATGATGGGCAACCAAGTGGATGTGTTCGGTGGTGTTGACAAGAAAGCCATCTTTACCTTCCGCCGCAGCAACAAGGAATTCCTAAGAGTTCAGGCTCAGCGTTTTCTGCTTTCGAACGAGGAAGTGCTTGCTTCCGAGCATGTCTCGATGCGACTTTACATGACCGACTCCATCAGTAGAGACATCGATTCCATCTATCACAATGGTTTGGGCTTCAGATACGACAACCACAAGCGTTCGGCCATCTTTTTCCGCTCGGAAAAAGGCTATGGCGACGGCCCGTTCCACGACCATTATCATGGCTTGGACATCTTCCTTGAGGCCATGTATTGCAGTCCCGACAACAACATCGTGACTTTCCGCCGCATGGAAGGACTCAACCCGAAGAGCGAAGGCGATGTGCTGTCAGTCAATTATTTCCGTGCCGACGAGTTCAACCTGCTGCGTGGCTTGGATGGCCGACATCCTATGGTCCGTATCGAGAAATATCTGCAAGATTACGGCAACCCTGACCGCCCTAATATGTTCAATGCCGGCGATTTGGCTTCCTATCTGCAATTCCCTATCGAGCAAGTCATCTCCATGCTGCTGCGCTTGCAGGCGGAGGGTTATGTGGAATATTTTTCCGACAACAAAGACGTGCTCGTCTTGCCGCGCTTCTATGATGTTTTGGAGTCGTCGCGCGAAAACATTGATTTCGACGTGCTCAAGTTCCACACCGTGACCAACAACCAGCAGCCCAACATCCGCCTCGACCTCAACACCAACGACTTGCTTCTGTTTGGCATCACCAGCACCATCGATGGTATCGAAGGCTCTGCCATCTCGTTGAGCGACCGTAAATATGTCGTCATCGTTCCCGACAATGGCCGTGTCGTCTTCAAGAAAGACCGCGATTTCCGCTTCTCGGGCGGCATCATCTCGGGCATGTTCGAGTTTTTCACCAAGGACTGCCTTTTCGCTTACGAGGACTTCATGATTGACATGGCCAAAATCGACTCGTTGCGCCTTTATGCCCGTGCCGACAACCACATCATCCCCGTTTCGGGCACCATCGAGAAACTGAAGGGACATCTGATGATTGACCGCGGCAACAACAAGTCGAGTAGGGAAGAGACCCCTGAATACCCTATTTTCTATAGTGACGACAACGCTTATAAGTTCTATCGTCATATCAATTCGGGAGTCTTCAATCCTGGCAATGTCGATTCGCTGGCGACTGCTGACGACTTGGCCGACAAATTCTATTTCTCGGTCTATCCTTTCAGGGTCGATAGCCTCAACGACCTCTCGATGCGCAAGGTGCGATTCGATGGCGAGCTGGTGTCGGCAGGCATCTTCCAGACCTTCGAAGAACCTCTCGTCGTGATGGATGACTATTCGTTGGGTTTCAGTCACCAGATTGGCAACGGGACCTCCGACACATACGGAATGTATGGCGATTTGGGCCGTTTCCACAACACGATTCACCTTTCCGAAACGGGCTTCTGGGGCGATGGCCAACTCGACTACCAAACCTCAACATTCAATTCGGACCAGTTCATGTTCTATTTGGATTCGGTGACCGGAATCACCAACCAATTTGCGATGAAGCCATTGGCCGATGGCACGCTTTATCCTACCGCATCGGCTGATGCCTTGCGCATGAAATGGGATGTCTATACGCCAGCCTTGACGACGGAAACCATTGAGAATCCGATTTGTATGTATGACGGTACCAAGTTCTTCGGCAAGACCACCCTGACGCCTGAAGGCTATTCTGCCGATGGTAAGATGCGCTTTGGTTATACTGAATTTGACTCCGACCATTTCGCCTTGGATTCGCGAACCTTTGTGGCCGATTCAGCCGACTTCCGCCTGTATTCGTCAGACAGTACGACAGTGGCCTTCGCCGCAACCAACTATAAGGCCGACGTGAATTTCGACAGCCAAAAGGTCCAGTATGAATACCTCAACGAAAACAGTAACCTCGACTTCCCGATGAACCAATTCGTGTGTTCGCTGCACGAAGCCGAATGGGACATGACCACCAACATGTTGCGCGTGTATAACCCTGAGGAGACCTTTGGCGACTATGCCACAGCGACAACCCACGAGGAACTGCTGGCCATCCACAACAACGCTTCGAAGTTCATCTCTCTGGTGCCTGAACACGATTCCTTGCAGTTCTACAGCATGAGCGCTGAATACGATATGACCAACTATCTGATTCATGCTCACGACGTTAAGATTATCCGTGTGGCCGATGCGGCCGTTTTCCCTTACGACCATGATGTGGTCATCGACTCGGCCTCGCACCTGCAGCCTTTCGTTGGCGAACTTCTTGCCGATACCTTGAATATGAATCACCTCTTCAAAGATTCGGAGGTGACCATACGCAGCCGCAACGATTACCAAGCTCACGGCTATTGGGATTACGTTGCCGCCGACGGTAGCCGCACGCCTATCTTCTTCGACACCATCGCGCCAGTGAACGGTATCTCGAATGCACACGCCAAGTTGGTGGATTCCATTGGCTTCCAACTCAGTCCTCAATTCGGTTTCAATGGTGATTTGACCTTGAAGGCTACCGAACGCAATGGATTCTTCGACGGACACTTCGCTTTGTTGGGCTTTGAGCCTGGTGAAGAACTGATGGGCGAACCTGCAGTTAACGACACGATTGATTTTGAGCTGAGTGTCGAAAACGAGATGCCTGACACCTTATTAATATTACCTGCCGAGGTCCTCATGCCTCGCGATACCTTGCCTGCCTTGAACCATTGGTTTGCATCGTCGGCTGTCATCGACCCTGAGGCGATTGCGATACCCGTGGAGATGGAGACTATCCGCAAGGAGGAAGAAGGCATGTGCAATGGTTTGTATTACGAACTCGCTATTGATGGCGGTTATTTCGCTTCCTTCATGAGCCCAAAAACAAGGCGGAACGAAACCGATGAGGTCGGACCGATGGATGGCTTGCTGCGTTACGAGACGGGCAACAATCGCTTTGTAGTGACTGATACGTCCAACTATAACACCTTCCTTACACTTGACCAACGCGGAGTGATTGAAGGACGCGCCACCCTCGACATGGGCTACGATTTGGCCTTGACCGATTTCGTGGTGCGTGGCGACTATACCCAATATCCAAATGACAGCATTGTGCTTCAAGGACTTAATGTCTTCAATGCACCTATCATGGACGACAAGGTGTTGGAAGCTATGGCCGAAGTCTATGCCGGCATCGAAGGCGAGTCAATCGATCTTACAAAGACCAACTACCTTGATTATTTCCGTTCCGAAAACGATGCCGTGACGGCTGTCGAACTCGAGCGCAGCATTGAACTGGAAGGTTATCCACAAATGGAAAACGACCATTTCTACAACAAGACCATCGTCATTCCTGACCTAAAAATGGTTTGGAACGACCAACTGCATGCCTTTATTTCGGTCGGTAAGATTGGCATCGGCAACTTCGGCAAGCATGTCGTCAACAAATATGTGGATGGCTATGTGGTGTTCGACCGCCGTTTGGGAAACATCACCTATCTCTTCATGGATGACCTGTTCATGACTTACATCAACTACAACTGTGGCGACGGTCAGATGCAGATCCATGCAACATACGGCGACATCAACCAACGGCTCTACGACAAGAAGGAAAAGGCACGCACACTCAACAAGAACGGCAAAGTGTTCGAGTATGTCGCCACGCCATACGATGCCCTTCTCGACTTCCTGAACCGACTCCGTTATGCTGGGATAGAGTAGAAAAATTAGAAATTTTCTGCAAAATGTCTTTGATATTCCAAATATTTGTACTTTTACAAGTTCAAAAAGTGAAGATTAATAAATACCTATCTATATGAAATTCATTGTATCAAGTTTGAAATTATTGAAGAGCCTTCAGGCTCTGAGCGGTGTCATCGGCTCGAAGAACACGCTTCCCATCTTGGACGATTTCTTGTTCCAACTCACCGAAAACGAATTGAAAATCACGACCTCCGACCTCGATGTCACGATGTCGGTGAAGCTGGTTCCCGACATGGTGGAAGGTACGGGCGAGGTAACAATCCCCGCACGCCTGCTGCTCGAAATCATGAAGAACTTCCCAGATGTGCCTATCACCATTTCGGTTGACAACAACACCCTTGGCATCGAACTGATTGCCGGTGAAGGCCGTTATAAACTGGTCGGTCACAAGAGCGACGAGTTTCCACAACTTCCAGCCATGGCCGACACGGTGTCGTTCGATATTCCTGCCGATGTGCTTTCGGTTGGTTTCGAGAAGACCGTCTTCGCTACCGGAGCCGAAGAGATCCGTCCAGTGATGTCGGGTGTGCTCGTCGAAATGGGTACCGACTTCCTCACCTTTGTGGCTACCGATGCCCACAAGTTGGTGCGCTATCGTCGTTCCGACATCAAGACAGAAACCCCTGCCTCGTTCATCATGCCTAAGAAACCTATCAACCAACTGAAGGGCATCTTGAGCGGCATGGCCGACGAGATGGTAAAGGTGGAATTCAACAAGACCAACGCCTCGTTCGTGTTTGGCGACTACATACTGGTCTGCCGCCTCATCGAAGGCCGTTATCCAAACTACGATGCTGTCATCCCGAAGGTCAATCCTAACCAGTTGGTCATCGACCGTCAGTCGTTCCTCTCGGCTATCCGCCGTGTGGCTGTGTTCTCAAGCAAGGCCACCCATCAGGTGCGTTTCAAGATTGCAGGCCAGAACATCATGCTCACTGCCGAAGACCTCGATTTCGCCAACGAAGCCAAGGAACGCCTCACATGCTCCTACACTGGAGAGGATATGGAAATCGGGTTTAACTCACGTTTCTTCCAGGAAATGTTGGGTAACGTGACCTCAGAGGAAGTACGACTCGAAATGTCGGCCTCAAACCGTGCTGGCATCCTTTGCCCAGTCGTCAACGAAGAGACCAACGAAGATATCTTGATGCTCCTTATGCCTGTCATGCTGAGTTAAGATACCTTGATATCAATTTGCAATACAAGTGCCTGGTTTTTATCAGGCACTTTTTTTGTTTGAACAATCAGGCATTCTGTGAGAAAATAAACTCTCTGTGACCTCGTAACCTCAAAGAAGTAGTGCTTTACTTAACCCTGCATAAGCATAGGGCAACACCATAGTGGGTTATACTGCACATCCATGCAGAATCGTAAACAAACTTTACGCCCGTTGTAAGGTTTCTTTACATGTTAGTTATGGTTCGATTTTGTAAATCGTTGATTGTTAGTATATTATTATATATGGCATGACTTGTGCTAATCACATGCTATATATAATTAATGAATTATGGATAAATTGAAAATACTTGTTTTGGGTTGTGCGCTTTTGGCGGGTACCGTCCTTGAAGCGCAGACCGTAAGGAAAATGACCTTGAAAGACTGCATGGAATATGCCATCAGCAATTCGACGCAGATGCGCCTGCAGCAAGCCGACCGCGATGACGAGCGCGTTGCCCGCCGCGATGCCATCCTAAGTGCCTTTACGCCAAGCATTCAGGGCAGCACCTACGCCTATAATTATTACGGCAGAAACATTGACCCTGAGACGAATACGTTTGTCAATACGACATCTTTCAACAATGGCTATTCCTTGTCGGGTGGCATTATGTTGTTCAATGGTTTTCAGGCAATTAACAATCTGAAAATCAGCAAGACAATGATGGAAATGGGCTTGAGCAAGGACCAACAGGTCAAGGACGGCATTTGCCTGACCACGATGGAAGCTTTTTATAATGCGGTGTATTATGCCGAAATGGTGAAAACGATGCAGATTCAGGTTGAGGCTGCCGAAAAGTCGTTGGCATTGGCGCAAAAGCAGGAAAGTCTAGGTCAGAAAGGCCATGCCGATGTGGTGCAAATGGAAGCGGATTTGGCCGACCGTCGTTTTCAACTCATTGATATGCGGAATCTTTACAATGATGCGATGATTAGCCTGAAAGATGTCATGTTTTGGCCTGTCGATGAGGATTTTGAAATCGATTGTGCAGTTGAAGATGAACCGATTTTGGAATTGGACAATGACAATCCAAACTCCATAATCAGTTTTGCGAAGGCATCGAATGTTGATGCGTTGATTGCAAAAGGCACAATGGACAGAAGCAAGTTGGAATGGCGAACCGCCAAATGGCAGTTGTTGCCGTCTTTAAGTCTAAATGGTGGATGGTCAACGAGTTATTATACCTATCCGAACCAGCCGGATTATGTTTCCACACCGTTTTTCGACCAGTTGCGTAACAACAGCGGCGAATACCTGCAAGTCTCGTTGAACATCCCGATTTTCGACCGTTTGTCGGCTCATTCCAATATTGCAAGGCGGAAAAATGAATTTCGTCGCGCCGAGGCAGAATACAATCAGACGATGAAAAACATTGAAAATGAGGTATATCGTGCCATTCAGGATAAGAACGGTGCTTGGGCTGCCCTGCTTCAGGCCGACCAGTTGGAAAAAGTTCAGGAAGAGGCTTTTGCGCTGAATGCCAAGCGTTTGGAACAAGGTCTGATTTCATCTATAGAATATCAAACGGCATCGGCGAAATATCTTGAAGCCAAAGCGAACCGACTTTACGCCTTGTTGAAATATTATATGAAATGCAGCGTTGTAAAGTATTATAAGGGAGTGAGTTATGTGGAACAGTTTTGAAAGTGGAGAGTTTTAAAGTGGAGAGTGGAAAGTTCTGAAGTGGAGAGTGGAGAGTTCTGAAGTGGAGAGTGGAAAGTTTTGAAGTGGAAAACGAAAAGGTGAAAGGTTGTAGAGACGCGATTCATCGCGTCTAAAAAGTCAAATTATCAAACAGTCAAACAGTCTAAAAAGTCAAAAAAATGGATAGAGAAATTGAACCCAAAAATGGATTGCAAGTTGTTTTCAGCAAGAAGGCTTTGCCGTGGTGGATTGGCGGAGTCGTGGCCGCTTTCGTGATTTACCTCATTGCGCGGCCTGATGTGAAGACTTTGCGCGTGAATGCCGAGACGATTACGGTCAACACGGTGAAATTCGGCGAGTTTAACGATTACATCCGCGTCAGCGGACAGGTGCAGCCCATGACGACCATTCAGTTGAGTCCGCAGGAAGGCGGCCTCGTCGAGCAAATTGTGATGGAGGAAGGCAGCCATGTCAATCAAGGTGATGTCATCGTTGTGTTGAGTAATGAAAACCTTGATTTGCAGATTCTTAACTCCGAAGCGGAATTGGCCGAAAAGGAAAACATCTTGCGCAACACCTTGATTTCGATGGAACAGCAGAAACTCAGTCTCCAGCAAGAAAGGTTGCAGCTGAATGTCGATGTGCGTCGTGCCAAACGCGATTACGACAGCAAGAAAGCGCTTTACAACGACCAACTCATTGCAAAAGAGGATTTTCTGCAAGCCGAAGAGGATTATCAGTTGGCTTTGGACAAGCTGGAATTGGTGAAAAACCGTGCGCGACAGGACAGTCTTTACCGCAGCGTGGAAATCGAGCAGATGAACGAAAGCCTTGCCAATATGCGCATCAACATGCAGATGATTCGCAAGCGCAAGGACAACCTGAGCATCAAGGCGCCGATTGACGGCGAATTGGGCTTGTTGGATGTCGTTTTAGGTCAATCGGTCGGAGCGGGAACGAAAATTGGTCAAATCAACAATTTGGAAAGTTACAAGATTGAAGCACAGATAGATGAGCATTATATCGACCGTGTAATTACTGGACTTTCCGCCACTTTTGAACGTCAGGGCGAGACTTACGATGCCTTGCTTCGCAAAGTCTATCCCGAAGTGCGCGATGGCAAGTTCAAGGCTGATTTCAAGTTCGACGGCGAGCAGCCCGAAAACATCCGTTCCGGTCAGACCTATTACCTTAATCTTCAGTTGGGTCAGCCCACGGAAGGGCTCATCATTCCGCGCGGTTCGTTCTACCAGAAGACGGGCGGCAAGTGGATTTATGTGGTTTCGGATGATGGTACCAAGGCGACGAAACGCGAAATCCGCATCGGGCGGCAAAATCCGCAATATTACGAAGTGTTGGAAGGCCTCAGCGAAGGGGAGAAGGTCATTGTTTCGGGCTACGACAATTTCGGTGAAAATGATGTGCTGATGATGAAGTAAGGGATGATTAGACTTTTGGACAATT
>JAKSMV010000037.1 GCA_024400425.1 Bacteroidales bacterium
AACGCCGACAGTGCGCTTATGGCAAAGGCAAAGCATTATTTGGGAAATCTGAATTACAATACCGGCTATTATGATGAGGCGGTGGAGAACTTTATGGAAGCCGATAAATATTATGCCAACAATTTGTCTAAAAAGGCGCAGATACATAGGATTTTAGGACAGACTTTTGCTTTGAAGCACGAAAACGACAGTGCCTTGCATTATCTTGAAAAGGGCTTAAAGCAAGCAAGAGATGCTGAGAATGAAATGGAAGAAAGCTATATTCTGAACACGATGAGCATAGTGTATAGGGAAAATGGGGATTATGAGGAATCGCTTCGTCTGTTGAGACAGTCAGTCTCAGTAGGTGTAGCCGATAACGACAGCATACGTCTTCACTTGAATTATGCCAATTTGTTCTTGGGCATGGACGAATTGGATTCGGCTGAATATTATGCTGAAAAGTTGCAAAAAGAAGTGAAAGATGTAGAAGATGGTTCTGAACGGGCCGCCATTTTTAGTTTATTGGCAAAATTTGAGGCAAGCATTGGAAATATGGATACAGCTTATTATTTTCAACAGCAAAACATAAATGCCGTTTCCGACGAATACCATAAAAGCTTGCAACAATCGGTATATGAAGCGCAACAGAAATACGATTTCGAAGCGCAGCAGAACCAATATTACCAGCAGCTTGCCCAACGGCGGAAAACCATTATTGTTCTGGTTTTTGCCTTGCTGTCGCTGGCTTTGTTCCTTTCTGTGATGTTGTTTATCTTTTTGCGCCGCGAAAAGGAAATGACACAGTTGAAAGACAGTTTCCTTTCGTTCAAGCAGCAGACCATGGAGCTGCAAAACGAACTCGACAGTCAGAAAAAACAGCAGGAAGGCCAAACCGACCTGCAGCAAAAGACCTTGGACTTGCTGAATGTCGCCAATACCTACAAGGAAGAAAGTCTGAAAAAACAGTTCAGGCTTCTTTGCAACATGGAGGTTTACCGCCTGAACACCGGCGACAAGGCTCTCCTTGTAAGCTTGTGCTGTTCCATGTATGGAAAATCCGATTTCTGGACTGCGGCACTGAAAGTGGCTGACGAAATCTATCCCAATGTAGTCAAAAACATTCGCAAGAAATGCCCCGGTTTGACCGATGAAGAGTTTAAGACCGCCGTGTTCCTCTTGATGGGAGTGTCGCGCCAAACGGAAGCCATTCTTTTGAAGAATTCCGTCAACATGGTGGATAAAAACCGTATGAAAGCCAGAAAAACACTTGTCGAACACAAGATTTTGGAGCAAAAAAGTTTGGAATAAAAATTCGCTTATTTCGTTGAATCATAATAAATTGCCGTTTTTTCTACCCAAAAAAGTTTGGAATGGACGAAAGGTTTTTTTTGGAGTGTAAAAAACGGAATATTAAAGAAAAGTCATTTATTCCGTTGTTTTACAATCAAATACAAAACCAATTGCCAAAATAGATTCAGAGCAAAACCCCGGAAAGTTTGGAATGGATATGGTTTTATCTGTTGATTTACAATTTCTTAAAAACATATTAGCCTCAAAAAGCTTGGAATGGCTTTTTTTATGTAGACTTTTGCGGTGTCATCAAAACACAGCAATATGAAGCGCACATTTACAATTCTAATCGCAATGTTTTGCCTCATGGCAAATGCAAATTTTGGTTTCGCCATGCGCGAAGGGGAAAACGATATTGTATTAAGAGGTGAATTTAAACCTACAGGCCGTTCCCAAACCGAACCCATCAGTGCATCGCACGATGGCAGTAACCTCTATGTCGACTTCCATGCCGATTTGGGAAGTCTTACCATTACTATCAGCAACGCCACGGGCGCGGTTGTCCATACCGAAACCGTATACGCACAAGCCAACGACGGCGTGCAGATTTCGCTCAGCAATTTGCCGTCAGGCAACTACCTTGTCGTTTTCAGCAATGCGCAGGGCAGCCTGATGGGAAAATTCAGCATTTAAGGAAGGGTAACCGAGGCTTCGGGATTGCGGGGCTTCGGGTTCCCGCAACCTCGCGCTCCCGTGACCCCGCGACCTAATCTTTAGTTTAAAATCAACCAAATGTTACATGACTATGAATAAATTCATTACCTTTGTCCCTCGCCATCAAGCGTCCGCCGTTTGCAGGGGAGGAAAAGAACAGGAAACAGGCGGTGAGGATAACTCACCACAGTTTGCGGTAGATGGCTGCAAGCGTTGCGGACGCAATAAAACACCGCTGGCGGGCGTGATAACGCAAGAAACAAATCATTAACTTAAACTTTAAACAAAATGAAAACAATTAAATACACATTGGCAACGCTTATGGTTGCCACTATCGTTGCAGTCGTTTTGGTGGGCTGCAAAAAGGAGAACGAACCTCAGAATAACAATAATGGCAACCCTACGGAAGTAGCCCAACAGCAGAACGGCGATGCTGTGGAAAGGATTGTCAACTTCAAGAAACAGCTTGCCTACTACAAGGCCAACTCTGGCATCAAGGATGGCGAAAAGGTGAGCCTTGAAGATGCTGTTTGGAACATCGAAAACACTTTCGATGCCACTTACGCCTTTCCTGAAGACGCATACGGTGAGACACGCACGCAAGATTTCACACTCCATTTGGATGTAGATGCCGATGGCAATGTGCTCCTTACCGACCTAACGGCATTTTACGACCAAATGGTTGCCGATGCCCGTACAGCCTACGCTAACGATGGTTTCACGGACAAAATCTTCATTTCGCTGATGGCGGAAACACTCGAAACCAGAGGCGACGGAGTTGATGTAAAGATAACCATGACTTCCGGCGAGCGCACCAATGTAGGCAACAACCCACCAGAAGTACATGTTGATGGTCCTTTCGGCGTTGATGACAATTGGAAATACGCATTTGGAATGGGTAAATGTGATACAATGGTCTTCGGTGGTGCTGATTTCCAGTTACAGGAACACTTGAGGCTTTTGATCCGATCTGCCATTAGCGAGCCACAAAGTGGCTGTAGAAACATTTATGTAAATCGTCAACCAGTTTACTATATAGGAGGTGATTATCCAGGCCTGTTTTATCGGACTGATACTGCTGACGTTTGTATCGAATGGGTTTACATGAACGATTACTATCAGGCAGAAAAAAGAACAATTTTCACAACCATTCCAAATGACCCAGAACAACATGTAACCGGTGAAGCAATTGGCATATCTATTAATGGAAGTTCGGGTGTCAATGCTCAAAGCCATACACCATACATCACACATTCTCACACTATTGAATATGCTGATAGAGTTGAAGCAAGCATTGAAAGCATTGGATTGGCAGAAGACTTGCTGAATGATTAAAGAACGGTTATGAAAAGGTATCTTTTGATATTATCCTTAACGCTCTTGACGATTACGCTTCCGGCTCAGCAATGGGAGACAAGCATTGAACTTAATGGAATTGATGCACATTTAGTTGATGGTTGTTGCAACAAGAATAACGAGACGGTCTTTGTAGGTTGTTATGAGTCGGAAGCGTATCTCGTGAAGGTAAATGAAGACGGGGGCTATGAAGAGAAGCATTTTCAAGGAGAAAGCAGGACAATAAGTTTTTCTACTATTAATGTTCTTGAAAACGGCAATTATTTTGTTTCAGGCGTTTCAAAAGCCCAAAATGAAGACCTCCTTTGGATTTTAATACTTGATGAGAATTTTGACATTGTCACAGAACATTTCTATGAAAAAGAGGAAGGCTTCCCTGACAATTTTTTCAACGCTATCAGGCCGATGGTGGATGATGACGGAACAATAGTCGTTACATTAGATTTCAGACCTGAAATCGGTACTTCTCGGGGGATGTTGTTTAGGTTTTCGGCTGATGGTGATTGCCTGCAAAGGCTGTTCATTTCTCCCGATGTGTTTGACGGCTTGTTTGGTAGCCATACAAGCTATAGGCCGAATTGTATCTTGGATGACCCATACAGCAGCGATTTCGTCATACTCGGTTCGGGGCAAAGGGGCAACGCGTCTGTCCTAAGGTGCAGTTACGATTTCACATTAGTCGATCACCGCATTATTGCAGATCCAATCCATGACGATCTTATTTTCCCACAATATTTCTATTCAGATCATTGGTTAAGCAGTGACACAATGCTATTGTTTGGGACTTTATGTCCGTATGACGTGAACGAACCATTCGTTTATTTTGGGAAGTTAAATAATCAGGGAGTGATATGCGAAGCTACCGACATTGACAAGACTGATACATTGAACTACACCATCATGAATCATGCAATGTGTACGGCTAACGACTCTACAATCTATCTCATTCCTTATGCCGTATTGGGTGATTGGATGGGACCATGGGTATTGGAAGTATTTGTTGCCAACAAGGATTTGGAGATACTGGGATACAAATCTTTTTACGACGAAAAGCAATATTGGCCATTTACCGCAGTTGCAACCAATGATGATGGCTTGGTCACAATCAGCACAAAAGGTGCGACGGCAATTCACATCAAGAAATTCCTGCGGGAAGACTTAAATCCGATACCGTGTTCGGTGAAGAATGTTTCGAAAGAGCAAATCAAGGCAACAGTTTTCCCAAATCCGACATCGGGCAATCTTTCCATCGATATTTCTGACATTGATGTTCAAGGTGACCAAACCCGAATCAAGATTTTCGATTGTAATGGGCGCATCTGCCTCGACCGCATCATCCGTGGCGAGGGCAATGTGCTAACACTTGATCTTTCAAGTCTCAATTCCGGTACTTATAGCTACCAGATTGCTTCTGGCAGCAAGGTACTTGTGTGCGATAAGTTTATCAAGAATTAATTATTTATAATTCAGTTTATTAACTATTAATTATAGACAATATGAAATCAATAATAAACATATTGAGTGCCTTTTTTGTGTCGGTACTCGCAACAACAACCCTCATGGCGCAAGATTGCGTGATTTGCAATGACAGCAAACATTCCACCTTCGTAGGTTATAATTATTCGAACAATTATAGTTTGGGATATTATTCCTATAATTTGGGGTGGGAAATTAATGGGAGTTATGGTAGCTCAATAATAATCGGCTCAGGCGTTAGCCCTTTCAAGCAACTTAGCAACCCTAATGGTGGTATTGCATTCGGAATGAATAGTATGGTTCCGACAATGCGAATAACACCTTCTACTAATGATAACAAGACTGGTATGGTTGCTATTGGTAATATAACACAACCACTAGCAAAACTACACATCTTATCCGATAATCAGGAAGATGCAGGCATTTTCCTTCAGACATCAAATAGCGACGCTTCCTCGTTCATTAAGCTCACCGATGACCAGCATTGCATATCCGTCAAGGAAGGCAAACTGAGTATCGTTTCAAACAATAACGAATTGAATTACTACGGCACAAATGCCGAGCTGTCAGGAAATCAGTTTTCACTAGGCTACAGCAAAAACCGCAAATTGACCATGTATGCAAATGAAAACCCTGCCATTTTCTCTAATGCCTATCGTAGTGGCGGCACATTTTATAGAAACACAGAAGGCTCATCCTACGCCATCGAGTTCAACAACGACGCTCTCCGCATCCGCACGGCAGTCAACCAAATCCCAAGAGGCACGGAAATCACTAACTGGAAGGATGCACTTTTCCTCACGACAAACGGGAAGGTGGGCATCGGCTCGACGGAAACATTCTTGATGAACAAGGGAGATGAACAATTGTTGGTGGTCAGCCCCAAGAAAATGGTGTTTCAAACTGGAATTTTCAACGTTGAGGCACGAGACATCACTCAAATCGTATCAAGAGACATCTTCGGATACGCAACCGATTCGATTCGCTTGACGGGCGAAAAGGCCGTGAAAATCAATGGCGGCCAGATAAACATGGAGTCGAATCTTATCAGCATGAGCAATCGTGTTGGCATAAACACACAATATGTCCCTGAAGATTTTGCCATGGCAGTCAATGGTGGCATCATTTCCACGCGAGTCCATATAAGGGACCTTGACGAGTGGCCTGATTTCGTGTTTGCCAACGGTTACGGCCTAATGCCTCTTAACGAACTGAAACAATATGTAGACAACAACAATCATCTGCCCGATGTACCTTCAGAAGCTGAAGTCAACGAAAATGGCATCGACTTAGGCGAAATGCAATCAATCCTGCTCAAAAAGATTGAGGAACTGACGCTATACACCATCAAGCAACAAGAGGAGATTGAAGCGTTACGAAAGGAACTTAACGAGCTGAAAGCAAAGTAATAATCAACCAAAACTGACAAAACCGACAAAACTCTTTTTGCCGGCCTTCGGAAGCCGCAACTGCGGTCTTCCGACAAATGCACGGTTGTGCATTTGGGATTCCACAACTTGTTTTGGAAGTTTTGAATGTTTTGGTCCTAAAAACACCACACCATGAACACAAAGAGAATCAACATATTGCTGGTTTTGGCCATGCTATGCGCTGCTGTGAGCCTCAAGGCGCAGAATGCCACCGTCCACTTCAATTACGATGCCAACGGCAACCGCACCATGCGCTATCTCACATTCCAAAAAGTGGAAGAGAACGGTAAGAGCACAGATGCTGACAATGAAGCATTGCCATCAGCCATCGACTTCATCGCTTCAAGCCAAGTCAGCCTTTATCCCAATCCTACCTACGGCAAGTTCACCGTGGCCTTAACGGAAATGGGGGAAATGAACATCCTGGCTACACTCAGCACCACTACGGGTGCAGTCATCCAGCAATGCAAGTTGACCGACTTGCAAAGCACATTCGACCTTTCGGGGCAGCCTGCTGGAGTCTATCTCCTGCGGCTCAGCACCGACGAGGAAACGCAAGTCTGGAAAATCGTTAAACAATAAAAATTGACATTATGAGAAACGCAACAATAACTCTATTATTCATATTGGCAGCATTCTCCTTGCACGCGCAGGAAACGCATCATGGAGAGTTATTCGAGCTAAACCAACAACTTAGCCCCAACATAAGCCACGAATACACGGCAAGCTAATATATCGACCTGCAAAATGGATTCGACTCAGAACACCCCAGACCGAACCAATCGAAATACACAGAACTCGAAATCGACAAATTGGGTGTTTTTCCTCCCGAAGCAGGCATCATCGGTGGTCCCGATGGCACGGGCAATGGTGTGGTAGGTGCCATCGGAGGAGCAGTCAGTGTCAGCCCTATGGGCGGAGCAACATACACCATACCAATTACCGTGCCAACCGGCATCGGAGAAATCAAGCCCAATCTGTCGGTAAATTACAACAGCCAAAGCGGAAATGGTCTTTTAGGCTGGGGTTGGACTCTTGGAGGCATTTCTGCCATCACGAGAGTTGGAAAGGCTGCCTATTACGACCAAGGAACTATATCAGGAGTATCCTATCACGACGACCGTTTTGCTATTGATGGGCAACGGCTTTTGCTCGTCAACGACAAGAATTACGGAAGCAACGAGGCCGAATATCGCACTGAAATTGACAATATGGCAAAGATTGTGTCATACACCGAAGATGGTATTACCAATGGCCCTGCGAAGTTCAAAGTTTGGACATCGGATGGACTAATCATGGAATATGGTTTTACACCAGATTCAAAGATGCTTGATATTTGCGAAGATGATGCCACAATGAAAGAAGCTGGTTTATGGTTGTTGAATCGTGTTGAGGACAGGAATGGAAACTTCATGGAGTACCATTACATTATGGGTGGAGCAAGTTATTATTTGTCTTACATAAAATACACTGGCAATTCAAATATTGATATTTCTCCATGCTACACTGTTTTGATAAATTACGACACAGAAAGGCGGAATACCACGGACACGCGATTTGTGGGCAACAATGAGATTCACCAGAAGTGGCTTATTGACGAAATAAGCATATACTATTCAAATGAAGTGATTGCAAAATACATCTTCGATTACTACGACGAAACACGCTCCAATGCGTATATGTACGAAAGGCTGAAAAGCATCACCTATAGTTGCGGTGGTGTTTCCTATAACCCTACCACAATAAGTTGGGGTGCAAATGACTACAATTACCCGCAAAACGACGATGCCAAAATGGAAATATGCGTCGATGGCAATAGTCCCATAACAGCTTTGGGGGACAAGGTGAAGTATTCGGGAGACTTTAATGGGGATGGGCTGTCGGATTTGGTCGTGTTTTACGAGGACAATGGAAGCTACAAAGCAAAGACCTACCTGAACCAAGCTGACACTACCATTATTGATTCCCATGGGCAAACACATTATTGCCTAAACTTTCATCATTCACAGACCTTTGATTTCGATTCCGATATCAATGGAATATATGTGGTTGATTTCGATGAGGATGGTCTTGATGAGTTTCTTATCGTCTATAGAGATACGGAACCAAGGAACCACGATGAGTTGTATTTCGGATTTTATCACTCGGAAATAGAGAACGGAAATCCAGTCATAAAAATAGCCAATGAAACCTCAACCAAATACCGTATCAGCAAGGGCATACAAGAATGTCCTCTAATAGGTGATTTCTTGGGGGAAGGACGTAATGATGTCATCATTCAAATTCCAAACAGCAACTATGCCGACCCCATGTTGCTATACCTTTCATATACGGATGGCATGGGCATTGTGGAAGCCACATATGGTACCTTTTTCGGCGGACAGAGATTTGCCGCCGCAGACTTCAATGGTGATGGAATCACCGAAATATGGTGTGCAAATGACTCAGGCAGCCATGTGAACGTTTATAATGCTATTATGTACAGGATGACTTCAAAGAACTCATGCGTACAATTCAATACCGATGGGGTCCTAACCAATTTGCACCAGCTTTTCATAGGAGACTTCAATGGTGATGGAAATGCAGATTTCCTAACCTATGTCCCCAACGAGAATGGCGGCCACGGAACATGGCAAGTCAACTATTTCAAGGAATCTGCATTGTATTGGAGCCAGTTTGATATCACGGAACTTCTTCCTCCTTTTTTCGAACCAGGAGACCATAGTTTTAGACTCAAAGACAAAACCTCTGACCACCCATCCTTCCACTACATCGAAACAGGTGATTATAATGGAGATGGAATTTCAGACTTGCTAATTGTCGCTGAGGATTATGAATATCAAAATAGAATGTTCTTGTTCTTTGGACCGCTGATGCATACGACCGAAGGCATGCCTCAAGCCAATTTCGCAGCAACGGAAGAATATTCTCTTTTCTACATTCCCCCAAGAATCACGCTCTGTTCGGGAAATTTTCTAGGCAAAGAAAACCGTTCATTGCTATACTGCTCGTACCTGTTCAACCTCAACCCAATGACCAACCGATACAGCGTCGATTCCATCACCGACGGAATGGGAAACCTGGCATCTTTCGATTACGAATACTTGATGCCATGCAAACGTGATTTCTATTCCATGTCAGCCAACGATGGGGATTCTGGGAAAAAGATCCGCGCCATTCCTTTTCCGAGGAAGGCCTTGAGAAGTCTTTCCTCAGAAAATCCCTTAGCGGGAACACCAACATCAAGCACCAATTATTCCTACAAGTCTTTGTTAGTCCATAACTTTGGCCGTGGTTTCCTTGGTTTCAAGGCTTCCACTACAGTTACGAAAATTGGCGAAAAACTCATCGACAGCACCATGACATTCTCTTCCTTCGACCAAATGAGAAGCCATTGCTTTTTGGTCACCGAAAGCCAATTCACCTACAATTCAAGGAACATTTTGGTTTCGAAGACATTGTTTGAAAATGACTACCTCGAACGCCACACAAACCAACTTGTCTTTGCCCCGGTCGTCTCCAAACAAAAAGACTACAACTATAGTCAGGACGACGGCTCGCTTCAGATAGTGAGCATCATCCAGAACGACTACCAAAAAGACTCAATCTCGACAAGTGGGGAGCATGGCTTCTACATCAACACCCTAAAGTTGCCTCTGGTCAGCAATGGGATTACCGATGGCGAAGACGAAATGATTGACGAGGTCAGCTCCTGCAAGCAACAGACATTCACGTCCACCGAATACGAGCAAGAGGACACTACCCTCATCAACAACTGGATTGTCAACAGGCCCAAGTCGATGACAGTGCGAGCAATCAACACGGAAGTAACTGATGAGCAGAAGACCCTAATCACCTACGATTATATGGACGATGCGAACTATTTGCCTTGGAAAATAACGAATTATCCAGGTGGTGACATCGAAAATGCCAATGGGTTAGCCACAACAACAACTTACAACTATGATTTGGCTGGAAATCCGACAGAAGAAACACTAAGCGCGACAAACGACAGTCTTCCACCGCGTCCGAAATACTTCCAATATGATGATTATCGTTTCGTATCAGCCGAAACCAATGTTCTTGGCGACATCACTAAAAGCCACTTTGAACCCAAATATGGAGAACTGCAATGGACAGAAGATTGCAACAGGCAACGTTCTGAATATGATTATGACAATCATCTTGGCACTACCATCCACGTCACCTATCCCGACAACACTCAAGGCTATACTGCCAAACGTTGGATAAATGACGATGGTAATATAGATGAAGACGCTCCTGCACATGCAGCTTATTACAAATGGTCTTGCATTTCGGGAAATAAACCAACTAAGACCTTCTTTGACGCTGCCGGCAGAGAATTGCGAACCGTATGTTATGGTTTGAGCGAAAGACCCATCTATCAGGATACACATTACAATGATTTTGGCATGGACAGCTGCAAGAGTCTCCCTTATTTCAGGAACGATGTCCCCCAATACACCACATTCGAATATGATGACATCCTGAGGCTTAAATGTACCTCTTTCCCGGATGGAAGCAGCAGCAAAATAGTCTACAATGGGATGGAGACAGAAAACACTTTCATGACTTCCGATGGGAGAAGCCATTCCACATGGCAGGAACTTGACTATCGAGGACTGACCATTGCAAGCAGGGATGCCATGGGTAACACGGTCAACTATGGCTACTATCCCGACGGAAAACTGAAATGGACACAAATAGGCACCGATACTAACTTGAAGGATAGCCTCCAATACGATGCGGCGGGCAACCGTACCCTACTCTTCGACCCCGACTATGGCACCGTAACCAATACCTATGATGCCTATGGGCAAGTCAAAACCAACATCACACCCAAAGGTGACCACACAGAATATGACTACGACAATCTCGGTAGGATGACAGAAAGTCGTGAATATATAGCTGGCCAATCAACCCCATCTGCTATTGAATCATGGTTATATGATAACAGCGACGGAAAAAAAGGATTATTGAAACAAGTGCAACATATCGACAATGATGGAACACATACCATCAGATACACTTATGACGAGTTGCTGAGAAACGACGGCATCATCGAGACCATTGGCGACAGAGATTATGTTGAAACGCTAACCTACAATGCCCTATCGCAAGTCAAGACCATCACCTATCCTTCTGGCGTTACCATCAGAAACGCCTATTCAAACGGCATATTGAAATCCATATTTAACGAAGATGGAGAACGTGTCTGGGCAGCATCAGAAGTGAATGCTCTGGGGCAGATATGCCAATTCAGCACTGGGAAAAGAACCAGTTCGCATTATTATTACAACCCTGTAAATCAAAGGCTTGACAGCATAAAATCATACACTGATTCAAAAATTTTGCAATCTTTGTCTTATGTTATCAATGATTTTGGTAATTTAGAGGCCCGAACGGACAAGGTGAGGAACATGACCGAGACTTTTTTATATGACAACTTAGATAGGCTTACTGACATCTCCCTGAATGACATGAACAGTCATATCAATTACGATGCCTATGGTCGTATTCTAAGCAAGCAAGTCGATGGGCAGACCGTGTTCAGCGATGCACAGTTCGACCCGGAAGAAAAACCCCATGCCATGCGAAGCGCAAATCTGGAATGGAACCTGTTCCATTCAGACTTCGACTCCATCTCGTACACTCTTTTCGACAAGGTCAAGGCAATCTTTCAGGACGAGAAATCTCTGCAATACACATACGGGATCGGCCATCAACGCATCGGCATGACCGAAAATGTAGATGGAAACATTCGCACCAAGCACTATGTACGTAATTGCGAATACATCTCTGAAAATGGCAAAGAAAAGGTTTTGACATATCTAAATGGGCCAACGGGAACATTTGCGATAATAGAACAATTCGAAAATACCGAATCAACACATTATATCTATAAAGACCACCTAGGTTCATGGACCACCATCACCGATGCCGAAGGCAACATCGAGCAGGAACTTTCCTTCGATGCCTGGGGCAACCTCCGCAATCCAGAAACATGGATTGGCGAAGCCTCCGAAGCACCCATGTTCGACCGTGGTTTCACCGGACACGAACACCTTTACGAGTTCGGCCTCATCAACATGAATGGCCGCATGTACGACCCCGTGATGTCATCATTCCTTTCTCCCGACAACTATGTGCAAAGCCCCAACAACTCACAGAATTTCAACCGCTATTCCTATTGCCTCAACAACCCGCTAAAATATACCGACCCGAGCGGGGAATCGATAATTGGTTCTTTCATAGGTGGCATAGCACTCGGCATCATTCAAAATGGCATCAACAACTCATATTACGACCGCCCATTTTTCGAGAACTGGGAAGCCGGCGCAGCGGCTGGTGGTATGCAGGCCATGTTCTCCATTGGCATTGGAGAATTGACCCAGGGGATCAACAAACCATGGATGCAATCTCTAGCGAGGGCTGGACTTCACGCCGGATCATGCGCTTTGAATGCCAAGTTCGATAACCGCGATGTACTGGCTGCTGCCGCAGCAGGATTCGTCGGTTCCATCGTCACAGGTGGCATAGAATACCACACGCGAGGACTGCAAAACTACCACCGCATTCCCGCAATGATAGCTGGTGGAGCTATTTCATCAGGCGTAGCCTCCGAAATGATGGGTGGCGACTTCATGGACGGCTTCTATGACGGACTGTTCGTCGCTGGGCTGAACCATGCCATGCATGAAATTACACAACTCCCAGTGAGACAGCGAACAAAGCAGTTTAGAATAAATAAGATAGGCCGCTTGCCTCTTGATTCAGATACAAATGGTTTAACTTATGGTGCAATGCAGACTGCAAATTACAAAATGTTGTACAATGTTACTGCCGCAGATGTGCCTTTACTTGATTCTGAAGGGAATTATATAGGAACGCACCGAGTGCTTACCATAAGTGCATCTTCTTACAACACTTTAGTTGAAGGGGATGTTCATGCGTATGCAAATGCGACCATTATTGCTGACGGGCAGGTAATTGCTTCAAGTCCATTGCAAATGGAGTCAGGAGGAACACTCCCAATCATGCAAGAGGGCTATACATACGTTGGCGATGTATCTTTCGAAATTCCCTGTACTGCAAATGTAAGCTTACAAATAGAAGGTGGTTGGAATGTGTTTATGGGATCAGGTTGGTGTGTCCCGTCAATGGGACTTCCTATAAACGCCGATATGTTTATACCTATTTTTCATCACGATTAAACAATTTATCAGTAATTCCTCAAGAAAATGAACACAAAAAAATTGATGATTTTTATTTCTTCGTTTGTGGTTTTAATGGCTTGTAACAGACAAAGCGAGATAACAATGCAAAATGAAGATGTTGATTTTAACAATAAAGGTTTTAAGTTCCTGCAAGCATACTATGATGAATGCGATAGTAATTATCTTGATTCAGCTCGCTGCTTTTTTGAAAAAGCATTAAAATGTAATGACGGTAATTCTGTGGCCTTTTACAACTTAATGTTGATTTTAGGAGCTCAAGAAGAATACAAAGAAATGGTAGAACTATATCAAAAGAGGATTAACCAGCTTAGTGAAAATGCCTATTTAGCAAAAGCCGAAACATATTCTGATATGGCCATATTATATGGAAAAATAGGTGACACTTTATCCTATTGCGAGATGACGCAAAAAGCATCCAATGAATTTGAAAAGTGTTTCAATCAAAAGCCTGTATCTGTAGATTTAGTAATTTCATTTCTTATGTTTTCAGCCTTTAAGGATGGGAAAGAATCGGCTATATTAGAACTAAAGAAATTTGAAGATGTATTTCCTGATGAAGACTATTATTCGGCTTTTAAAAGCCAATTAATGGAGTATAATCCAGACGACTATTTCAGTTTAAGGTGCAACTGAAGCTATTTCGTTTCGGGGCGGCAGCCGCCGCCCCGAAACTATTTTCCGTCTTGCCCATTCCAAACTTTTCGCTAATTTAGCGACTTGAAACGCAACCGCACGACATATGCCTGAGAACTACACATGCCACATTGCTTACAGCGGCCTTGCCGCCTCCGGCGCGATAAGCTCGGCCATAAGTTCTGTGACCGTTGGCATCTGCGAAGTGGCTAAGGTTTCCGATTTCTGGACAAGGACAGCCACCGTAGCCGCAGGCGGCATTTCGGGAGGCGTAACCTCCACCATGGCCGGCGGCGACTTCTGGGACGGCCTGTGCAACGGACTTATATCCTCAGGGTTCAACCATGCGATGCATCTGGTGGCGGAAGGAGTTTCGCCCGATGACCCGCCTGGAGGAAAAGGAACTATCAAAAAAGCATCGAGTTTGAGTCCTGAAGAGAACATGGAAGTTGCAGGAAAAGTGGCAGCAACAGGAGGACTTTGGGCTACCATTGAATCCGAGCGCCAATATAGTGAACTATTCAAGAAATGGATGGATAAAAATGGTAAGATTCATGATTTCAGTTTCCATGGGAACCAATACACTGGAGGGATGAAACAATACGCTTTGAAAGCCAGCACTAAATTTACCAGATTTGGTCAAGTATTTGGCGGCTTTGGTCTAGCGGCTTCTATCTTTCAATTATCCAATGCCACTACCATTGATGAACAGTTGGGATATGGAATTGATGCATTTTTTGGAGGTGGAGCTATAGTTGCACCTGGATTATTTACAATTCCATCGACAATTTGGTTTTTTGGAGGGAAGCAAGCCACTTATTGGTATAATTCCACTACGATAACACCAATGATTGAAAATGGCATTAACCCAGGCTTAATGATTAATCAACCATTTAAATAACAGAATCATGAAAAATGTTTTTGACTATTTCTTTTATAGAATTGCATTATTCTACAAAAAGAGAATGCCGTTGGAAGATTATATTCATCAAGGACATGCAATAATTATCATAGCTCTTGCTTTTTATTTTATGTCTTTTTTGGATATTGTGCTTTTTTATCTTGGATATGATTTGTCGATTCCAATCATTGTGGCATTATATATTCCATTTGGAATAATAGTCTTCTTTTCAGAGAGATTTTTTCCTGAATCGGAAAAACTACTTGATGAATTAAAATGTAAGTACAAGAATGAAAGACTGTTTTGGCTAAAAGGATTAGCTATTTTTTTCTTCTTGGTGTTTTCTCTTGTGCTTTATATCTGGACATTATTTCACTTTAAGATTCCTCAATAGATCAGCCAAACGTTCCAATCTGTTTTGTTTTCGGGGCGGCGGTTGCCGCCCCGAAAAATCTATTCCACCTTGCCCGTTCCAAACTTTTCGCTAATTTAGCGGCTTGAAAAGCAACACATACGCCCCATGCCAGAGAGCTACACATACGATATTGCCATTAGCATTGTTCCCCACTGGGAATGCCAAACCTCGACCGGGGTGGGCGCGATGGAATGGACGGGATACGGGGAAGCGCCCGCCATGTGTGTCGGGCCCATTAGCCCGTCCTTGAACTTTTGTAACTTTTCTTTCAAGAGAAAAGTTAA
>JAKSMV010000038.1 GCA_024400425.1 Bacteroidales bacterium
TTGCTCAGGAACTTATAAATAAAGTTAAATCAAAGTGTTGCGGAATTAAGGTTATTATGACGGTCAAGAATTGGAGGAGCCTAAACAAATGGACGACAGATTCCCCGTTGGCTGGGAAGTGACTGAGAATGCAATTAATATAGATGAGTGGCAGATTTATGGTGATTCTGAAATTCAGTTTAAGCTAAAGCCTGACCGCTCCGAAAATGTTATCACGTTTTATTACAGGCAGTCGACATGGGTGACTGTTAAATACGTAGATGCTTCAGGAAACATGCTTGCTGATGATCTGGAATTTCCCACTTATATTGGAGAAGAATGCGTTTTTTACGCAAAAGAAATAGAAGGATATACACCGAGAGAGGAATCCATAACCATTTCTGTGGTGGAGGCTGGCCAAGTAGTTGTATTCATTTATGATGAGGAACAAGAAGATTTGATAACGGTGACGATCCGTTACGTGGATAAATATACAAACCGCGATATTGCTGAACCAGAAATTGACGTATTCCCCAGGGTTGTAGGCGATATAAGAACATATACCGCTAAAAATATAGAAAATTATAGTTTTAGTGGAACAACAATAAGAAAACGTATAAAAATCACAGCAGATACACCATCAGAAGTAGAAGAAAAATTCGAATATGTTGAGCATAATTAATGAGAAATAGGTGATAGCCTCATCTAAATGCTTCAGGGTCTCAAGCTACATAATGTAGCAGTTTGTGTATGAAACCCGTTTTTCAAGCTATTGGTGTCCTCTTAGCGGAATCGAGCGGTTGCGAGATTCAGATGTGGATAAAGTTTTGTGGGTTTTGAATGTCTTGGTTATTAAAAAACAAATTGGATGTTATTGCCAAGTTTTTTGTACTTTTGCCCCCTCATATTCAAGCCTTTCAAGTGAAATAGACGGTTTGTGGCGATGGGAGTCCATGCCAGTTTGAAGGTCAGTATAGAACAAAATAAGGTATAACGAATTAAATAAAAAGAATTGAATGAAGCAAATTATCGAAAATCGGAAAATGCAAGTTTATGAGGCACCTCAGGTCGAGGTTGTCGAAGTCGTTGCCCAAGGCCTGCTGTGCGGGTCGGAAATTGGAATTGACGGCAACACAACCGAAGAAGTCCCAACCGTTGAGTTTGACTTTCCGTAAGTCAGCCATGGATTTGGATGTAGGGACAAGTAAGCTATAAAATGAGAGTATAAACACAACACATGAAATTCATGAAGACAAGACACAACACAATCAACCTGCTTGCCATGGGAATGCTTTTGTTAGGCCTTTTTTCGGCATGCACTAAGGATAAAATAAACGACGGCAACAACAACGTTAGCGGCGGCACAGGCCGCGGCTTCCGCGCCACAGCCGAAGGCGACGGCAGCAAGACCTACCTCGACGGCAGCGCGGTGAAATGGGAGGAAGGCGACATGATCAGCGTGCGCAACAATGCAGTGGCGACCGAAGACTTCAGCCTCGAAGAAGGCGCCAACACACAGTATGGCTCATTCAATTCGGCTGAGGCAGGCGACGACTTCTTCACCCCCAACTACACGGCCATCTACCCGACCGTCAGCACGGCCGGCACGGACAACGCCATAGCCTCGGCCACCACGGCCACCTTCGACCTGCCCGCCGTTCAGGCCTACAAGGCCAACTCGTTCGGTGTGAAAGCCATGCCTATGATGGCTCACTCGACTGACGAAGACCTCGAATTCAAGAACGTGCTGGGCGGAGTGGTGTTCCCCCTGACTTATACGCACAACTTGGAGAACTGCAACTATTTGGTGAAGCGCGTGGTCGTCACGTCCAACAACGCCGATGACGTGCTTTGGGGCACATGCACCACCACCATCATCGGCCTCGACGGCGCAGCCAACCTCAGCAGCTCTGTGACCAACAGCGCAACCGACAAGCACATTATCACCCTCGACTGCAGTGCCGATGGCGGCGTGGCACTCATAAAGGACACCCCTATCGATTTCACGGTCATGGTGCCTGCCGGCACCCTCGAGAGCGGCTTCACTTTGACGGTTTTCGGCGACATGATCTATAATGGCGAAACTTTCGCCAATGAAGAGCTTTACACACAATCCGTTTGGTGGGACAGCGGGCATGATGATTTCATCGTCCGCAGCCGCCTCAGCAAGGTGAAAACCGCCTTGGAAATAAAGATGGTTGGCTATACTGTCAAGTACTTGGATATCGGGACGGAACTTGAGTTGGCACCATCCAAAATAGTGAAAGGTTTCTTGGGAGAAACTAAAGTTGAGGAAGCACTACCTATTGATGGCTATGTTTTACTGTCGGTTGATTTTCAAACGCTTACTTTAGCAGCAGAAAACTTCGAAAACGTCATTACTTTCTATTATGAAGAGCAACCACAACAAGTATTAACAACTGTGACTGTTCACTGCATGAATCGTGAAAATCTTGAAATAATTCATGAAGATATTATTTACGAAGATGTCCCTGTTGGAATAACCATGGAAGTTCTTGCGCCAGAAATAGATGGATATACCCCAATCAGGCCTTCTTTAACATTTGAGGTGGTATCAAACATGATTCAAATTTTCCTCTATTATCCGGAACCAGGTCCCGACATGAGCGCAGATTAGTCAAACCCATAAAAATAGCGGGGCATGAACCTTAATATGAAGAGGCGTTGGCACTGACGGCTAACTCAAGGGAGCAGCAGGTTTCCATCTGCTGCTCTTTTTTTTGTTTGCACCGCTTCGCGGCAGAATGCGGCATTGCCTCTGCAATTGCTTCCGCTTGCCACGAAACTGCAAGGCAGTTGCGCCATGGCAAAATAAGTTGGGGGACATCGCCAAATTATTGCTGTCCGCTAAAAATCGAAACAATGTTTATAGCGTGATGAATTTAGAGCCATGAAGGACGCACCGCGTGCGTCCGAAACATCAACATAATTATTTCTCAACCACCAATTTAGCAGTTCTACCATCAGCCTTCAGGAAATAAATTCCATTTGTCAATGACGAAACGTCAACCTTTCCGTTTGCGATGGTGTGCAGCACTTCGTTTCCGAGAAGATCGAAAACATGGATTTCGGAAGGTTCATCTAAACCAATGTAAATAAAATCGTTGGCAGGATTCGGATAAACATTCATAGCATCGAAAGCGTTTTCTTTGACATCAGTTACATCGATTGTATTTGTGAAGAAACGGTAGATTTCGGTTTCGTAGTCCACATCGTAATTGCCACCGCTGTACCAAGCATGTTCTCCGTTGATGACCTTCAAAAACGAAACGCGCGAATCGTTGTCGCCATTCAGATAACTGTACATCTCGAATGTCAGGCCGTCATCTATAGTGTCGGGGTATGGCTCGAAAACAAGCGTTTCATCACAATTGTTGAAATTGCGCCACCATTCAATGGAGTTTTCGGCTGGCAAACCAACATTGTAGGGCCCGAAATCATTGTATGTGATGTTAGCTTCGTCGTAACTGATTACCTGGTCGTTGGTTCCGAAAGCCAAAAGCATATTGACATTGGCAGCAGGTGTTAGGTTTTTCATGTCGGTACCTATCAGTCCGCTAATAGAAGCAATGCCATTGACACGTTCGCCGTGTTCGATAGCCATGCGGTGGCACATGAAGCCACCAATTGAGAATCCGGCAAAGAACACGCTGTCGGCATCAATGTTGTAGTTGCTTTCCATTTCATCGACGAGTGAATTGAGAAAGCCTGAATCATCAACGCCATCGTTCAGTGTGACATTGAAAGTGAGAGGCATTCCATAGATAGTAAATGTTACTGCGATGGTAACGCCAGCTGTCCACGCTGTGCCAAAGTCGTAACTGCCAATGCCGTATGGAAGAGTGAGTGTGTAGTCCAAGGCTTGAGGATACACAAGAATCCAACCTTTTTCATCGGCTATCTGCTTGAAGTTGGTGCTGCTGAAGCTGTTGTTGATGTCGTCGCCCAATCCGTGTAGGAAGAACAACACAGGTGCTGGAGTATCTCCTGTATAGCTTTCAGGGACGTATTCAAGATATTGTCTATCAACGCCGCCCCAATTGAGGGTCTTGATTTCCTGAGCGTTCATCAAGAAGGCTGTGAACGCAAAAATGATGGATAAAAATAACTTTTTCATAGGGTTGAAATTTGGAGGGCAAAATTAGGAATCATTTTCTAATCCTCATCATCTTGCTGCAAATTCTCGAAGAAATGTTCCCTGTCGAGTTGTGCGAGCATGATGCGGATTTCGCCAAATGAGAAGTTGTCGCCTAACACGTCTTTTGCAGCAGCTGAGCTTCGGTCGCCCGTCGATTCGAAATAGTCTTTCAGTTCTTCGACTTTCCATTTTGGGAGGAATTTGTCGGCATCATATAGGCCTTGACCGACGAACCGAGCGAAATGGCCTTGGATGGTGGAAAGTTGCAACTGGCGTTCGCCGGCGATTTCTTCGGCTGTCATTCCGCTCTGAAGCATCTGAAGGGTCTGCTCGTAGGTGCTGACTTTCACTTTCGCTGGCTCAGGTTCCGACTCGGGCTCAGGTTCCGATTCAGGTTCTGGCTTTGGTTTTTCAATGGGTTTGAAACCTGAATGTTTCAAGACGATGCTGATAATGTCGGCACCATAGAGTTTCACACGTTTCTCTCCAAAGCCCTTGATTTTCTTCAGCGCAGCGCAGCTGGTAGGCATCTCTTGCGCAATGGCTTTAAGCATGGTGTTGTGGGCAATGGTGAATGGACTGACATCGAGTTCTTCGGCCAAGCCGCGCCGCCATGCCGACAAGGTTTTGTAGAGCGAGCTTTGGTCCATCGTGTCGTCGTGGATGGTGATTTTCTTCTTGGCGTCTTTCTCGGCATCAAGAATTGTTGTCGATTTGGTCTTTTGGTATTTGGTCACCGAAAAGCCGTCTTTGCAGGCTTCCAGGCAGGCGTTCTTCACGAACAGGTCTTCTTGCAGCAGCTTCAGTGCTTCGGCGATTTGCTCGTTGACGGCCTTGTTGTCGGTCTGGAAAGGCAGCTCGAAGAGTCCTTTCGTGATGTCGCCCAAGCGTTCCTTGAAATAGGTCGTTCCCTTGGTGATACGTTCTTGTAGTGTGGCGTTTTGCTCGCATGTCGCACATTCGGCGTGCAGCTTGCAAATCTGGCTTTCGAATTTCAGCGATACGCTGCAAAGCTCTTCGTGGACGCGTTGCCTGCGTTGCGAGAGGTCTTGAATCATCTTTCCTTCAAACAAGGTGTCGTTGGTCAGCACATGCTTCGAGAGCCTTCCGAAATCTTGGTAAATGCCATTGAAATCGATGAGTTCCTTTATGGTATCGAGTTCGTATTGATGACGCAAGTCATCTACTTTTTCTTGGGTCGGTTCCAACTCGGGAATCCGTTCGACAAATTGATCTACTGAGGTGTCGTCAACCAATGCGGTGGGTTGGATGCGCGTCTTCAGCACCAAGCCTTCGAGCGAGGTGCAACGGCTGAGGGCGACGTAAACCTGCCCGTGGGCGAAGGCCTGCCCGGCATCGATGATGACCTTGTCGAAGGTGAGGCCTTGGCTCTTGTGAATCGTAACGGCCCAAGCCAGACGCAGCGGAATCTGCTTGAAGGTGCCAACGGTCTTTTCTTCGATGGCGTTGGTCTCGGGGTCGAGTGTGTATTCGTTGTTTTCCCATTCCACCGGTGTCACTTTGATGATTCCTCCGTCGCATTTCACTTCCAATGAGCTATCTTTTTCGTCATAGCCAACCAACAGGCCAATCTTCCCGTTGTAATAGGCTTTCTCGCTGCTTGGGTCGTTCTTGACGAACATCACTTGTGCCCCGATTTTCAGTTCGAGAGTTTCCTTGGTGGGGTAGGTGTTCTCGGGGAAAGTCCCCTTTATCTCGGCTTCGAAATGCAGCATTGGACTGTTGATGGCATCAAGTTTCGATTCGTTGATTTTGTCGGCTTGGTAGTTGTGGGTAGTCAGCGTGATGTAGCCTTCTTCGTCTTTTGGATTGAAGTCGGGGCGGTAGCGAAGGTTGAGGAGACGGAGGCATTGGGTATCCATCTGGTTGTTGCGCACCTTATTCAATAGTGTGATGAAGTCGGCATCGTGTTGGCGGTAGATGTGCTCCAACTCGACACAGAGGTAGCTTGATTTCTGGAGGACATGGCTGCCGAAGAAGTAGGGTGTATTATAATAAGGTGCAAGCACGCTCCATTCTTCGGGTCGCGCGACGGGAGCCAGCTGGTGGACGTCGCCAATCATGAGGAGTTGCACGCCTCCGAAGGGTTTCGAACTCCGACGGGCGCGACGCAGCACGGCATCGACGGCATCGAGCACATCGGCTCGCACCATGCTGATTTCGTCGATGACCACAAGGTCGAGGCTGCGTATCAGGTTGATTTTGTTCTTTCTGATTTTCTGGAATTGCGATGCCAGTGTGCTGGCCTTGGCGTTTTGCCGCCATGCGTTGGCACCGGCATCTTCGGGAAGCTGTGGCCCGAAAGGCAGTTGGAAGAACGAGTGTATGGTTTGCCCGCCGGCGTTGATGGCAGCTACTCCCGTTGGAGCAAGGACGATGATGCGCTTGAAGGTCTTCGACTGCAGGTTGCGGAGGAAGGTGGTCTTGCCCGTTCCGGCTTTTCCTGTCAGAAAAATGTTGGAGTCGGTGAAGCGTACCAACTCTTCGACGAATTCAAGTTTCTTGTTTACAAAGGTTTGTGATGCCATGGATTGCGCTGTTTTCAAGATGCTAAGATAGTTCATTTTGTCGGGATTTTGGGATTATTTGAAAAAAATGATGCTGATATTGGGATTAATTGTATTTTTGCAGTCAAAACCATCGGACGGGAAATGGCGACTGCCAAGCCCTTTATAACTCCGATGGTATTTTTTTATACCCCTAATGCGGTTATGCAATATTGAATTTTCATTCCGGATTTCTTTTTTACACCTACTGTTAATTTGGCGGTTCCTATTCCTATTAATGGACATTCCATAATTAACATTTTTGTAAAAACTGATTGGTTTTTCACTTCTGGTTTTGTTTTAACCGGCTTCCCTATTTGGTGTGCATTTCTCAGAATCAAATCTAACTGCAACACAACTAAGGTTGACAAATATGATTTTGATGCGTGGTGGATGGTTTCATTTACGGACAAAAAACGAACATTAATTTCATCCTTTAAATCTGCATTATAAACTGATTTGGATGGGTTGTTTTCGTACCATTTGCGATAAACTTCAGAAATGATTTCTTCACGGATTTTTATATCGTCTTTGCCATCACCTGTTGGAACTTCAATTGGATTGTATTCTTCATTATTCATTTTGCTAGGATTTTGGGATTATTTGAAAAAAATAGATGCTGATATTCGGATTAATTGTATTTTTGCAACCAGTTGGTCGCGGAAACGGAAAGAAAAATGAATTGATTATCAAGACGTAAAGGGACGGCCTTTTGGATGTACCCCCCGCGATAACAAAACCATACGGATGAAAATCGGGATGAGAGAATACCGGAAACAGGACTCTTTAGATTTTCATCCGTTTTCATTTAATCATGTTTATTTCAATGTTGTAATAGAATTTGGCACTTTTTTGAAATTGCACAGCGATTCTTATATTTTCGATTTTGCCGTCAAGTTTGCAACGCCCTTTAAAATTCAAGTATCCAATGATTTCTTGGCTCTCGTCAGGTTTTCGTTTTCCAAAATTGTTATAAATGGCATTTTCTACCAACTCTGGCAAAATTCTAATCATTTCGGCTTTTTTCTGATACATGGCTTCTCCCATGGCGGTTTTTCTTCCTGATGTCATTGAAAAGTGAATGGTAATGCCTGTGTCTTTGTTGACCACTTCTTTTCCTTTTAATTTACTCTTATAATATTCCAGAACATATTTTCGCAGTTCCATCTTTGTTTTGTCGTTAAGCTCTGATGTTATTTCAGGTACATATTCAAATTGTTTCATAGTTTCCTTGTTTTCTTCACTGCAAAAGTGCGAACCTTGCCAAGACTAAGCCGTTGATTAAACGTTTGTAATCGACAGTAAGCGTTTGTTGTCGTTTGTCGTCGGATATGTTGTTGTTTTATACATTCTTATGTTTTTATAATAAACTATGACCGCCGACTATGACCATGACCGCTGTCTGATTTCAGCAAGCGGCCATGGTCATAGTCAATGGTCATAGTCAAAAATCAATTTTGTAAATCGGCAACGCTCAACGAAACATTTTACTAATTTTGTCCCCTCGAATACCGACAATCATCAAAATCTATTCAATATGAAAAAAGCATTTTCTGCAATCGTGGCCTTGGCTCTCGTCTTTTGCTTCGGCAAAGCCAATGCCTGCACTAACTTCTTGATTACCAAAGGCGCTTCTGCCGATGGCAGTTGCATGATTTCGTATGCCGCCGACTCGCATGTGCTTTACGGCGAACTTTATCATTATCCGGCAGCCGACTATCCCGAAGGCACCATGCTCGATGTGTGGGACTGGGACGGTGGCGCTTTCCGCGGCCAGATTCCTCAAGTGGCTCACACTTATAACGTGGTTGGCAACATGAACGAATGGCAGCTGGCCATTGGCGAAACCACTTACGGTGGCCTCGAATGCCTCTGGGAAGGCCAAGGTATCATGGACTATGGCAGCTTGATTTACATCACTTTGCAACGCGCCAAGACGGCTCGCGAAGCCATCAAGGTCATGGCCGACCTCGTGGCTAACTACGGTTATGTCAGCGAAGGCGAGTCGTTCTCCATCGCCGACACCGAAGAGTGCTGGATTCTCGAAATGATTGGCAAGGGCAAGCAAAACAAGGGCGCCGTTTGGGTGGCTCGCCGCATCCCTGATGGCTATGTCTCAGGTCACGCCAACCAAGCCCGTATCACCACATTCCCGTTGGCTTCGCGCAAGTGCAAGACCAGCATCACCTACAAGAACATCGACAAGCTCTTCAAGGATGCCAACATCGACTGCGTGTATGCCGACGACGTCATCAGCTTCGCCAAGGAAAGCAAGCTTTACGATGGTCCTGATGCTCAGTTCTCGTTCTCCGATGTGTATTGCCCTGCTGATTTCGGTACTGTCCGTGGCTGCGACATGCGCGTTTGGGCCATGTTCAACAAGGTCGTTGACGGCATGGATCAATACTGGGGCTATGCTACGGGTCGCGACATCAAGCGCGTGCAACCTTACAAGGCTGGCATGTGCCAAACTCCTGAGAACTTCCCAACCAACCGTATGCCTCTTTGGGTGCAGCCCAAGCAGAAAGTCAGCGTGACCGACGTGATGGATTTCATGCGTGACCACCTCGAAGGCACCGAACTCGACATGAGCCAAGACTTTGGCGCTGGTCCATTCCATTGCCCATATCGTTGGCGCCCAATGGATTGGGAAGTGGATGGCGTGAGCTATGTTCACGAGCGTACCACTGCAACCCAACAGACTGGTTTCTCGTTCGTCGCCCAATGCCGTGGCTATCTGCCAGCTCCTCTCGGCGGCATCATTTGGTTTGGCGTTGACGATGCAGCCAGCACCGTCTATTGCCCAATGTACACTTGCATGACCCAAATCCCGGAATGCTTCCGCGTGGGCAATGGCTCGATGACCGAATGGTCGGAGACCTCGGCCTTCTGGATCTTCAACCAGATGAGCAACTGGGCTTACACCAAATACGATTACATCCATCCTGAGATTGACAAGATGCAACATCAGCTTGAAGGCAATTGGGTGAACACGTTGGTTCCTGAAATCGACAACCGCGCCAACGGCTGCAAGAACCAGAAAGAAGCCATCCGCCAACTCACCGAGTTCTCGTGCACGCAAGCCGACAAACTCTGCAAGACTTGGAAGAACTTCTATCACACCCTCTTCATGAAGTATATGGACGGCAACCTCAACACTGCTTCGCAACCTGTTCCTGGTCAGAAATATACACCTATCAACAGTGATCACCCGAAGTATAGCGACGAGTATTACCGCATCCTCATCGAAAAGACTGGCGACAAATATAAAGCCTATTGATTCCCAATCGAATGACAACGAAAGGCGGCTTCGGTCGCCTTTTTTTGTGCCATTTTGCGAAAAAGGCACATTTTGTATTACTTTTGCACCGTTTTTAACACATTTGAACAAATGACAAACCCAGAAGAAGAAAAAGTAACGGAAAAGAAATCGCTCAATTTCATTGAAGCGATGGTTGAGGAAGACCTCAAGAACGGCAAGAATGGTGGACGCGTACAGACGCGCTTCCCCCCAGAGCCTAATGGTTACCTTCACATCGGCCACGCCAAGGCCATCTGCCTCGATTTCGGCATTGCTGCCAAGCATGGCGGCGTGTGCAACTTGCGCTTCGACGACACTAACCCTACCAAGGAAAACATGGAGTATGTCGATGCCATCAAGGAAGACATCCAATGGCTTGGCTACCAGTGGGGTAACGAATATTACGCTTCCGATTATTTCCAGCAACTCTGGGATTTTGCCATCCGTCTGATCAAGGAAGGAAAGGCCTATATCGACGAACAGAGCTCGGAAGAGATTGCGGCACAAAAAGGTACGCCTACGCAACCCGGCATCGATAGCCCTTACCGCAACCGCCCGATTGAAGAATCGTTGGAATTGTTCAACAAGATGAACAATGGCGAGATTGAAGAAGGCCGTATGGTGTTGCGCGCCAAAATCGACATGGCCAACCCGAACATGCACTTCCGCGATCCTATCATCTACCGTGTTGTGAAAACGCCACATCATCGCACAGGCACCAAGTGGAACGCTTACCCGATGTACGACTTCGCCCACGGACAAAGCGACTTCTTCGAAGGCGTCACCCACTCGCTCTGCACTTTGGAATTTGTGGTTCACCGCCCGTTGTACGATTATTTCATCGACGAGCTGAAGGAGGGCAAGGACTTGGACGACAACCGTCCACGCCAGACCGAGTTCAACAAGCTGAACCTCAATTATATCTTGTTGAGCAAACGTAACCTGCTCATCATGGTCAACGAAGGCCTCGTGAGTGGCTGGGACGATCCTCGCATGCCCACGCTTTGCGGTTTCCGTCGCCGTGGCTACACGCCATCGGCCATCCACAAGTTCATCGACAAGATTGGCTACACCACCTACGATGCCTTGAACGATTTCGCCCTGATGGAAAGTTCGCTTCGCGAAGACCTTAACGCAACGGCAACCCGCGTTTCGGCAGTCGTCAATCCGGTGAAGTTGGTCATCACCAACTATCCTGAAGGCCAGGTGGAGGAGATGGAAGCCATCAACAATCCTGAAGACGAAACTGCTGGCAGCCACAAGATTGAGTTCAGCCGCGAGCTTTGGATTGAGAAGGAAGACTTCATGGAAGACGCTCCAAAGAAGTATTTCCGCATGACTCCAGGCAACGAAGTTCGTCTGAAGAACGCCTACATCGTGAAATGCACAGGCTGCAAGAAGGACGAGAATGGCGAAGTCGTCGAGGTGTATGCCGAATACGATGCCGACACGAAGAGCGGTATGCCAGGCGCCAACCGCAAGGTGAAAGGCACCATCCACTGGGTGAGTTGCGACCATTGCCTCGAAGCTGAAGTGCGCATGTACGACCGTCTTTGGAAAGTCGAAAATCCACGCGACGAACTCGCACGCCTGCAGGAAAGCGGCCTCACGCCACTCGAAGCCATGAAGGAAATGATGAATCCTGATTCGTTGGAAGTCCGCCCTGTGTGCTATGTGGAGAAGTTCCTCGCCGACGTCAAGCCGCTCGACCACTTCCAGTTCCAGCGCATCGGCTACTTCACCGTCGATAAGGACAGCACTGCTGGGCATCTTGTGTTCAACAAGACTGTCGGACTGAAAGACACTTGGGCTAAGGCACAATAATAAGGTGTTTCGTAAACCTTATTAAACAAAAAAAGCATCCGATTCCGGATGCTTTTTTTGTTTGGAGTTTCCAAATGACTTATTTCAGCAGCTTGCCGAGAGGCATGCCATCCTTTGCATTAGGATCTTCTGAAACCATAGTTTCGTTGTCAAGAGTGAAAATCTTGTTGCTCTTTGCTTCAAGATAGTAGTATTGAATAGTGTAGAAACGAGTGTCTCCGCCGAATGTGAAAGCGAGTTTCACTTTTTCAGCTTGTTTGTCGGCCACGATGATTTCAGTAGATGTGCCAACACCGAGGTTGCCGATGTTTTCTTGCTTCACTCTGTCGCTGCCATGATATTCGAATGACAGAACGTCGTAAAGAGTGAAATCAGTCTTGTTGCTGACTTGGTAAGTGGTATCTTTTGAGCAGCTTGTGAAAGCGAAAGCGATGATACCAACCAGTAAGAATAAATACTTCTTCATAAGGTTAATGTTTTAAATGTTGTTGTTAATTTGATTTGTTTAATTAGGAATTAAGGTGCAAAAATAATATTTTTTCATTTATCACCAATAATTATTACCCAAAAAAAAGATATGGTATCGGTTGCGAATAGGACTGCGAAGAAAAAAACAAATAAAATGTCGTTCGTATCACAAAATAGTTGTATCTTTGCCGCCGATTTCGATGCCCAATGGTGTAATGGCAGCACAACTGACTCTGGATCAGTTAGTCTAGGTTCGAATCCTGGTTGGGCAACATAAAAAAACCGTCATCATGGATGGCGGTTTTTTTTGTTGTTGTAGAGACGCGATTCATCGCGTCTAATATTTTTTCTTGCGCCAGCCCAATCTATCCAATTCATGCGCTTGCGCATTTATAATTTTTACCCAATGAAATCTGTCTAATCTGAATAATCTGTAGTTTATTGAAAATCAGCGCAATCCGCGTAATTTGCGGTTCATTAAAAACTTACGCCATTCTTTCCGGCCTTATTTCCCTAGCTGCATCTTGATTCGCGAAGCCAAAATGTCAATCACCACGGGACTTGAGCCGCGTGGCAAGATGATGTCGGCTGAGCGTTTGGTCGGTTCGATGAATTGCTGGTGCATAGGCTTCACGAAAGTCTGGTAATGGCGCAGTACGTCTTCCCAGGTGCGGCCACGCTCGGCAATGTCGCGACGGATGATGCGCATCAGGCGCTCGTCGCCATCGGTATCGACAAACACCTTGATATCCATGCGCTTGCGCAGCTCTTCGTTGGTCAAGACCATGATGCCTTCCACGATGATGACTTCGGTGGGATGCACATAAATCACTTCCTCGGAGCGCGCACAGGTGACGTAGGTGTAGATTGGCATCGGTATCGTCTCGCCGTTTTTCAGGCGGTCGAGGTGGTCGATGAGCAGGTCCCATTCGATGGCATCGGGGTGGTCGAAGTTGATTTGCTTCTTCTCCGCAGGCGTGCGGAAACCGTTATCGTAATAATAAGCGTCTTGCGAAATGACTGATACTGAATTCTCAGGCAGTTGATTTACCAATTCCTTGACGACGGTGGTCTTTCCCGAACCCGAACCGCCTGCTATGCCGATGACTAACATGATTCTTGTGTTGTATTTGGGCACAAAGATAGGGGTTTTTGAGGAAATATTGGTGGATTGGGGGACTTTTTTGACAATGGGACAATTTGACTTTGGGACTGAGGGACTTTGTGGGACGCTGAGCGGAGCCGAAGCATTGATTTGTGGACTTAGGGACAATTGGACTTAGGGACTATGGGATGCTGAGCTGTTCCCTGAGCGGTGGCTGCTGAGCGGAGCCGAAGCATTGACTTGTGGACTTAGGGACAATTGGACTTAGGGACTGTGGGACGCTGAGCTGTTCCCTGAGCGGTGGCTGCTGAGCGGAGCCGAAGCAAGCCGAAGCAAGTCGAAGGGGAGCCGAAGCATTGATTTGTGGGATTTAGGGACTTGGGGACTGAGGTTTTACGAGTTTTGTGAAATCAAGAAAATTCATGTCTCTCTTTTTTATAACTTTGCTGAAAATTTGATGGAAATGAAAAAGATTGACAAAATACTTAATTGGTTGATTTTGGCGGCTTTAGTTGCCGTCGTTGCAGTGTGTATTTTCAATAAGGAAAATGACGAGGCCGACGAAAGCCTTCCAAGCATCGAACTTTCCGAAATCCAGGACTTGTTTCCCGATGCACAACAGTTACAGCTGCTCGACACTTCCTATTTTGCAGTGAAAGACGCCGAGAATGAGACGGTTGGCTCTGTCTTGCTCTCGTCGCCTTATTCCGATGGTGTCAAGGGCTATGCTGGACCTACGCCTTTGCTCATCGCCCTCGACAAGGAAGGGAAGATAATGCAAGTCAGGATTTTGGCCAATCGCGAAACACCTGGTTTCCTCAAGAGCGTGACCAATGCCGGCTTCTTTGAGTCGTGGAACGGCCTTACGGTTGACGAAGCCTTGCAGAAAGATGTCGATGCCGTCAGCGGCGCCACCTATTCGTCGAGGGGCATACAGAACAGCCTGAAGGCGCGACTGGCAGTGGTGTCGCGGCAAAGCGTCGCCGAGGCTACCGACAACAGCGCACTTTGGCCCAACCTCTGCATCTTGCTGGTCGTGGTCATGGCCTTGGTATGCTTCTTCATCCCGCAGAAGACCAAGACCTTGCGCCTCATCACTTTGCTGCTTTCCATCCTTATCCTTGGCTTCTGGCGCGATGCGATGATGTCGCTCTATCTGTTTTATGGTTGGCTCACCAACGGGCTTTCGCTTGCAACGGAATGGGTGCTTGTGTTGGTTGCACTTTTGGCCGTCATGCTGCCTCTGTTCACCGGGAAAGCGTTCTATTGCACCTATCTTTGCCCGATGGGTGCCTTGCAGGAAATGGTGGGAAAGGCATGCAAGAAAAAGGTGAAAATGTCAAACAAGCTTGTAACGGTTCTCCTGATAATCAGGAAACTGTATCTGTTGGTTATCTTGGTTTTGCTTGCCTTGGGCATCATCACCAATTTGGTCTTTTTCGAGCCTTTCAGCGTGTTCAGCGTTCGTAGCCTCACTGTCTTCAGCGTGGTGTTTGCCGTCATCATCTTGGCGGCTTCGCTCTTCATCAACCGCGCATGGTGCCGTTTCCTCTGCCCGACGGGCTTGCTTTTCGACTTGGTGAGAAGAATTCGTAAGTAAGGTTATGGGTTGTTGATGCACTTCTCAAAAAGGCCTATGTCATACCGACGAAGGAAGGTATCTTTAGGCTTTATGATTATGTGAACCAAATAACAATGTCATTTCGACCGTAGGGAAGAAATCTATTGTTATTTGGTTCACAAAAA
>JAKSMV010000039.1 GCA_024400425.1 Bacteroidales bacterium
AATTCAGATTTCCCAAATAATGCTTTGCCTTTGCCATAAGCGCACTGTCGGCGTTTTGGCTTGCCAAGGCGAAGGCCTTGTTGTAGGCATCAACGGCGGCATCGGTCTGGCCTTGCGCTTCCAGCACGCAGGCACTGTAAAGCGTGGCTTTTGTATGCTGTGGCAAATCCTGCTTTTTCTCGTAATAACGGCAAGCCTCGAAGATGGCAGTGTCGTTTTTCACCTCTTTAAAACTCAGATAAGTGGCTTCCGCATGGAGCAAGGCATATTTCATGTGGTCGGCATGGCGGAGCGAGAGGTCGGGGTTAAGGATGGAATCGAGGCTGGCCAAGGCCGCTTCGGGATTGGTTTCAATGTTGCGTTCTGCCTTGCGCAACTGTGCCTTAGGGTCAATGGGAGGCTTGCAGGCCGTGAAGAAGGCCGCCAGAAGGAACAGGAGGATATGTAGATACTTACGTCTTGCCATTGCGTCAGTGAATGCGGGTGCAAAGGTAGGAATATTATTGCAGCAAAAGAAGACCGTCATGCATAACGTTTGGCAACAATATACAATTTGACCTTTTTATAACCAAAACATTCAAAACCCACAAAACTTTACTCTATCCGCCTCTGAATCTCACAACCGCTCGATTCGTACCCGGCAGAGCATCGGAGATGCGGAACCCGATGACCCCCGATTAGGGGGAATCGGAGAGGAGGAAAGAAAAAAAATTTGTTATAGATTTGTTTCAGATTTGTTTCCAAAAAAAAACAACTTGGGGTCTGAAAGCATACTATTGCATAACATTTTTCCATCCGTTTAACATTTTAACATTTAACATTTCGAAGTGTCTGCAAAGCCAAAAATGATTTCTCTAGTTAGAGAAAAAAATTTCCCTAGTTAGAAAAATGAAATTCCGCCTTTTTCGCTTGAAGTCGTCATGATGTTAAACGTTAAATGTTAAATCGTTAAATCCATCGTCTAACGTCTTCTTTATTCAACATTCAACCATCATCATTTCAATCATTTATCATCAAATTCCTTCTCTTTTTTCTTCCAAACTTCAAAACATCGATTTTATACAAAAAAAACGCAAAAAACGGCACCAAACCATCAATTTTCCGAATTTTACGCCCTATTTTTCGTTCCGATTTAACGTTTGCAAAGCGAAAAAATAGGCACTTATTTACCTGTTGGCACAAACAAAAACATTTTTTTTGACAGCGGCAGTAAAATTGCAATCTCTTTTTGTGCCATCAGGTATATAGTTCCCCAAAAAAAAATCACAGCCAGCATCCCGACCGTGATTTCTATCTTAAAAAAAACGAAGCATTTATCGTTTTTCGGCGTGATGTTTCGATTTCTTCCTGTCTTTTGCCCAAAGACCATATACTTCGCTCACATTGCCTGCCGTGGTGAAAGCGTTGATTTCGTTCTTGTTCAGGAATTCCATCAAGGATGAAAATTCGTCTTTGGTCAAAAGGGCTTCCAATTCGATGGATTTTTCGTTGGTGTAACCGCCAATCACTTCGTAGAGCGTGCAGCCGCGTTTCAAATCATCGATGATGTAACGGCGCACGCGGTCGTAGTCTTTTGTGACGACACAGACACGTTTGCGGTTGTTGAGGCTTGCGGTGAAATAATCGACCACAAGGCCGTTAATCCATGTACCGATAAGACCGATGACGACCATGCGGAATGGGTTGATGGCGAAAGCCGAAAGGCAGATGATGGCACCAGCAATGGAGACCGACTTGCCAATGTCGAAATGCAAGTATTTGTTGACGATTTTGGCTAAGATGTCAAGACCGCCAGTAGATGCATTGATGGAGAACATCAGGGCTTGAGCGGCGCTGAGCATCAGCACGAAACAGCAGAGGTCGAACCAAGGGTCGCCCATGACCGATTCGGCTCCGGTGATGGGGTTTGGAGTCGCGAAAGTCTGCCAAGGCAAGACTGCATCCCAAAAGTCGGTCAAAGGACCCAGAATCATGGCGGAATAAACCGTCTTCAAGCCGAATTCCTTGCCAATGAGGAAATAAGCCAAAATCAGCAAGATGGCATTGATAACCATGATGACTACGGAAAGACTGAGATGGATGCCCATGTTTTCGAAAATGCCACACAGCACGATGGAGAAACCCGAGATAGTTCCCACGATCAGCTTGCTTGGGACAAGAAAATAATAGACGGCCGCTGCAGTAAGAAGCATGCCAAGGGTCATAATGATGAGTTCGATCCAGAACTTCCTGCTGGCCAAAGCGTGGCCAACTTCGCCTAAAACTTTATTCATATCGTTGATTTATAATTATTTACAAACTTATTAACGCGATATTTTTGCGGGTGCAAAAGTCGGAATTATTTTCGAGATAAAGAACGAAGTTTAGAAATAAATCTTTCCTATGCGAAAAATGGGAATTTTATCAATGCCTAAAACAGTATATCCATTCACAAATTATTCCTACCTTTGCATAAAATATCAAACGATGAACTTATTAGACTGGCTTCCGATAACGAAAAAAGAGACCGACCTGCGCGGCTGGGACGAGGTAGATGTGGTCTTCATCACGGGCGATGCCTACGTTGACCATCCGGCCTTTGGCGCTGCCGTCATCGGGCGCGTTTTGGAACACGCCGGCTATCGTGTCGCCTTGATTCCGCAACCCAACTGGCGCGATGACCTCCGCGACTTCAAGAAATTCGGCAAGCCGCGCCTGTTTTTCGGTGTTTCCGCCGGTTGCATGGATTCGATGGTGAACCACTACACCGCCAACAAGCGCCTCCGCTCAAACGATGCCTATACGCCAGGCGGCGAAGCCGGGTTCCGTCCTGATTATGCGACCATCACCTATTGCAACATCCTGAAAAAGCTTTATCCCGATGTGCCCATCGTCATCGGCGGCATCGAAGCCTCATTGCGCCGCGTGACGCATTACGATTATTGGTCGGACACCTTGAAGCCCAGCATTTTAGTCGATTCGAAAGCCGACTTGGGCGTTTACGGCATGGGCGAAATCACCATTGTTGAAATTGCCAAGGCCTTGGAGCAAGGCAGGAAAATCAACGAACTGACCGACATCAAGCAGACGTTTTTCCTGCAAGATAAGGGCACTCCCCTACCCGATTTTGAAGGTCAGACCATCGAATTGGTCTCGCACGAAACCTGCCTGAAAGATAAACGGCAATACGCTTCCAATTTCAAGCACATTGAAGAGGAATCGAACAAGAAAATTGCCGCAAGGCTGATACAGGAAGTTGGGAATCAAAGGCTTATCATCAATCCACCATTGCCGACTTTCACTGAAGCACAAATTGATGCTTCGTTTGATTTGCCTTACACGCGGTTGCCGCACCCGAAATATGCAAAACGCGGCACAATTCCGGCCTACGAAATGATTCGCCATTCCATCAATCTGCATCGCGGCTGTTTTGGCGGCTGTGCCTTCTGCACCATTTCGGCACACCAAGGCAAATTCGTCGCCTCGCGCAGCAAGGAATCCATCATGAAAGAAGTGGAGAAAGTCGTTGAAATGGAAGACTTTAAAGGCTACATCAGCGACTTGGGCGGACCTTCGGCCAACATGTACCGCATGAAAGGCAAAGATGAAAGCCTTTGTGCCAAATGTGCGCGGCCAACTTGCTTGCAGCCAACGGTTTGCAAGAACCTCAACACCGACCATCATCCGCTTTTGGAAATCTATAAAGAGGTTGACCAGCATCCGAAAGTCAAGAAAGCCACCATCGGATCGGGCATCCGCTACGACCTTTTCCTGCACGAAAGCAGTGCCGAGGAAAACCGAGCCATGGGCTACGATGAATATTTCCGCCAGCTGGTGACGCGCCACGTCAGCGGACGCCTGAAAGTGGCACCCGAACACACCTCCGATGCCGTGCTGAAACTGATGCGCAAGCCATCATTCGACATGTTCGTGAAGCTGAAAAGGAAATTCGACCTCATCAACGAAAAAGAAAATCTAAAACAGCAACTTATACCCTATTTCATTTCCTCCCATCCCGACTGTTATCTGGAGGACATGGCCGATTTGGCCGTGAAGACCAAGGAACTCGGCTACCATTTGGAACAAGTGCAAGACTTCACGCCAACACCTATGACTTTGGCCACCGAGATTTACTACTCAGGCTACAATCCCTACACTTTGGAACCCGTTTTCGTGCCCAAGACCAAAGATGAAAAGCTGGCCCAGCAACGCTTCTTTTTCTGGTACAAGCCCGAAAACCGCGAATGGGTGAAAAACAGTCTGCGCCGCATGGGTCATACCGATTGGATAAAAAGGCTGTTTGGAAAGTAAAAAGTTGTAATTTTGCAGAATAAATAGAAACACAAAACAATCATAAAATGAATAAAAAACACATTTTCGGAGCAGCAATGCTCATCGTGGCCATGGTTTTCGCTGGCTGCGGCAACAAGAACCAGAAACAAGAAGAAGTGAAACCTGAAGACGAGACTACGGTTGAAGTGAAGCAACCCAAACGTTTGCTCATCATCGTTGACCCGCAAATCGACTTCACCACGGGCAGCTTAGCCGTCGCTAACGGTCCTAAAGCCATGGAAACCTTAGCTGAAGCCTTGAAAAGCAATGCCATCGACAACTATAGTCACATCGTCGTTACCCAAGACTTCCATCCTGCCAACCACAGTTCGTTTGTCGATAATGGCGGCACATGGCCAGCCCACTGCGTACAAGGCACAGAAGGCGTCAACGTCTATCCTAATCTACAAGAGGCCCTCGATGGCCTTGACATGAAGGTTGAATACCTCCACAAGGGCAACATCGCTGAAAAGGAAGAATACTCCATCCTTCAAAATGAAGAAAGCGGAGCGCGCGTCAGAGAAATGACCAAATCCGATGGTTTCACTGGCATCGACATTTGCGGCATCGCTTCCGACTATTGCGTCTATGAAACGCTGAAAGACCTTCTCGAATTCTATCCTGCCGAAAACGTTCGCGTTGTCACCAACTGCATTGCTGCCGTCGATGAAAACAACAGTCCACTACCTGCTTTCATGAAAGAAAAGGGCATTGAAGCCATTGAATTCTGATGTCAAAATTCAAAGATTTCTGCACACGCAAAGGCGTCGATACGACCTGGAAGGCCTATTTCGTCGATGCCTTGGGTGCGATGGCCTTAGGCCTGTTCGCCTCATTGCTCATTGGAACGATTTTCCAGACCATTGGCGACAAAACCGGCATTGAGGCCTTCGCCACCATTGCCAAGTATGCCAAGCAAGCCACTGGCGCCGCTATTGCCGTCGCCATAGCCTATACTTTGGGTTGCAAAGGTTTGGTGCTTTTCAGTGCCATTGCCGTTGGCATTGCAGGAAACGAATTGGGCGGCCCGATGGGTGCTTACATCGCTGTCATCGTGGCCATCGAATTGGGCAAGATGGTCTATAAGGAGACGCAAGTCGATATTTTGGTGACACCAGCAACGGTCATCATCAGCGGTGTGCTGATTGCCTTTGCTATCGGTCCGGCCATCAATGCCGTAATGACGGCTTTAGGTGCTTTCATCGAAAAAGCCACCGTGATGCAGCCTTTCCTGATGGGCATCATCGTTTCGGTGGTCATCGGCATGGTGCTCACCTTGCCCATCAGTTCGGCCGCCATTTGCCTTGCCATTGGCTTGGGCGGACTGGCAGGCGGTGCTGCCACGGCAGGCTGCTGTGCACAGATGATTGGTTTTGCCGTGATTAGCTTCCGCGAAAACCGTTGGGGCGGACTCGTTGCACAAGGTTTAGGCACTTCCATGCTGCAGATGGGCAATATCGTCAAGAACCCGCGCATCTGGATTCCACCGACTTTGGCAGCCGCCATCACAGGACCGATTTCAACCTGTGTCTTTCATTTGCAGAACATTCCTATCGGTGCCGGCATGGGCACCTGTGGTTTGGTCGGGCCTATCGGCATCTATACCGCCATGCCCGAAGGTGGCATGAACATGTGGTTAGGAATGTTACTCGTGTGCTTCGTCTTGCCCGCCGTCTTATCCTTGATTTTCAGCGAAATATTACGAAAAATCGGGTGGATTAAGTTTGGTGACATGAAGATTGAATGCTAAATTGTTGAATTGTTTTTTGTTTATTTGTTGAATCGTTGATGCCCTCAAAACCGCTTACACCCGACCAAGTCCTCGACAAAATGGCGAAATACTGCGCCTATCAGGAACGTTGCACCAAAGACGTGACGGACAAACTGAAGACCTTCGACATTCCCGGGAGCGATAAAAAGGAAATCCTTGATTACCTCATCGACAATCGTTTCGTTGATGACGAGCGTTTTGCACGCAGTTTCGTAAGGGGGAAAATCAACCAAAGCGGCTGGGGCGTGAACAAAATCCGATTCAACCTGAAACGAAAAGGCATTGCTGACGAACTCATCAGCAATGCCTTATCGGAATATGATGGCGAACTTTACCGCCAGAAGTTAGAGCAAATTCTCAAAACCAAGAAAGTGAAAGCCGCAACACCTTTCGAGGAAAAACGGAAACTGGCTGCCTACGCCATTCAGAAAGGCTTTGAACCGAGTCTGGTTTGGGAAGTGCTGAAAGGAATCATTCAATAATTACATTTCTTTAGCACCGCCGGTCGTGTCTTCGCTGCCTTGACGTGCTGCACTTTCAAGTTCCATCTTGCCAAAACGGAAAGTCACACCAACACTGATGCTACGCATGTTGAACTTGCTGTCGCTCGTTGAATGGATATATGGGCTTTCGTTGGTCTGACCCCAACTAGCGGAATTCAACAAATCCTGAGCATTGACGAAGACCGACATTTTCTTGTCGAAGAAATCGGCACGCAGGCCGCAGTCGATGCCATAACGGGCCTTGCGCATGGAATAGAGGCCTTGAGTTGGCGAATTGTAACGTGCCGAAGCATGAACCTCAAGCTTGTTCCAAAGTTTCGTCCAGAAATTCAGACGGAAACTGTAGGACCACATGCTGGAATGAACCTCATGGTGCTGATGCAGCAAATCGTCATAAGAAGTGTTGATGGTCGAATTATAGACATTGGCATAAAAACGCAGGTTCAACATGGCATTCGGCCGATACATCATATTGAATTCGGCACCTGCATTGGACGATTTGCCCACATTGACAGGATAACGGAAAGGCACTTCATAATCATACAAAGGAAGATAAGTTTGCGTGACCATTATCTGGTTGATTTCGTTCGACTTGCCACGATAATAACCCGACAAGCCAATGGAGCCGAAGCTGTTCCAATATTTGGTCCAGCCAATCTCAAACGAATTGGTGAAAACCGGAATCAGTTCAGGATTGCCCTGGCTAAACGATTCTTCTTCAAATTCATAGAATGTGCTCAGTTGGGAAGCCGATGGGTTGGAAATGCGACGTGTGTAATTCAACTTGAAGTTGTGCATCGACTTGGTACGGTAAGAAAGATGCAACGATGGACGCACATTGAAAAAATGGATGGTAGTGTCAGGCACATTCTGATTGGTTTCGCTGTAGGCGATTCCCGTCATCTCATGGCAGAAGCGGATGCCCGGCTTGACGGTAAATCCGCCAAACTTATGCTGCAAAGTGATAAAAGCCTCGTTTTCCCATTCGTAACCCTTTGTGTTATAAGTGCGCCATAAATCGTGAACATATTCATTGTCCGACAAAGTATCATAAACAATGTGCGACCTTTCAGGGTCGTATGACGATGAATAGCCAGCCGAAATCTCACCATCTTTTGAATAAGGACGGTTGTAGATGATTTCGCCTTCAACACCCGCATTCGATGAACCATTATTCCATTGAATGCTACGCAATCTTTCAAAAGGAGTTGTGTATAATCTGTCTGTTTCTTGCTTGCTGTTGAAACCAAAAGTATTGGCATTCACGCTGACTGAAAGGTTATGTCCCTCATTGTCAAACTTATGCTGATAATACAAGCCGCCCATGGCAAACATGTGGGTATTGCGTGACATAGTGTTGTCTAAATAATTGTAACTACCTGGATTATCAACAAATTCCTGACGGAATGAACTTCCCCAAGAGGTATCAACCGACATTGAAGGAAAGCAGTTGCCCCAGAACGACAATTCGTTCATGCTGTCGATTTCGTAGGTGAGATTCAAATACGCGCCACCGCTATAACTTCTTGAAATGCTATTGTTCTCATCAATCTTATGGCTAATGGTGTCCCAAGCATTGTCATCGTTTGGCTGGCCAATCCACTGGTCGCTATTGAAGAAATACTTGTTTCTCGAATAATTGAAATTGGCGTAAGCATTGATGGTGAGCTTCTCGTTTTGCCAGACATACGACAGCCACGGACTCACGAAAGGTTTCGTGGAGGCATTCACGCCAAAACTGAAGAACTCGTTTTTCTGCACTTTCGCATTGGTCACAATGTTGATGATGCCGTCGGCCTTTGAGCCGTAACGTGCCGAAGGATTGGTGATGACTTCCACGCGGTCGATGCTGTTGGCAGGCAAAGTCTGGAGATAAGTCTTCAGGTTTTCCTCGTTCATGTGCGAAGGCTTGTCATTGATCCAAACCTCCACGCTTGAGGTACCGCGCAAGGTGACATTGCCTTCCACATCCACCTCGACACCAGGCGCATTCTGCAAGGCATCGGAAGCCGTACCCGTCTGAATGCTTGGGTCTTCGGCCACATTATACATCGACTTTTCGCCCTCGACGGCAAAGAGCGGACGTTTCTCCGAAATCACCACCTCGCTCAGCGTGGTAGAGCCTTCCTTCATCTTCAGTTTACCCAAATCGACATTCCCATTTACCTCAAGCACTTGTTCGTAAGTCTGATAGCCGATGGCTGAAATCTTCAGGTCGTAGTTACCTCGCGGAACGCCTTGTAGCGCAAACGCGCCTTTATCGTCGGAAGCGGCGCCACTCACGAAAACGCTGTCGGCCTGACGGAACAAACCCACATTGACAAAAGGAATTCCCTTCCCGTTTTTTTCATCTACAATAGTACCGGAAATCTTGTTTTGAGCAAAGCTCACAGTGAAAACGCTCATCAAGAGAGCAAGAAAAAACAGTTTCTTCATTATTCGAAATTTTGAGTTGCAAAAGTAAGTAAACTTAACTGAAAGTCAAGGCAATTATTGTATTCTGGCAAAAACTTTCACCGAACCGATTTGCTTGGCTTCCAACACGCCCATATTTTCCAAAAACTGCGCCAAAATGGAGTATTCACACGAAAAAAAATGTCAATTCAATACCAATTCCATTTCACGGCAATAAAGCCTTTTATCGCAACCACTCATTCAGTTTATCCTTGATTTCCTGCTGCGTGGCTGCATCGAAATTGGCAATCTTGGTGCCGTGCCCGCCGCCAGGCAAGACATAGCGCACAATGTTGTCGCCATTGACGTATTCCTCGCCGATGCCGACATAAAGCCAAGGATCGTAACTGCCATATAAGAACATATATTTCGCATCGGTATTTCTAAGGAAAGTATCAACCTTTTCGTGCATGGCGGTCGAGAAATGGTCTTCAACGCTTTCCGGGACATACGCATATCTCAAATAGTCGTCAAGGATGTAATCATCCACGATGAGTAAATCTTCAAGGCCTGTCGTGCAAAACTGGTAATGCCCCAGTTCCATATAAGCCTGAATGTAGTATTGGCAAGGTTCATAATTCAAATCCCATGCATCGGGGCCATCGACGCTCATGACATAGTTGAAGATTTCATTATCTGAAGCATCAAGAGATGGAATGTCGTTAATGTCGTGAGAATACGACCAAAATGCGAAACGGTAATCCATCACATGCAAGTCCCAAAGTTTTTCGGTAGGAATATGAAATTCGATATTTTGTAATGCAGCCAACGAATCGAATTTTGGTACCATGGCATCGCGGCGATTCAATAATTCACGCAGAAAAGCTGTCATTTTTGCCCTATCTTCAGGTGTTCCAACAGTTTCAGCAATTGCATGGGCTGCGCGGTCATCATAGCGTCCGATGCAGAACGGCGAACTGTATGGCACGGTAACGTCAACATCGTTGGGATACCAGGCACGGTACATGTTGCAAGTCAAACCGCTTTTGCTGACACCGGTCGAAATCCACTTGCCCGAAAGCAGTTGCTTCAACGAAGTCACGACTTCATGCAAGTCGTCGCACGAATTGTCGGCATTCATATAACGGTAAGTGTCGTCATCAATTTTCGACTCACCATAAAAGCGGTGCTCTATCACAATCTGGTTGCCGTGAAACATTGGCACTAATTCCGAAACCCTTTGTGCGTCAAAAGCATGATAACCTTCTGTAACCAAAACATTTATGCTATCCGGGTGATTCAGAAAGACGTAAACCAACTGTTTGTAAGTGCCAGCAGAAGCATCGTCATGGTCGATGGGCTGCTCAAAGAAAACCTTGTATTTTGCCGTGAAATCAGCCGTTTCTTCCTTGGCGACGGAAACCACTTGAGGCAGTTCTTTCAGTTTGGATTCAAATTCGACAAACGGGTCGGTTTCAGGTTTCTTGCAACCTGTGAGAATGCTGGCGAGACCAAAAGCCAACATCATGGAAATCAGGAAATATCGTTTCATAATGTGATAAATTAGGAATGCAAAAATATGGATTTTGTTATTTGCTTAACAGAAAAAAGCAGAGACGTAGCGTGCTACGTCTCAACAAACACATCCAATAACATCAATTTACACTTTTTAGTTGGACTTTTTGTAGTTTCACTACACTTTTTAGTCGGACTTTTTGTAGTTTCACTACACTTTTCAGGCGCACTTTTTAAAAAGTTAGTCACGCTTCCAAAATCCACTTATTGCTATGTCCCGCTTTTTCTCTATTTTTGCGCGAAATTTCATATTAAATCCAAACAATGATCACTTTAGACCAACAGAAAGACTTATGTAAGAGGACTGAGTCCTTGAGGAGGTATCTTTGACGTCGAAAGACGTACCATCGAAGCCCAGGAATTAGAAGAAAAGACACAAGACCCGCAATTTTGGAACGACCCGAAAGCCGCCGAAGTGGTGATGAAGAAAATGCGCGAAGTGAAAGCATGGCTCAACGGCTACAACGAAGCCCAGCAAGCCTACGACGACCTCGCCGTCTTAGTCGATTTCGCCAAGGAAGGCGAAGCCACCGAAGAAGAAGTTGATGAGCAGTATGCCACGGCATTGCAAATCGTCGAGAACCTTGAATTCAAGAACATGCTTCGCGAAGAAGCCGACCCGATGAGTTGCGTGCTGAAAATCAACGCCGGAGCCGGCGGCACCGAAGCCCAAGACTGGGCACAGATGCTGATGCGCATGTATATGCGTTATGCCGAAGACCACAAATACAAACTCACCATCGCAAACCTTCTGGAAGCCGACGACGCTGGCATCAAGCAGGTGACGATGGAACTTGAAGGTGATTATGCCTACGGTTATCTGAAAGGCGAAAACGGCGTTCACCGCTTGGTGCGCGTTTCTCCATACAACGCCCAAGGCAAGCGCATGACATCCTTCGCTTCCGTTTTCGTCACTCCGCTGATTGACGACACCATCGAAATCGTCGTTGAGCAGTCGCGCCTCTCGTGGGATACCTTCCGTAGCGGCGGCGCTGGTGGCCAGAATGTGAACAAGGTGGAATCGGGCGTGCGCCTGCGCTACCAATACAAAGACCCTTACACGGGCGAAGAAGAGGAAATCCTCATCGAAAACACCGAAACCCGCGACCAGCCGAAGAACAAGGAAAATGCCCTGCGTCTCTTGAAATCACAACTCTACGACCGCGAAATGCGTCACCGCATGGAAGAGCAAAACAAGATTGAAGCCGGAAAGATGAAAATCGAATGGGGCTCACAGATACGCAGTTACGTTTTTGACGACCGTCGCGTGAAAGACCACCGCACCAACTATCAGACCTCAAACGTGCAGGCCGTGATGGATGGCCAGATTGACGAATTCCTGAAGGCTTACCTGATGGAATTTGGCGGCGGAAAAAAAGAATAATCTCAACTCTTATAATTTAGGGACGCAAACACCGCGTCCCTAAATTTTAGTTTCTAAGTCACAAACCTTTTCCCCACTTAACCGTAGTGACATTCATGCCGAACATGAAGCGGTATTCCGCCGAGGCAGCACCACACGATTTGGCATCAATAAGTCCTTGCATCACAGGGTCGTAAGGCTTACCGCAATCTTTGGCTACCAGCTGAAAGCAATCATCACCTTCACTGATAACGAAGTCCATGTATTTCAGATGCTTGGGTCGGCGTTTGATTGCATCGTTATAGAGCACTTCACTCGTCGCATATAAATCAGAATAGGTTTTTTCTGGCATTTCGCACGTTTCGGCGAAAACACGCACGACATGTGCAAACTCATCGATATGGCGACGCTCATAGTCGAGCGAACATTCGAACTTGACTTGATTGGGAAATCTATCCACTAGGGTTAATTGAGTATATTCGGGATGCTTGATGTGTTGCCAATATCCGAAGCCCAAACTCACCAACAAGATAGGTACGCCGCTTAATATCAGCCCATACCACATGGCATTGGGGCTTATGGAAGAAAGGCCAAGCATGCTCAGGTAGGCCAAGATACCCATGCCAAAGACAAGGACAATTTTCGCACCAAGATGCCCTGCTAACTGAAGCACCACTGTCACATAAACCGAGACCACACAGAAGCAGAAATAGTAAATTCCGAAGCATGTGAAGACTCTTCGCGCCATTGCGATGCTGACCATGTCGGAAAGTCCGAAAATTGCCAAGAAGACGCTAGGAAACGCCATCATCAGCAAGGCCAATGTCCCGTAGAAGACCACCGTAATGATGCCAGAATTGGCCAGAATACGACGGAGTCCATCGCTGTCGCCAATGATGCGCAAATAGCTTACATGCGCAATGCCTGCAATACATACTCCAACTGTGAGAGAGAAAGTTGCCGATTGGATTTGCAGGCAAACATCAAAGACTGTAAGCCCTTCAGCCCCAGACACTCGAAGTACCAAAGCATTGCCCAGCAGCATAAAGCCATTGACTACGATGTAGAAAATGTTGAATCCGAAACCATGCTTGAGGTTGTTCCAAAGAATACCTCCAAGATCACCTTGAGTCTTCGCAAAACGGAATTGGCTCTTGCCTTTCAGATAAAATGGAAGCTGTATAGCAATATTGATGAATCCAGAAGCCACAGTAGCCCACGCAGCGCCCTTGATTCCCCAATGGAAGAAACCAATAAAGACAATATCAAGGATGACATTGGCAACACAGCCTGTCGCTACAGCCCGAGTGGTGAGTTGGGGGTTGCCCTCTTGTGTCATGAAATCGTTAAGTGTGCAATTGAACGGAACCACAAGAAAATATACAAGAA
>JAKSMV010000004.1 GCA_024400425.1 Bacteroidales bacterium
TATCCTTATTAATATTGTTCTGCAAGCAGAAAAACTCAATCTGATTGGCAGCCCACGCCAAATAATTCTCGCCAAAATTGGTTGAATTGCTTATCAATAATAATCTCATGATGTTATGATTTAGAATTTTTGCAAAGGTAAGAAAAGATTTCATACCCAATCAACAGGCGCAACATAAATTATAACACACTAAAACACATCACATTAAGAACAAAAGCAAAAAAAAGCAACATTTTTTGCTTGCATTATTGAAAAAAGATGTACTTTTGCAGCGTCAAACGACAACGGACTAGTAGCTCAATTGGATAGAGTCCCTGACTACGGATCAGGCGGTTGTGGGTTCGACTCCCGCCTAGTTCACAAAGGTTCTGCAAAGAACCTTTTTTTTGGCCCATTCGACTAGGGGTCCAGGTCACCTGCCTCTCACGCAGGTAACAGCGGTTCGAATCCGCTATGGGCTACCCTAACATTTCAAACCCTAATTGATTTCCAATCAGTTAGGGTTTCTCTTTTACATAACTCTCACTCAAACGGCATAATATCTTCTGCCGCCTCAGTGACGTATCCCTCCCCTATTTCATAATCCACTACCCTATGTTGGTCGCGGAGAAAGAAAAGGTTAAGGGTGTAATCGAGATATTGGAGTGTGGTCTCTCGGCAGTTAGGTTTCAGTTGGCATTCCCAGATAACGATACTATGCCACCCCATTTCCGTTATCTGTTTCAGTACTTCGGCATCGCGTTCCTTGTTCCGCTGAACTTTCTTTTGCCAAAACTCAGTGTTAGTCTTCGGAACTGAATAGAGTTTGCACCCTTCGTGACCATGCCAGAAACAGCCATTGACGAAGATACAGGTGCGGTATTTGCGCAGCACCACATCGGGTTTCCCGGGCAAAAACTTGTGGTTGAGACGATAACGATAGCCACGATGCCACAGGAAACGGCGCACTATCACTTCGGGCTTTGTGCCTTTGCCGTGGATGGCCGCCATCACTGCATGGCGTTGTTCGGGTGTGAGACGGTCGGTCATAAGCCTTCGTGACGCATGTCATACAATTCGTCGAGATGCTTTTTCAGTCGGCGCGCCATGGGACGGAAAGTATAATAAGTGATGGTTGCCGAGATAGGCGCTCCCACCAAAGGCAGCACCTTCCCCACTCCTTTGGCAAAGCCTTCTTTAGTCATGTTGATGCCAATCCATTGAGCTATCTTTACGGTATATTGTGCCAAAACAGTTTCCGAAATCTTGATGCTGGCGTTCTTCGACACTTGCGTCACCACTTTGGTCAAAGCCTCGACAGCCAACTTGTTACCCATCATGGCACCGACAAACAATGTCATGATATTCAACGATTCGTCATCCAATTGGTTGTTGACATTAGTCAAGGCGGGCCAACCATAAAGGTAAATGAGCTTTTGCATCAAGGCGAGGATGTGACCGTAGAATTGCGTGATGTCGGTAGGAATGGTTCCCGCCATCCACCAACCGCCCGGCAGCCCCATCAAGGCGGAAGTGCCGCAAACCATGGTCAAGTGATAGCTGATGCACTGGTTGGCAAGCTTGTCGATTTCCTTCTTGCTCAACACCTTCAGCGGCGAGTCGTTCAAGGCCGTGATGACTTCCATCGGGGTACAGAATTTCGACAGTTCCTTGGTCAGGAACTCATCGCGATCGACCTTCACCAAAGGCAGATTGACACTCGTTGAAAGCACCTTGTTCCAAAGGCTTACGCCCTTTTCTTGTTTCTCTTGTTTTTCTTCACTCATTTGAATTTTCTGACTTTATGTTGGGCGGCTCCGGCTCCGCTCAGTCGCCTTTGGACTGTAAACCGTTATTTTCACACAGAGACGCGATAAATCGACGTCTCTACCCTAAACTAATACCCATACTTTTCCTTCCACTTATCGCGTAAATTCTTGCGCAGTTCACGCTCACGCGGGTTGTCTTGCGGATCGTATAACTTGGTTCCAGCAATTTCGGCGGGCATAAACTCCTGTTCCACGAAATTGCCTTCGTAGGCATGTGCGTACTTGTAGCCATCGCTATAGCCAAGGTCTTTCATCAACTGTGTGGGTGCATTGCGCAAATAAAGTGGCACAGGCAAATCGCCGGTTTGACGCACCAGATTCTGTGCCGCATCGATAGCAGCCACAGCAGCATTACTCTTCGCCGACGAAGCGAGATAAGTCACGGTTTGCGAAAGGATAATGCGACTCTCGGGCCAGCCGATTTTATTGACAGCATCGAAGCAAGTGTTGGCCAAAAGCAAGGCATTGGGATTAGCATTGCCGATGTCTTCGGAAGCCAAGATGAGCAGACGACGCGCGATGAAAAGCGGGTCTTCGCCAGCCTCAATCATGCGGGCAAGATAATAGACCGCCGCATTGGGGTCGCTGCCACGCACCGACTTGATGAAAGCCGAAATGACATCGTAGTGCATCTCGCCCAACTTATCATATTTCACGAGGTTGCTTTGGATGCACTGCGTTGTGAAGTCGTTTGTAACGACGAGTTCGGTTGCATTAGGTTGCATATCGTCAAGCGAAGTAACCACCAAATCAACGGCATTGAGTAGCTTACGGCCATCGCCGCCGCTGATTTTCATCAGTGCATCAGGTTCCTGAATAGTGATTTTCTTTCCGAAATCAGCCTCTAAAACCTTCACCGCCTTATCGAGAAGTATTGCCAAATCGTTTTTTTCCAACGATTTAAGCACATAAACCTGGCAACGAGAGAGCAAAGGCGAGATGACCTCGAAACTCGGGTTTTCGGTGGTTGCACCAATTAGGGTGACGATGCCTTTCTCCACCGCGCCCAACAACGAATCTTGTTGCGACTTGCTGAAACGATGAATCTCATCAATAAACAAGATGGGGGCTTCGGGCAACATACGCGCACGGTCGATGACATCACGCACATCCTTCACCCCGCTGCTTACGGCACTGAGCTGATAGAACTGCCGTTGCACTTGTTTCGAGATGATGTATGCCAAAGTGGTCTTGCCCACGCCCGGAGGTCCCCAGAAAATAATGGAAGGCACTCGACCGCTCTCGATGGCACGACGCAGCACTGCATTGTCGCCAATGATATGTTTCTGACCGATATAGTCGTCAAGACTTGCCGGGCGAAGGCGTTCAGCTAAAGGTGCAGATGGTTTCATCGTAAATGAAATGAAGATGTCTTTTAATGCTTGTAATGCTGCAAAAATAATCAATAATTTCGTTTTCAAGGAAAAGAAGCAGAATTAGTTCTTATTTTTGCTTTTTCAAACCACAACACAATGAACATTCACGCTCTTAAAAGCCATCTTTTCACAATAGTTTTCCTCTTGGTTTTTCAGACCATCAATGCACAGAATATCAATGTATTGTTTTTAGGAAACAGCTACACTTCCGTTAACGACTTGCCTGGCACAATTGCATCTTTAGCCTTACTAGAAGGGAACGGAAAAACCATGAACTATGAAGCCAACACTCCAGGTGGTTACTGTTATTTCCAACATGTCAGCAACAGCACCTCGCTCAACCTCATTAGGCGTGGCGACTGGGATTTTGTGGTTCTGCAAGAGCAGAGTCAGATGCCCTCCATCGACTACTACCGATACGCCAGCATGTATCCCGCCGCCGCTCAGTTGCGCGACAGCATACTGAAATACAATCCGTGCGCCGAAGTCGTTTTCTACATGACCTGGGGCCGACGCGACGGCGGCCAGCAATGCGAAGACTATGGAGATGGCATCTATTGCAGCGCCGACTTCAGCGACTTCGACCACATGCAAGACACCATGACACGCGCCTATTGCGAAATTGCCGAACAACTGCAAAGCCGCGTCGCTCCCGCGGGCGAAGCATGGCGCTTCGCTCGGCATAACAGCGACATCGAACTTTTCAGTAGCGATGGGAGCCACCCTTCGATTCAGGGCACCTACCTCACCGCATGTACCTTCTATGCTACATTCTGGGGCGAAAGCCCTATAGGCCTAGCCTACCCCGCCAACATCCACGAATCCGAGGCCAGTTTACTACAGAAAGCCGCCTCACAAACCGTGTTCGGAAATCTCACAAACTGGGACTTTTCTCCCTCGTTGAATGCCGATTTTAACTATCTGACCGACGACCAATACACTTTCCAGTTCACCAACGCCACTAGCTATCCAAGGCCGACACATTGCCTTTGGGACTTTGGCGATAATAACTTCTCTGACGAGGAAAGCCCAATTCACGAATATACCGAGAGCGGGACTTACACCGCGAAACTCATCGTTGAATCATGCCAAAAAACCGACAGCACAATGAGAGAATTGGAAGTCATCGTTCCCGATGGCATCAACGAGAACCCGACAAACTTTGCCATTTCCCCCAATCCCGCCCATGGGCAAGTCACCCTTTCGGGTCAAGGCTGGATTTGCATCAGCAACATCATGGGACAGCTTGTGCATTCGCAACAACTTAACGGGACTTACACCATCAGTTTAGAGCGCGGAATCTACATCGCCACGTTCACCGACGGAGTGAGGAACTATAGTGAGAAAATCGTAATACAATAAAGCAGTTTCCCACCTAAAAAAAATCTCCAGCCCCAAGGCCAGAGATTTTTCTTCTTAGAGTCAGGATTTCGTCTTAATCGTCGATGCGGATGAAGTTTCCGTTCTTATCGAAATCCAAATCGAGACCATTGTTCAGCTCCACATCATAGCCATGTCTGTCGCGGCTGATTTCCACGATAAAACACTGAGCAAAAGTCTGGTTCACATAATTGACGATGGTTTCGGGAGCAATGCCTGTTGGCACAGCAACATTCTTGCAATCAACGCTTTCCCATTCACCTTTTTTGTCGAAATCAATTTCGAAGCCATTGGTGAAATACACTTCATACTCACGGCCATCTTTGATGACCTGTGCGACAGTACAGTCATGAAAATACGTGGTGATGAACGTCTGGGCATTTTGCGGAAGTTGGTTTTGAGGGATAACCACATCGTCCTTCGAGCATCCCATCATGGTAACTGCAAAAAGCGACAGGACAACTACCATCAAATTTCTAATCAATTTTGTCATATTAATATAGGTTTAAAATTCGCTGCAAAAATATGTATTTTATCCATTTGTCGCAATGATTTGAGAATCATTCCAATAATCAGCCAAATTATTATTCATTTGGCAAGTTGGCGATTTTTGGGAAGGCATCTATATACTTTTAGACCCTAACATAGACAATATGCCAGACCATCACCTCCCCAATACCAAGGCTGGATTCTTTGCAACCCCTCTAGTTGTCTTTTGAAGGTTTTCTCCGTTGCGCAGCGAAGCGTAGTGGGAGCGGAGCGGCAGGAGACTGGATGCGGAGATAGCGTTGGTATAGCCTTGGTACAGCCTTGTATTCAGCATGGCAATTTTGTCATTTTGTCATTTGTCAAAAAATCACAATAAGCGATTTCGATGTCCCAACCTCTTTTCGCCTACTTATTATACCTAATTAATAATTATTACTAATTATTTTATTAATAGGTGACAAATGACGAGGAGGTTGAATTTGCTTATTGTGACAAAATGACAAATGATTTTTTGACAAAATGAATTTTATCATATTATTGATAATGTGTTTGTTACACAAAAACAAGCATTATAATTTGTCATAAAAAGGTCGAAAAAACAAATTCCTTTGTTTTGTCAACTTATCGTATCTAATCGAGATGCGCCCGCCGCTGACAAAACTTTGGCAGTTAACATAGGTCAAAAAGTATATAATCTCCTTTGGGAAAAGAAGAGAAAACTTTTCTATCTTTGCGCAAAATATCACATTCTATGAAAAACATCAGACTTGTTTTGGCTTTGGCATTCATCGCCACCATCCAACCCTTGTTGGCATGCACCAATTTCCTCATCACCAAAGGCGCTTCCGTTGACGGTTCAACTTTCATCAGTTATTGCGCCGATTCGCACATCCGCTATGGCGAACTTTACTACACCCCAGCCGCCAATTGGCCCGAAGGAAGCACTCGCGTATGCTACGACCGCGGCACCAACCGTCCGCGTGGACGCGTGGCCCAGATTGCACACACATTCAACGTGGTAGGCTACATAAACGAAAACCAAGTGGCCCTCGGCGAAACCACCTTCGGTGGTCGCAGCGAGCTCATCGACCCTACTGGAATCGTCGATTACGGCAGCCTCATGTTCATCGCTTTGGAACGTGCCACCTCGGCACGACATGCCATCCGCATCATGGCCGACCTCGTCGAAGAATACGGCTATGGCAGCGACGGCGAGTCGTTCTCCATCAGCGACGCCAACGAAGTGTGGTACATGGAAATGATGCCTAAAGGCTACACCCAGCAAGTAACCAAGAAAGGCGACACCATCAATGCCGACCGCGGTGCCGTGTGGGTTGCCATCCGCATTCCTGATGGTTACGTTTCTGGTCACGCCAACGCCGCACGCATCACTACTTTCACTCTGCGTAACGGAAAGACCAGCATCACAGACAAAGACTGGAAGAAACTCTACAATGAAGAGGTTGAAGTCATCTACAAGCATGATGTCATCGATTTTGCACGCCGCAAAGGCTACTTCAGCGGCAAAGACAACGACTTCGACTTCTCGGCCGCCTACGCTCCCGTCGATTTCTCAGCCGCCCGCATCTGCGACCTCCGCGTGTGGACCATGTTCAACGAAGTATGCGACGGCATGGACGAATATTGGGACTATGTGACCGGCAAAGACCTCACCCACCGCATGCCTTTGTATGTGAAGCCCAACCGCAAAATCAGCCTCAGCGACATGATGGCTTTCCAGCGCAACCACTACCAAGGCACCGAACTCGACAAGACCCTTGACGCAGGCGCCGGACCTTTCGGGTCGCCCGCTCGCTGCAACCCACTCTATTGGGAATATGACGGCAAGAAATACTTCAACGAGCGGAGCATCGAAGCCGTGCAAACCGGATTCTCCTTCATCGCACAGAGCCGCAACTGGATGCCCAACCTATATGGTGGCATCATTTGGTTTGGCGTTGACGACACCGGCTCGACCGTATATACTCCATTCTACTGTTCCATCACGCAAGTGCCCATCGAATACCGCGTTGGCAATGGCGACATGCTCCATTACTCCGACAACGCCGCCTTCTGGGTCTTCAACCGCGTGGCGCACTTCAAGTATCTGTTCTACAACCGCGTCATTGGCGACATCCAAAAAGTGCAGAAAGAGCTCGAAGACAGCTACATCAAAGCCACCGCTACACTCGAAGCAGGATTGAAAGACTGCGATTTGGCCGACATAGCCATCAAAGAAAAGCTGACCCAATTCTCAAGCGAAGCCGGCGCCAAGACCGTGAAACGCTGGAAGGAATTAGACAACTACCTGCTGGTGAAATACCTCGACAGCAACATCAAGCAAGAAGACGAGAAAGGCTTCAAGACCAATGGCTATGGTTATCCAGCCCGCCCCGAACAGCCCGGCTATCCAGACTCGTGGAAAAAACAAGTGATTGAAGAGACTGGAGAAAGATTTGTCAGACCCGAGTAAAACTATCTGAAGAACTCCTTGAGTTCCGCTTCCTTCATATTCCGGAAGCCACATTCATTGACGACCTGACCGTTATCCAAAAAGACGATGGTCGGGAAAACGCCATCGCTGATTTTCAGGAAACGGACCACGTCATCGTAAAGTACGCTTTGGTAGCGCACTGATTCCGACTTTTCATAAAAGCCATCGACACCTTCTTCTGAACCGATGAAGACAAAAGCAATGTTCTCCGCTGGGAAACCATAATACTGCTGCATTAGCGAAAGCTTGCGGGCCGACATTTGGCAGAACTCGCAGCCAGTCGAAAAGAGTCCAACTACATGCTTGCCTTGCAAAAGACCTAAAGTATCTAATGGGCTGTCGTTAATGGCTTCATAGAACAATTCCTCATTCAGATTGTGTTCAGGATCATAGTTTGGCGTGTAATTGTCAGGCGGAGATACCACAAAAACTGCCACGCTTGTTACCACAGCCACAACTACCAAGGCAAGCCAATCGCGCTTGAAGCGCCAACCTTCATTCTTGTAAACCAAAACAAAAAGGCCAAGCAAGACAATGTTTTTGACGATGCTTTGCCAGGGATTGAACTGCAAGATGTCGCCAAAGCAATGGCAGCTGTCGGTTCGGCCAAGAAAAAGAGCATAGAATAGCAATAAGGTATAGCCGCCCAACATGGCTACACTTCCCCACCACATCAGTTTATGAAAACAATTAGATACCAGACCGATGCCTAAAACCAATTCGGCAATGATGGCTGCACGCGCCACAAGAAACGAGAAATTGAGGCTGAAGAAATGGTAGCTATAGATATAGATTTCAAATCTGTCCATGCCAATCACTTTCATGATGGCCGAGAAAATGAACACAAGTCCCAAGACGGCCTGCAAGGCATACGGAGCTATTTTCCTAACTTTTTCCATACCGCAAAGGTAAACAAAAAGGCGCACATCCAATGACGTGCGCCATAATTCAGGATAGTCTAATCAGATTAGATTTTCTCACATTCGGTGATAACAACGCCGCCAACGACGGTGTTCTTGTCGCTGCAACTGCCTTCATTGATTTCAAAGCTTGGTCCCCAGATGGTGGTGCCAGCAGCTCTGCAATGACAAGTCTTAGTCTTTGAACAAGAAGAGAAGCAACCGAGAGCTGCCACGATAGCGATAGCTAAAAATACTTTTTTCATTTTTCGAATTGTTATGTTGATAAATAATTAAGATGAATCTAGATAAGGTATCAAGGCTTGCCGTGACCGCCATTGTTATTGTTGTTATGATTGTTATTGTTGCCGAAGATATCGTCCCACCAATGGTGCTCGACTCCGGTCACTTCCGATTCGGAAACCTCGTTACAGGTAACCTGGCCCCAACCCTGTATTTCCTTCGACTTTTCGGCGCACGACTCACGGCCATCTTCAATGAGATAATACTCATCGGGTTGACCAACTTCCACGACTTCCTCATTGATGATGGTGGTGCATTTGCAATAACGAGTCTTGTGGCACGACGAAAGGCCAACTAGCGCCATAGCCAGCAATATGACAAAATATTTCTTCATTTTCTTTCTATATCAGTCTGCAAAAATACGAATTTAATTTACACAACGACAAAAAGACTGATTCAGTATCCAAACTCGCAAATAAAATGCAAACAACCCAATCGGAATTTTTTCTTTGATTATTTGGTTCACACTACTTAAATTTGCAGCGTCAAAAACACCGCGAACATGGAAAAAGGAATTTGCACACAATCGGCCATCGCCATCAGAAAAGAACCTTTTCATTCGTCAGAGATGGTCAGCCAATTGCTCTACAACGAGTTATATACAAAATTAGACGAAGCCAACGGATGGACGCTCATCCGCACCGAACACGACCAATACGAAGGTTGGATTTGGACGAAACAACACCATGCCATCAGCGAAGAGGAATTCGAGCGGCTAAAAGCCTGCAAAACACATCTAACCGCCAAGCCAATCATAGAATTGGAAGGCAAGTGGCTCACTTTGGGCACTCCACTCTACGAGCCACATGCCGACGCAATGGCAATGCCTTCAGCCTTTGACCCACAACTGATGATTGAAAACGCCAAGAAACTCTTGGGCGTTCCTTACCTTTGGGGCGGTCGCACAGTGATGGGCATCGACTGTTCGGGCTTCGTACAGATTTGCGCCCGCAGTGCAGGTCTAATCCTCCCTCGCGACGCCTCGCAGCAAGCCCAATGCGGCGAGGTGGTGTATTTCCTCCAAGAGACGCAACCCGGCGACCTCACCTTCTTCGGCAACGACGAGGGACGCATCACCCATGTGGGCATCCTCATCGGCGACGAACAAATCATCCACGCCTCCGGCAAGGTCCGCATCGACTACCTCGACCAGACAGGCATATTTAATAAGGAGACCGGGATGCACACGCATCAGTTGGTTGGAATCAAGAGGATAAACTAACGATTTTCTTCGCTTGCAAAAGACACAAAGTCAGAAAAAACATCATTTTTTTGTCATAGTTCAAAATAAGCATTATCTTTGCGAAAAATTTTCGCGAGGAAGATCCTTTTCAGGATCAACGACTATAATACAAAATAACATCAAGATGAAAAAAGCATTCTTCATTCTTCTATTCCTATCAGCATACCTTCCAGCATTATTCTCACAATCACAGAATGATTCTATTTTTTCAGAAAAAGTCTTTTTGGGACACAAATACTACACAAAAGCCGGGGATTTGACCCAAAAACAAGTTCATGAAATTGTTTCAAGTGACTGGAATACTGAAAAGCAATTAAATTGGGCTGAGTTTGACGATATTTGTTCCAACGCATTTTGTTTTGTTGGTGGCTTTACAATAGGCTATACCATCGGGAGTGCTATTATTAGTGGCACATTTCAAAAACCATACTATTACGTATGTGCTTTTGGAGTGGGTTGCATTGTCATGGGTGGGGTCTTCTCCAAATTGAGCGACAATCACCTAATGAATGCAGTTGGCATCTACAACACCAACATTGGGAACACGGCAAGGGGGGATATAAGTTTGAATTTCGGGCTAACTCCAGGTGGTGTCGGACTGACACTTAGTTTTTAGTATTTCGAACTCAATTTATTTTCAATAACAAAAATATACTATATTTGCACTTCATTATTTATTAATTAATAAAAGACTACAATGAGAAAAAAATTACTCTTTACTATGGTTCTTGCAGCAATTCTTTCCTTGACTTCATGCAAAAAAGATCCTGCCCAAAACAAAATAATCTTTGGAGATAGTTCAAGGATGGCGGTAACTAAATACGAAGCAAATCAATACCAAAGTGACAATTTTGGACAATGGTATTATTCCATCGACCTTAACCATGACGGAACTGACGACGTTCAATTCTTCATGGAAGACATTGGTTCCGCAGGACTCGGACACGAACTCGTTCACACACTCAAATGCTTGAATGAGAATGTTGAATTGTTGGGAGAAACCATCATCCAAAACAAATACTACCATGTAGATTCCACGTTCCACACCGAAGACAGTATCTCTTGGGTGGTTGGCGTGTATCAAACCTATAGTTGCGAACAAATGGATGAGGCAGACTCGATTGTTAGCACAACTGAAAAGTTCTTGTTATCTGCCAATGACGCCAACGAGAGTTTCGATGCTGCCGATTCCTTCATGAGCACCAACGTCATAATAAAGAACCGTTCTTATTTCTATCCCATGGGCACTGAGCAAATCGGCAACATCTTATATCATTATCAACTCGAATACTTAAACAACTGCGACATTTTTCCGATGGACGAAGAAAAGTACATCGGTTTCCGAATCAATAATGGCAACAAGACTCGCTTAGGATGGATGAAAATCATCCTTAACGAAGACAAAGTCCAACTATTAGAAACTGCAATGCAAAAATAACATTGGATAAAATCTTAAATCTTTAAATCACACATAATGAACAACGCACTGATCACATTTGCCAAGCCTGCGAATGAACCCGTAAAGGCTTACAAGCCAGGAAGTCCTGAACGCATCGAACTTCAGAAGGAACTTGAACGTCAATCGAACGAAATCGTCGAAATCCCAGCCATCATCGGTGGCAAGGAAGTACGCACCGGCGACATGGGCGAAGTGGTGATGCCACACGACCATAAGCACGTCATCGCCCGTTACCACAAGGTCGGCGAGAAGGAAGTGCAGATGGCTATCGACGCCGCACAAGCCGCCAAGAAGGAATGGGAAAACACACCTTGGGACGAACGCGCTGCCATCATGGCCCGCATCGGCGAAATGCTCGCTACCAAATATCGCGCCCGCATCAACGCTGCCACCATGCTCGGCCAGTCGAAGAACTGCTTCCAAGCCGAAATCGACTCAGCCTGCGAAACCATCGACTTCTTCCGTTACAACAACTACTATGCAAGCAAACTCTACGCCGAGCAGCCTGCATCGGCCAACGACCAGTTGAACCGCACCGAATACCGTCCTCTCGAAGGATTCGTGTTCGCCATCACTCCTTTCAACTTCACTTCCATCGCTTCGAACCTGAACATGACTCCAGCCTTGATGGGTAACACCACCATCTGGAAGCCATCCACCACCGCCCTGCTGTCGAACTATACCGACATGCGCATCTTCATGGAAGCCGGTCTGCCTGCAGGCGTCGTCAACTTCCTGCCAGGCAAGGGTAGCCTCATCAGTGGCGTGGCTCTGAAAGACAAGAACTTCAACGCCATCCACTTCACCGGAAGCACTGGCACCTTCAAGAGCTTGTGGAAGACCACTGGTCAAAATCTCGACCTCTACAAGGCTTATCCTCGTCTGGTTGGTGAAACCGGCGGTAAGGACTTCATCTTCGTCCACAACTCAGCCGACCCACAAGAAGTTGCCGTGGCTATCGTCCGCGGTGCCTTCGAATTCCAAGGCCAGAAGTGCTCAGCCGCTTCACGCGCCTACATCCCAGCTTCGATGTGGAACGACGTGAAGAACCGCGTTGGCGACATGATGAGCACCATTAAGATGGGCGACGTGAAGGACTTCTCCAACTACGTCAACGCCGTCATCGACGAAGCCTCATTCGACAACTGCAAGGGCTACATCGACCGCGCACAAGCATCAGCTGACGCTGAAATCGTGTTCGGTGGTCACTGCGACAAGACCGTCGGCTACTTCGTCGAGCCTACCGTCATCCTCGCCAAGACGCCTAAATACGAAAGCATGGTGGAAGAAATCTTCGGACCTATCATCACCATCTACGTCTATGACGACAACAAGTTTGAAGAAACCCTCGACCTCTGCGACCAATCATCACCATACGCTCTCACCGGTGCCTTCTTCGGCAACTGCCTCAAGGCTCAAAAGATTGCCAACGACAAGCTGCGTCACGCTGCCGGCAACTACTACGTCAACGACAAGCCCACTGGCGCTGTTGTCGGTATGCAGCCATTCGGCGGCGCACGCGCATCAGGCACCAACGACAAGGCTGGCGGTCTGTGGAACCTCATCCGCTGGACCAGCCCACGCGCCATCAAGAACACCTTCGTTCCTGCTGCCGCCTACGGCTATCCTTTCCTTGCTCAGGAATGATAAACTAAACGATATTCGAATCGAAAGGCTGCGCCAGACTTGGCGTAGCCTTTTTTTTGCTTTAATAGAGACGCAGCAACTACCTTTATACAATCCAAAACGGAACATTTTCAAACGAACAAAAAGTGAAAAAAACTCTATTTTTTGGACAGGAAAAAGTCATTAAAACGGCCTATTTTTTGTCACTATATTGCCCGACAAACATCCCAAATCATTCGAATTTCGTCCCTAAAATCGCCACTTTCGTCCCAAAACGGCTATTTTAGTCACTTTTTCGGCTTGGCAGGCACATTCTTATTTTGCTCCACAAAAAACACCGTTTCTTTGCATCGTTTTCAAAACCTAAAACTATGCAAAAAGAAACAAGAATTTTCGACCTGCTCGACAACTATCGCGAAAAATGGCCCACTCAAGATGTCGCACTAGCCAGCAAGCAAGATGGCGAATGGAAGAAATACAGTCCATTTGAATACCACAGACTAGTGACGAACGTAAGCTACGCCCTCATCGAATTAGGCATACAACCCAACGACAAGGTCGCCATCATCAGCGGCAACCGTCCCGAGTGGAACATCATGGACATGGCCATCATGCAAGTGGGAGCCATAACGGTGCCCATCTACCCCACCATCAGCCAAGACGACTACCTATTTATATTAAGCAACTGCGAAGCACACTTCGTCATCCTTGAAGGTGTTGCCGTGATGAACAAAATCCAAGCCATCAAAGACCAACTACCTAATCTGGAATTTGTTTACACCATGCAAGACCGCAATGGCCTTCCGTACTTCCAGCAGCTGGTGGAAGTAGGCCAGACGCACCCTCACAAAGACGAGTTGATACAACGCAAGGCTGCCATTCAAACAACCGACTGCGCCACTATCATCTACACATCAGGCACTACGGGCACACCGAAAGGCGTGATGCTTTCGCACAGCAACATTCTTAACCAGCTGAGCAATCTTCGCAACACACCCGACCCGAAATCGAAACTTGCTTTCAGTTTCCTGCCTCTGTGTCATGCCTACGAACGCATGCTTGTCTATCTCTACCAAGACCTTGGAATGTCAGTCTATTACGCTGAAAGTCTAGCTACCATCGCCGACGACATGCGCGAGATTCACCCAACGATGATGTCGGCCGTTCCACGACTTTTGGAAAAGATGTACGAGAAGATCATCCAATCTGGCAAAAAGAAAAAGGGACTCGAGCGCAGCATCTTCGAGTGGTCAGTGAAGCTTACCGAGCGTTACAAAATCGACCCAAGCAAACGCACCTGGCTCTATAACCTCAAACTAAAGATTGCCGACAAACTCGTCTATTCCAAGATACGTTCCTCGTTAGGAGCCGAGCGTTTCGATGTCATTGTCTCTGGCGCCGCCTCCATCTCAAAAAAAGTGAACAGTTTCTTCTCCGCCATCGGGATGCCTGTGTTTGAGGGTTATGGCATGACCGAAGCCTCGCCCGTCATCGCGGTTAGTGACAAGTCGAAAGGCGGACGCGAAGTAGGCACACCGGGTCGCGCCCTTCCAGGTGTCGAAGTGACGACCTCCGAAAATGGCGAAATCCTTTGCCGAGGCCATAACGTGATGATGGGGTATTACAAGAACCCCGAACTCACCAAGGAAATCATCGATGAAGACGGTTGGTTGCACACCGGCGACCTCGGGCACATCGACGCACAAGGCCGAATCTTCATCACTGGACGCATGAAGAGCCTCTTCAAGACCTCGATGGGCAAATACGTCAACCCAGAAATCATCGAGGAAAAGTTCATCGAGTCGGAATTCTTCGAGAATGTAGTTGTTTTCGGCGAAGGCCAGAAATTTGCAGCCGCAATCATCGTCCCCGATTTCACAGCCTTGAAAAACTGGTGCCAACAACACAAAATCGCCTTCAAGTCGCCTATAGAAGCATTGAATATCAAGGAAGTAAAAGAAAGGATTGCCGCTGAAGTGAAGAAGTATAACCGATTTTTTGGCGAGACAGAACAAATCAAGAGATACGCCTTGGTAAGTGACGAATGGACGGTCGGCAATGGTATTCTCACCCCAACCCTCAAAGTAAAGCGCAAGGTAGTTCAAGCGCGCTACGACAGCCTCATCACTTCCATGTTTGTATAAAGCGACCATCATTTATCAAGTTTTCGATTGCGGGCGGTCCTTAGGCCGTCCGTTTTTTTTCTTGTAAAATGCAAAATGAAGCATCGAAATGTCTATCTTTGCACAAACTAATTCAGAAAACTATGGTAAGTTATAAAGAACTGGGACTGGTGAACACCCGCGAAATGTTCGCCAAAGCAGTGAACGGCGGCTATGCCATTCCCGCATTCAACTTTAACAACATGGAACAACTCCAGGCCATCGTCATGGCTGCTGTTGAGACCAAATCGCCTGTCATTCTGCAAGTTTCGAAAGGCGCACGTAACTACGCCAACCAAACTTTGCTGCGTTATATGGCCGAAGGCGCTGTAGGTTACGCCAAGGAAATGGGCTGCGAACATCCCGAAATCGTGCTTCACCTCGACCACGGCGATTCATTCGAACTCTGCAAGTCGTGCATTGACATGGGTTTCTCGTCCGTCATGATTGACGGTTCGGCCTTGCCATACGAAGAAAATGTAGCCTTGACCAAGAAGGTCGTGGAATATGCCCACCAATACGATGTCACCGTTGAAGGCGAACTCGGCGTTTTGGCTGGCGTTGAAGACGAAGTGGCTGCCGAAGAAAGTCATTACACCAAACCCGAAGAAGTGGTTGATTTCGTCACCAAGACCGGTTGCGACTCGCTGGCCATCAGCATCGGCACCTCGCACGGTGCATTCAAGTTCACTCCTGAGCAATGCACTGTTGACCCAGAAACTGGTCGTCTGCTTCCTCCACCTTTGGCATTCGATGTGCTGGAAGGCGTTGAAAAACAGCTCCCTGGTTTTCCAATAGTGCTTCATGGTTCATCATCGGTTCCACAAGAAGAAGTCGATACCATCAATGCCAATGGCGGTTGCCTGAAAGCTGCTGTCGGCATTCCAGAAGAACAACTCCGCAAGGCCGCCAAGTCAGCAGTCTGCAAGATTAACATCGACTCCGACAGCCGTCTCGCCATGACTGCCGCCATCCGCAAGACCTTGGCCGAAAAACCTGCCGAATTCGACCCACGCAAATATTTAGGTCCTGCCCGCGACAATATGAAGAAGCTCTACATTCATAAGATTGTCAACGTGTTGGGTTCCGATAATAAACTGATACACTAATTTTTGACTATGACCAGTGACTATGACCGCTTGACGAAATCGAGAAGCGGTCATAGTCAAAGTTTCTGGTCATTGTTCACAAAACATAAAACATGAATCCATTAAAAGCCATAAGTCCCATCGACGGACGTTATCACGGCAAGACCGTGGAACTCAACGATTTCTTCTCTGAATTTGCCCTCATCCGTTACCGTGTGATGGTCGAAGTAGAATATTTCATCTCGCTTTGCGAACTTCCGCTGCCCCAATTGGAAAAATTCAACGGCGACTATGATGACTTACGCGCCATCTACGAAGAATTCCAAGAGGAAGATGCTGAGGAAATCAAGGAAATCGAAAAGGAAACCAACCACGATGTGAAAGCCGTTGAATATTTCCTCAAGCGTCGTTTCGACGAATTGCAACTAACTGAATTCAAGGAATTTCTGCATTTCGGACTGACTTCGCAAGACATCAATAACACAGCCGTTCCGCTTTCGATGATGGAAGCCCACAAACTCGTGATGAAACCCGCCTTGGAAGATCTGATTGAGAAGTTAGAAGGCATGGCGAAAGAATGGAAAGACATCCCGATGCTGGCTCGCACACATGGTCAACCAGCCAGTCCGACGCATTTGGGTAAGGAAATCTATGTCTTTGTCGAGCGTCTGAACGACCAAATGAAGATGTTGAACAGTATTCCGTTCACGGCAAAATTCGGCGGTGCCACTGGCAACATGAACGCCCACAAAGTGGCTTATCCCGACACCGACTGGCCTGCCTTTGCCAAGAAATTCGTCGAAAAGAGCCTGAAACTCAAGCGTCAGCAAACGACTACCCAAATCGAACATTATGACAACATGGCTGCCTATTTCGATGCCATGCGCCGCATCAACACCATACTTATCGACCTCTCGCGCGATGTTTGGATGTACGTCTCGATGGAGTATTTCAAGCAGAAAATCAAGGCAGGAGAAGTCGGTTCGTCAGCCATGCCTCACAAGGTGAACCCGATTGACTTTGAAAATGCAGAAGGCAACCTCGGCATGGCCAACGCCATCTTCACTCACCTCAGCAGCAAGTTGCCTATCAGCCGTCTGCAACGCGACCTGACCGACTCGACCGTCACCCGCAACATCGGTGTGCCTTTGGCTCACACATTGATTGCCCTCAAGTCGCTGATGAAAGGCTTAGACAAACTGCTCCTCAACGAAGACAAGATTCGTTACGACTTGCAGCAAAACTATGCCGTCGTTGCCGAAGCCATCCAGACTGTCCTTCGCCGCGAGCAAATCGAAGGTGCCTACGAGTTACTGAAAGGCCTCACCCGCACCAACAAGCACATCGACAAGGAAAGCATTGACAATTTCATCAACGAACTGCCCGTTAAAGAGAGCATCAAGGAAGAGTTGAGAGCCATCACGCCAGAAAATTATACGGGATTCACGATATGAAAAAGGGAAACTTCAGCAGAATACTAACCTACGTCCGCCCCTACTGGCTTGACGTGGTGTTGAATCTCGTCTTCAATTTGGTGACGATATTCTTCTCCCTTTTCTCATTCGCGTTAGTCGTCCCTTTTCTCAACCTTCTGTTCCAAACCGATGCCATCGAAGCCGTTGCCAAACCCGAGTTCTCGTTCACTTCCGACTATCTGTTGGACTACCTGAACTACTTCATGAGCAACCTCATCATCGAGGAAGGTCACACTTACGCATTGGTTTTCATCTGTTTAGTCCTTCTTGTGGCGTTTTTCTTCCGCAACTTCGGGCGCTTCTTTGCTTGCTTTTTCATGGCCAATGTGCGCGTTGGTGCAGTCCACGACTTGCGCCGCGACGTCTATAACAAGATTCTCATCCTTCCCTTGTCATTCTACGGCAAGCAGAAAAAAGGCGATGTCATGGCGCGCATCACCACCGATGTGCAAGAGGTGGAAGTGAGCATTCTGAATTACCTTGAGATGCTCATCAAAGACCCGCTTACCATCATTTTCTACTTCGCCTTTATGGTCAGCCTCAGTCCAAAACTCACACTCTTTGTGTTAGTTATCCTGCCCATTGCGGGATTGCTTATCGGCAAGGTCGGCAAGATGCTGAAAAAGGAATCAAAAGAAGGACAAACCAAACTGGCTGGCATCATCTCCACCGTTGAAGAGACCATTTCAGGACTTCGTATCATCAAGGCTTTCAACGCTATACGTTATTCTGGAGAAAAGTTTGAAGAACAAAATTCAGACTACACCAAGGTGCTTCGAGGCATTCACCGCAAGCGCGACATGAGTTCGCCTATGAGCGAATTCCTCTCCGCTATTGTCGTCATTATCGTATTGTGGTTTGGCGGTCGTCTCATCCTTGCTGGCGGCAGCAATATCACGGCTGCTGACTTTGTGAGCTATGTCGTTGTATTCTCGCAAATCATCTCCCCAGCCAAATCGTTCTCCAACGGTTACTATAATGTCCAGAAAGGCATCGCCTCAGCCGAAAGAATCTTTGAAATACTCGATGCAGAAGAAGTCATCACAGAAAAAGACAACGCATTGTCAATCAAACAATTCAACAATTGTATTGAATACAAGAACGTAGTTTTCCGTTACGGCAAAGACGATGTGCTAAAAGGCATTAACCTAAAGATTGAAAAAGGAAAACTGATAGCTCTTGTTGGCGAGAGCGGAGGCGGGAAATCCACCTTAGCCGACCTTCTTCCAAGATTTTACGACGTATGCGAAGGCAGAATCACCATTGACGGGCACGACATCCGCGACTATCGCATTGACGACCTCCGCGGTCTGACAGGCATCGTGACACAAGAAAGCATCTTGTTCAACGACACCGTTTTCAACAACATCGCCTTCGGCATGGACAACGTTTCGCGCGAAGCCGTGATAGAAGCAGCCAAGATTGCCAACGCACACGAGTTCATCACGAAATTGGAAAAAGGCTACGACACCATCATCGGCGACCGCGGCATGAACCTATCGGGTGGTCAACGCCAACGCCTTAGCATCGCCCGTGCCGTGTTGAAGAATCCTCCTATCCTTATTTTGGACGAAGCCACATCTTCGTTAGATACCGAATCGGAACGCCTCGTGCAGGAAGCCCTCGCCAAGGTCATGGAGCAACGCACCTCTATCGTTATCGCCCACCGCTTATCGACAATCCAATATGCCGACGAAATCATCGTGCTGCAAAAAGGAAAGATCATCGAGCGTGGCAAGCACGACGAACTCATCGCCATGGGTGGCGTTTACAAAAAGCTCACTGATTTACAGTCGATTTAAACAATTTTAAAAAGTCTGCTTTGATTTAGGTGAAACAAATAGCAATGTCATTTCGACCACAGGGAAGAAATCTATTGCTATTTGTTTCATTCAAAAAAGCCTATAGATACTCTCCTTCGTCGGTATGACATAGGCTTTTTCGAAAAACGGAGCATATACTAAGAATGCAAAATGCAGAATAAGAGCGAAGCCCAGAAAACTGCAACTTCGCACCTATTCTTAATTCTTAATTCTCAATTTTCAGCGTTCTCGCAAACTTCGGCATATTTGGCTTTGATGTCAAGAGCCATATCGACATTGCCAGTAGCATCAACAGCTTTCATGAACTTGACAAGATCGGCATGGAAACGCTCACGTTCATCCTCAGGCAGTAGCCTTTCAACTTCTTTGTAATTCTTGCACATGTGGACAAACTCATTAATAGTAGCATTCCAATCTTCAGCAGTGTATCTCTTACTCTTTTCGAATGTGTAATTCACAAATTTGTCACAATTAGCCAGAACTGCATGAGGATCTTTTGCATCTTCGTAAACGGCTGGTTGGGGATGGCATCCTGCAAAAGCAAGCAGGGCAAACATAAACAGAGGTAATAACTTCTTCATTTTTCTACGATTTTAAAGTGCCGCAAAAGTACACTATTTTCATGGAATGAAGAAATAATCTTCAATTTTGGCCAACAATTGGACTCGTTTTCAAAAATAATTCGTACTTTTACACCTTCTTATATATAATATCGAAGCAAAACGATCAATTAAAAATAACAACAATGAGCACAATCAAAGATTTAGAGCCGAATGGCATTTGGAAAAACTTTTACAGCCTGACCCAGATTCCTCGTCCATCGAAGAAAGAGGCAAAAGTAGTCGCCTTCATGAAACAATGGGGTGAAGAACACGGTTTTGAAACCATCGTCGACGACTGCGTCGCACCAGGATTAGGCAACGTCATCATGCGCAAGCCAGCCACACCAGGAATGGAGAACCGCAAAGGTGTCATCCTTCAAGCACACTTGGACATGGTTCCGCAAAAGAACGCCGACAAAATGCATGATTTTGAAAACGACCCGATTGAAACCCATATCGAAGACGGTTGGGTGAAAGCCAACGGCACCACCCTTGGCGCTGACAATGGTCTCGGCGCAGCCGCTGCCATGGCCATTCTGGAATCGACCGACATTGCACACGGTCCAGTCGAAGCCCTCTTCACCATTGATGAGGAAACCGGCATGACTGGTGCTAACCTGCTGAAGTCAGGAATGCTCAACGGCGACATCCTGATGAACATGGACTCAGAAACCGAAGGCGAACTTTACGTAGGTTGCGCTGGCGGTGTTGACACCATCGGCACATTCACACCTCAGTTTGAAGCCGTTCCTGCCGGAATGGTTGCTTACAGGCTGTTTGTCAAAGGTTTGAAGGGTGGTCACTCTGGCATGGACATCAATTTGGGCCGCGCCAACGCCAACAAAGTTCTGAACGCCATGATGCTGATGGCAGCTAAAAAATACGGTCTCCGCTTGGCCTGCATCGATGGCGGCAGCCTCCGCAACGCCATCCCAAGAGAAGCCACTGCCATCGTCGTCGTTCCTGCCGGTAAGGAAGCACAATTCAAAGCCTTCGCTGCCGAATATGAAGCCATCGTGAAAGAACAATTCACTGGCATCGAACCAGAACTAGCTATTTTGTGCGAACCAGCCGAAATGCCAAAGCAAGTCATCGATGTGAAGACACAGGACAACTTCTTCCGCGCCATCGCCCAATATCCTAATGGCGTCATCGCCATGTCAGCCGACTTTGAAGGCACAACTGAGACCTCAAGCAACCTGGCCACTATCAAGATGGAAGACGGCAAAATCATCACGGCCTGCCTCACCCGCAGCCTCGTGGATGCCGAGAAAGACAAACTCGCCGAAGCCATCCGCAAGAATCTCACCGACAATGGCGCCGAAGCCTACTCCACTGGCGATTATCCAGGCTGGAAGCCGAACATCAACTCGCCAATCCTGCACACCATGAAAGAAGTTTACAAGGCTAAATTCGGTGCCGACGCCAAGATCATGGTCGTCCATGCAGGCCTTGAATGTGGCATTTTGGGTTCGAAATACCCACACTGGGACATGGTTTCCTTCGGTCCGACCCTCGTTCACCCACACTCACCAGACGAAGCCCTGTTCATCGAAAGCGTTCCAAAGTTCTGGGACTTCATCGTCGAGACCTTAAAGAACATTCCTGAAAAAGAGGTTTTGGCATAAAGAAACAGTCAACTCGACTCATTTAGCAATAAGCCGTTCGATTCAGAACGGCTTATTGCTATTTTTAATACTCATTAAAACAAACTAAATCAACAACTTAAAAAGCAGCATTATATTTTTTGAAAAAAGATTTGGTGCTATTGAAAAAATTCGTACTTTTGCAGCCTCAAATATAAGGGTAAAGAAAGTAGAATAACAAAATAGATACAGAAGATGAAACGCACTTATCAACCATCAAACAGAAAACGTAGAAACAAACACGGTTTCAGAGAAAGAATGTCAACGGCTAATGGCCGTAAAGTTTTAGCTAGAAGAAGAGCTAAAGGCAGAAAAAAACTTACAGTTTCTGACGAATATTAATTTCTTGAAGCCGTAAATATTCTTAATTTAAGGTTAAAAGATAGGCGATGATGTCGCCTATCTTTTTTTATGCCTTTACGCACTTATAAATGATTTCCTCTCCCCTACGGGCCAAGTGCATTCTTTCGCGCTGATCATCTGGAAGCTCGTAATAGAGTCTGTCCTCAACGACCTGGAAACCAGCCTTACGCAACACATCCGCATAATCGCGGCCAAACTGGCGCACATGGTCATATTGACCAAAAAGCCGTTCACGTTCCTTCGGATCGGTGACGCTTGGGTCTTCAAAAGTATCGACATCGGGATTGATGGGCACCAGAAGAATCGCCCAACCGCCGGGTTTCAAAATACGCTTGATTTCGGCAAAAGCCTTGTTTGCATCGTTCACATGTTCCAAGACATGATTGCAAATCACGACATCAAAAGTATTGTTGGGCTGTTGAATATCAGTAACATCCAATTGCAAATCGGCAATAGGCGAACATAGGTCGGCAGTAGTGTAATCAAGATTTTTCAAAGCGCGAAAACGTTTCAGGAAAGGCTGCTCGGGTGCAAAATGCAACACCTTCAGAGGAGCCGAAAAGAAATCGGTCTTTTCTTTCAGATAAAGCCAAAGCAGGCGATGACGTTCCAACGACAAGCAATTGGGACACAAGCGGTTATCCATTGCAACGCCATAACCGTATGGCAAGAATTTACGGAAATGTTTTCCACACACCGGGCATTCCACCTTATTGCCCCAATAAAAAGGACGAATGAAAAAACTAAACACATAACTCAACTTGATCAGCCATTGACGCGGGAAAATGCGTGTAATAAAAGCGATTAACTTCTTCATGACAATACTTTTATGTCGCAAAAATAAGAAGTTGTTTTGAATCTACGCTTTTTTTTCGCAAAATAGTCTGACCATTAGAAATAACAACTATCTTTGCCAATCAATTTCTTCAAATTTCGATTACGGGCTTCGCGAAGTAAAAAAGAAGTTGAATCACACTAGTATTTAATCTAGAAAGCCCACTTATTATTTCTATGAAAAAATTATTTTATTCCGCTTTTGTAGCATTCGTTTGTCTCGCTCTTGTCACATCATGCCAAAAAGATGATGACTACATTGCATCGCCAAACCTTTCAGACCTCACATCGCATTATGAATTTGCTGGAGCTTCAGACAACATCCGAATCTTTTTCTATGGCATAGACCCTAACACGAATGAACCTATCTGGGATTTTTACACAGGAACGAATTTTGAAAATACAGATTTCTTTTTAGATTATGACAACATAAACTATCAGATAAAATACACTAAACAAGAAAAAAACAAGGCAAATTTCAGCTATACAATTGAATACAAGTATCTATCATTTACGGAGGAACCCAAGACTGGCACCACTACTGGTAATCTCGACCTTACCTTTACCAAATACGAAGACAACATAATCCTCGACAGATATGTAGGTACCGCAAGCGGGACAAAAGACGGGCAAGCTGTCACGGACATAGATTTTGTCCTTGAAGGAACATTTCTATAAACAACGTTTTGTGAAACAAGAAAATGGCAGCCTCGGCTGCCATTTTTGTTTTCATGGCTTTATGAATTAAAAAGCCCCGACAATGTCTCCGTCATGCGCGCCCATGAATACTTTTGTTTTTCGACAGCGACACCCGCTTCGAAATCAGCTTGGCGATGATTAAGGAAGAAATCGCACAAAGCATCAGCGATAGCAGAAGGTTCGGTTGGAGTGACATAACCCACCTCTGGCGGAACTATTTCCTTCAACCCGCCAACATCGGTCACGAGCATGGCCTTCTCAAAATGATAAGCCACTTGCGTCACACCACTTTGGGTCGCCGATTTATAAGGTTGCACCACAATATCTGCCGCATTGAAATAGTCTTTCACGACATCGTCGGGCACATAACGGTCAACGAGGACAACGCGGTTTTCGAGTTGCAGGCGTTGCATCAAGTCGAGATAAGGTTGCTTTTCATCGTAAAACTCACCGACGACGAGCAGCTTGAGCGGCATAGCAGCCAAACGCGCATCAGCAAAAGCCTGAAGCAACAAATCAAGGCCTTTGTAAGCCCTAACCAAGCCGAAAAAGAGCAGATAACGTTGCGACGAGTCCAAGCCAAGATTTTGGAGCGCAGTTTCACGCGATTCACGAGGACCATAATGGTCGTAGAGCGGATGCGGAGCAAAACGCTTAAGCTTGTTCGCATGGTCGAATTGTTCAATATCGCCCAAAACCGCTTCCGACAACGCCACAAAACCATCCATCGCTTTCACGAAATAAGGCGGGAAAAGCTTGTCAATAAGCGAAGGCTCATGCGGTATCATATTATGAATCAGTCCAAAGCACCTTGTCTTGCCATTCCGTTTTGCTTCGCGGGCAATAGTACCATAGCAAGGTGCAAAAAACGACATCCAATAGGCAAAGACCACATAGTCGGGAGCCATTTTGCGAAGCTTTCGTCCCACCCGAAACCAGTTTAATGGATGGATGGAATTTACCGCACGGACAACATCAATTCCTTCTGGCGCAGGCGCTTCGCTATACTGAGTTTTGCCAGGAAAGAGAAAAGCGGGATATTGCAGGCTAAAAGTCCACACCGACACCTCGTAATTCTCATCCTTCAAAGCACGAGCCAAGCGGTCGTTAAAAGCCGCAATACCACCACGATAAGGGTGAGCCGTTCCGATGATGACAACTTTCTTCATGTCGTTTGAAATCAGGGAGCAAAAATAATAAAATAGAGGGAACAAAGAAAAGCAAATGGAAAAAGTTGTACATTCGCACCCTATTTCAGAAAATCACACATCCATGAAACACAACATCATTCGAGACAACAAGAATTTGCTTGGCATCATCGGTGCCATCCTTTGCTTTGCTCTTATCACCTTGATTTATTTCAATCCCGTGCTTCAAGGCAAGCGAATCAAGCAACACGACATTGAAATGTACAGAGGCATGTCGCACGAAATCGTTGAATACAAGGCACAAACGGGAGAGCAGAGCCTGTGGACGAACTCCATGTTTGGAGGAATGCCCGCCTGGAACATCGGCGTTTCGCAAAACAGCAACCTGATGACCAGCGCTCAGCGCGTACTGACCTTGGGTTTTCCTCACCCTATTGGTTCGGTTTTCATCAGTATGTTGGGATTTTTCATTCTTCTGTTGGTCTTGGATTGTTCCATAGGAATCAGTGCGGTTGGAGCGTTGGCCTACGGCTTCACCTCCTACCTCTTCATCGTCATCGGTGCGGGGCACAATTCAAAGGCGATGGCGATGGCTTACATGGCCCCCGTCATTGCCGGTATCTTGCTGACTTACAAAGGGAAATACCTTTGGGGTAGCGTCCTCACTGCACTCGCTTTGGCACTGCAGATACGTGCAGGCCACCTTCAAATCACATATTACCTGTTCTTGACCGTTCTTTGTCTCGTGATTGCCCAACTCGTTGAGGCTATCCGTTGCAAGAGCCTCGGTAATTTCTTCAAGGCCAGTGGATTGTTGACAATAGCCGCTTTTTTAGCCGTACTGACTTGTTCGACCACTTTGTACGCCAACTATAAGTATGGCCAAGAAACGATGCGCGGCAAACCCATTCTGACGCAAAACCAAGACAAGCAGACCAAAGGTCTGGAACGCGATTACATCACGCAATGGAGTTACGGCAAAGGCGAGACTTGGACTTTGCTCATCCCCAACGCAAAAGGCGGCGCTTCGGGCTATATCGGCAAAGACGAACCTGCATTAGAAAAAGCCGACCCTCGTTTCAAGGAAAGCATCGCCCAAAGCAATGCCTATTGGGGCGACCAACCTGGCACAAGCGGACCGGTGTATGTCGGAGCCATTGTCGTCTTCCTTTTCCTACTTGGAGCCTTCACCGTGAAAGGCGGAACCAAATGGGCTTTGGTGGCCGCCACCTTGCTTTCCATCTTGCTTAGCTGGGGTAAGAACATGATGTGGTTCACCGACTTCTTCATCGACTATGTGCCTGGTTACAACAAGTTTAGGGCCGTTTCCATGACTTTGGTCATTGCCGAAGTATGCATGCCGCTATTAGGTTTCTTGGGATTGGCCGAAATCCTAAAGAATCCTGACAGTTTCAAGCAAAACATCAAGAAGTTCTATATCGCCTTAGGCATCACGGCAGGATTCTGCCTGCTATTCTCCGTAGCTCCGAAAGCATTCTTCAGTTTCCTCAGCCAAGGCGAAGCCGAACAATTTGAAAGCATGTCAGCTCAATATGGCAATGGAGTTTATGCTCTAGCCTCCCAACTTGAAGATGTCCGCGTGGCCATTTTCCGCAAGGATGCCCTCCGAAGCCTTTTGTTCATTATACTTGCTGCCGTGCCGATTTTCCTTTGCGGGAAAAACAAGTTAAAAGCACTTCCTGCCACACTCATTCTTGCTGTATTAGTCGTCATCGACCTCTACCCCATCGACCGCCGTTACCTCAACAACGACAATTTCATCAGCAAGAAACTAGCCGACAGACCTTTCACTGCAACAAAAGCCGACAAATACATCCTTCAAGATTCCGACCCTGACTTCCGCGTCATCAACCTCACCAAAGACGTGTTCAACGACGCTTCCACATCGTATTATCACAAGTCCATCGGTGGATACAACGGAGCCAAGCTGCGCCGTTATCAGGATGTCATCACACAATACCTTTCGGTTGAGGTGAAACGCTTCGGAAACATCTTCAACAGCATCACTACAGAAGACGATTTTGGGGCAGCCATGCAGCAGCAGAAAGTCCTCAACATGCTCAACACTCGCTATGTCATCTATAACCCTGACGTTGAACCTTTAGTTAACCCTTGCGCCATGGGCAATGCTTGGGCAGTGAACGACATCCGTTGGGTGGAAACGCCGAACGAGGAAATCGATGCCATTGCCAGCACCGATGTCGCACACACCGCCATTATCAGCAAGGATTTCCAATCCGAACTGCAAGGATTTGTGCCAAGTGATGCGCAAAACTGCAACATCAGTTTAGATTACTACAAGCCCAACGAAGTTGCCTACAACTTCAATTCCGGCAAAGACCAACTCGTTGTTTTCTCTGAAATCTGGACACAAACCGACGGTTGGCATCTGTTCATCGACGGCAAAGAGCACCCAATCCTACGCGCCAATTACCTTTTGCGTGCCGCTATGATTCCTGCAGGGACACATAACATCACCATGAGTTACACGCCATCTATCTGGAAGACAGGCAACACCCTACAACTAGCAAGTTCATTGTTGTTGCTCATCGGCCTTGCAGCGGCTTGCATCGTTAGTTTCAAGAAGAAAAAATCAGAAGCCGTCACCAAAGCATGAAACGCGTACTCATCATCACCTACTACTGGCCACCTTCGGGAGGAAGCGGCGTTCAGCGATGGCTGAAAATGTCGAAATACTTTCCCGAAAACGGTTGGCAGCCTGTGATTTACACCACCGATGGAGCTGAATATCCCGTAGAGGACCCCACCCTTGAAAAAGACGTAGCACCCGAAGCCGAAGTCATCAGACGGCCCATCATCGAGCCTTACACATTCTACAAGAAATTCACCGGAATGAAAAAAGGCGACAAGGTAAAAGCAGGTTTCACTACCGAAGAAGCGAAGGAAAACAGTTGGAAAGACAAGCTAAGTATTTGGATTAGAGGCAACCTCTTCATCCCCGATGCACGCTGTTGGTGGATAAGGCCCTCGGTAAGATACTTAAAACAATATCTGAAAGAGCATCCTGTCGATGCCATCATCAGCACCGGACCGCCCCACTCCATGCACTTGATTGCCTTGAAGTTACACAAAAAACTAAACATCCCATGGATTGCCGATTTCCGTGACCCTTGGACGGAGATTGACTATTACAACCAACTACATCTGACACGACATTCCGACCGCAAGCACCACAAATTGGAGCATGAAGTGCTTACCCAAGCTGACCAAGTAGTCACCGTAGCTCCCGATGGCGCAAGACGATTGGAAGCACTTGGCGCACGCAACGTCAAGACTATTTACAACGGCTTCGATTGGAACAACGAAGACCAAGACACAGCATCACGGCCACTGAACGGGAAGTTCAACCTAACTTATATTGGCGTCCTGTCGAAGATACAAAACCCCGAAAATCTCTGGGAAGCTATCGGCGAACTCGTCGAAGAAAACGAATCGTTCGGCAAAAAACTGCAAATCAACATGATTGGACAAATTGACCACTCTGTCGAAATGGTTATAAGAAACGCAAAATTGGAGCAACATGTTGTATTCAAGCCTTACATTCCTCACGACCAAGTCCTTCAAGAGCAGCAAGCCGCTAGTTTATTACTATTGTTGCTTATGCCCGACAGCACACCGCGAGCCAAAGGACTGCTGACTGGAAAACTCTTTGAGTACTTGTCTTCTGGCCGTCCCATCCTATGCATTGGCCCCGAAGACGGCGATGCCGCGCACATAATCAGCGAAACTAAAGCAGGCATAACGGTAGGTTTCAACGACAAGGAGAAGATGAAAGAAACCATCAAAGCACTTTTCAACCAATACGAGACTGGAACACTGCAAGGCTGCGACAGTCAATCAATTGAAAAATATTCAAGGAAAGCCTTAACGGGCGAATTTGTGGAAATGATGGATAAAATCATTCGTTATGGGAAGTGACACTATATTGACAAAAACATCTTTACGGAGATACGAAAAGACATTGGCTTTCATCAAATCGTCAGCGCCTCATGAAAAAAACGGATGGAAAATAATTGCTTCAGAAAAATGGACTTCGCCTACTGGCGAAATAGGTCTTCGAACATTTTTGAGGAAAATCACACCATGATATTATATCGTTTATGCGAAGCGAATCAAATGATAGACAAACCGAAAATACTATTCATTGCTAGCAACATTCCAACGCCGAAACGGAAAGCGAACAAAGTAGTCTTGACTTTAGCTCATAGACTTTCTGCTTTTTTCGGGGTATCCGTATTGCATCCTACCGAAATAGCCCCTTTCCCAATTTCATTACTGAAAAAATACAAAAACATTTCAGTCGGCTCTTCTTGGAATGATGACGGCATTGCCATTACTCCGTTTAAATACGTCCGTTTACCCAACATTAAGTTTTCTTTTTTACTTCTTCCACTTTATAAAAGGAAAATCAAAAAACATTTGAAGACATTGGAGCAATACGCCGTCACACATGCTCATTATGTCATGCCAGATGGCTATTTCGCATACCAGATAAAAGCCCTTGGGAAGACACCTTATTTTGTCTCATTCAGGCAATCCGACGAAAAATACATGCGTCAGCTTGATTCCAAGAGCAAAGTTTTCTGCATGTATATGGATGTCCTTCAAAATGCGGATCACATTTTTGTCCACAACCAGTGCCATAAAGAGTATCTGCTTCAATTTGGAATCCAGAGTCAGCTCATCGGACACGGCATTGAAACCGATTTCCTTGAAGAAAAAGGAACCGACACTACCCAAAAACAAGAAATAGACATTGCAAGCATTGGTGAACTTATCCCATTAAAACATATTGATTGGGTAATAAATGCAGTACAATCCTACAAAGGAGAGAAAAAAGTGCATTTATACATTGCTGGCGAAGGTCCCTTACGGCATGAATTAGAAACAATTTCAGATCCGAAAACCATAACATTCACTGGCCAAATTGACAGAAACGGGGTTTCAAGCCTGCTTTCAAAGACCGACATTTTCGCCCTACCGAGCAAACCTGAAACATTCGGACTCGTTTACATAGAAGCCGGAGCTAAATCGAACGCCGTAATTGCACGAAAAGATGCCGGAATATGGGGACATTTCGCCGACACCGAAGATGTGCTTTTTTGCGATGACTACAATTCATTTGAAAGTCAGTTGCATAAGCTTATTGATGACGATGCGCTCAGGCACAAGCTTTCACGTGCTCTACATGAAAAAATAGCCTCGCGTTTCACATGGGACGAAATCACAGCGCAATACAAAGAGCAATACGATTTGTCCTTGAAAAAATGACAGGCTTTTCGTTTTTTTTCAGAAAAATTCATATTATTGCAGTTCATTAAACTACAGTAGTATGAAAAGATTCTTTCTCGTTTTTCTTCTATTTGCGACATTGCAGTTATTCGCGCAAACTCCCGTTGCCATCGGCGACATTCTTTGCACTGACGGAACGGTTGTCGGGTCCAATGATTACCCAGCATCAGGGAAAACCGCTGTAGGCATCGTTTTTTACGTTGACGATTCAGGACAACATGGCTGGGCTGTCCATTTGGAATACCAAGGGAAAATGCCTTGGTGTCACGAATACATCGACATTCCTAATCTGCAGAACTACAGAAATTTCCGCGATGCCATCAAGGACATCGACGGCTACTCTAACACCAGAGCAATCAGAAATCATGGCACAGCCTCGTTTTTTCCAGCAGCTTGGGCCGTTGATTTTGATAACGGCTGGTATCTTCCAGCGGCAGGTCAAATCCGACAACTTTATGGCTATATCCCCGAAATCAACCAATCGCTCAACCTTATTGGAGGAGAGCCTTTCATCCTTTATTCTGATTGGTGGATTTGGGCTTCGACAGAATGCGACAGCGAAGCCGCCTGGGACATCAACTATTTGGGAGCCGAAGGACACAGCAAAAAAGATGCACACTATTTTTATGTTCGCTCGGTCAGAAATTTCTAAAACCAATTTATCATGAAACACATCTTTCTCCTCCTCATTACACTATTTTCCGTGACAGGACTCGTCGTTGCACAAAACTTCAAAATCGGCGACTTAATCACCAACAGCGACGGCAGCCAAGGCATAGTTTTCTACGTAAACCCAGAACGGACTGACGGCTGGATGGTTGCTATGTCAGACTTGCAGACACATAATTGGGGACTTTCTGACGACGTTGCAGAAATCAACAATATCAACGCGCCAAACCAACTTCTTGAAGAAACCGATGGTTTGAGCAACACGGAGTCCATCAGAGAGCACCATCTCAATAATGGTTACTCGTCTTCTTATTGTGCTGGTATTGTTGACATTGCCAATGGATGGTATATACCTACTGCAGGACAGTTGATGAAACTATGCAGTGTCTTAGACAAGATAAACGACAAATTAGTGATGAATGGAGGCTCTATACTCCAACAACACCCCTATTTTTCAAGTTCCGAAGCATCATGGGCACAAGTGTGGGCCGTTGATTTCGGCAGTTACAGCCGTGACTGGGGCGGTCAGTTTGAAACGCACGGCAAAAGCGAGAATGCTTATTTTCGAGCTGTAAGGAACATTGTTTTTGCAAATATTCCTACCGTTGCCGACATCACCATTCCCAGTAGTTTCTGCGAAGGCGAACCATTGCAACTCGAAATTCCGATGACGCAATATGCAGAGCATCAAGGTTGGCAAATATCACCTGATGAGAACTTTACAGACCCAATTTCATATAACGGAGAGAACCTAGACTTTTCATACAATGGATGGTTCATTCGTTATTTTGCCTCTAACGAAGAAGGAATTGTATATAGTAACATCGTAAAAATCACCATCCTACCCAGTCCATACGTCAGTGAAATCGTTGGCGAACAATTTATCTATGTCACCGACCATGGTCGCTACACCTACTCCATCGAACCTGTGGAAGGTGCGTATGATTATGTCTGGTTCATCGACAACAACTGGACCATCAGCAACGCAGTCGGGAGCAACTCGTGCACCGTTGACGTCAACACCATCGGCAATGGGACGCTGACCGTCAGGGTCTATTCCGAATGCGGATATACCGAAAGGAAGATACACATCGAACACTCGCTGCAACCCGACATAGTGGTCTTCCCTAACCCCACCTACGGCGATTTCAAGTTATATCTCTATGGCATGGATGGCGAGACACTCATCGAAATCTATAATGCCATCGGACAACGCATCGCCCAATTCGAAGCCAACGCAACCGTCGGTGGAACATTGCTCGACTACTCACTAAAATACCATGCATGTGGCATGTATCTGATTTCGGTTACCAACCGCTATCGCAATGTCACGAAAAAACTGGTTAAAAACACACATTAGAAGACTGAAATCAGTCATTAAAACATGGACATTTGTCACAAAATGATAGACAAACCATAGGTAACCCATATTGATTTTCAATATTTTAACAAAAATAATGATAGACAAAAACCTTGAAAACGCATTTGGTGTTGCATTTGCGATTTTTTGATGCTAATTTTGCAACGAAAAGTCAAAACGTATTTGTCACAACATAATAAAATTTAAAAAAATGAAAAGACTTCTGACATTTATTTGGGCAATTCTATCCATAAACCTCTTTGCCCAACAGCACGTGAACATCGGCGACATTCTATGCACTGATGGGAGCACTATTAGAGTCGGACTGTTTCCCTCTTCAGGGAAAACTGCCATGGGTGTGGTTTACTATGTTGACCCAACGGGGTTAAATGGCTTAGCCGTCAACCTTTACGACGATGAAGTGAACACTCCTTTTGGAGGCTACGGAGATGACTTCCCATTGCCCGACATAGATGAGTCACGCAAAGCCATTTACGACTTCGACGGATACCGAAACACAGAAATCCTCAGAAACATGTATGGTGGAGCATCTGCCTATCCCGCACCATGGTCAGTTGATTTCGACAATGGTTGGTATCTACCTGCAGCGGGAGAACTGCGATTGCTATACAACCAAATCCTCGTTGTCAACAATTCACTTGGAGCCATTGGAGCGACCCCATTATTCAGAGACACCGACAACTATTGGTCATCGACTGAACGCTCATGTTACCACATACACGACATGACCACAAACGGCAATTTGGGCAACTATACGAAGGTGCCATGCAACAATGCATGGGTTGGCGTGAGATCAATCCGTTCTTTCAGCACTAACTCTGCCAGTTTCCCAATCGGCGAAGTCATCGTCAACGACGACGGCAGCAAAGGCATCGTCTTCTATGCCAATCCTGACGAAAAGGCCTACTGGATGGTTGCATTAAACGATGCACCTTCAACACATCAGTGGGGCGACCACACCGATTCGCCTCTTTCAAACGTACAACCTGAAAAGTTTTTCGAACTTCTGGACGAAAGCAATGGGATGGCCAACACGAACATCCTTCGCAACTATCAAAGCAACAATTCATATGCAGCTTTCCAAGTCGATTTCGAAAACGGTTGGTATCTGCCATCAGCAGGACAGCTTTCAAGGCTTTATGGTATGCTTCCACTCGTCGAGGACTCCATCAGAATGCATGGCGGCACTTTGATGCGTTCCGAACCATATTGGACCAGTACAGAATACGACGAAGACATGGCTTGGTGTATTGATTATGGTTCGCCAGGTCAATATGGTGGTTTTTCCGTAAAAACCAACAAAACGACTAACGCTTTGATACGCGCCATCCACGACTTCGACCCAGAATCGCTGCAACCTTCAGTTGGAAACATCACTGCTCCTGAAGCAATCTGTTCCGGGAACAGTCTTGATTTGCAGACTCCAAGCGTTCAGCATGCCACCTTCCAAGAATGGCAAATAGCAGCAGACGAAAACTTTACCGACTATCAGAGCTACAATGGCGAAGCCCTTGACGAATCATACGATGGTTGGTATCTGAGATATGTCGTTTCCAACTTTGCAGGAACCGTCTATAGCAATGCCGTCAGAGTTTCAGTCATGCATGCCCCATCAAGTTCATTCAGCATCGAGAGTTGCGGGCCATACGTCTGGAATGGCGCGACCTATACAGAAAGTGGCATCTACCAACAAGCCTTCCCCATACCTAATGGTTGCGACAGCATAGTCACCCTATACCTTAGCATCGGTCACGAATACGACATCAACTTCAACGCATCGAGTTGTGAATCATACACTTGGAACGGACAAACCTATATGCAAAGCGGCGATTATACACAAGTCTTCACCTCTATTTACGGCTGCGACAGCATCGCCACTCTTCACCTTTCCATCTACAAATCTACAGAAAGCGAATTATCCATCACAGAATGTGACAGTTACGTCTGGAACGGGCAAACATACACCACAAGCGGTGATTACACGCAGACACTCCACACAACACATGGCTGCGACAGCCTCGTTACGCTTCACCTCACCATCGAGTCGTTTGAAGAAATGCAAGCCATCGAAGGCGATACCGCTGTGGATACCCACACCACCTCAACCAGCCTCTACACACAGCCAGGTTTCAACAACAGCACCTATCAGTGGGTTCTCCTGCCCGACCAAGCTGGAACAGTGGCCGGATTCGGCAACACCGCCATCGTAACTTGGTCAACTGACTACCGAGGCGAAGCCACTCTCGGCGTAGGCATCGATGCCCCATGCGGCGAAGGCTTTAACACGCTCACCATAAACGTGAAGAACTCAGCCGACATCAGCGAAAACAGTATCAGCGCCAAGCTCTACCCTAACCCGACTTCCGGAAAAGTCACCATCGAAGCCGCTGACATGCAACGTATCACGGTTGCCAACACCATGGGGCAAGTAGTCGTTGACATGGAACTTGATTCCAACACAGAAAGTATCGACATGGCCAAATTTGGCACGGGTGTTTATGTGGTCAGAATCCTCACCAAAGGCGGTTCCTGCATCAGGCGCATCGGGGTTGAATGATTATTTCAAACGCAATAATTTCAATCCCTTATCGATCAAATCGTTAACAGACATTGAAATTCTCAGTTTATAGACCGTCGTCATTCCCAACGAAAGGAAGGCGACGGTTTTTATTACGCCATCAAGCAGAAGGCCATATATCGGTTTGACGAAAAGTCCAGAAAACCATGGTGTTATCGTGAGCATCCAGAGCCAATTCAAGCCAAACATAACTAAGATGATGGCCGAAACAAAAAGCATCTTTTTCGTCAAGGGCAACACACCGGTTTTCCATTTGATGAAAGCCAAAAGCAGGATGAAATAGATGGAATACGACAAAGTGTAAGCCAAAGCGCCGCCGTTGATATCCCATTTCGGCACGAAATATCGGTTCATAAAGAACGACATAAGCGTCAGCAAAACGGTGAATATCAGCGAATAATAATAATATTTGGAATAGCTCAGCACTGTTGTCGTAACTGCAAAAGTGGAATAAACCAACCTACCGATGCAAAGCAATAGTACCGCCATTTTTCCTACACGATAGACTTCGCCGTTGGGTAAAATGCTGAAAAGCAAATCGATGTTCGTCCAAATGACGAAAAACACGAAAGTGCCTGCAATATACTGATGCAGAGCCACATTCTTGCACAACGAGTCGGCTTGTTTCACATCCTGTCTTGCCATGGCCTCAGAGATATGGGGGCGCGAAATGGCTCCCAACGAGCGATAAGGCATCTCGACCACGGCAGCAATGTTGGTTGCGATGGTAAACACACCAGCCAAATGGAAACTCACTTCGCCAGCAACAAAAAACTTGCTCAGCATGGGAATCACATTTCCCGCCAATGCCGCCGTAATCATGAAAGCGGTATAAAACAGGAAATCGCGCTTCAGTTCCTTCTTCACGAAACCTTTCTCAATCCTAAACGACACCCTTTGCAACGACAGCAGATAGCCGATGTTCACCAACGTGGCAAGACCATAGAAAACGCAAAACGAAACCACTACACCCTTGAAGTTGAACACCTTATAGAAATAGAGCAGATAAACCACCAAGGTCATCACACGAAGTCCGACTTCACGGATAAACTTCGGCACCGAGATACGCAACAACAAATTGCTATTTGTCTCGAACACCGAAATATATAGCATGAAAAATGCTAGCGGGATGACGAAATAGACATACTCGCCAAAAGCAGTGGAATCCTTTGTGAAATAAGAGACTATCGTATCCTTAAAAAGCAGGAAAACGACCAGGAAAATGGAAAATCCGATGAGCGGGACAAGCAAGGTCCAACCGAAAAAGCCATGGTCGCGATGGGCTTCGTCCTTGAAATGCGGGTAATATCGCATTGCCGACGAATTGGTGCCCAACTGGGCGATACCAGAGAACAACAGGGCGCACTGAAGCAGCACATCGATGAGGCCAATCTCATCAGCCGTCAAAGCCTTCGTCTGAATGAAAAAGGTGGTGACAATGCCAACCACGACACCCAAATAGGTGGCCAAAGTTCCCTTGATGCTCTGTCGTGCTACGATACCCATATCATTCATTCTGTAGAGACGCGAATCATCGCGTCTCATTTACATCACAATCATTTTTCAAATCCAGAAGTCGGAACCTCAAATTGGTTTTCATCCACCAAGGAAATGCCTTTGAGTTCTTGTTCAATAAAACTGCTGTAAGCCTTGATAATCAAATCACAATCCTTCTTTTCTTCAACCAGTTTGTCAACAAGGTCTTGCTTCTCCTTGATTTGGTTTTGCAGATTTGTAATCTTCTTGTCGCGCTCCTCGTTTTCCTTCGTGAACACCTGAATGCGCTTCTTCATGTCCTCGATGACAATCTGCTTTTTCCTGTCGTTGTCCTCCTCTACGCTCAGTCTGTCGGATTCACGGCGGATGCTGGAATTCAAATCGTTACCTGCCAAGATGACAATGGCCAGAATCCAGATCCACATCAGCAGGATAATCAACGTACCAATGGAACCATACAAGGCATTATAGCGCGAAAAATTGGAGATATAGATGTTGAAACCTATCGTGGCAAGGATAAACAAGCCCGTTGCCATAATGGAACCAGGACTGAAAATCACGAAATTACGATATTTCTTGCCATTCTTTCTCGGACGCTTCAGTTCCACGCGATAATGCTCGTTAAACTTCACATTTCCAAAATAATACAAAGTCGCAACCGTAAGGCACAACGAGAAAACCGTAACCAACCAACGCAACAAATTGAAAAGGAAAAGCACTAAGCCACCTTTCAGAAGCTCTTGCGTGACCAAGAACTTCAAGCCAATGCCACCCAACGAAATCAAGACGATGGAAACCACTATCAAGGCACCGAGAATGAGCAACATGAGGATGGCAAAAATGCGTTGGAGCAGCCAATCCTTCAGCGTGAGTTTCTTTTCTTTCAGGAAGTCGGCATACACATTACGGAAACCACGAAAGAAAGCCACCACGCCACTCGAACCGAACAAAAGGCAGAGCACGATACTCAACGACAGCAGGCCATCGTGCGACTGGTTCATGATGCCGTCAATGGTTTCGTCAACAAAGTCCAAAGTCCCCGATGGCAAGAACGAACTTTGGATATATCTCATCACAAGGTCGTCAAGATGTGGAATTGGGATATAAGGTATCAGCGTGAAAAAGAACAAGATAAGAGGAAACAAAGCCAAGAAGAAATTGAATGCTACGCCCGCCGCGCGGTCCAAGGTGCGTCCTTTGGTGAAATTCTTGAAGAATGTCAACACCACATCCAAAAGTGGGAGTTTCGTACCAGGAAAACGCAGAAGACGCAGTTTGTTGTCATCCTTATAATACCATGTGCGCACTTCGTCAACCTTGGTTTTCAGCCATGTAGCCAATTTCCCCTTTTCCTTCTTTTTCGCTTCATCTGCCATATCGAGAACTTTTTAGGGTGCAAAAATAGGTATTTTTGAAGCAAATATTTTATTTTTGCAAACATTATGAGCAACGAAACCATTTCACACGAAGGCATCATTACCGAAATCGGCGATGACGAATTGAAAATCAAGATATTGTCGAAAAGTGCCTGTGCAGCATGTCATGCCAAAAGCGCTTGTACGATGAGCGACATGACCGAAAAAATCCTCACCGTTCCCAAGCCCCAAAACCGTGATTTCCAACTGATGCAGAGAGTCAACGTCAGCATGAAAGTGAGCCAAGGCAACAAGGCCGCCATCCTCGGTTACCTACTGCCTTTCGCATTGATGATGGCCGTGCTTTTCACCCTCATCGGCTGCGGCCTCGGCGAAGGATTGTCAGCCCTTTGCAGTCTTGCCGCGCTTATACCTTATTATATTATTCTCTATCTCCGCCGCGACAAGCTGAAAAAACAATTCGATTACGAAATTGAATAAAGTTCGATTCTTCAGCATTATTCACACTATATCAGCAATATACATTTCGTTTATTAAAAAAAACAAAAAAAAATCTTGGACAAAAAACTAAGATTCCATATTTTTGTATGATTTTTTGCTTTCGAGCAAGCATCAATTCATTTTATACAAAATCAGAACATTAACCCTCAAAACTATTAAAAAAGTGAACAACATTCTCATCATTTCACTACTGGTATTAGGTATCTTAGGAGGCGTTTTGGCGGTAATCCTTTATTTCGTGGCCCAGAAATTCAAGGTGGAGGAAAATCCTCTCATTGATGAAGTGGAAGCCGTGTTGCCTGGTGCCAACTGCGGTGGCTGCGGTTTTGCCGGCTGCCGTGCTTTGGCCGAAGCCTGCGTCAAGCAAGGCGCCGAAAAGGGTAACATCGAAGGTTTGGCCTGCCCTGGCACCGACATGAGCAAAGTCGCCGAGATTCTCCACCTGACCGCTACTGCTGCTGAGCCAAAGATTGCCGTTGTCCGCTGCAACGGTTCTTGCGCGAACTCACCGGCTAAGGTTCACTACGAAGGTGCCGACATCTGCGCTTTCGCCAACACGTTGTACGCCGGCGAAGGTGGCTGCTCGAAAGGTTGCTTAGGCTTAGGCGACTGCACCAAGAAATGCCCATTCGATGCCCTGCACATCAACAAGGAAACGGGACTGCCCGAAGTCGATGAAAAGAAATGCGTCGGCTGCGGCGCTTGCGCCAAGGCTTGTCCTCGCGGCATCATCGAACTGCGTCCTCGTGGCAAGAACGACCGCCGCGTCTACGTCTGCTGCTCCAACACCGACAAAGGCGCTCTGGTCATCAAGAACTGCAACGTCGGCTGCATCGGCTGCCAAAAGTGCGTGAAGACTTGCCCATTCGAAGCCATCGAGATGCGCGGCAACCTCGCCTACATCGACCCAACCAAGTGCAAGAGCTGCCGCAAGTGCGAAGAAGTCTGCCCACGTGGCACCATCCATGCCGTCAACTTCCCACCTCGCAAGCCAAAGACTGAAGAACCTGTCAATCAAGAAGTAACCAACGAAAATAAAGCTAACGCATGAATCCTATAAAGACTTTTCCAAAAGGTGGCGTCCATCCGGAAGAAAACAAGCTTTCGGCTGACAAGCCTATACAGAATTTCCCGATGCCGAAGCAAATCATTGTCCCGTTAGGTCAATGCTTGGGTGCGCCTGCCGACCCAATCGTCCAAAAAGGCGACCATGTGCTGACCGGACAACTCATCGGCACGGCAAAGGGTTTCGTATCAGCCAACGTCCACTCCCCTGCCACTGGCACCGTTACAAAAATTGACGTCGTGATGGACCACACAGGCTATTACAAACCTGCCGTTTTCATTGATGTCGATGACCAAGAACAATGGATTGAAGGTTACATCGACACCGATGAACTGCTCACAGAAATCAAGCTCGCGCCTAACGAAATCATCAACAAGATTAAGGAATGTGGCATCGTCGGTATGGGCGGCGCAACCTTCCCGACCCATGTCAAACTGATGATTCCTGAAGGCAAGAAAGCCGAATACATCATCATCAACGCTGCGGAATGTGAGCCTTACCTGACTTGCGACAACCGTCTGCTACTTGAAAAGACCAAGGAATTTTTGATGGGTGTCAAGATTCTGATGACCGCCGTCAACGCACCGAAAGGCATTATCGGCATTGAATGCAACAAGATGAGCGCCATAGAATTGCTCGACAAGACCATCAACGAGAACCGCGAACTCTACAAGAACATCGAGGTTCAGCCCTTGAAGACCAAATATCCGCAAGGCGGCGAAAAGCAAATCATCAAGGCCATCACCGGCCGCGAAGTCCCTTCGGGCAAACTGCCTATCGAGACGGGTTGCGTCGTGGTGAACGTGGCTTCCACCTTCGCCATCTACGAAGCCGTTCAGAAGAACAAGCCGCTGATTGAACGCATCGTCACCGTGACGGGCAAATCGGTCAAGAATCCGGGCAACTACCGTGTGCGTTTCGGCACGCCTGCCAACCTGCTCATCGAAGCCGTTGGCGGACTTCCGGAAAACATCACCAACGTCATCAACGGCGGTCCTATGATGGGTAAAGCCGTGTCGGTCACCGATTTCCCATGCATCAAAGGCACATCCGGCATTCTGCTGATGACCACCAACGAAGCGCAAGACCGTCATCAGACCAACTGCATCCGCTGTGGTCGTTGCGCCATTGCCTGCCCGATGGGCTTGCAGCCTTTCCTGCTCAACAAGCTATCGAAACTGAACATGTTCGACGAGACAGAAAGCAACCACATCATGGACTGCATCGAATGCGGTTCCTGCGAGTTCACCTGCCCCGCCAACATTCCTTTGTTGGACTATATCCGTTACGGCAAAGCCAAGACTGGCGCCATCATCCGTTCACGCAATCAAAAGTAATTAGACTATGAATCAGTTTACAATATCAGGCTCTCCCCATGTTCATGGGAAAGACAATACAAGGAGAATCATGATTGATGTGCTCATCGCACTTCTGCCTGCACTTCTCGTCGCCATTTACTATTTCGGATGGTATGCCCTGCGCCTCACAATCGTTTCCGTAGGCACATGCGTATTAGCCGAATGGCTCATTCAGAAATTCCTCATCAAAGGCCCTGTCACCATCAATGACTGCTCGGCTGCCGTCACTGGCTTACTGTTGGCCTTCAATGTGCCTGCCAACCTTCCCGTCTGGATGGTTATCGTAGGCGGCATCGTCGCCATCGGCGTTGCAAAAATGCCTTTTGGCGGTTTAGGCAAGAACCCGTTCAACCCAGCATTGGTTGGCCGTGTGTTCATGCTCGTTTCCTTCCCTGCTGCCATGACCACTTGGCCACAGGCACAACCCATTTTCCAAAATGGTTTCTTCGCCGATGCCGTCACTGGTCCTACACCATTGGGCATCCTCAAAGAAGAAGGTCTCACAAACAATCCTGAACTTTTAGACATGGTTCTCGGCAACCGCGGCGGTGCATTCGGTGAAGTTTGCGCCATCGCCTTGCTGATCGGCGCCATCTACTTGATTTGCCGCCGTGTCATTGAAATCTTCACTCCTCTGAGCATTTTACTGACCGTTTTTGTATTCACTGGAATCTGCCACTTGGTAAATCCTGAGCAGTACATCGCACCTGTCTATCACCTCGTTTACGGTGGTCTGATTCTCGGTGCCTTCTACATGGCAACCGACATGGTGACTTCGCCAATGACAATCCGTGGCAAACTATTGTTCGGCTTCGGCATCGGTGCCATCACGGTCATCATCCGCCTGTGGGGCGCTTATCCGGAAGGCGTCTCTTTCGCCATCCTAATCATGAATGCCTTCACTCCTCTTATCAACAAGGCTTTCAAGCCCTATCGTTTTGGTGTTGTCAAACCTTCTAAAAAACAATAAGCCATGGCAAAAAGAGAATCCACACTTAAAAACATGCTCGTCAGCCTGTTAGTCATTACGGTTGTCACGGGCGGCATTCTTGGCTTCGTGTATTCAATCACCAAAGATGCCATCGCTGAAGTTGACCTGAAGAAAAACAAGGCTGCCATCGAAGAAGTTCTGAAGACTGATGTCGAAATTGATACAACAGAAGTGGTCGAGATTGACGGATTGACCTACAACTGCGCTTACGATGCACAAAACCAACTGATTGGTGCAGCCATTAAGACTTTCTCGAACAATGGTTTTGGTGGCAAAGTCGAACTTATGGTCGGCGTGCTTGTCGATGGCACTATCAACAAGATTTCGGTGCTATCGCAAAGCGAAACCCCAGGATTGGGTGCCAACATGACAACACCTAAATTCAAGGACCAATTCAACGGCAAAAATCCTAACGCATACAATCTCATGGTTAAGAAAGACGGTGGCGATGTCGATGCCATTACCGCTGCCACCATCAGTTCGCGCGCTTTCACCGAAGCCGTCAAGCTTGCCTGCGATAGTTTTGAAGCCAACAAGGCACAATTTGTAAAACAAGTTTCCGAAACAATCGATGCTCCGACAGACGCAGTTTCAGAAATTACCGATAATGAAGAAACAACAGAAATCACGGAAGGAGGAACTGAAAATGAGTAACAATTTACAGACTTTCACCAAAGGTTTACTGAAGGAAAACCCGACCTTAGTTTTGTTATTAGGCTGCTGCCCGACTTTGGCCACCACCACGAGCGCCATCAACGGCATGTCGATGGGTTTGGCGACCACATTCGTGCTTGTCCTTTCAAACATCTTCATCTCCTTGCTGAAGAACTTCATTCCCGACAAGGTGCGTATCCCTTGCTACATCGTGGTCATTGCATCTTTCGTGACGGTCGTTCAACTCGTCATGCAAGCCTACGTTCCAAGCATTTACGAAACCCTGGGTCTTTTCATCCCATTGATTGTGGTGAACTGCATCGTGTTGGGCCGCGCTGAGGCTTTCGCTTCGAAGAACCCAGTCTGGCCTTCACTGCTCGATGGTCTCGGCATGGGTTTAGGTTTCACCTGCTCACTCACCGTTTTGGGCTGCATCAGGGAATTCTTAGGCAACGGTTCCATTTTCAACCTTGCCATTCTGCCTGAAACCGCCAAGATTCTGGTGTTCATCCTGCCTCCTGGCGCATTCATCGTCTTAGGCTTCGTCATCGCTATTGTCAACAACTTGAAGAAATCCAAATAATTACGGCCATGAAATACCTCATTATCATACTTTCGACCATTCTGGTCAACAACGTCATCTTCTCCCAGTTCTTGGGCATCTGTCCTTTCTTGGGCACTTCGAAGAAGACTTCAACCGCATTGGGTATGGGTGCAGCCGTCATCTTCGTGCTGACGCTCTCCACCTTAGTCACATGGCTTGTCAACCAGTACATTCTTCTCCCGTTGGGACTTGAATTTCTGCAAACCATAGCGTTCATCCTCATCATTGCCGCATTGGTGCAGATGGTTGAAATCATACTCAAGAAAATCAGTCCGTCACTTTATACGGCATTAGGCGTTTTCCTGCCTTTGATTACCACCAACTGCGCCGTGTTGGGCGTTTCGCTGACCGTAGTCACCAAAGAGTTCAACTATGGCGGCGTGGCTCACATGCTCAGTTTGGGCGAGTCCGTCGTTTATGCAGCAGGCATTGCCTGCGGTTTCGCACTGGCACTGATTATCTTTGCCGGCGTGCGCGAACACACTGAACTGATGGAAGTTCCGGAAGGCATGAAAGGCACCCCTATCGCCCTGATTACCGCCGGCATCCTTGCCCTGGCATTCATGGGATTCACGGGAATCGTTTAATGTCCTGTGACACAACAATAAAAAAGGAGGTGACAACACCTCCTTTTTTTATTGTCCTTGTAGAGACGCGTCATGGCGCGTCTCCGCTGTGTTTATCCGAATCGAGACGTGCCATGGCGCGTCTCTACTGGGACATCCAATGATAATATTTTGGTTTGTAGCCTTCCCATTCACCCTTCAACAATTCAGGGTGAAAGAAATAGATGAAATCGGCCAGAAGCACGTCAGGTTCCATTGACGAGCGTTCGAAATAGCCCGTTTGAACCACATCGCACACCAACATCTGGTGCTGGTTGAAAGCATCGAAAAGCGTATACAGATTACTTTCGCGCTCAAGCGAGGCGTAAGTCATAGCCTGTAAAGCCGAGTTTGAAACACGCCAGAAATCGGCATGTTGGGCTTTGGCTAAAATAGGCTCGAAATCAAGCGGGACGCTGCCCGTCTTGTCGTTGTCGGCCCAGAGATAATCGGCACCCGCATCGGCAAAGAGTTGGGCAATGTAACTCTTTCCACCTGCCACGTACCATTGTCCGTTGAAAGGCAAGTCAGAGAAAACCGTAGGACGCTCTTCAACGCTGTCGCACAACGTTTTCAACGAAAGATATCGGCATTCTATTTGGTCGAACCAAGCATCTGCCTCTTCTTTTCTTCCGCATAAAATGCCTACCACACGAATCCATTCTGCGCGGCCCAATGGTTCGGTTTCAAGATAATCGGCAAACGGGAACATAATCGTATTGGGCATGGTAGAGACGTGCCATGGCACGTCTCCCCCACCCGAATACGGAGTATATAAAATGATGTCTGGTTGCAATGCAATAAGGCGTTCGCTATTGACCTGCGCTTCTGTGCCCACGTCTTGCACCAAGCCTGCATCAAGCAAAGCTCGCATCGTGGAATCGTTCACATAACGACCTTCAAGGATGCCCTTAACACGTTCGATTTCACCTAATTTATCGAAAACAGACCATTGCGTTGAGGAATAGCAAACCACCCTCCCGAAAGGTTGGTTGACCATGTATTGTCCCAGCCAAGCCGCAGTGTCCCATGGATTGCGCACCGAAACGAGATAACCCGAATCAGTTTCGTTGACCACAACATTTTGTGCATAGCGCATTTGGTTGTCGGAATGCCGTGGCGACGGTAGAGACGTTCCACGAAACGTCTCTACGTCACCACACGCGGCGAATAAAACGATTATGGTGAAAAAAAGAAAAATCCGTTTCATCAATTGAATACCATTGCCGACGGGCAGATGCCAGCCGAGAATTGTTTAAGCAGCACACCATCAGACGAATAGCGATACACCTGACCATTCTGCACATAGTTCTTTGCATCAGTGACATAGAGGTCGCCAGTGGTTGGATTTACAACCATATTGTAGAACGAGCGACCTTCGGCAGCGATGAAGCAAGTGTTTAACGAAGCCTCATCGTTGATATTCATGCTGCACACGTTATAGTCGATGAAGAAGAGTCGGGTGCCTGTCTTGTCGATGCAGAGATGACTTGGATAGCCACCTTCGAAGGTATAGGTCTTTTCCACCTGTTTCAGCATCGGGTTAATCTTGCACAACGAGAAAGTCGTAGTTTCCCAACCATTGTCGCAGAGCACCCACACCATGCCATCCTTATCGACCACCATGCTATTGGGTTCAGCCACCACTTCGATTTCAGAAACTTTCACATCATTCTGTATGTCAACAACTTGTACCGTATTATTGGCAGTTTGTGGTTGATAATAGTTCGACCAGTTGGTAGTCCACAATTCGCTACCGATTTGCAGCAGACTTTCAGTAGGCTTACCGGTTTCGACAAAGCCTGAATGAGTCATGTCTTGAGGATTCACAATCCAGAGGCCAGTTCCCATCATATCGCTGACGTAGGCCTTGTTAGGAGCCACGATGCACATTTCGCGTGGCGAATAGAACTCTTCCGCCTTGTCTTCATACTTCATGGTGTTGGCATCCACCTTATAGATATAATTGCTATTGTTGACCACAATGAATAGTTTATCGCCAAGTAAGGTCAAACTCTGAGCGACATCGCCAATCGGAGAGCCATTGACGCGATAGAAAAGGTTGTTTGTGACCGTATCCGTTTCCGGATTATAGAATGTCAACGAAGAGTTTGCAAAAGTGTAGGTCCCTTCGTTCAGCACAAACACACCCTTCCCAATTGTTGTATCTTCAGTAATGACAGGGTCTTCTTGATGGCAAGAGGCCAATCCAAAGGCAATCAATGCCAATAAAGCAAAATTTATTTTCTTCATTTTCAATATTATTATTACTGTTTCATTATTCTTTCAACATACACTTTATCGTGATTTGCAACTCGGACAAAGTAAATGCCTACATCCCAATTGCCCAAATCGATGATGGCCTTTTCTGCATCAAGCACAAAGGCATTGACTTTTTGCCCCAAAAGGTCATAGATTTCACATAAGGAACCAGCTCTCGAACATACAGTCAACGAGCCGGAAGTTGGATTAGGATAAACGGAAAGGGCATCATGGCCGATTTCATTCAAACCGTTATGGTGCGCCAAATCGTGAATAACCCCTACAGCGTCCAAATCGAAGCCACTCGATGCAAAAGGTGTTGGCCACGGATCGTTGACAGGATTGCCTTCCGAATCGTATGTAGCATATTCGGAATCGATATTGCCCACCACATCAATCAAGCGCACATAGGCAATATTGTTTTTGTCGAGAAATGCATCATCCTCTATGTCATCAATATCGAAAGGCGTACCATAAAACGCCTCGTATTTTCCCGCAAAATTATGGATAAGACTTGCGTCCATTGTTGCAAAACTGCCGCATTGGGTATCAGCAGGCACTTTCGAGACGGCAGGAAAACGGAAGAAATGCTCACCATCAGAACTCACTTCGACAAATGCCAATTCCAAAAACACATGAGGCGTGCTATGAAATCCATTCTCGAACACAGCAAAGTCAGGGCCAGCTTCATTGACAATGTTGGAAGAAAAGGTCAGGGTGGCCACGCCTCCATCACCCAAACTAACTACCATATTGTCGGCTTTTCCGATGCCGTCAGCATCCTTTCCATACGAAGCAAAACCTATACCTTCATTGCCGATTTGCTGCAATCCGCGTTCAACGGTGCATCCCGTAGCCCAAGCCACGAAAGCCGACGAATCGGCATGCATGGCAGTGCTGCCAGACAAACCCGCCTCTGGCGCAAACTGCGCCATCAACGAAAGCGGCAGCACTGTCATCAAAAAAAAGAAACTTTTTCTCATTTTACGACTAATTTCAAAGTCTTTGTAGCATTGGCATCCCTTACTGCTACGTAATACACACCGCTGCCTAGGCGCGATGTCTCGATACGGACATTGGTTTCACCAATTGCATTGATGCTTTGAACATTCACCAAACGGCCTTGCATATCGAAAACCGAAATGGCAGTTTCGCCAACACCATCAAAGTTCACCCATGCTTCACCGACGGCTGGGTTAGGATAAACCGAAACGGCAAGGCTTGCACCCTCTTCGATGCCAGTAGTGTTGGAGACGGGTTCAACAGGCTGCTCCCATACGTATGTCCACTGGGCGATTTCGGTAGCACATGATTCATCGCCCCATTTGACATAATCTCCATCGGCAACAGTTTGTTCATCAAAGCCATACCATGCCATAGTCCCGTTCACATTAAGCAGCCAATACATACCTGCCAACGAGAGGCTGACGTCACCATAATTATAGGTCACATCAGTGACCATAGTGCCTGCCGCCTCGTAGCCAAAGCGCGAATCCGATGCTGCAATGGCATCCATGACTTCTTTCACGACAACCATCTCGCCATCAAAACGATAGCCCCAGGCCAAAGCCATATTGGGATTGTTCCAATTAACGATAAAGACGACCTGATGCTGACCTTCGCCAACCCAGAAAAGGATGTCATCCGGACTGATGGTTGCATCGGAAGCAATGGGATAGACTGGAGCGACCTCCTTGGTCCAAACAAAGTTCCAGCTGCCAGCCTGAACTTCAGTAGCGCACGATTCATCACCCCATTTGACATAGTCTCCGTCAGCAACGGTTTGCTCTTCAAAACCATAAGATGCCATAGTTCCATTCACATTATAAAGCCAATACATTCCTGACAGCGAAAGGTCAAGGATGCCATCATTAAAGGTGATGTCTTCTACCATGCCACCTGCTGCAAGAAAATCGAAACGGCTGTCGATATCCGCGATTTTTTCCATCATTTCTTTTACCAGAATAGTCTCTTCATTAAAGCGATAGCCCCAAGCCAGAGCAGTATCAGGACTGTTCCAGTTGACGATAAAAACGGCTTCATTCTCGCCCTCGCCAATCCAGTAGCGGATGTCGGCAGGGTCAATGGTAGCGTCATGTTGTGCGAACAGGTTGGTCGTAAACAGGCCAAAGATTCCCATAAGGAATAAAAGAGTAAAGTTTTTAAAACGCATAATACTTTAAGTTTTAAAGGGTTAATAATAAGTTAATTACCTCAAAACTTCAAGGATAATGTTGACACCTTTATTTTTGTAAAGGAAAGGCCAGCTCTTGTCCCGAAAGCTTTGTTTCAAACGACATGAGGCAGGTCTTCTGACTTGCGTCGCAGCTAGCCGCCTTCCCACCCATCGGGCGACGGGCAGTGGCATGATGGCGAGCTGATTGGCGTTTACAGCAGCGGGAACTGTCCGGGATTCACACCCGATTCCCTATTGAGCCTTTCGGCACCACATATCGGCTGCAAAAGTACAACTTTTTTCTTTTGTCAAACAGACAAGCAAAAAAAACCTAAGCCCTCACACAATTCAACTGCGACAATTCCAAAGAAGAACAGTTGAATGGAGAGAGCCTAGGACTCAAAACAAAATGCTCAAAAAATTTACAAATCCTTACTTATTACCTGTTTTTCAAACGGCATCTCAGCAAATAAGCCATTCCCAACCCGACAAGAAGCAGTGTACCTCCCGCCAACGGGGTGTAGTTCGTCTGGTCATACTCCACATCGTGCAAAGGAGTGATAAGCTCAATTTCATTCTCTGAAAAACCTGCTCTTTCGCCTTCAACATCCGTCATAAAAATCTGTCCGAAAGTGCTTATTGACATGGTCATCAGCATGATTGCCAAAATCGCACGAATCTTGTTCTTATTCATTTTCATAATTTTAGTCATAATACAATCTTTTGTTGTCTAACATTTTTACCTTCTTGCACCATCCGAAGGATATAGATGCCATGAGGTAGGTTATTCAGGCTCAAGTTGTTTTGCTCACTCGTCAAGTGTGTTTGGAGCAATACATGGCCTTGCGTATCAACGATTTCGAATATGCCTTTGCCATCCACCACTAGCTGTCCGTAACTGACGAAGGCAAAATCCTGGTTATCGGTTTCCGACTCATACTCTTCAACATCAGTGGCATCGAAACGCATCTTGAAACGCGACTTGTAGTCGGTCGTCGAAGCACGGAAGACATACTCATTGCGGACAGTCATGTCGATTTCAACTCCGGCGATATTGTCAACGAGATACAGGTTGTGGAAATCACCATTTTGCGTATCCCATGAGAGGGTAAAAACCTCATCGGCATCGGCCTCAAAACGGAGAGCGACTTCGTGTTTCTCTTCCGGAAGGAAAAGAATTGCGTAATCGGTATCTTCATGATGGGCATAGAGAGAAGCATGTCCAGTTTTCAGTCCCACAGCCTTTCGCGCACCACCCAAAGTCGGACGATTGATTTCAACCACAAGGTTGTCTCTGTTCCCATTATTGTCGGTAACCATAAGGTTGACAAGAGGATAGGCTGGTTGTTGGTCGTAGCGAAAATCTGGCGTACCATCAAGGCTACGCATGTCGTCGTCGAAGACGGCAGTGCCAGCATGATCGGCAATGATGAAGAAACCCTGGTGCATATTGATGTATCGTGGAGCGGCTTTGGCACCCGACGAAGTCCCGGCTACGTAACTCACATAGCCTTTTTGGTCTTCGTCGAGCAAGATATATGAATAGGAATAATTGGTTGCTTCATCCCAAAGTCCAACGTTGACTTCAGCAAAGCGGTCGAAATCGAGATAGCTTTGATAGGGATTGCCCAAAAGGTTATAGCCTTTCAAGTGAGCGCCTTCCGTGGTGACCGAGAGACCAAGTTTTCCATGGTTCAGCATACCGTAACTTTGGAGGAATGTCTCTTTGTCGATGGCAAGCAGATAGCCTTTACCAGGAACAAGAGTATTTTCGTTTTGGTTGACGGAGGCACCGCTATAGGCGCAGTAGTCGATATGTGCATGATTGTCAGGAGTATCGTTTGCGAATGGGTCTGTAAGGTCTTCATGCCAGTGACTACTTCCATTCCGCTTGAAATTAATCCAGTGGTAATCAGGCTCATAGAAAGTATAGTAATCGAAGCTATGATATGGTGTATTGCTCGGGAAATAACCATTTTTCACCTTTTCATGGAAGAAATTGTAGGCAGGCATACCTTCCGGGATACTCCATGCAAACGGCCACAAATGGGTATCGCCGTCATAATCGATGCCCAAAGGCGCAGCCACAAGCGGCGAGGCGAACAGGTGCCAATCGATGGCATCAGTTCCGCCCACACTTGGATTGGCACCTTCAGGACCAGCCGAATTGTCGAGCGTAATGCCTACGTAAGCCGTCAAGTCGGAGGTGTGAGTAATGGCCACATCTTGGTTGATGTAAAGTGTGGCGATGTTGCCGTTGGTGACATTGGCTGCATTACGGTAGATGTCGAGGGCATAGCTGGCATCGTTCATCTTGGCGAGCATGTTGTTGGCCTCGCCATAGAGAAGCACATCGCCATTGCGCGAACCCATGACATTGAAATCGGCTAGCATGAGCACAGGATAGTCGTCGTTGATGTTGCCACCATTGTCAAGTCCTGCCGAGGTACGCATCCAAAGTGCTTCACCCGCTGCCGCATCGGCACCCTCGTTCAGGCAGTCAAGCAGCTTAAGTCCCGATGGCTCAACGACATTGTCGTTATGGCCGTACATGTAAGGTGTTGACGTTTCGGAATAGGTGCTGCCAATCGAAGAAGCAAAACCCGAAGGCCAATAGTTGTTGCCACTGACGGAGCCAACTTGTGCAAAGACATCGAATCCTGCGACGGGTTCGGCATCCTTGACCCTGACATAGCAGTTTTTGACGCTCTCGCTGTCAGCAACGCTATAGACCAACCCTCCGGCAAAGTCATCGGACGACATTTTTGCCTCATAGACGTTGTTGGTGAACAAGTTGCGCAACGAAGCGCCATCGCTCAACGTGCCGACTGAACCTCCGATATTGTAGCCTTTCAGTGTCGAGACACTCATCGACGAGTGCACCTTGGCACCAGCATCGGCAAGTCCGACCAGACCACCCATCGAGAGGATCTTGTCGTGTCCCACTTCAAGGGTTCCCGCCGCCTCACAACCATGAAGGACTGCATTGTTGGTCAAGGTATCAACGAGAATGCCGATATGGCCTTGGTGATTGCCTTTGTGAATCAAGTTGCTGCTGGTCACGAAGGTGTTCTTCACCACTCCCCCATCCACCTGGGCAAACATTCCTGTGGCTTCCTGTCCGGTGAGTTGGCAACGCAAGCCTGTGATTTCGGCTCCACCTCCATCGAATGTGCCCTTGAAATGATGGCCGTTTTCGCCGATTGGTGTCCAAATATAGGCATTCATATCCACGTCAGCAGTCAGCGTGACGGTCTTGCCCGACATATCGTCGGCAACGCATCCATTATAGCCATTGACGACGGAGATGAGCCATGCCAAGCCGTTGTTGGTGCTGATAATGACCTCTTTATCTTTTTCCAGATAGCCTCCGTCGGACGGGAACGAAGTGACCATATTTATCCACATAGGAGGCACAATACGCAACACGAGCTGGTCGCTACCCGTATAGACTTCGTAGGGCGAATTGCTTTTGACGTTGAGAGTCAAAGTGGTAAAGACATAATCGTCTTCGGGACGTTGGGTCAGTGTCACCTCGCCCGTTGCGCTGTTCACCGTGGCATAGCCTTCAGCCTGGTCGTCGAGCATCCACTCGTAGGTGAAAGTCATGTCGTCGGGGGCAGTCGTGTAATCGCCATAGACACCGTTTTTTACATAATAATAGTGTTCGGTGATGAAGAATCCCGTCAGGTTTTCCTCGTCAATGAAATGGTAATGGCTGTAGGCCACCCTTCCGCTTGCCTCGCTATGGGTGAAGGAATAGGTGCCCAATGCCGTCAAATCACTTTGGGTTTCAAGGATGGAAGCTTCGTCGAGTTCGGCTGCATGGTGTGTAGTCACAATCTCATACCCCGTCTTGACACCTTGCGAACCAGCCGAACCATTGAAGGTCCAAGTGTTTGAAAAACGCAGATAGCCGCCCAACTCGGGGCAATAAATCAAATGATGCTCCATGTAGGTGACCAAGGCAGCGCTATTGATGTCGTTGGTAAGGGTAATTTTGTTTCCTCGATGCGCCAGATAGTAGCCCTGAAGGTTGTAAAGCACCATCCCCTCATCGCCGCGCTGGACGAAGTGCCAGATGTGCTGTTGTGGGTCGAATACATTCGAGTTGGTGACATTGCCATTCGAATCGAGCGAGAAGTAATTCATCGTGTTTGCATGGAGGTTGACGATGACGAATTCTCGTTCTTCATCTTGTGCCATCGCCCTACCTATAAATAGGAGCAGACATGCAAGCAACATTGTAGTTTTGGTTTTGTTCATATCAATAAAATTTCGTTATACATTACATTCGAATTTTTGGCAAAGCCGAGGCGAGAGCAATGTCATTTCTAGCAATGCCAACTCCGCAAAGTCACACCTGTAATGTGTTGACTTCCGGTTGTTTCCATCGGAATTGCTGAGGCAAAATTACCTCAGGCCATTGGGTGAGACTTTACCAAATCAAACCGAAATTTTATCAATACTAACCTCCGTGTCGCTCTTCATCACCTTCTCGCGGAGCTGGGTTGGAGTGCATCCGAAATTGTTGCGGCAGAAGCGCGAAAGCTGCTGCACCGAAGCCATGCGCAAGATGAGAGCCATGTCGGCAAAACTAAGCGTAGGATCCTTGATGATATCGACCAGCCGTTGCTTGTTGATCTTGTTCAGCCACGCTCCTGGCGTCTGCTTGAAGACCGACTTGAACTTCAGGTAGAACCTCGTCATCGAATAGCCGCACAGTTTGGCCATGTCCTTGACGCTATAGATTTTGTCGATGTTGTCAACTAAAACCGTGCGGAACTGGTGGCCATAACTGCTGTGCACAGGGCCAAAGAAGTCGTAAAGCTCGCGCATATCCATCGACTCCTTGAGGATGAAGCACAGTTCGAAGAGCTTCATTCTCAGCAGTGTAGGGCTAATGATTCCATACGAGAACGAGGCAATCAGGTTAGCGAATGCTTTCTCTGTGCTATTCATCGGGATGACCTTGAAATTGTGATCGAGCGCGACATCGTTCTGTTCTTCATATTCACTCAGCAGGTTGTCGCAAGCAGGGCAAAGATAGTCGAACAGGAAGACGAACACGATAGCCCTAGGCATCATATCCACCTTAATATCCAAGTCGTGCGCCAAGGTGCAGATGGAATCTTCGGCCACGGCTCGCCGTTCGCCATTTACCGTGAGATAAGCCTCGCCATGGATGAGCAAGGCCAAGGCATTGTGAGTGAGCGTCTCAGTGAAGGTTGTCCCCGACTCGCCACCTTCGTAGCGGCGATAAGTCATCTTGCCATCCGTGACAAAGATAAGACTCAGGTCGGAAAATTGATTTAGGTTTTTGGGTTCTTCGTTCATAGTTCAATGATTTGCAAAAATACAGCGGTTCATCGGGCCAGGTTTATCCTTTTTTCCCGAGTTTTTACCAATTCTTATTTTACGATAAAACATGTACATGGTTCTTTAGCGTTAGTATCATAATAATCGCGGCAAAAGTATCAATAATTCCGACAGCCACACATTGACGGAAATTTATGCTTATATAGACGCGATGAATTAGACATGTCAGATTCTTCACAGCAAAGATTTTCGCTCAAAATCTCACTTTTTCTTTGCTTTGTAAGAAAAAAACGTATATTTGCGCCTTTAATACAATTATCATCATCATGAAAAAGCATATTTTCATCGTACTTTTCTTTTTGGCCACTCTCATGGCCAAGGCTCAAACGCCTTACGAACAGTATTCAAACGACGGCATCTCGCTCGATTTCAAAAAAATCGAGAACCTCGACTTCAGAGTCTATCTCATGTACAACTTGCAACAAGACAGACTGTTTTCCTATATGCAAGACGAGGAAGATGGCGTGTACCTTATCTCGTCGAATAACGAAGGCATCGATTTGGCCGAAGCCTTCGACACCTACTACAACGGCAAACTGACCGATTTCGGTTTCTTCAGCAAGACTGACATTGACGAACGCATCAATGAATGGAAAAGCGGCATTGCCAGTGTCGATATGACTTCCATCTTGATGGACTGGTTCATTCGCCAAAGCCGCGTCGATAACGAGCATTGCGCCAATTCGCTGCCCTTCTGCACTTCAGACGTAATCACGTTTCAGGCTGCGAACACGAGCACCACAGCCAACGAACCTGGCATGGACGATGGCTGCATCGGCAATTCGTACAATCCCTCGTTCTACCACATGAGAATACGCGTGGGCGGTCAGTTCATCATACACATGGAAGGCCACGACCCTGTTACCAATTATGGCAGAGATATAGACTTCTGCATGTGGGGACCATATACAGAAGAAGAAGTCATGTCGCACGATGCATGCAGCCACCTGTCAACTGGCAAAATCATCGACTGCTGCTACTCGGCCGACGAAACAGAAGATTGCTATTTAGGCTATCCGGGAGGAGAACACCACCACACCACCGGTCATGACCAAATCAACTACCATTTGCCAGAAGTTGCAGAATATTACATTCTGATGATTACCAACTACTCACGTGAGTCATGCGTCATCAGTTTTTCCAAGACTGATGGCAGCGGTCCAGGCGAGACCGACTGCGGCATTCTGCCTGGCGTCGTCACCAACGACGGCCCTTATTGCGAAGGCGAGACCATCCAGCTTGACGTCAACGAACAACCTAATGGCACCTACTCTTGGACTGGCCCTAACGGTTGGACATCGACACTGCCCCATCCAACCCGCGAAAACGCCACTGTAGCCATGGCAGGCACCTACACATGCACCACCACCGTTGGTGCCGAAAGCACCACTGCCGAAACCGAAGTCATCGTTGACCCCATGCCCGACCCTACGGCAAGTGCCCAACCTAGTAGCATCAACTATGGCGCAGCCACACAACTCAGCGTTGACCCCGGAGCGGAAGGCGAATTCACCTTCCATTGGGAGCCAGAAGACTTGGTCGTCAATCCTAACGTCCAGAATCCTATGACCGTGGCACTCACCAGCTCGCAACTCTTCGCCGTCACCGTCATCAGTGCCAACAACAATTGCACAGGCACAGCCGAAATCAGCGTCGCTGTAGGCTCAGGCCTCTCAGTCACTGCAGGTGCCGACGACAGAGAACTCTGCGAAGGCGAATCCACCACATTGCACGCCTATCCAGCAAGCGGCACAGGCGACTACACCTACACTTGGGAACCTGCCGAATATCTCAACAACGCCACCTTGCAAAACCCAACAGCCACACCAGCCGTCGGCACTACAACTTTCATCTGCCATGTGGACGATGGCATGGTGACACGCGAGGCCAGTGTGACCATCCTCGTGAACCCTAACCAAGTGGAAGAGCGTTACAGAGAAATTTGCGAAAACGACAGTTACCACTTCTACGACCCCAATTACTTCGACCTTGGCAATCTCAACGCCACAGGCATTTACGAAGCACATAGGCCCACCGTGCTTGGATGCGACAGCCTCATCCGTCTCCATCTCACTGTCAACCCGACTCGCGACACCCTTGTCAGAATCGAGCCACAATGCAACTCCTATTTCTGGGATCCCAAAGGCAAGGAATACACCTCTTACACATATTACGGCCAAGAAATCACCAACGAGACCATCACCTTATCAGGCGAATACAAAAGAGTCTATGTTTCAAAAGACGGATGCGACAGTATTGTGAGAATGAACCCTCACTTCGAATACACACCTAATCCCGCTGAAATCATTCCTGAAGACACCATCACCTCACACTGGTTAGTGCCCGCCACCGAATTCCAAGTGAACACCTACACTTTCCACGTTTACGAGCACAATGCGAATTGCCACTGGGACAACGTCGAATGGACCTGCACCGACCATCTTGGCAATGACGTTTGGACTCTTGAGACCTATATCGATAGCACATCATCGAATCGCAAGAAATATTACTGCGACCTCTTTGTCCTCGACCACATAGAAGACACCGTCATGCTTACGGTCACAGCCTACAATGGATGCGAACCTGCCGGTGTAAGCCAAGACTTCTGGATTGTTTGTTCATTCTATGGCAACGACGAGCATAACGCTGCACCTACCGACTTCAATGTCGTTCCTAACCCGAACAATGGCAATATGACTCTCACGCTCGAAAACCTCACCGGGAAGGTCAACATCAGAGTTTACGACATGAGCGGCAACGAAATCGACAACTTCGATACGCAAAACGAATTTGGGCACAATTCTTTGACCTACAGCATGAAGCAAAATTCTGCTGGCATCTATTACTTCGTGGCCACCGCCAAGGAAGGTACCGTCACCAAGAAAGTCGTGGTGATGCAATAAGCAAAAACACAAGAAACACTACTAATCAAGATAAATCATCAACACTATGAAAAAGCAGTTCATTTTCGTCCTACTCCTCATGGTCTCGGTCATGAACATCAAGGCACAGGCTCCAAGACAGGCCTACAACCAACCGACCATCGAATTCAACATCAACGACATTGCCTTATTCGACGAACGCATCTTTTTCATCTATAACCTCGTCAACGACGGTCGTTTCGACGTCAAGGCGAGCGAAGAAGACGGTGTATTTCTCATCAATGCCAGCGATGCCTTCGAAAGCATGAACCTTGCCGAAAGCTTTGCTGAATTCCGTCAGCACAGCGCAAGCGCATTCACCATGATGGACAAAGAACAAGCCGCAGAAACCATTTGCGAATACAAGTCGCAACTTTCCGACGACCTCATCCTTTCGCTCATGATGGACATTTATACCCGTTCGCGCCAGAACAACACTTGTGCAACCGCCGAACCATTCTGCACCGACAATGGCTTGTATCAATTCCCTGCTGGTGTGAATGCAGGCTCAGGCGAAAGCGGTCCTGCATACGACTGCCTTTACACACAGCCAAATCCAGCTTGGTACTATATGCAAATCGCTGACCCTGGGAACATTGACATCTACATGTACAGCACTCCATCACACGACATCGACTTCTGCTGTTGGGGACCTTTCACCGACCCAAATAGTCCATGCACCAGCGGACTGACGCAGAACAAGGTGGTGAGTTGCAGTTATTCGGCAGCAGCGACCGAACATTGCATGATTCCTGCCACGGCACAAACAGGCGACTATTTCATTCTAATCATCACCAACTACTCGAACTCAGCTTGCAACATCAGTTTCAGCAAGGTAGCTGGCACTGGTACGACCAACTGCGGCATTCTTCCTCCATTGGTTGCCAATGATGGTCCATACTGCACTGGCGATGTCATCCATTTGACCGCCAACGGCCAAGCTGGTTCTTCATATAGTTGGACTGGTCCTGGCGGATGGACTTCAAACTTGCAGAACCCAACCCGCACGAACGCTACCGTAGCCATGTCGGGCACTTACACCTGCACCATTTCATTGAACGGGCAAACCAATAGCGCTACCACAGAAGTAGTGGTCAGCCAAAGGCCTACAGCCAACTTCACTTTCACATCAGTGTGTAAAGGCACACCAACCCAGTTCACTGCCACTACCAGCGGCAACCCAAGCAACACAAGCTATACTTGGAACTTTGGCGACGGCCAAACTGGCAACGGCGCCACAGTGACGCACACCTACGCCAATGCCAACAACTACACAGTGACACTCACTGCACAAAATCCTGGCACACCCTGCAACAGCACAAAAACGATGAGTGTACCTGTTTATGCCTCGCCTTCACCAACGGCATCCGCTTCACCTATGGTTGTCCAATATGGAGGAAGCTCAAATCTTAGTGCCCAAGCTGGCGTTACAGGTTCATTCACCTTCCATTGGGAACCAGCCAACAAAGTAGCTAATCCCAATGCGCAAAACACGACAACTGTAGGACTTACCGAAACCACCACTTTCACCGTCACCGTTACCAATCCACAAGGTGGCTGCAGCGCACAAGCCGAAGTCACCGTTTCGATGGAAGGTTCCAACCTGGCCGCAACCCTCGAAGCTATCCCAGCCGAATTGTGCGAAGGCGAAACGACCACTCTGCACGCCAACGTAAGCGCTGGCACTGGTCAATACAGTTTCTCATGGGATCATGCCAACACGTTGAACAATGCCAACATACAAGACCCAATAGCCACTCCACCCGTTGGTTCCACAACTTATACCTGTCATATTAGCGATGGCATAACGGCACTTGACCGCACCGTAACCGTCACCGTCCACCCCAATGAGTTGGAAGTGGAAGAACGCACCATCTGCCCGAGCGATTCCATAGAATTTCACGGACAATACTACCACACTCCAGACACCTATGAATATATAGGCGAAACCGAATTTGGCTGCGAGAAAGTCTATAGACTGGTTCTCGACAATTACGAGACCTACGAAACCCCCAGAACCGCCCATTTCTGCCAAGGCGAGAGCTACGACTTCTATGGCACTCCGATTTACTCCCCTGGCATATACTACCACACCCTCCATTCAGTCCATGAATGCGACAGCGTCATCAAGCTCAACCTCATCATGGATGCAAGTTACGATTACGACCTTCCTGATGGAGAATTTTGCGAAGGCAGTTTCTATAACTTCGGAGGCGAACACATCACCGCACCAGGTTATTACACCCATGAACTGCAAACCACTTTGGGTTGCGACAGTATCGTTCACGTCAATGTTGAACGCACAAACTACAACACTGAAACGACCGCCGAAAAACGATGCGCCAGCCAAGGTGCTTTCTACTGGCCAACAACAGACGAATATTTCAGTGAACCTGGCGAGTATCATCGCCGCGACACTGTTCCCGGCAACCCATGCGATGTCATCAAGGTGCTTGACTTGGTTATCAACCCCAACTACAACCGCACCCTTGACTCGGTTTCAGCCTGCGACGAATACGACTGGATTGACAACGAAATCGGTGCAAATTACCATTTCGAAGAGGGAGACCACCTGCTCAAAACCCATCATTATAACATAAACTATGATGGTTGCAACTGCGACAACACAGTGACATTACCAATAGATGTGTGGTCCACTGAGTATAGCTCCATTACTTTCGAGGAAGACGAATCAACGTGCGACGCAAAATTATGGCCTTCGGATGGCAAGCCATACAGCGACTGCACCTTTAACGATTCACCATTCCAACCCGAGGATGACTCTCTCCGCTATTCAGGTAAGTACACCAGAAAATACACCTCACGACATGGATGTGACAGCATTGTGACGGCAAATGTCACCATGGAATACACTCCAACTCCTTACGATATCCGTCCACAAGACTGGAACGCTCCTGCCCCACACTGGGTCATTCCCGCTACTGAATTCCAAGTCAACACCTACCAGTTCACCGTCTATGACACCAATCCCAACTGCAATTGGGACACCGTTTATTGGACTTGCGACGAGGCACCAGAGTGGGTTCTGGACTGGAGCAAAAACGGACACAACGGCAGCAACTGCGACCTTTATGTGCTTAACTATGTGCCTGACACCATCCACCTGACCGCACATATCAAGAACCGCTGCGAACTTATCGAAAAAGACTACTGGCTCGTGTGCTCATTCTATGGTGTAGAAGACTACGTCGCCACAGATGCCGACTTCACCGTGGTGCCTAATCCAAACAATGGCCAAATGACACTCAACTTCGAATCGCTCACCGGAAAAATCAATGTGAAGGTTTACAACATGAACGGCAACCTCATTGACAGCTTCCAAACCAGCAACGAATTTGGACCAAGCTCAATGACCTACGACATGAAGCACAATGCCCCAGGCATCTACTTCTTCATCGCCAACAGCAAGGAAGGCACGGTGGCCAAGAAAGTGGTCGTCACCAGATAAACTTTCAAGACAATGAACCCAAAAAGCCGAAACCGCAACAAGTTTCGGCTTTTTTTCTTATTTTAGCGGCCTAATCAATAGCTTTGCAAACATGACGAAAAAAACAGTCATCACCTTATTACTTATTACGCTTGCCGTCAGCTCAATCAAAGCCCAAGACATTTCGACACAAGGCAAGGAGTTTTGGCTTTCCTATATGCACAACGGATTCAAGGACCATGACCAATCCATTGGCCATTGGGTGAAAACGCAAGTCCTCATCAGCGCCAAGCGCGACTGCACAGGCACCATCAGCAATCCAAACGGGACATGGCAGCAAACCTTTTCGGTGCAAGCCGACAGCATCACCTCCATCAACATTCCCGACCTGCAATGCTATCACGATGGAGGCAACTATGAGCAAATAGACAACAAAGGCATCAAGATTGTGGCAACCGACACCATATCAGTGTTTTCCACGAACATCGCCCATGTCTCTTTCGATGCCTCATTTGTGCTCCCCACCGAGAGCTTAGGCGACGACTACATCATACAGACATATGACCAAAGTGTGCGCGAGGCATTAATGAACGACTATGTCACCCACAACCAGACTAGTGCCTTCCTCATCGTTGCCACCGAAGACAACACCGAAATCGACATCACGCCAACGGTGAACACCTTGCGAGGCAAACCTGCCGGAGAGACCTTCACCATCACCCTCAATGCTGGACAGACCTATCAAGTGCGTTCGCACCTCGGTCCTAGCAGTCGCGACCTCAGCGGTTCGAGAGTCACAGCCCACGACTGCAAGAAGATAGCCATCTTCAACGGCAACACGGTCACCTCTGTTCCCACGAATATGAGCAACGGCTTCGACCATGTGTACGAACAAGCCATGCCCTTGCGCTCTTGGGGAAAAAACTTCGTCGTCACCTCCAGCACCGACCGTCCTTGCGATTATGTGAAAATCACCTCGGCCTACGACGACAATGTAGTCACCAAAAACGGCGTGTCGCTCACCACCCTACAAGCCGGAGAGTCATACAGCTTCAAACTCACCAATAGTAACGAATCATGTTTCATCTCAGCCTCGCAAATCAGCGCTGTATATCTCTACCACCGAAGTTTCGAGGAATCGGACGAGAGTTATGGCGACCCTTCCATGGTGTGGATTGCACCTATTGAGCAACGCATCGACGAAGCCACCTTCAGCACCTTCGACCACGACCTTATCGAAATCGAGAAACACTACATCAACATCATCGTCAAGACCGAAGACATCGACTCGGTGTATTTCGACGAGCAATTGCTTCCTGGCTCAATATTCCAGACCGTCAACGGCAACGATGAATACAGTTTTGCCAGCCAGCAAATCAGCCACAGCGTGCATCACCTGCGTTGCGACCATGGTTTCAACGCCCACGTCTATGGTTTCGGCTATGCGAAAGGCTATGCCTACATGGTTGGTTCAAATGCCATCAACCTCAGCACCGAGATACTCATCGACGATGAGGAAATGAAACCCTACGAGACCTACCAGACCTGCACGTCAAATGCAATCGAGTTTCTTGCCAAAGTCAACTATCAGGACTACGACCTGCTCTGGGACTTCGGCGACGGACAAACCAGTTCGCAAAACCCGGTCAGCCACACCTATAATAATTCGCAAGTCTATACCGCACACCTTTTCATTTCAACCGACCAAGCAGGTTGCTCATCGGGTGAATCCGATACTACGCAGTTCTATGTCAACGTAGGCAAAGAATACAACTTCAAGCTCGACACCATCGCCTGCGAGCCATTCTACATTGGAAGCATACTCTACGACAGCACAGGCATCTATGAGGTCCAAACCACCACTGCCCAAGGCTGCGACAGCATTTTCAGGCTCAACTTGGAAATGAGCCCCTCCGCAAAACTGTCCGACATTATCCCCGACGACACCATTTCGTCGCATTTTGTGATTCCTGCTACCGAATTTCAAGTGAACAGCTACAAGTTCAGCCTTTTCAACAAGGACCAAGATTGCCAATGGGAAAGCGTGCATTGGAGCCTTTCCGACAACTGCAATTGGGTGTGCTCACCTTCATCCGATGAGAAAAGTTGCGAAGTCTATGTGCTTGAAAATACGACTGACACCGTTTGGCTCTGCTGCACTGTAACACACTCCTGCTGCGACGACACACTTGGGAACACCCGAAAATATTGGCTTTTAAGTTCCTTCTACGGCATTGATGATCAAGATATAGCAAAGACAAATTTCACTGTTGCACCTAATCCCAACAACGGAGCAATGACGCTGCAACTTGACGGATTTGAGGGTGAAAACCAAATTATGGTATATGACATGGCAGGGATGCGCGTCGATAAGTTCAGCATCACAGCAACCAGTTGTTGCCGCTACGACTATCAATTGCCCCGAGATTCCAGCGGACTCTATCTATTTGTCATCAACAACAAGGGCAAAACCGCCACGCAAAAAGTCCGCATAACACAATAATCACATCGTAAATTTGTTTTAACTAGAAAAAATAACAAGAAATTGACGAAGCAATCAAAAAAGTCAATAAATTTGCCCACTCAATCGTTTAACACGAAAAAAGGCCTAAAATAGCACGACAATGAAAAGACACCTTTTTCTTTCACTTCTCACCATTGCGTTGGCAGTCTGCTTCAGTTCATGTCTGAAAGACGAAAAGGACAGCAGCACCATCATTTACAGCTCGCAACAAATTCCGAACATCAACAAGTTCATGCCCAGCCACCTTCTTGAAATGATGGGCGGTTCTCGGATTCATTATGGTGACGAGCCACCACGCTTTTCAGGTCACTATGCAATTGACAGCCTCGTATATCGTCAAGTTCGCTACGAGAATGAGTCACTTCCGCAGCACACTTATAATGTAGGCAACTTGGTCGGTGATTTCGACTTTTATTTTTACGACCAAATAAAGAGCATCATTTCGTCAAGATATGTGAACGTCAACCCTATCATCAACCCTATTGACGGAAGCATCTATTCGCAATTTACTGCCATGTCGTACCCCGACACGACTTACCACTATTTCAAGAACTCTTTCAGGCCTATTGCCACTAGTCCTGACAAACCCATTTATTTTGAAGGCGACAATTACGACAAAGATGATTTCGCCCACGCTTACATCATCGGCAGCGGCAACTATTTCACCATATTCTACTATGATGTTGCAATCCAGATTTATGACAACAACTGGCCTTATTCACGAAACGATTTTCACCGTGTTACAGCCAACATCATTTCAGGAAAGTTAACCAAGTATTCGGAGATAGTGCCTAATGCCAACGATTCGACAGTAATGGACACCGTCAGCAAATACCGCATCGACAATTTCTGCTGGGGCAAAGAAGACATGGGATACTTCAATGAAGGCACCGCTATCGATTTGCTCATTGCCAGTGGCGGCCAACCTACACCAGGTGATGTTGCCATCATTGACAACTTCGGCAAACCCATCTACCCAACAAACGACTAATTTTCCAGCGACAATCTAATTCACCATTCACAATGAAAAAGACGAACCTCATCATAATGCTCATGGCCTTGTGCATGATCAGCATATCAGCTACGGCACAAACCAAGAAGCAATACAGCAAGCCGATTCAACCAGCCTACTCGCCCAATGCCTCGAACGATGCCAAATACAACATCGGCATTACAGGTGGCGGCACTTTCACCAATTGGATTCACTTAGGAGGAAGTGGAACCACCTTCAACCATCCCATTCCTCAAAACTTGGGAATCATTGGTGGCCTCACCTTCGAAAAGGTTCTGAACAAACATAGTTCCTTTGGCGTCGAAGCCCTCTTCGCCATGCGCAACGTACAACTCTCGCACACTGTCTTGGACCTTCCTGTTGCCATCGACCAGTCAAACGACATCACGAAGATCTTTTCGGCAAACTACAATGAGATTGCCATCCAAGCCCCCTATTCCTACTACTTCAACAACACTCCAGGTGCTACCTTCAGACCATACGTCTTTGCTGCACCACGCATCACCGTCCCGCTTTCGGGAGAAATGCGTTGGGAGAAGCAATACATGATGAACGACTCCTTGCTTCGCACGCAATACGACACCGTTGCCATGAGCAAGCAGAACTTCCAGATTTTCAACGTAGGTGTAGTTCTCGGTGCCGGCGTGATGATGCGCATCAACCTGAGCAGCTACTATTTCCTCGTCAAGCTTGACGCTTCATACCATATCGGGCTCATCAACACACACACACAACTTGAAATGGATGACGAAATCGACAACGTCGTCGGTTCAAGCTACATCGAACCCAAACTGCTCGAAAAGCGTTTCAGCACCGATGCGAACATAAAGCTTTCTATCTTCTTCCCTCTCAAGAAACAGCTCAAAGGCGCTTGCATGAATTGGGGAGAATATGATTAATTGAGAATTAAGAATTAAGAATTAAGAATTAGCGGGTAATGGTTTATTATCCGCTATTTTCAATAAAAGCAATAGGACAAATAAATCAACAAAATAACAAATCAAACAATTACAACAATGAGAAAAGAATTACTCAGAATCATCGCCATTGTGCTTGTCGTCTTTTCGGCAAACATGGCCATGGCTCAGACCTACACCTATCCCGCCAAGGGCAAGGATGGCTTCACCCTTACCCAAAAGCGCATGGATGGCGTAAGCATCAATTACAACATGAGCCAATTCACACTCAATTCGCTCAACTACCGTGGTGAGGAAATGTCGGAAATCAGCATGAACGCCATCCCCCTGCCCAATGTTGCGGGATGTCCTAACCTCCCTGCCGACAGCCGCTTGATGGCTATTCCACAAGGTGCCAAAGCCACATTGGAAGTCGTCAGCTGCGAGACGCAAATCATCGAAGGTGTCAACATCGCTCCTGCTCTGCGCATTCAAGCCGAGTCTGAGGAACCTGACATGAACTATGTAAAGGACATGAAAGTGTATGCCAAAGACGCTTTCTATCCAGAAAATCCATTCGTCATCGGTTCGTCCTACATCCGCGGTGTCGATGCTGCCACTGTTGCAGTCACCCCTTTCCAGTACAACCCTGTCACCAAGCAACTGAAGGTCTATACCAACGTGAAACTCGAAGTGAAGTTTGAAGGCGGCAATGGTCATTTTGGCGATAATCGCTTGCGTTCACCTTATTGGGACAACATTTTGGCCACAGAGCTCATCAACTACGACCAACTTCCAGTCATCGACTATGCAGCCCGTATGCAACAATGGCTCCGCGATGGCGAAGAAGGTGCCGAATACATCATCGTCACCCCTAACAACGACGCTTGGGCCGAATATGCCAACCAACTGAAGGACTACCGCACCCGTCAGGGCATCATCACCAAGGTATATCGTCTCGACGAAATGCCAGCCAATAGCATCAACGAGCTTAAGGAATGGTTCCACAATGCCTACAGCTCCTGGGAAATTGCTCCTGTAGCTGTTTGCCTCCTTGGCGACCACGGCACCAACATGGCCCAATACATCCCTGCCGAAACCGTACCACACCCATACGAAGGCACATGTATCACTGACAACAGATATGCAGACGTCAATGGCGACAATTTGCCCGACATGGTTTTCTCACGTCTGATTGCCCAAAGCGCTTCAGAATTGCCAGTGTTCGTTGGCAAACAGATCGAATACGAATATACCAACGTCAACATGGACCCAAGTTTCTATGAACGTCCTATCACCGCATTGGGATGGCAAACCGAGCGTTGGTTCCAGCTCTGCTCCGAAGTGTTCGGTGGTTACATGCGTTCCAAAGGCTACAATACCAACCGCATCAACTGCATTTACGATGGCACACCTGGCACCATTTGGTCGTCAGCCCAAAACACCAACAGCGTGGTCAACTATTTTGGTCCTGCCGGACAAGGCTATATTCCACAAGCACCTAATGAACTTGGCGATTGGAACAATGGTTCACCTGAAATGGTCGTCAATGCCGTCAACGAAGGCACTTTCTGGCTGCAACACCGCGACCACGGTCTGGAGACAGGTTGGGGCGAACCCGCCGTGCGTAACAATCACGTTGCCCAATGCAACAATGTCAACAAGTTGCCTTTTGTCATGTCAATCAACTGCTTGACAGGCAAGTTCAACTACAGTTCCGATTGCTTCGCCGAAGCATGGATGCGCCGCACCTATAACGGTCAAAATGCCGGTGCCGTTGGTGTGCTTTGCCCAACTGAAACTTCTTACTCCTTCGTAAACGACGCTTTCGTTTGGGGAGTTTACGACCTTTTCGACAGCGAATTCATGCCGGACTATGGCCCATACGCCGACAAGTCAAACAACTGGATGCCTGCTTTCGGCAATGTTGCCGGCAAGTATTTCCTCTACCAAAGTTCATGGCCTTATAATTCGCAAGACAAGGACATCACCTACACCATGTTCACTGCCCACTGCGATGCTTTCTTGCGCATCTACACACAAGTTCCTCAGACCATGGACGTTTCGCACCAAGAAGTTGTCATAGCTGGCTTAGGTGAGATGACCGTATCCGCTCCAGAAGGCTGCATCATCAGCCTCGTCACCGAAAATGCTGAAGGCGGTTGGAACATCCTGGCTGTTGAAGAAGCCACTGGCGACCAACAGACCATCCAATTCGAAGCACAGGTTCCTCCTACCATCATCAACCTCGTCATCACGGGCCAGAACTATCTCCGCTACGAAGACGAAATCACCGTTGTCCCTGCTGATGGTCCTTATATCGTTTTCAGCGACAAAGTCATCCACGATGAAGACGGCAACGGCCAACTCGATTTTGGCGAAGCCATCAACCTCGACGTCACTCTGAAGAACGTTGGTAGCGATCCAATGGACGATTTCAGCGCAGTCTTGGAAACCGAATCAGAATACATCAACATCACCAATGGAACTGCCAACTACAACAGCATCTCACCTAACGAAACACAAACCATCGAGAATGCCTTCAGTTTCACCGTCGCCGACAATGTTCCCGACAATACGAGCAACGCTTTCACTATCACCGTCAACAATGGTGATGAAAACTACGTCAGTCGCATCTCAATGAAAGCATTCGCTCCTGTCTTCAAGATTGGCAACATGACCATCCACGAAACCAACGGAAACGGCAATGGTCGCCTCGATGCCGGAGAAGATGCAGAACTCACCTTCAGTTTCGAAAACAAGGGACACAGCAATGCTATCAACGGCTTGACTTCCTTGAACTTACTGTCACCTTATATCGACATTGAGGAAAACGAAGTTCCCTTCGAGGTCCTCGCCGCTGGGCAGACTCTCAGCGTCACCTACTCGATTCACATAAGCGACGAAACCCCAATAGGTTACATCTGCAACGCCACTTTAGATGTTGAAGCCGGACAATATAATTCTACGCAAGACTTCGTCGTGAAGGTGGGAGTTATTGTCGAAGACTTCGAAAGTGGCGAACTTGGCGAAGGCTGGGTCAACAACGGCAACAACTCTTGGTATTTCGTCAATGAAGATCCATACGAAGGCCAATACTGCCTGCGTTCTGGTGCTATCGGTGGCAATGGTTCCATCAATCTGAGTCTGACCCACGAAGCTGGTGCTAACGACACCATTGCCTTCTACTATAAGGTGTCGAGCGAAGCCAATTACGACAAGATGTATTTCTACATCGACGGCCAAGAGAAAGACAACTGGTCGGGCGAAGTGGCATGGACAAGAGCCGCCTACCCAGTCAGCCAAGGCACCCACACCTACAAATGGACCTACAAAAAGGACATTAGCGTTTCAGGTGGCCAAGATTGCTGCTGGATTGACTTTGTTTCACTGCCTGCTGCCCGTGTAATGGCTGGCACTGCTGGTAAAGATGTCACCGTCTGCGAAGGCAACGATGCCCAAATCATCGGCTATGCCGCCAACTACGACAACCTGCTGTGGACTTCAGCAGGCGACGGCACTTTCAACGACGCCACCATTGAAACACCAATCTACACACCTGGAACCAACGACATTGCCAATGGCAGCGTCGTCCTCACCATCACCATCAACGGCAACGGCGAGACCATCACCGATGACATGACCGTAAGCTTCTATGAGGGTGTCGAAATTGAAGACGCACTCGTTGACTATTATTATTGCGCCGTCAGCAAGCCGCAAGAAATTGGCGTTACAATCAGCGGCGACTACGCTTCATTCGTTTGGAGCACTTCAGGCGACGGAACATTTGAAAATGCTACCGAACTTATGACGACCTACACACCTGGTCCTCAAGACATTGAAAACGGCGTCACATTGACCGCCACCGCACAATCCGAAGGCTGTGGTCCAAAAGACTTCATCTATCCTTTTGAGATGAATCCAATGCCTGAACTGACTTTAAATGGCGAATCCATTGAGATTTGCGAAGGCGAAAATGCCATCATGAACTTTAACATGACAGGCTCAGCCGGAACATGGGGCGCACAACCAGAATTCAGTTTAACGTTAAACGGAACAACGTATGATGCGCATTCAGGAGCCAACACTCTTGACCTTGGAGTACTCGAAGCAGGCACGCATGAATTCAATATCAGCTGGGTCTCCAACATTTACTGCACCACCGATTACGAAGCCGGAGAACGCACTTTCACCGTCAATGTCATCAACAGCAACCACCTAAGCATTGAAGGCGAAACCGAACTTGATGCCAACATCACACGCACTTCGACCTACACCGTAACAGATGACATCATGGTCAACTGGAATATCGAACCTGCCGAAGCCGGCACTTTGACACCTTCGAACAACGGCAATGGCGTCACAGTTACATGGGCAGAACAATTCAAGGGTGAAGTCATCCTCACTGCAACACCTACCATGTGCGAAGTGGGAGGCACCCAATTCCATGTCAACGTGAAGAACAGTTCCGACGTGAACGAGAACAGCATCGTTGCCAATATCTTCCCTAACCCGACTAACGGCAACATCACCATCCAAGCAGCACAAATGCAACGCATCACTGTGGTGAATGCTCTCGGTCAAGTCATGCTCGACAACGAAGTGGATAGCGACAGCGAGACACTGGACATGTCGCAATTCGGCACCGGCGTTTATGTCGTCCGCATTGTCACCAGCAATGGTACAATCTTGAAGAACGTCAACGTCATGTAATAATACGTTTGTAGAGACGCGATGAATCGCGTCTCTTTTGACAAATTTCATAAGACGCGATGAATCGCGTCTCTACAATGAAAAACAAATTCAGAAGGGCGATCCCAGTCGGGGTCGCCCTTCCTTTACAAGATATGAAAAAATGATTTACTGTTTCTCTCCTTTACAAATCATAGGAAATACGACAATGAGAATTGGCCTTCACGAAGTCGCGCATTGGGACCTTCAACGAAAAGCGGATTCAACTGATAACGCACGATTCCTTCAATTTTGAATTTCCCTAGCCGGAAGCCCAAGCACCAAGCCCAGCCATATTGGTTGAGGTTGACAGATTCGCTACTTCTAAGAACGCGCGAATAGTAGCCACCAACTCCAACAAAAACATCGAACCCTACATTACCGGCATTCATTAACAGAAGCGCCGGTACCGTGACCGATTCCTGATGGTAACGGCTATATTGCTCAAACGGAGCTGTAGCGCTTGGTAATTTGGCATCCTGATAGTCATATAAGGCATCAATCTCCAACGAGAACGTCTTCCCCATATTGATTTGCGAAGTCAGACCCACATTGAATGCGTAACGGGGCTTGCCCATGAAACCCGCATTAGGGAATCGCAAATTTGAGTTGTTAAGAGAAGCCATGAGGCCGAAGTCAAAGACGCGTTTCTTGTTGCTATGGATGTCGGCCACCTTGCCCGAAGGCGCGAAGTCAGGGTCGGTTGCACATTTCAGCGTCACGTCAGACAGATAGTCAGTAACCTTATCCAAGCCTTGATAATCAATCAAATCCGCATCGTCTTCAGGTTGGTGATATGGCGACTTGATTCCCGTCGTCACATGAAGCGTTGCCACGCCCTTCGTTGCAAAACCTTGCGTATCGGTAGCGGTCAGGATTGAATTTTCGAAATCTTTGGTTCGAATGGGAATGTCAATCTTCTCAGCTTCTCCAGAGAGCAGGCGTTTGCCATTCTTGATGGTCTTCACGCCATTCAGTCTGAGCGTCTTGCCTTTCTCAAGCCAACCTACCATGTCGATGCTCATCATCAGCTTTACTTTGCTCACGTCAAGCTGACTCGACAAATAGTCAGAGCCGAACAAGCCAATTTCTTCCGCATCGAAAGCCGCAATGATGACGCTACGTTTCAATTCATCTTGACGCGCTTTCAGGATGCGAGCCATCTCGATGATAGCCGCCGTTCCCGAAGCATTGTCATCAGCACCATTATAGACCACGTCACCGCGCACTCCAAGATGATCATAGTGTGCACCGATGACGATGTACTCGTCCTTCAGTATAGGGTCGTTGCCCGGAATCCATGCGACCACATTCTTATATTCATTGTCAAACTTCTTGAAAGGCTGGTAGAAACCGCCTTCATAGAATGGCTTCACTCCTATCTCCTCAAACTGTCCGACGATGTAGGCTGCTGCCTTTGCAGCATCTTCGCTTCCTGCCTGCCGGCCACGCAACGAGTCGCTAGCAAGATAATACACATGTTGGGTCAGCCTATCCTGCTGGGTTTGGGCAGAAACGCCCAAACTCAGCATGGTAAGCATCGTTACATAAACAATTCGTCTTTTCATCGCATCAATCCTTCAATTTCAGTTATGGTAATGCCCAAAAGTTTCATTTTCTTGACCACTTCAGGCAATTCGTTATTCAAAAACTCATCCTTCATCTGTTTCAAGACCAATGTTTTGGCGTTATCAGCGATAAAATAGCCGATGCCACGTTTATTGTAGATGATACCCGCAGCGGTCATGCTCTCATACGAGCGCATGATTGTGTTTGGATTCACACCGAGTTCAACGCCAAGTTCGCGCACCGAAGGAATGCGGTCTTCCGACTTCAATTCATCGTTCAAGATTCTCTCGTACATCTGCGAGCAAATCTGTAAGTATATAGGTTTGTGTGGGTTAAATTCCATGACTTAGTATTTTAGAGATTTCATTCTGAAATAAGATGCAACATAAAGAGCAATGGTTAAGACCGAATAAGTGATGATACTTAACCACATAGCCTGGCTAATCAGTTGAGTAGCAGCTTCCACGCTTGGACCGTTCATCAGCTGGGTCAACGAACCTGAAGTGAAAAGGAATATCCTTGAAATAACGGAAATAATTGAGGTGAATCCCATTAAAATCAAGAACGACAATCCTGCTTTATTCCGGAATCTGAGCAGCAAATTACCGAACATGAAAAAGGCTACCATGAATATTCTATTCACCAAGAGATTCGGAATCTCGTATTCTCCATAGACGTCAAAGAACTCCGACAAATCGGAATCCATTTGCCAAACACCCGTATTCGGGTCGGCCATAAATTGGTTCATAGAATTCACCAAACTTAGCGATGAGCCATCACCGAAACCGTCGAAGCCGCCAAAAGGCAACAACGCCAGCAAACTATCAACGGCATAACCGCCGAGAAACACTACAATCGGAATCAGAAGGCAGCAAATCGCATAACTCAGATATTTCTCCAATGTGCTGGCCGGAAGCATGGCAAAGCCGATGCCCTCACGACGCAGATTGATGTCGCGAAACACCTTTGAAGGCGCGATGATACATGCGATATAAACCGTTATATAGTAAGCCCAGAACCTGAATATGACAGGCATGCTGAAATGGAATACCAAAGTGGGAATCCAAAGGACAATAGGAATGCACCACATGACGATGAAGCTCGTTCCAAAATTACGCACGCACCTCTTCAAGTCGAGCGAGAACACCTGACCGAACCGGCCAAAATCGAATTTGTTATTCATAATCAGTATTTTTGGTTTTTGATTCTACGATAAGTTAGATAGAACAACACGCAATCGACAATGAAAACCACTATGATATAGAACCAAGGCAAGAATGACTCAGGAATACTATCAAAAATGTTCCAAAAGCCGTCATAAATATCAAGAATTTGCATCGTAGTGATAATTGTGAATGCAATTAGCATCAGCCATCCGAAGGTCTTTCCTGCCTTGCGACGCTTGAAGATCATATTGCCCAGCATAAACAATGCGGAAAACAGCCACGAATTCACTATAATGAAAATGATTAAGGAGCCCAAATGCTCTTCATCGGCAAAAGGATTGCTTATAATGCCATTGAAAGCTCTGAATGGAAGAATTGCGAGAAACGAATCCACAATCCACAAACCCAAAGCCATTGCAACCGGAATAACGATAGCACAATAGAAAACCATGCTGAAGAACTTTTCCAGATTGGTGGCCGGAAGCATAGCAAACGACACACCTTCGCGCGGCAAGTTGGCTTTACCATAAATCCTCGATGCGGCCGACATAGTTGCAATCGCCCAGAGAAGGATTATCATAAAAACACGAACCGACTGTTCTATTTCATTGCCAAACACCAAAGCCGTCAACCATGGAACAGTAGGAATGCAGCAAAAGACTAGGAAAGAGATGCCAAAGTTAGAGACAACACTGCTCAAATCTTTGCGTAACACTTTTCCGAAACGCTTGAAATCAAATGAGTTATTCATAAGAAGCTCCTTTCTTATCCAAAGATTTCCTTAATGGTTTCCTTATTCTTCATCACCGTATTGAAGAGCACCTCAATGCTGACCTTGCTGTCGAAACCTTCCGGATTGCGAGTCACGCTGACATAACCGCCAGGAATCATTTCGCTATAAAGTGCGCCTTCAACCTCATTCATACCATAGTCGAAATAAAGTTTCTCGGTGATTTCGCGGAATGATGCATTGAGCAGCACTTCGTCGTGATTGAGGATGACGATTGGATCGATGAGATTTTCCACATCCTTCACCTGGTGGGTCGAAATGATGATGGTCCGGTTCTCATTGGCATACTTCGAGATGACCCTGCGGAAAAGGCTTTTCGAAGGAATGTCCAAGCCGTTGGTAGGTTCGTCGAGGAGCAAATATTCAGTATTGAGGGAAAGTGCCGTAGCTATCAGGCATTTCTTCTGCTGACCGAACGACATTTCACCGAACTTGCGTCGTGGGTCAACTTCCATTTCCTCGCAAAGTTCAAGGAAGAGCTTCTCGTCGTAATTAGGATAGAACATGCCAATGGAATGCACATTATTAATAGGTGTACCTTCTGGAATGGCAAAGTCCTCAGAAATGAAATAAATCTTTTGCAGTGTCTCAGGCCAACGGTTGAAACTGTTGATGCCATCCACCATGCAAGTGCCCGCCGACGGTTTCTGCAACCCGCTGATGAGTTTGAGCAAGCTGGTCTTACCTACTCCATTTTCTCCGAGCAATCCATAGATATTGCCCTTTTCAAAGTTCAAACTGATGTTGTTGAACACCTTCTGGTTTTTGTAACCAAAGTCTAAGTTCTTGATTTCAATCATTTTGTTATATTTTTTATTAGTGTATTAGTATATTAGAACACCGCAAAAGTACAACAATAAATGACACTGTCAAGAAAAAAGTGAATTTTCTTGATTTTTTTTTCAAAGTGTCCGTTTTGACTTCAAAAAAAGCCTATGTCATACCGACGAAGGAAGGTATCTATAGGCTTTTTGAGTGAAACAAATAACAATAGATTTCTTCCCTATGGTCGAAATGACATTATTATTTGTTCCACTCAAATCGAAACAGACTGTAACAAAACGGGAAAACAGTCAAAAGAGGATTACTTCTTGATGCTCAAAATCACGCCGAGGGCAACACCCAAGGCTGCGGCAAACAGCACTTGATAGGTGCCTGGCAGCAAGAAAGTGATGGTGTGGGCTGGATACCAAAACAGCGGTATGGTCTTGGCAAAGATGAAACCATATTGCGTGTCCCAATTGATTTTCTGCGACATGGCTTCGCGAATCTTCAACTTGCTGCCGAAGAAACCCTTCAGCGTACCACCCGTTTCAGCGATATGGATGTCGGTAATCTTGTGGAAAGTCATGAAAACTGGAGCAAACAAGGTGTTCATAAGCACACTGACGCAAAGAGCCACGAAGAACTTGCCCCAACTCAAGTCGCCATTGAACCATACTTCAGCCTTGCCATCGAGGTGGAAACCTTTGTCGAGCAATGCAACCGTTCCCGTCTTGAAAATGGTCATGGCCGAAGCAATGACGACACCCAGCACACCCCAAACCAACATCTTAGGCAAAATCCCAAAGCCTTTCTTGTGATATACGCCTTCGCGAATACGCAAAGCCAGCATCTCACCAAAAGTGCCCAAAATGGCAAACTTGAAGAAACTCATCAACAAACCATGGTTTTTGGTAGTCGTATTAAACCATTCCCAAGCACCAGGAATGAAGGCGAAGCCGCAAATCACAGCGGCAACAATCAAAATGGTAATAAAATCAGATTTTTTCATTTTATTTAATTTATTCTTTTACAATAATTTGAGAAATATTTCCAAGTTTCAGCAAGTAGAATCCTGCAGGAACATCTGGTTCAATGCCAATGCGTCCACAACCATCAGGCAACTCCTGACGGAAACACTCACGACCATTAAGGTCAAAGATCTGCAAGAGCCTGTTATTCGCTTGATTTTCTGGCGGCTCAATGAAAAACTCATTCATAAATGGATTGGGATAGCAACTCCAAGCAGGAAGTTCCATTTCCTCCGTATCGAAATATTCAAGCACCTGCATCTGGAACAATGCCGTGCATTGTTTCAGGAAATCATCAGTTTTTTGCACATCCGTTTCCCATCGTTCATAACTCACCGGGAAATTGAATCTATCCGATACATTTTGGATTTCTCCCGACACCGAATTACAATAGTGTTGCCATAAGTTGTGCATGTTTTGATAACTTAAATGTGTGTCTTTCAGTTCCATGAAACGCGCCGTGAAAGCCTCCTTGAAAGCCTTGTTTTGCATGAATTTGCGGAAAAACAAAGTTGCATGTGGCGAGGAGGTCGAAAAGTGCCAAAGCGAATCGGTGGCATTGCCCCAAGCATCGAAATCGAGTTTGCTGAAACAGCCATCGCCATCGTAAAAGATGAAGCGGAAGGGGTTGCCTTCAGAAGCTTGCCAGCACAAGGTGTTATTGACAGGCCAATCAAGATTATGGCTGAAAATCTGGAACATCTCGTAATCGGTGAAACACGGCACATCGACTCGACTGCATGCATAAGCATAATCGTCAGCGTTGTTCAAGTTCGCGTCGCCCATCCAATTCCGCAACCGCCACCAGTCCATACCATCACCATACTCAGTTGTTCCCCAATATTTTATGACGTTACACGAATCGATGTTGATGTTGAAATGGTCTTCAAGAAAGCGCTCGTCAGGAGTTTCCTCCAAAGTATAGATGCCCCAATACTCACCATTGAGGAAGACGACCACTTCCCTAACGGCTGGCGATTCCAGGTTAAGGTTATGGGCAATCCGATTGGCCAAATAGTCCTGACCGCCAGTCTGCAACCAGTTGGAGCAACGGAACGGTTTCAGATTGAGGTGTTTGAATGAATTATGCGGAATGTCTTCAAAGAACTGATGCTTGAAGCGCTTTTTGCCGTATTCATCACGGGCATAGAGTTTCATGCCCTTTTGTTGGAACCAACGCGAAGCGCCACCATGGGCACGCAAGCCACATTGTTGGTTAATGCCCTCATTATTAGTTTCATAAAATTCCACATTGATGAGCCGTTCCCATTCCCTACCATGATTATAGTAATTTCCGGTGTGTGTAGAATCAGAGCTGTCGTATGATGCTCCTGGTACGAAAATACCTGTATTATAGTCAAATAGGTCGAGCGAATCGGCCACCAACGACATGACAGGCAACCCATGCGTATTGCAACCCAACGAACGGATAAAATAGCTTTGCGTAACCACATCACTGACGCGATTCCCTTCTGCATCAAATGCCGCGGCACGAATCACGATAGAGCGTTTCACACTATGTGAAAGATAGAACTTTGATGGGATGCAATTGACAATGGTATAGATGTTTGAGTGTGAATACATATTCGAATCGAGCAGCAAGGGTTCGGTGTAGAGTGTCGATGTCGAAGTTGGTGTGGCGCCATTTGTCGTATATCTCACATGAAGATCGCTATTGCTGCAACTCAAGGCAAGGCTGAAGCCATCATCATAAAAACCACCTGAACGCGAGAAACTTACGTTCTCATTCTGCGCCATGACTTGTTGCGAGAACAAGACAATGAGCAGCAACGCGATCAGGTGGTTTCTTTTCATGACGAATCAGATTTCCGATTCACGGTCGTGCCGGCGACGCTTGTCGGCTTCCTTGTTTTGCCAATAACGGCCCAACAACATCAGAAGACAGACAAGGCACAAGATACCACCAAGGACGAAGCCCGTTTGGTCCTCACCCTTGGCGTAATAAAGATAGATGCCGAAGCCGAACATGGCCAAATCGGCAATAATGCTGATGACATAACCGATGATACGATTCTTCTTGTCGGTCTTCTTCAGCAACTGGTCGGCCGCGAAGGTGATGGCCACCAACGCGGCATAGACCAGATAATATGTGGCTTTTTCCGTTATCATTTTTCGATACGGATACGTGCATCGACAGCAACGACATTCTTCGGGTTGCCGAGCAATGGATTGAGGTCCATTTCAGCAATCTCAGGAGCAGCCTGAACCAAAGCGCTCACGCGAGCGATTTGTTCTGCATAGACATCCACGTTGACAGGTTGCTGACCGCGAACGCCTTGCAAAATCTTGTAACCGCGCAACTTGGTGAGAAGATCCTTAGCTTCGTCAACGCAAACAGGAGCCAAAGCACTTTGGACATCCTTCAGCACTTCGATGAAGATGCCGCCCAAGCCGAAGAACACCTGATGACCAAACTTAGCATCGCGGATGGCGCCGATATAAACCTCAGTACCATCAAGCATTGGGTACATTTCAACAGCGTAAGTGTCCTTGATAGCCATCAAACGGTCGAATTCACGCTGCACGGTCTCGATATCGCGCACATTCAAGGTCACGCCACCCACATCCGACTTGTGGACAGGGCCAACAACCTTCATCACGAGAGGGTAACCAACTTGGTTGGCGAAATCGACGGCTTGTTGTTTCTGGTCAACCACACGGATTTGCTTTTGGGCAATGCCGGCAGCATCAAGGAGCTGATAAATCTTGTCAGGGTCGATATAGCCATTTTCGCAGCTGTCGATGACTTCACGGATGCGTTTCACATCGATTTCGGGCATCACAGGATTTTCAGGTTGTGGCTTAGGTGTATTGTAAATTTTGCAGAGTGCATTGCCGAACACGCATTCTTCTGGGAAGTTGATACGGTGCTTGTTTTGGATGAAGTCGGCGATTTCGTCCTTCACGTTGATGATAGATGGCAGAATTGGGAAGATAGGCTTCTTGCAGGTCTTCATCTTTTCGTCCAGCACCTTATACACTTCGTAGTTTTGGAACAAGCCTGGCGAGCCGAAAATGACGCACATGCAGTCGATGTTGTCGAAATCGTTTTCGCAAGCGTCGATGATGTAGCCGAGTTGCTCAGCAGTACCCGTTGCCAAGAAGTCAATCGGGTTACCGACAGAAGAGCCATTATAGAGTTTGCCCAACAGTTCTTGAGCCTTTGGACCTTCGAGGTGCGGAACATCCATTCCATTGTTCGACAGTGTGTCGGTGAGCATCACGGCAGGACCACCAGCGTGAGTGATGACGGCCATGTTCTTACCTTTCACTTCCGGATGCATGAAGATAGCGCAAACCGTGGTCAGTTCCTGACGGTTTTGACAGCGCACGATACCAGCCTTGCGGAACAGGGCATCGACAGCGACATCGCTCGTAGCCAAAGCGCCAGTGTGCGAACTTGCGGCACGGCTACCGGCAGCAGAACCGCCCGACTTGATGGCAGCAATCTTGCAGCCCTTGTTGATGAGCGAACGGGCGTGCTTCAGCATCTTCTGTGGGTTGCTAATCTTTTCCATGTAAAGCATGATGACACGGCTGCTCTTTTCAGGGTCGAAAGTCTCATCCAAATGTTCGAGAACGTCTTCGATACCCACTTGAGCCGAGTTACCGACAGCCCAAACGCTATTGAAAGTCAAGCCATTGCTCATACCATATTCCTTGATGAACACAGCCGTTGCGCCAGAACCGGTAATGAAATCGACGCCTTGTGGGTCGAGGGTTGGGATAGGAGCATCGAAAGCGCCGCAATAGTTGGTGTTGAGGAAGCCCGTGCAGTTAGGGCCGATGAGCGAGCCGCCAACGCTGTTAATGGTGTCAGCGATATGACGTTCGAAGGCTGCACCTTCAGCATTCTCCTCGCCGAAGCCGGCAGAGATGATGATGAAGCCCTTGGTGCCTTTTTGCAAGGCAAGGACATCAACAGATGAAGGGCAATACTTGGCAGCGATGGCCAAGATAGCGCAATCGACCTGCGGCAGATCCTCGACTTTTGCAAAGCACTTGATGCCCTGCACTTCAGTCTCTTTAGGATTCACGGCATAGACCTGTCCCTTGAAAGGACTTTCCAACAAGTTCTTCAATACTTTTCCGCCTGGCTTGTGGATATCAGCGGAAGCACCAACGACCACGATACTTTTCGGATCGAGTAATTCTTTTGCTATCATAATTTTATGTAATTTATTGCATTATATTTTGCCGCAAATATAAGGAAAAAAGCAATGCGACAAAACATGACTATCTCAAATGAAGTCTTTCCTCGCAATCGAGCATCAGCTGATAATGGATGCGGTTGAAGAACCCCACCCCGATGAGCAGTTCGATGTCTTTCTGAGTCATCCAATATACCGAATCCACTTCCTCTTCTTGCAGACGCAACTTGTCCAAACTGACATTGCTTTTCAACATATAGAGCATCGTGAACTTATGCTCGTATCTCCTGATTTTCACCAAATTGAGTTGTTCTTTCGTCACCGAAAGGCCCAATTCCTCTTTCAGTTCGCGCATCATGGCCAATGCAAAATCGGTTTCGCCACTTTGCACATGGCCCGCCGTCGTCGCATAATAGTTTCCTTTCACGCGAGACACTTTCTGGATAAGATACTCGCCCTTGTTGTTGTAGATGTAAACAGCAACGATAGGAATGACATAGCCTTTCGGAATAGGCTGACCGCGTTCTATCGTCATTCCCGTGGGTTTGAGGTCCTTGTCGTAAAGGTCGAGGATTTCCATTTGCTGTTTTTTCTTTGTCGCAAAATTAGGAAAAAGATTGATATTGGTACAAAATTTGTAAGTTTTAATACATAATTTAATTCACTTATTCATTAACAAAATTCAATCATCATGAAAGTATTTACAAAACTGTTCGCATTCTGCGCGCTTTTGTGCGTAATGACGGCTTGTCCATTTACAAAAACTCGTGAAGTCATAGTTACCACTACCGACCCATGCAACCAAACCCATTCTTCTGCAAGATGCGGATGCACAGTAGAGACTACCAGTAACATTGAAATCAAAGAAATCGGCATTTGTTGGGGAATGACCAATCCACCAACAATAGCCGATAACCGCGTCATTTCACAATACTCTAAAACAAGTTTTACCACCACACTGGAAAATCTTGAGTCTAATAAGGACTATTATGTTTGCGGTTATGCCATCGCTAATGACATTGATGGAACAATCTATTATGGTGATACCAAGTCATTTACAACAATGGAATCTCCCATTGAAGTTATTACCATGCAACCGACCGAAATCGAATACACAACAGCGAGATGCGGAATTGACATCAATAACAATAACAACCTAAATATCACAAAGATAGGCATCTGCTATGGAAAAGAAGAAATGCCAGTCCACACCTACGATTATTCAAATTGTGCATGTTCTGGATACAACAATGTCAGTTTCACACCTATTATTGAAAATCTTGAACCTGGGGAAACTTATCATGTCAGAGCCTTTGCTGAAGCCAACTACAAATGTTACTATGGTTCCGACATGGTCTTCACCCTAAAAGAGGCCCCCGAAAACGCTTTCCTAGTTGACAACAACAAATTTGTCTATTTCTCACCTGGCAACCTTCAGTACCAAGCCTCAACCAATACTTGGCGTTTTGCCGAAAACCAATATGACATTATTGGTGAAGACAACAAAAACATCAGCGAAACTTATGATGGTTGGATTGACTTATTTGGTTGGGCCACAAGCGGCTACTATTGCGGAAATGACAACTATCAACCCTATCATTACACATCAACGTCACCATACGGTCCAATAGAAAATCATGATTTAACAGGTGAATATCAAAACTGCGATTGGGGCATTTACAACCCTATCAGTAATGGAGGCAATCAAGCAGGATATTGGAGAACACCAACTGCTGATGAATGGGATTATGTGATGAACACCCGTGCAAATGCCAAGCAAAAAAGAGTACATTGCACCATCAACGGAACAAACGGTGTAATGATTATGCCAGACAATTCTACATGGCCAGAAGGAATTGGCGGCAATCATGGCAATTCTTCCTTCAGCGACAACACTTATTCTTTGTCAGACTGGGAAACTCTTCAAAATTCAGGAGCCATATTTTTCCCTAAAGCTGGATATAGGCAACTAAAAAATTTCTATAATGTAGGTGGAAACTATTGGTCATCCACATATTCATATGATTCTAATTATGACAGATACGCAAAGTCCATGGATTTCAACGACTATATCCTAACAAACAGCAACAAAGCTGTTTATCAAGGTCGCTCTGTCCGTCTCGTTCACGATTAAGTATTCATACAGCATCCAAAACAAGAAAGCCGCAGCCAAAGGGTTGCGGCTTTCTTTATTCTTATTCGTGTTGCTGCTAATAATTATTTCGCGAACATGTCTTTAATTCCGCCCAACGAACCAAGCATATTGGTAGCTTCGTAAGGCAGATAGACGGTCTTATTATCCTGACCACCAGCCACTTCCTTCAGGGCTTCGATGTACTTGACAGCAAGCAGATAGTTCACTGGGTCGGCACCCGTGTTGGCCACCGACTCGCTGATATTGCGGATTGCGGTAGCTTCGGCTTCGGCCTGCAGCACTTTGGCGCGGGCTTCACCTTCAGCCTTCAGGATGTTGGCTTGCTTCTCAGCTTCAGCGGCGTTGATTTCAGCCTGTTTCTCACCTTCTGAGTTCAGAATCTGCGCCTGCTTCTCACCTTCTGCTTTCAAGATTTCGGCACGACGGTTACGTTCAGCCTGCATCTGCAGTTCCATTGTGCGACGGATGCTTTCAGGAGGTGTAATATCTTGCAATTCAACACGATTCACCTTAACGCCCCACTTGTTGGTAGCGTCATCAAGGACGGTGCGAAGCTTCGAGTTGATGGTGTCGCGCGATGTCAAGGTTTCATCGAGTTCCATTTCACCAACCACGTTACGAAGAGTGGTTTGGGTCAGCTTTTCGATAGCCACTGGCAGGTTCTGGATTTCATAGACGGCCTTAGTGGGATCTACAATCTGGAAATACAACAATGCGTTGATTTCAGTCATGACGTTATCTTTTGTAATAACGCTCTGTTTGTCAAAGTCATACACTTGTTCACGCATATCAATGCGGTTGGTCTTCGCCAGATAGCCATTCTGACGACGGATGATGGTATCCTTAGCCCGTTCGACGACAGGCAGGATGACGTTGATACCTGCGGTCAAAGTACGGTTGTACTTGCCAAGGCGTTCGACAATCATGTTCTCCGATTGGGAGACAATCTTAATTCCGCTGAGTACATAAAACACAACGAGAGCAATCAATACCCATAATACGATGTTCATAGTTTTAAGATTTAGATATGAATAATATTGTTATTTCCTTACTGTTACGATGAGGCTTTCGCGGCCCACGATGGTCACCTCTTCACCTTTTTCAATCACAGTGTCGTCTTCGGCAACGGCTTTCCAATCATCGCCATCCACGGCCACACGACCTGTATGGGCACGATGGTCGATGGTTTCGCTAACAACTGCCTTTCGTCCAATCAAGGCATCGACGTTGGTTTTGACGTCTTTCGAATTCCGTTCAAGTAAACGCATCACAACAGGACGCAGGAAGATGAACGTGAGCAACGAGACAGCAGCAAAGACAATGAGCTGCCATACATAACCGCCACCAAGATAGGCAGTGAGGGCCGAGAAGCCTGCCCCAAAGGCAAAGCAGATGGATCCGAAACCCGCAGTGCAGATTTCGACAATGACCAAGACGAATGCGGCAATGAGCCAATACTGATAGATTTCCATAATGATTTGTATTTGTTATGAATTGATGTTGCAAATATAGGCAGAAAAAACATACAAAAAAAGGCTGCAACGTTGCAACCTTTTTTCTGACTTTGTCATATCCATTTCACCAACGGGAAATCTTGCCTGTGAGGCAACATCGGATGGGTCGGGAACACACGGAAGGTGTAGTTGTAAACGCCTGCGCGATCAATCGGCACCTTGATATAATACTTCGCCCAGCCATCGCCCGAATCGACAAGTTTCATGCTTTCGATTGAGGTGATTTCGTTGACCACATCATTGTCCTTATTGCCAAAAAGCAACTCGATGGCCAAATCGCCAGCTTTGATACCAGGTGTTTCGAGCGTGATTTCAGCGATGAACGACTCGCCGAAAGTCAATGGACGGACATTAGTGTCGGGCAAAATCAAAGATTTCACTTCCACGTTCTCCCAATTCGAGCGAATCGAATTCTTCCATGCATTGATTTCAAACGCTTTCTGATAACGGTTGGCGCGCATCAAATTGGTGCGTTCGATGAGCTTGTTATAATACCTCTCGAAATAGTCGTCCATCATGCGCTTCATGGTGTAGTTCGGAGAAATTTCAGCCAAGCATTTCTTCATGCTTGCCACCCATCCCGTCGGCACTTCTTGTTCATTACGAGTGTAATACAACGGAACGATTTCATTCTCCAAAGTATTGTAAATTGTCTCAGCATCCATCTCGTCCTGATAACGTTGGTCTTGATAAGTGCGTTTTTCCTGAATGGACCAACCCGCATTTTCGCGATAGCCTTCAGCCCACCAGCCATCAAGAACCGAGAAGTTCAGCACACCATTCATCACGGCCTTTTCGCCACTGGTACCAGATGCTTCGAGCGGACGTGTTGGCGTATTCAGCCAAACATCGACCGATGAAGTCAAGCGGCTACCCAATTCCATATCGTAATTACTGATAAACAATATCTTACCAATAAATTCAGGACGACGCGAAATATCCACAATCATCTTAATCAAGTCCTGACCAGCCTTATCGTTTGGATGCGCCTTACCTGCAAACAGGAAAATCACTGGTTTGTCGGGATTGTTGACCAGCTGCGACAAGCGTTCCAAATTGCCGAAAAGCAAATGAGCGCGCTTGTAAGTAGCGAAACGACGAGCGAAGCCGACAATCAAAGCATTCTCATTCAAGCTGTTGACGGTCTGCATAATAAGTTTCGGGCTTTCCTGACGCTTGCGCATATCCACACGAATCTTGTCAGCCAAATAAACCATAAATTCATGTTTCAACTGCTTGCGGATGTTCCAAATGGTTTCGTCAGCCACACCATAAATCTTCTCCCAAACCTTTTCATCCGACTGATGGTCAATGTAATCGGCACCAAAGGTCTGCTTGTAAAGCCGTTGCCACAAACGGTTGCCCCATGTTGGCAGATGAACACCATTCGTTACATAGCCGATATGGTTTTCTTCGGCAAAATAACCCGGCCACAGCGATTGGAACATTTCGCGCGACACACGGCCATGGATGCGGCTCACGCCATTCACCTCCTGGCTCATATTCGTAGCCAAGACGCTCATCGAGAACTTCTCGGCCGTGTTGTTCGGATTGAAACGACCAAGACCCATGAAACGCTCCCAGCTGATATTCATACGATGCGCATAATGAGGCATATAAGTCCTCAACAGATGTTCTTCAAAAGCATCGTGACCAGCAGGAACCGGTGTGTGCGTAGTGAACAAGGTTGAAGTACGGACCAGTTCAAGGGCGACATCAAAGTCAAGGTTATGCTTATTAATATAGGTGCGCAAACGTTCCAAACCGCAGAAGGCAGCATGACCTTCATTGCAGTGATAAATGGTTGGTTTCAATCCAATTGCTTCAAGAAGACGAATACCGCCAACGCCCAAGAACATTTCCTGCTTCAGACGCATCTCGCTATCACCGCCATACAGACGACTTGTAATGCCACGGTCTTCCTGCGAGTTCTCTTCTATGTCGGTATCAAGCAGATAGAGACCTACCCTACCCACATTGACGCGCCAGACCTTCGCATAAACCGAACGGCCAGGGAAAGCAATGCTGATTTTCACCCATTCGCCTTTTTCATCACGGACTGGGTCGAGCGGCAACTGCGAGAACTTCTGCGGCACATAATCGGCACGCTGCTCGCCCGAAACAGCAATTTCCTGAGCGAAATAGCCGTAACGGTACAAGAGACCAATGCCCACCATGTTGGCATTCGAATCGGAAGCCTGCTTCATATAGTCGCCAGCCAAGATGCCCAAACCGCCCGAATAAATCTTCAGACTCTTCATCAAGCCATATTCCATGCTGAAATAGGCTATCAAGTCCTTTTGGGTTGTCTTTTGCGACATATAATGTTGGAAATCATCATAAACCGCATTCAAACGCGTGATGAAATCCTTATCATTTTCCAACTTTTCAATCTGTTCCAAAGACAAACCTTCCATTAAGGCGACCGGATTCTGCTCCGTTGCCACCCAAGCTTCAGGGTCGATGGATTCAAACAATTCGATGGCATCGACATTCCAGCACCACCAGATATTACGCGACAATTCCTGCAACTTCTTCATTTCCTGAGAATAGACAGGCTGTATCAACACCTTCTTCCAACTCGGTTCATCGGCTTTCTGATAGGTGACTTCGTGGAGCATATCAGCATAAGGCACCGATTCCAGCATGTAATGACGGCTTCCCGACTTTTCCAGAGCCATGCCCCAAGCCTTTTGATAATTGGAAATCAATTCCTTCCAACAAAGTTTTTCGGCCAGTGTCAACGCAGCGGTAGCAATCTGTGCCATTTCATCTTTTGATTTGCCGATGAAATCACGAATTTTAGCGACAATGGAATCAACCACTTGATTCCCAAAACCTTCCTTGCGTTCAACGACCGTAACTGCTTCACCAGCGCCACCTTCATTTTGGACAAACTTACCGAAGCCCGACAAATCGGTAGTCAAGGTAGGAATGCCGACCGAAACGCTTTCAAGCGGCGTGTAACCCCATGGTTCATAATAAGATGGGAACACCGAGAAATCGAAAGCCGAAAGAAAATCGGTGTAAGTCAAGTTGAAAATGCCATCGTTACCGTTCAGATAGGAAGGTACGAACATCACCTTCACCTTGTCGTTGGCGTCATTTTGCAAGCCTGCATTGCGCAAGGTGTTCAAAATGGCATCGTTTTCATAGTTAAAGATATGGTGCGTTGCCGGGAAAGCGGTATGGCCTTCGATAGCAACCTGACCATCCAAACGATGCTGCAAATCCTTCGACGGACCGGCCAGATTAGCAGGAACCGCAATCACGCCAAGAACGGTTTTCGCTAGATTCTTGTCCTCATTCAACCGGCGCAACGACTCAATGAACAAATCAATTCCCTTGTTCTTGAACTCATAACGACCGCTGTTGATGACCATCAGGCAGTCATCGCCAAGTTGCTCGCCACAAAGCGTGCTGGCAATTTTCAGGATTTGCTTACGCGCAGCATTCCGTTTCGTCAAGAATTCAGCATCGTCTTGACGTAAAGGTTTATCTATACCATTGATTGTCAACACATCTGGTTTACGCTCAAGGAACTGTTCGCATTCCTGAGCCGTAATGTCGCTCACCGTGGTGAAAGCATCAGCATTCTTGGCAGCTTTCTGCTCCATCGATTGCTGCGAAACGATGTTGAAACGCATTGCCATGGCCGAAGGCTGATACGACTTCAGATTGTCGTAAAGCGGCAGTCCGTTGCCTGATATGGCGCGGCCCAAATAAGTTGCATGGGTCGTGAAGACCGAAGCAATTTGCGGGCAATGCTCTTTCAGATAGAGAACGCCCGAACCCGTCATCCACTCATGAAATTGCGCCACAATGTTATTGGTACGCTGCAGGTAGAAATTGGCAAAACTCTCAATCACTTGACCAGCGGCATAGCCGAACAAGACTGGCTCGATGTAATCCCACTGTCCGCGGATTGAGTCCAACTGATATTGTTCCCACAAATGGCCAAGTATCTCATTCTTCGACTGATAGAGCGTCGTATAATCGACCAGAATAGCAATCGGGCTGCTCTCGATTTTCCAACGTCCCACACGCACTTTCAAGCCTTGAGTCAAGGCCTTCTCGCGCCAATTCGCGAACAAGGTGTTGTCCTCGACGAAATACAGCGTCTCGTGCGCTTCCTTCACCACATCAGGGCCAACAGTGATGTATTTATCATTCAGTAAATTCTTGATTTCGTTTGACTTTGTTGACAGAACGGTATAGATACCGCCCACCATGTTGCAAACTTCCCAACTGGTTTCAAATAAAAAATCAGGTGTCTTCATCTAATTATTCTTCGTAAAAAAAATGAGTGCAAAAATAGGGAAAAAAATCATACCTTTTTCTTCGACATTTTCTCGACCCTATCAGTAAAATCAGTCAAGACATTCATATAGTTGACGTAGGCATCATAAGGCGATGCATAATGGTTGAAATACTTATGGACCACGCCATCGGAGAGCCACTTCGTGCACATGTAATAGAAATGGTCGGATGTTTGGAGCATGTTCCAATCTTGCTGCAACTCTTCGTCCTTGATGCGATGCACCTTGTTGGTCAGCTTATACAGCGACTTGAAGGCATCGTCTTGCAGCGGATTGCCGAGCCAAGCCGTAAGGTCGCGTTCTTCGTCGCTCCACGAGAGCACGTTAGGAACGCTGGCAACGCACACAGGCTGCAAAGTCTTTCCCAACTCATAAGGCGTGGCAAATCCACAATCGGTTTGCGTGAGCACCGCTTCGGGCAGCTGTTCCATGAAATCGAAGATGCCCGTCTCAGCCGACTGGTGTTCGCCAAATGTTTCATAGTCCATGAAAATATTGACCACTTCTTCCTCTTCAGGCAGCGCATTCACCCAGTTGACGAAATCTTCCGTGCGGAAAGCATCTTGCGTGAAACGGAAAGCGATTTCGTCGCTAAACTTGAAATTGCGAAGCAAGACCTTCAACTTTGGATTGATTGCGTTGGCGTACATATAGTTAGGGCTCTTCCATCCCAAGATGTGCTTTGCGCCTTCGGTAAGCATAAGGTTGTAACCCATATCGGCCACTGCTGCCCCGATTTCGTCGCTATAAATCAACTCGGTATTGCGGAACGTCTTCGGTGTGACACCGAAAGTCTCCTTCATCAACTTCTTGTGAGCCAGCACTTGACGCTTGAACTCGGAACCGTCGCTGAGCGAAGCCAACGAGTGCGAATAGGTCTCCGACAGCACCTCCACATTACCCGTTGCCACAAGGCGTTGGAAGCTTTCCAGCACATCGGGCGCATATTGTTGCATCTGCTCGATGACGGCACCCGAGAACGAGAACGCCACCTTAAAGCGGTCGCCGAACTTCTCGATTTGTCGCATGAGCAATTCATTCATAGGCAGATAGCATTTCTCGGCCACACGCCTCATTATCATGCGGTTGTTGAAATCGTCGTAATAGTAGTGCTTCTTCCCGATTTCGAAGAAACGATAAGTGCGGAGCCTATAAGGCTGATGCACTTGGAAATAGAAACAGATTTGCTTATTCATATTGTTAGATATTTATTTTTCAATTCAATACGCACGCTTTGTCCCACGAAGAAAACCAGACAAACCTACAGAAATCAAATGGACAGCAGAGACTTGACCTTGAGTATATTCTGTCAAACCAAACTCATATTTGATTCTTATCACATCTTTATCTACATCAAGCCCATTAAACTTTATGTCAAAGTTTAGTCCAGCCTTATACAACAAGTGACGATTATCCAACTCCTTATATTCATACTCCTTATTGTCATTTTGTGGATAATGCTCAATTAAACCTCCAATACCAATAAATGGAGAGAGGGCTATACGCTTATGATCGAGCACTGTATAGGCCAAATTTGCGTAAGGTAAATTCCAATTGCAATTGCTACCTTTAGGATATACAAGATTTGACACTCCATTATAACTATATGTTTGATCCACTCTTGTCTTCAATGTCATCACACTAGCCCCAATTGTCAAATCAAACTTCTTGTAAAGGACATCAACACTCACCCCCATGCCTATCCCATTGGTTGGCATATTCCCCGACGAAAAACCTGAGCAAAAGCTTAAGCCTAAACCCATGCCCCAGTTCTTCTCAACATATTGTTCTCGAATCACATGTCTAACAAACCATTCATAATCGCTATTGGGAAAATCCGAAAGGAATTGTGTGGCTGACTCATTAACTGTCTCTAGACTTGTTTTGTTCGAGACTGTAGTACGGGATTGATTAGGAATAAACTTATCTAAAATCAACGTAATTAGGGCCTTGTCTTCTGGCGACAAACCTGATTCCTGGAGGCTAAACTCAAGGAGATGCCTATCTTCAGTACTTTGTTTTTTCACCACACCATACAATTCATCATAGCGCGGAAATACTCTCATACAGGTACTCATACCAGTATAAAAGTCACGTTGATAAGCCTCAAAATAGGCAGAATCGGAATGGTGAAGCAGCGAAATCAATTCGTCATACTCATTGGTCCACATAAGGATACACCATAACTCAGCAGGATATAAAGCCACATAGTATTTGTCTTCTATATCAAGCAAATAATCCTTGATTTCCTTCACCTTTTCATAATCTCGGTCAAGGAATTTCTCAAGAAGATACTCTCTTCCTTTGGCAATCTTTTGGACTTTCGACTGCAAGATTTCTTCTTCAATCTGAGCGATGGAAGGAATGGTAATAATTAAAGCAAAAAACAATAAAATTCGTTTCATATCTATTTATATTTTAATGAGTTAATAACAACAATGACAATAAATTATATTCAAAAATACTTCATTTTATTTATTATATTTTCCTGTAAGTACATTATCAGGACTGCAATAAACATTCCTCATCAAAAAAGCTTTGTATTTGGTTTCAGGATATGCTTTTAGGATAGCGTTCAATCTACCATTTAACTCATTATGCTTTTTTCTCCATTCTTTCTGTATGTTTGAATTTCGATACATTACGACCAACCAATCCAACACTATCGAAAGCACCTGCTTATCTTCATCCGACGCTTCCGAATCACCAATTCTTTGATGTAAAACATTTTGATTTTCAACAGCATAATCAATCAATGGATTTATCAAATCTATATTTCCTGGACAAGTTTTCTTCACACCTTTGATGTTGTCACTATAGTAAGTACCCAACACCCATCTATCATTTGCAAATTGGATTTCTGAGCAAATCGTGTCATATTCTTCCGCAATATACCAAATCATCCACTTTTCCTGACAAATCAAAGGATAATACAGATCATTTTCCAAAGGAAAAGCTACATCTTTGTTTTGCTTCAGTTGATTTATATCTTCGGTTAAAACATTTTCCAACAGTTTAGCCCTAATATCAATTATCTCATTTCTCGAATCTGATTTTTCTGATTGAGCATATAAATGGACTGAAAAGAGCAACATTAAAAACAATAAACTTCGTTTCATTCTATTTATATTTTAATAAGTTAACACAATTCTTTATAAAACGCTCTCATAAACCGCTTTGATCTTCTTGGCGGCCAGTTCCCACTTCAAGCTATCGACCTCATCCTTGCCCTCGTTCTTGAAGCAGTCGGCCAATGGCTTGTATTTGCACAAACCGTAGATGGCGTCAGCCAAGCCGTTGACATCCCAGAAATCGACCTTCAAGGCATGCTTCACCACTTCCGAAACGCCCGACTGCTTGCTGATGACCACTGGCACATTGAGGCGCATGGCTTCGAGCGGAACGATGCCGAATGGCTCTGAAATTGAAGGCATTACGAACACATCCGTCATGGCAAACATCTGATCGACGGCCTCACCTTTCAGGAAGCCCGTGAAATGGAAATGGTCGCCCATGCCCAACTGCGCCACGTGACGAATCATCTTCTCAAGCATGTCGCCCGTGCCAGCCATCACGAAATGGATGCTCGGATCGACTTGGTGAATCTTGTAGGCAGCCTCGATGAAATATTCCGGACCTTTCTGGTAAGTGATTCTTCCGAGGAAAGTGACCACCTTGGCATCCAAGCCGCTGCGTTCATAATCCGACTTGGGCTTGTCGTTAGGCTCAACGGCATTATGCACCGTCACCACCTTTTTCGGGTCAATACCATATTTATTGATTACGATGTCGCGCGTCAGGTTACTCACCGTGATGACACGGTCGGCGGCTTCCATGCCACGACGCTCGATGGCATACACATCGGTATTGATGTTTTCGCCCGAGCGGTCGAACTCGGTAGCATGCATGTGAACGACAAGCGGCTTGCCCGTCGTCTCCTTGGCTGCAATACCAGCCGAATAGGTCAACCAGTCGTGCGCATGAATGACGTCGAAGTCGTATTTCGTAGCGATAGACGAGCCTATCAAGGCATAACGCGAGACCTCTTCCATCAGGTTCATGCCGTATTTCCCCGAAAACTGATAGTTGCGTGCAAACACCGAACCACTACGGTTGAAGTGTTCAACCACACGACGTTCGTTTTCCATCACGTTGGCGAATTCCTCTGGACCGACATAAGGAATGATATTCGACCCAATCTCCACATACTGAACACGTTCCCAATAGCTTCGCTCGGTTTCATGGTCAATGTCAATCGTGACATCGCTGGCATTCAGCAAACGGATATTTGTCTGGTCTTCATCGCCGTATGCGCGAGGCACCACGAACAGCACCTCGACATCATTCTTTGCTAAGCCCTTGGTCATGCCAAAACATGCCGTTCCGAGACCGCCAGTAATATGAGGCGGAAACTCCCATCCAAACATCAAGACTCTCATTGGTTGCCTCCTTTCTCGTTCAAACCATCAATCACATATTTCAAATATAGCAATGCCGCCACGCTGGTCGATTGCGAAATGCAACCGCGAGCCTCGTGAGGCGGATTACCATCGTAAATCTCTGATATCGTTCCAATTCCATTTTCCTGAATAGCCGTTTCAAAGCCTTGATAAATCTCTTCGATATAAGAAGCCGAACTCTTTCCGAACAATTTCACCGCCAAATCGGCGAAAGGCATCAGCAACCACGGGAAGGTGGTTCCGTTGTGATAGGCACGTTCACGCTCGCTGTGGTTGCCTATGGTCATTCCGACATACGATTCGCAATTAGGCGAGAGCGAACGAATGCCACGAGGCGTGAGCAACTCGGAATATGTGATGTCGAAAGCCTGCTTTTGCATGACCTCATCCATAGGTGTGTAAGGCAATGCCGCAGCAATCATCATATTCGGACGCACCAACGTGTTTTTCTCGTTAGCATTCACGAAATCATAGAAGCCGCCGGCTTCCCTATTAATAAAATTGTCGGCAAACGAGACTTTCACCTTATCGGCAATCGACTGCCATTTTTCCTTCAACGGATTCTTTGCCTCGGCAGCTTTCAGCAGCTCAACGGCATAGCACAAAGCATTATACCACAGCGCATTCACTTCGATAGCCAAGCCCGTGCGTGGTGTCCAAGGTTTGCCTTGGGCGAAGACATTCATCCACGTCAAGGCCAAATCGGCATTACCTGCATAGAGCAAGCCGTTGTCTTGAACATGCACGTTGAAATCGGTTCCGGCAATGAAACTTTCAAGGATGTTGGTCATCACCGAGCCATACTTCTTCCAAATCAGTTTTTTGTCCTTATGGAACATTGTCTCGTAAAGCTGCAAGTTGTAGAAGAACCACAGAGGTGAATCTACAGCTGTGTAATACAAGCTTTTTTGGTAATATTTATGCGGGAAGAACGGTCCTTGCATCCTTCCAATCAGATAGTCTAACGACTCGCGGAAAGTCTTCTCGTCGCCCTGAGCCAAAGCGATACCCGGCAACGAAAGGAACATATCGCGGCTGCAGCTGCCAAACCATGGGAAACCGGCCCACAGGCGCGTGCCTCTCTCATCCCGATAGATGAACTGCTGCGAAGCCTTCACCAAGCAATCAGCATAATCATGCTGAGGCAACAACAGTTTCTCTTCCGCTTCGCAACGGCGGCGAATCATAGCCGTGTTCTCTTCCTCAAGGCTAGCCGAAAGGATGACAGAATCGCCTTGCTTCATCTGTATTTCAAAGAAACCCGGAACAAACTGATCTTCAGTTGCTTCATAACCGCGTTCTTGTTCACGGATGTAGAACATATTGTAATACCAATGCGGCACATGAGTATATTCCACCGGTTTCGAGAATTGGATATACAATCTGGAATAATCCTTATACAGTTGCCACGAAGCACCATTCTTCACCAGCTCGACTTTCCTCGAAGCCTCATAATTTTCGTGCGTCAGCATGTGGACATTGCGGAAAGCCAAAAACGGCAGCACGCGCAAGGTAATTGTCGATGCTGATTCAGTCAACGTGTAACGGACGAAAATGCGTGCTTCCGACATGGAGAAAATCAGTTCCTTGTTCAGCACCACATTGCCGATGCGATAAGTCAACTTGGGCATCGGGTCGGCAGTGAACTCACGCAGATACTTGTGCCCACGTGGTGCGAAAACGCCTTCGGGATACATGTGAACACCGAGGTGAAACTCTTCCTTGTTCTCGATGATGGTTTCGTCGAGGCTCGACAGAAGCACATGGTTGTAGTTGTCAAGCTGCGGTTGTGGAACGACAAGAAGACCGTGATATTTTCGCGTATTGCAACCAATCACCGTGGTGGCCGTAAAAGCCCCTTTCGGATTCGAACGCAGGATCTCGCGGTTGAGCGTAAACTCAAGGTTGACCAAATCGCGCTTATTCCATGAAATATAGCTCATAGTGAAGAAATTTTAGTCAGAAAATGGACTACAAAAATAATATGTTTCAAATAAAAAAGCAAAAAACTATAGTATTTTTTATCTTTGCAGCCAAAATTAAAATTTCAAATCAAAACAACATGTCAAAAAAACTTATTCACGTGATTGCATTAAGTATCATTTCTTTAGCATCATGCACCAACACTCCCAAAGAGGAAGAGAAAGTTGTTGGAGAGAACCCATTCCTGACCGAATACACGACACCATTCCAGGTGCCGCCATTCGACAAAATCGAGAAATCGCACTATCTGACCGCTTTTGAGGCCGGTATCGCCGAACAAGTGGCCGAAGTAGAAGCCATCGTCAACAACGAAGAGACGCCCACTTTCGAGAACACCATTTTGCCTTACGACAAGTCGGGCCGTATCTTAGAGCGCGTTTCGGGTGTGTTCTTCAACCTGATGGAATGCAGCTCCGACGACGAGATGATTGAACTCGCCAACCAAATCTACCCCATGATTTCGAAGCACGGCGACAACATCGCCATGAACCCGAAACTCTTTGAGCGCGTCGATTACGTCTATCAACACCGCAACGAGATGGGACTTGACGACCAGCAAATCCGCGTGGTCGAGAAATACCACAACGATTTCATACGCAGTGGCGCTGGCCTCAATGACGAACAGAAAGCCCAACTCAGCCAAATCAACGAGCAACTTTCGACCTTGAGCCTCCAATACGGCAACAACTTGCTGAAGGAGAACGACAACTTCAAGCTCGTCATCACCAACGAAGCCGACCTTGCCGGTCTGCCACAATCGAGCATCGATGCGGCTGCCGAAGAAGCCAAGACGCAAGGCGTTGAAGGTTGGGTGTTCACGCTCTCCAAGCCAAGCCTGATTCCTTTCCTGCAATATGCCGACAACCGCGACCTTCGCGAACAAATCTACCGTGGCTACTTCATGCGTGGCGACAACAACAACGAATTTGACAACAAGGCTCTGGTGAACGAGATGTGCAAACTCCGCGTCCAGAAAGCCCAACTGCTCGGTTTCGACAACTATGCCGACTACGTCCTTGAGCCTAACATGGCCCACGATGCCGCCACTGTTGACAAGTTCCTCATCGACATCTTCAATCCTGCGCAAGAATTGGCAAAGAAAGAACTCGCTGAGATGCAAGCCATTGCCGATGCCGAAGGTGCTGATTTCAAACTCGAATCATGGGATTGGTGGTACTATGCCGAAAAACTTCGCGTAGCCAAATATGCCTTCGACGAAAACCAAATCCGTCCATACCTTTCATTAGACAACGTGAAGAACGGCATGTTCATGGCTGCCAACAAACTCTATGGCATCACCTTCACGCCAAACACCAATTTGCCCGTTTACTTCCCAGGCGTTGAAACCTACGAAGTGAAAGAAGCCAACGGCGACTTCCTCGGCATTCTCTACATGGACTACTATCCACGTGCTTCGAAGAGCGGTGGCGCTTGGTGCACCAGTTTCTGCGAAGGCGGATACGACATCAACGGACAGAAGGAATATCCCGTCATCTCGCTGGTGATGAACTTCACCCCTGCTTCCGGCGACGCTCCCGCCCTGCTCAACTGGGACGAAACCGAGACCATGTGGCACGAATTCGGTCATGCACTGCACGGTTTCTTCTCCGACGGTCTCTACTCACGCACCTGCGGCAGCGTGCCTCACGACTTTGTGGAGTTGCCTTCGCAAATCATGGAAAACTGGGTGGCCGAACCTGAAGTCATCCGCATGTACGCCAAACATTACCAGACAGGCGAAGCCATGCCCGACAGCCTGATTGCAAAAATCGAGAACAGTGCCTTGTTCAACCAAGGCTTCAACACCACCGAACTCATCGCAGCCTCAATCCTCGACATGAAGTTCCACGAACTCAACACTGTCATCGACATCGATGTCGATACCTTCGAGAAGCAAGCCATGGACGAAATCGGTCTGATGAACGAGATTCTTCCACGTTATCGTTCCACCTATTTCTCGCACATCTTCAGTGGTGGCTATAGCGCTGGTTATTATGCCTATACATGGGCTGAAGTACTCGATAAGGATGCCTTCAACTTCTTCAAGACCTCTGGCGACCTCTTCAATCCAGAACTTGCTGCTTCGTTCCGCAAGAACTGCCTGCAAGAATGCGGCAACGACGAAGGCATGGTTCAATACCGCAAGTTCCGCGGTCAGGACCCTGATTACGAACCCTACCTGAAAGCAAGAGGATTGAAATAATCCCATCTAATCACAAACAATCAAAGGCTTTGGCGCAAGTCAAAGCCTTTTTTTGTATTTTTGCGACATAATTTCTGCCAACCAAATGAAAAAAGCACTGCTCACAAGCCTCGTTTTCATCTTTTGCTGCACACTTTCATTTGCGCAAGACATTCAAGAAGAAAGCCTAGCAAAGCGTTTCGCCAACTGGCGTGAACGCAGCATGATGAAAGGCTGCGACACAGCCTACATCCAACTTCCCGAAAATGCATGGACCATCAAGCTCAACGGAATCTCAACATTTTCACAACTCAACATCCAATTCAACAACATCCCAAATTACGAATCTGCCAAAATGAGAATTGGTTCAGGAGTTGGTTTCAAATCTTCATTCTCGTTGGCTTACAGAGGTTTAGAACTAGGGTACACCATCGACCAAGTCAACCGCTATAACCAAGACATCAAACTCAACCTCTACAACAAGCGCTTCGGTGGCGAATTCCAATACCAATCCTACCGGATGACCAACTCGACCCTCGAGGTCTCAAATCCCGACAGCACATTCAATTTCAATAACGACTACACCAACCGGATGACGGTCAATTTCTATTACGTATTCAACTACAAGACCTTCTCCTACCCTGCCGCCATCACGCAAGCCTACATGCAAAAGAAGAGTGCCGGTAGTTTCCTGCTTGGTGCATCGTTTTTCCGCAATAGAATCAAGCCATTTGTAAATGGAACCGAATTATCATCCATCTATAATCCCATTTACACCATCAACCAAGCTTCCATTGGAGGCGGTTATGGTTACAATTTCGTCTGCTGCAAATCGCGACTGTTGTTTCACCTCTCGGCCATGCCGATGCTGCTTTTCACAATCAGCCAAAATTCGACAGGAAATTTGCCTGAAGCATACGATAACCAAGAAAACGGATTCCCCGTCACGGCAACTGTAATATCACGAGCTGCTGTATGTTACACTTACCAAGACCGTCTGATTTTAGGCCTCAACGCTGTTTACAACCATACTCGATCAAGTTCAAGCGACGACATCAGCCTAACCTCAAACGGTTGGATTGTCCAATGCTGTCTCGGATGGCGATTCTTATAATGACAAACTTAACAAGAAAAATATGAAACGAGCAATTATCATGATTTTGGCATGTCTGACATGCTTTTCTGCAATGGCAACAAACGACACCATTCGTCCCCCACGTCCTAAGGTAGGCATCGTTTTGGGCGGTGGCGGAGCCAAAGGCAGCGCCCATATTGGCGTATTGAAATACATCGAAGAAATGGGCATTCCTGTTGACTATGTGGTTGGTACCAGCATGGGAAGCATCATTGGAGGCTTGTATTCCTTGGGTTATTCGCCCGACGAAATGCAGGAGCTGATCTCCGATTTGGACTGGTCAGTCTATATCACGAACTCCGTTGAACGAAACAACATGTCGTCAGCCGAAAAGAAACGTCGCAGCACCTATCTGTTCTCCGTACCTTTCAACACTGGCGAATTGAATTCGAAGACCGAGAACACTCCATCCAATCCGTTGCTGTCATCTTTGCCAGAATCGTTCATGAACGGCTCAACACTTTTGAACCTGTTCAACAGTCTTTGCGTAGGCTATCAGGATTCCATTGATTTCAACAATCTGCCGATTCCTTTTGCCTGCATCGCGACCGAGTTGACCACAGGCGAAGAAGTCATCATCCGTAACGGCAAATTCCCAGAAGCCATACGTGCGAGCATGGCCATTCCTGGTGTTTTCGACCCTATCACAATCGACGGCAAACAACTGATTGACGGCGGTTTGGTCAACAATTTCGCTGCCGACCGCTGCCGTGAGATGGGTGCCGACATCATCATCGGCATCGAAGTGGCACAAGGCTTGGTGACCGACCCAGAGCAACTGCAATCGCTTCCGCAACTGCTAGCCCAACTGAAGAACATTGCCGTAAAAGGCCACAATGAAGACAACCGCAAGCTTTGCGACGTCTATATCCAACCCAATGTCAGCGACTTTGGAATGTTGAGTTTCAATGCAACGGCCATCGACTCGCTAGTCAATAGAGGCTATCGCGATGCCCACGCTTTCCACGACCAACTGCAAGCCATCAAGGATTACATTGACAATTACCAGCCTACCAGCAAGACCTTGCGTGCGACAAAAGCCGAATACATTGGCAACGACTCAATCAACATACGTTTCGTCAACATGCGAAACGTAAGTGCCAACGAAGCCAAGTGGCTAATGCGCAAAGGCAACCTGGAAACCGGAACAACAATTCACTTCCGTAATGTCGAAGAAGCCATCAACACTTTCAGAGGCATTGGAAGCTTCAAAAGCATCACCTATGAACTTCATCCCGTTGACTTCGAAAACGACTCGGCCCATATCAAAACCTACGATTTGAGCATCAATTTCACGCATTCGGAGCCTCATGTCGTTGACTTGGGTTTCCGTTACGACAATGAAGAAAGCGCCTCCATCCTTTTCAACGTCGGGCTGAACCAAAGAAAACTTTCCGGACTGAAAGCCAACCTTTCGCTCTGCCTCGGTTACAATAACTGGGCCAATGCCACAGCCACCTTAGCAAGCCTATCACTTGCCAATATCAACGTATCATACGATTTCAGGATGATGCACCCCAACGTCTTCGAACTCGACGACTCGAATCCAAATTCAGTTGGAAACGAATTCGTCCTCACCAACAATCTTTTCTACCAAAACAGATTCAGGATTTACATCTCCGAATTTCACTTGAAACACATCCAAGCCTCAGTAGGTATTGAATCTGAAAGAATTTCCTACTACCAGAAACCGAACAACATGTTTTATTTTGATGCTGAATCAGACAATCGCAGTTACGCGTACGCTTCATTTGGTCCTTTCACGAAACTCAAATTCGACAATATGGACGATGCCTATTTCGCCACAAAAGGCGTCGATGCAATGCTTGAAGCCCACTGGCGCTTCGACCACCAGTTCAAGGATTCCATCGGTAACCCCATGCCATCCAACTTTGCCGACATCTGTCTATATGCGAAGGCTTATCTCACCTGCAAGAAAATCACCTTCATCCCCCAATTTTACTCACGCATGATCATCGGCGAGAACAAGCTTTATGCCTATCACAACAATATCGGCAGCAACATCTTCGGACGCATTTACGACTACCAGCTGCCATTCATTGGATTGAACCATGCGACAGACCTCACTGATGCCATGAAATGCGTCCATGTAGCCCGTTTGGATGTGCGTTACAATTTCCGCAAAAAAAACTACCTCACAGCGATGGTCAACTATGGCAGGGCATCCGCCGAGCTTCCATATCTGTTCATCAACGATTACTCTGACGATTCCTTTGGCGCAGGCCTGATGTATTCCTACAACAGCATCATCGGTCCGGTCTCATTCCAAGTGCACTGGCTGAACGACACCGACCAGCCTTGGGGTGCCTACATCAACATCGGCTATGTGTTCAAGTAAAGCGCAACTAGACACAAACAAAAAACCCCGACGAGGTTAGCCTTGTCAGGGTTTTCATTATTCATACGTCAGTTCAAAATAACCTGGCGTTATTTTCACATAGAAGGTTCAATGCTTCCATTTCCTTTGATGACAATTTCATAGCTGGCATGAATTTTCTGAAATTATCTAATCTGTGCATATCCGAGCCAACGAAATCATACATATCATGTTGCAGCATATAATGTGATTTCTCCATAGCCGGTCCACCATATGCCCCTGTCAACGACAACAGATTCAATTGAAACAGATAGCCTTTTTCCTTCCATCTCGAATATTGCTGTTTTGAAGCATATTGATAGCGTTCGGGGTGTGCAATTACCGGAGTGTAGCCTTCCAGCATGACCTCATACAACATCGATGAATAATTGGGGTCGCACATCATATAGGATGTCTCGCACAAGACCAGACTCTTATCCTTATCCAAAGTCAAGAAGCCACGTTCGAAATGATCAAGGAAGCCAGAGTCGAGCATGTGTTCGGCAGCAAGTTGCAGTTCGATATTGCACTGACTCGCAGCCTTATTCTTGAACTCTTCAAACTTCGGGACAATGGTATCCTTTGTATTATCGCTAAATTCCTTCATGAAATGAGGCGTCAACTTCATTTTTCTCACACCTTTCCCTTCGAGGAACTTCAAGGCTTGGATGGAATCCTCAAAACTCTTGAATCCATCATCCACACCAGGAAGAATGTGGCAATGAACATCGCAGGCACCTTGGAAGAAGCCATCCGGCAGCACCTTCTTTTTTAAAAAATCAAACATGTTTTAATCCTTATCTTCAGACGACGATGATGATTTATGATGGCGATGATGGCGACGTTTCTTTGCATTCTCTTCTTCATTTCCATAACCATAACCATAGCCGTAACCATAGCCGTAACCATAGCCGTAACCGTAGCCATAACCATAGCCGTAACCATAGCCATAGCCATGCTGTTTCTTGTATTTCACAGAATTCAGCACGATAGAGAGGTTCGGGAACTTCTTATTCTTATACAACTTGTCAACTTCTTTAAGCAAGCGTTTGTCGGTCACACCGGCTCTCATCACGAACAAAGTGGTGTCGGCCACACGTTTCACGATGTCGGCATCGGCCACCATGCCAAGCGGTACATTATCAAGGAACACATAGTCATAGCGTTCTCTCAGATAGTTGACCAACTGTTCAAGACGATTGCTCATCAGCAGTTCTGCTGGATTTGGAGGCACTGGACCTGCGAAAATCAAATCCAGGTTTTTGGTTGTATAATCATGGTGGATGATTTCCTCCACATCGTCAGTCTTACCTGAAAGATAATTCGACACGCCGAATTTAGCCTTCAAGCCAAACACCTTATTCATGGTTCCCTTGCGGATATCCAAGTCAACAAGAACAACCTTTTTATTACCATGCGCGAAACTCGTTGCCAAGTTGGAAGAAACGAAAGTCTTACCGGACGACACCATAAACGATGTAAAGAGCACCACTTGACTGGCATTCTCCCTATTACGCATGTAATCCAGATTAGATCGTACCAAACGGAATGCCTCAGAAACCGAATCTCGGCCATTTTCCTTGACCACAATAGCATGTTCGTTCTGTTCTTTCTTAAAAGGAATTTCACCCAAGAATGGAGTCTTCGTAGCCTTTTCGACATCAGCGCGACCATGGATTGCCGTGTCAAACAAACGGATCAACAGGATAATGGCTGCAGGAATCAACAAACCTATCAGCAATCCAGAAGTGATTCTTTTCTTCGGATTGGGAGCGATAGGCGCATTGTTGATTTGAGCGGCATCAATGATTTTTGCCGTACCCTCAAACTTCGGGCGTTCAAGCAGCATTTCCTCACGCTTTGTAAGGAGCGTCAAATAAAGCTGTTGCCTGATTTTCAGCATATCCTCAACAGAGCCAATGCGCACCTGCTTTTCAGGAGCTGCCTGAATTCTTGACGTAGCCACCGAACCTTCATTCTTGGCCATAACCAACTGGGTCTGCAACGAGCTCAATTCTGTTTCCAGAATAGCGATGATATTTGCAAGCAACACTGGTTGACCCGTAATCAACTTCTTTGCTGCCGGATTTTCCGTCACGCCCGACTCTCTGTATTTGGCAAGCTTTTGTGAATTTGCATTGTATTGGGCTATCAGTGAAGCGGATTCGTTACCCATCTCCGAAGTCAAAGGTAATATTTCATCATCGGCGACACTATTTGCCGCATCAAGCACATATGACACTCGAGAGATCTTCGCCTGCAAGTTTTTGACTTCAGCCGAAGAAGCCGAACGGGCTGCGAGATCGGCCTCGCCCAACGATTTGGTATCGAGAAGGACATTGGCCACCTTAAAGCCCACCACTTGCTCCTGCAACGAGTCCAAGTCGCCATAAAGCTGGTCGATACGGCCGTTGATGAACTTATAGGAATACTGCAACATACGTTCCTGATCGGCAATGGCATCGTTATTGTAAACCGCAATCAACGTGTTCAGCACGTCGGCGGCACGAGCTGCCGAGTTATCGCTAATGCTGAGCCTTAATATGGAATTCTTCTCATCATCCCTAGAAACATTTAATCTACGACGCAGCGAAGCCGACATTGCGGACACCGGGCGCACATTGACGGCAATCGGTACGCCTATCAGGCTTTGATAATTCCATTTTTCCGTAACGACCATTTTACCAACCGGCGTGATGATTTTCTCACCCAAAGCGACCACCTTGCCTTCCGCTTTCTCGCTCATGTCAGAGAGGATGAAATGCTTGTCGTCCTTTGGAGTAACCGTAAATGCGAAATAGGCACTCTCATCCATGTCTTCAAAAGTAACCAAAACCGGACTATCCTGATAAAGGGCCTTATTGCGTTTCGCTACTTTGGTCTTGTAGGAATAACTGACGTTTAAGCCAAGATTTCTGACCACAGAATCCATCAACGAAGCTGACTTCAGGATGATGATTTCGTTATTGATCGTACTCACCAATCCTTCGTTTCCCAGCATTTGGTTCATGACGGACGATGAACGTATCGATTCCGTGCCACTCGAAGCTCCTGTCTTAATCATGATGGAGGCGCTACTTGCATAAGTTCTTTCCTCCTTACTGACTTTCCAATAAGCGATTCCCGCACCTATCAAGCCGCACAAGAGAAACCAATGCAGATTGCGCAGAATGATAAACAATATGTCTTTTATCTGAATGCCATTACCACTATCTTCTTCGAGGAAAGACATTTCGGCATTCGTGTTTTCAATAGAATCATTTGCCATCTTTTCTTCTTTTAAAAAAATCAATAAACTTATGACGATGACTTACTTACCGTCACCTAAACTTGTCTTAATGGCAATTACCACTGCCAAAACCGAGGCCACGGTGGTGAGAGGGGTAAGGACCACACCGACATTCGACATCCATTCCTTGAAGAACACGTAACTCATATTCTCCGTCAGGATGATATCATTCTGCTGCAGAATGAAGAACTCATCGTTATAGATATCAGAAGAGCGTGGATCGAGATAGTGAATGACCATCTTGCCTTCCTTTTCACGCACCACGCCAATTTTGCTTCTTTTGGTATAAAGGCTCAAATCGCCCGACATGGCCAAAGCCTCGAGGAAAGTGCATCTTTCATTATCGATAGTGATGGCCTTACCACCGTTACTTCCCAAGAAAAAGACCTTGAAATTTGTGATGCGCACATCGACCAATGGGTCACTCAGATAACCTTCGTTTTTCAGGCGATATTCAATCGTATCTCTCAAAGCCCTACATGTCAGCCCTGCCGCTTTCACCTCCCCAAAAACCGGGAACTGGATATTGCCGTCCACATCAACCAAATAGCCCATGGTTTGTCTTACATTAGACATATTATTTCCTGTTCCTGAGGAATATACATTAAAAGGTTTGATGAGTTCCTGCTCCTCTGGATCGCCATTAGGCAGGACAAAGATTCTCAATTCATCGAAAGGACTGATTTTTGCTTCGAACTTCCCGTCAATGCTCACCTCTCCCAATTTCTGCATATCACCGAGATAACGCACCTTACGGGATGTAACACAAGAGCTAGTACAAAGCGCGATACCAGCCAACAAAATCAACGTTTTGAACAGTTTCATAGATTGTATGTTTTTCAAATTATATATCACAAAAGAAGGTGCAAAAATACATAAAAAAAAACGGATTCTCGTCACCTTATGACGATTAGTCTTTTAACACAGTTTTTCACATTCTGCAAAAGCAATTCCTTAAACCATTGAGCACAACTATCAGTCCAACGCTGAGGATGAGTCGTGAACATTATTTTGTGCGGCAAAGTCTCGTCTTTTATTGCGCGAATAATGTCATCAGTGGAATGATAAACTAGTCCCTGATTGACCCAATCGTCTTGATAAACAGGGATTCTATCTCGCACGCTCACTTTATATCCATCCCAACGGCGTCCGGTGTCGGTTAAATAGAAAGTTTTGGAAAAATCGACATCAAAATAGGGTTCAAATTCAATTCCCAGTTGGTGATAATCATATTTTTTCCAGATGTCCTTGCTGTCCCACTTCGATTTCGGGCTGCCATGCATACAGATGCTTTTCACAGGAACAATAGCACGAAGTTTTTCCAAATTTTCACAGAAATCGCGATAAGCTGCATCAATATCACCATTACAAGTGGTCAACGACTCATAATGATAGCCAACTTCATGACCAAGAGCGGCAATTTCACGAATGATGTTTTCGTCCCAACTTTCCGGAACAGCCCGGAAATAATACACGGCTTTCCAACCAAGCTCGTGCTCTATTTTTGCCGTTGCCAAACTATTCTGCGGCTTCAAGTCAACATCATGGCGTAAAATGATTCCGCCATAGCCTTTCAAGGCCACAAGCAGTTCACGATATTTCTTTAAGGTAAAGTCCATATTCAATCCATTATCATCAACCATTCCACAAATTCCATTTTCTGTGCGTCGGGCATGGTGTTGAAACCCTTCTCCATGATTTCCATGAACGCTGCATGTTTCGGTGCAATGACATATTTTCTTTCAAAGCCATCAATCACAGCCATGAGATGAATATTGCCGTTTGCCGACATTTCGAAACGCACATTGCTGACACTATGGCCTTTAATCGTTTCGGAAAACCGATTAGGTTTCCAAGACGACATTTTTTCCTTGTATTCATCGGGGACGAGTCCGCGCAAATGCTCTTCAATGCAGTTTATCCAATATGATGACACGCCATTCGCCTTTGCAAAATCGCGAAATGACGCAACCGAATCAAGCACCTTCCGGATAATGCTTTCCGACCTTTTTATACTATTGCGAGAGGCAAAGTCCAAAAGGTCATCGACCGAAAAACCATCCGTTTTCCCTTGCAACGACAGGCAATGATGTTTTTCACGATTCACGCCATCGGTGGCAAAAATAAAAGTCATATCGTAAGCTGGAGTGATGTGCCATTCGCCATTGCGATTCATCATAAAGGAAAAGTTCTTATTGTGATCGTCTGTGTTGTTGGCAAAAACATTGAATACCATTCTGCGGAAAATCTCGACCTGTTCGCGTTCGGAAACACCCATCCTGCGACAGACGCGCAACAAATCATCATAACTCTCCGCATCTGGATTCATGGCCGCCAAAGTCTGAATATGAACCTTTTCCCCTTGGGGTCTGTCAAAGCGTTCCGTCATGAAATGATTCACGCCATCGACATTCAGCAAAGAACACGGCATCATTTCAATTCCTGCAGCCACAGCCATATCGTAATACGTCTTTTCCAGTTCGGCTGTCATTCTTTCCTTGTTGCCGAATTTCAAGAGACAATATTTATAACCTTCCAAGCCAGCAATTTGTCCTGATTTCACTGTCCCGTCTGGCGCAATGGCGACAATTGCCTTGGCTTGCCGACCACCTGCCGAAGTACCGACCGCAATCAGCGATTTCACCGACAAGGATTCGTCGGGTGTGATGACCGCCTTACTCCTATCCAGAAAGATTTTTTCCGACAAGGCATACAACGAGTTTAATTCAAGTGACGAAACTTTTGATGCCACATCATAATCAGGTTCAAACTCGAAGGCGCCCATGCCACGACGTCCTACGAAAGCCAGCTTATCAACAGGCGTTTTGTCTTTTTCATGGATTTTATTCTCTTTTGCCCACAATTCAAACAGCTCGTTTCCCCATGCATCAGGCAGAGAATCTGCGATAAACGGCGGAAGCCCCTGATACAGTCTGTTTCCTGCGGAAGACTTTTCACCATATATCGGCACATGCGGCTTGATTTCATCCAAAGGAGCTAACAGCGGAGCAATGTTCCACCCTTTCCTGACAAAATCCGGATGAAAGGTAAAACATGCAATTTTCCGCATATCAATCCATTGGAGCCGGCCAACCTCCTCACCCCACAGCATCACTTTCAGCACATTGTCTCTCATGGCTTTTTATGTCTTACGCGTTGTATTTTCTCTTTCTTGTCGTTGAACAGATAAGGCGATGGCGGCAATTCCGGAAGCAATCCATCAACATTTTCCAACATCCCAATTGCGCGCAATAATGAAATGATGGTGCTTAAAGCAATATTAGTCGCGGCTCCCGACTCAAAACGGTGAATGGTCATCACAGAGACATTCGTCTTTTCCGAAATTTCCTTCTGCGTCAAGCCGACCCGCACACGATATTCCTTGTAGCGCTCTCCCAGCAACTGCACAATCTCCGAATTCGAATATTCATCAAGTTCCATAACCTTCATTGAAAAACGCTGCAAATATACAAATATTTTAATTTATAGGCTTATTTTACGTTTAAAACAACATAAATTATGATTTAAACAATGCCATTAAAAGAAGTCAAACAAAATAAGGCCTACTTACCTAAACCTATACTGATAATCCGGATTTTCTTTCATGATACGCTTGCTTTCCGGATAGTTCTCAATGAACCACGTAAAGAAAGCCGTGACATCAATTTTATCTGCCATAAAACGCTTTCTTTTTTCAGCCCATTCCGCTTTGACGTTAGGGTTTTCAAGTAGTGATTTCACATGTTCATACATTTTCTCAAAATCATCAGGCAGGTAGGCATAGCATAATCCATACTTATCTTCCATCTCATTTGGGACAGATAGCTGCCCAGCAAAAGTATTGCATTTCAAAGATGGAACCCCCAGCAAACCCGCTTCAGATGTCATGGTCTGAGAATCGCCCAAAAACATGGACGCATAGGCCATAAGCGAATGAATTTCTTCTGGAGGAACTGGCAAACGGTACTCTTCAAACTCAGGTTCAATCTGCCGCTCAGATGTGATAATAACCCTGCCATTTGGCTTCAGCAATTCTATGAGTCTACGCTTTTGTTCAACGGAAAGACCGTTCTGGCCCACATCATGATGGCCTTTGAATGCCACAAAGCGCATGATAAAGAAACGCTCATCCTTTTTCAGCCCCGCCCTTTCTAAAACAGATTCATCGGGAATAAATCGATTGGGATGCAAGTATGCAAGTTCATGTGTTCCTGCATAATGCAAAGCGTGTTCCGTTTTGCGGGAAATACAATCCGGTGTAAAGACCACATCGGTCATCGGATGGCAATATTTCACCACCAGTTTCTCAGCCTCATCGTCATCATCATCAAAGTTGAATGATTTCATTGAAGTCAAGCGCGAAACATGAGAAAGTGCTATGCCCGAACTAAGGCCTATATCAATTTTGTTTTTCCGAACGAAATGGAATAAAAGCCTATCCTGATGCAACACGGTTTTTGCCTTTCCAAGCAGCGAGTCCTTTTTGCCGCCCAAATCCAGATATGGCATCATGCCGTACATTTCCATCAGGCGTTTCGCTACAGGAATATCACGGACAGAAAAAAACACGCCATGCCCCTTCTTCTTCAATTCGGCGGCCACATTCTTCAGCAAATGCACATGGGCCGGATGACCTATATCAATCAGAATATTCATAACAAATTGAAGGTTGATTACTTCAAATCACTTTTAACACTCAATTTTTCCTTAATTAAATACAGTCCAAGTCTGGTTTTTCTCAAAGTTGCATACCGATAAAAACCTGCTTTTTCAACGCCTCTAATGGATGCGTGATTTCCTTCATCAACAAACATATAATAATCACGATTCGGCAATGTTTCCTTGATTTTTGCAATCAAATAAGGATAATAGCCACGGCCTCTTTCTTCCAGCTTGGTACGGCACGAACCTATATATATTCCTCTTCTAGACATGAATGGGAAGGACAACATCCAATTTGTCACTTCCGAATCACATACTACGACACCATTTTTTAACAGCTGATATTCTACGAATAATCCACCACCAAACAACGAAGAAAACTTCCACACCAAAGAATGTGCGTTTCTAAACGGCGAAATTTTAGTCACCTTGACATGCAATTCTTCTGATGGATCCTTCAAAAGAAAAGCCGAATCAACATTTGATTCCGAAGTGGAATAATAAAGGTATTTCTCCATTCATTCACTCTTTACCAGTTTTCTAAACCCATGATAAGTTTTCCATGCAAGATGCTTCAAGTCATAGATAAACTCATATTTGCTGAAATGGAACTTTGGCACAAAAGCATACTGCGAACCGAATTTCAACTTATAGCTCGACATGCCACCAAAATTCATCACACTTGCCCCGCGTTCATGCAAAATCTTCATGGCATCCCAAAGCATGATTTCGTTAGGGCAATACTTCAGATACTGCATGTAGCTTCCGCTGGTATAGTAAATGCATTCACCTTTGTCAATGCCAAAAATGGCCGACGACATGACCTGTTCAATTCCATTTTCGTCATTGCCAAGTGTTTGAATCATCAAGACGCGGTCCGGGAACAAGGCTTCGCACAACTTTTGCATTCTTTTGCGGTTTTGCGTCATTTTCGTACGCGTGCCATGCCTCTTATGCACATTAACGACATGTTCATAATGAATCCGGGTAAACTCAGGAATATCTTCAAGTTTGTCAATCACCCGCGTCCGAAGCCCCAATTTTTGAGCTTTATTGATACTATATTTACAGGATTTGTAATGCAAGCGATTCCACATTTCTTCTTCCGACACATCCAGACTAATTTCAATAGTTGTGCGCATTTTATGCTTAATCCCATTTGTCTGCAACACATCGATACTTTCTATAGGTTCCCAATCTGGCAAGGTCAGCCTCAATTGCCAATCATCAACTTGTAAATATGAAGCCTTACGCGACTTAAACAGCCAATCCGCCAACGCCTTATAAACTTCAACTCTTTTCTCATTAGAAACAGGATTAATGAAACAAAGTCCTTGAGTATAGGTTCCCGTGCCATCCATAGGTGCACAAACCATCGTTACACCGACCCATTTTTTCACGCCAACAAAATAACCGATTACACATCCGTCTTCTTCGACAGAAAGCACAATTGGCTTATTACGGATTTTCCGAATATAATGCGACCACTTTTCGGAGTGAAACACCGTACTGTCATATGTCGCTTCAACAGCCTGCCAATCAGCAGCTGTAGGTTGTAGTTCCTTAAATGTATACATTAAGAGTATTATTTAAACTTCTTTATCAATGCAACCCCCATTTTCCCTATAAAATATAACAAAGGGCTACACAAATACTGGCACCTGCCATACTCCACCAAACGTCCTCCAAACGAGGCCTTAAAATCACGGACACCATATTTTTGTCCAGGCTTGCCTGCACCCATCAAGTCACAATATTGGTAATTGTTAAGAGCAGCATACTGTATTCCAGAATAAGTTGCCAATGTTGACGGACGAAATTTCTTATAGGTCACATCATCACCGGTCATAAACAAATCATACACAGCAAAGTCCTTCAAACGCAGACTGACTTGTCCTCCAATAACTTTATCCTCGTATTTTAAAAGTAGCAGCAATCCAAAATCCTGTTTTGCCAATTTAACGAAAAACTCCAAAGGATACAAAGGCGTTTTCACACGCGTCCGATACAAATCCTCAAGCAGCACATAAAAATCCTCAATGTCATTTTCCGTTGGATTTGCATCTATTACGACGCCATTTTTTAATGCCGAACGCACATTTTGCATTCTTCGTTTCTCAATCTTTTGATTCACTTCCTCTTCGGAAGGTGTATCGACAATATAACCAAGATGCGCTTCGTAGCGGAAACCATTCTTTTTGTAGGAAGAAATCAAACTAGAATAATCCGAAAGATTTCTCATTTCCACATAGATGGCCTTATGTTTCAATTGCTTTTTACAAATATTGAGCAAAGCCGTCAGGGCTTCTTCTGAAATATCATCAGCCAAAAGCGGACCGCCATTCACAATAGCTCTTCTTGAAAGGAACTGCTTTATTTTTCCGCCATCTTTCAACAAAAAACCGACAACAACACCTTTCAAAACGCCATCCTCGGAAACGCCAAATACAAACGATTCCACAAACGAAAGTTCGCTGTAAAACGCATAACACTCAGGGGTTTGGAATGCGCTGCGATGCGATGAATGCCGTAGAAGATTAAGCCACTGAGAATGGTTTATCTGTCTAATGTCTTGAAACACCTCAATCATAATCACCTCACTTTTCTTCTATTATTGCCAAACGTTTGTTATTATTCATCAAAGGCAGTTCATCAACAATTTCAATACTTACCGGACTGTCTAATTGTTCGGTCCAATAATCGACAATCATGCGTTTCAGGCTTTCGTCAAACCCATCATTCACGACCAAGCGGAAAGTCACCGAACCATCCTTTTTCTTCACAAGCTGATAACCGTCAACGGCATTGCTCACGCCTTCTTGTCTCTTCAAAAAACCCGTAAGGTCATGAACCGTGATATATTTTCCATTCGACCGCAAGAACGATTCACATTCGCGTCCCATGATTCTCTTAATCATCATGCGAGGATTTCCACATTCACAAGGTGCGGAACATACCTCTACCAAATCCTGGGTATCATACCGGATAAATGGATGAGCATAATTCCACAAATCAGTTGAAACCACTCGACCGACACCGTCTTGAATCGGAAGGCCATCGGCATCAACCACCTCTGTTATTCCAAACTCTTCGCTGACGTGATATTTTTCACAATTCAGACTTTGCGCGACATTGGCATTGCCTTCGCAACTATAGGAATCTATTATCTTACAACCAAACGCAGACTCAATTTCATTCCGATAGTTCTCCGACAATGTGGAGCCTGTCGTAAAAATGAATTTCGGCGAATAACGGAAGCCTCCATGTTTCTTCTTAAATTGAGCAAGCAAATACAAAGGCATCGGATAGGAACGGATATACAAAGGTTTCAATTTTTCAATGCTTTCCAAAGTCTTGGCAAGTTCGTCATCGTTCACATTTGAAAAAGGAATCAGCACGGAATTATTGATGAAATCTTGCACCCGTTTTTGCAAGCTGTCACGCTCATTGTTAGCAATCTTCACATACCTGTCACCCAAGCGATAACCGACACTGTACCAAGTATGAAGCTTTGCCGCAAGATTCATAGAGTTTTCTTCCTTCGTGGTATAAAACGAAAAAGGTTCACCGGTTGAACCGCCTGAACGGTGAGCCGTACGCTGCTTCTCTGGAAAGCCTTCAGCCGTGAAATGCTCAATTCCCTCACGCCGCATCACCGATTTGTTGACAATCGGGATTTTGCACAAATCAGCTTTGGTCTGAATGTCATCAGCCGTCAAACCTAAGTTGTAAAACAAATCACGATAATAAGGTACATTTGCCACCGAATGTCTAACAAGCAAGCGCAATCTCTCATTCTGAAATGCATCCAACTGCTCCCGGCTCCAATGCTTCGACTGCTCGAAAAACCGAAAAGACCTTGCAGAACATTGTCCCGTGACACAATCACTTAAAGGTAAAAAAATATTTTCTGATATAAAATTACGAAACGACATAATCAAAAAAAACGAACTCAAATTCCATAAACAGGGAACAATTTCTCCTTCACCTTATTCCAAGAATATTTTCCTAATGTTGCATGAGCAGACTTGATCATCAGCCTTGTTTTTTCAGGCTCCTTTACCGCTTGTATCATCTTTTCCGCCAACTCATCAGCATTATCCGACTCAAAAAGCAGTCCTGTCTTACCATCTTCAATCATAAACGGCACACCGCCCACATTGCTTGAGATGACAAGCAATCCAGCATTGAAAGCCTCCAAAAGCGACACTGGCATGTTGTCGATTCGCGGCGCTGATAGCATGATGTCAGCTTGATTGAGATAATCATAAATCTGTGAATTGTCAACCCTACCAGTAAAAGTCACATCACGGATGTCGTTTTCCGACACCATCTCCTCCAAGTCCTCACGTTGGGAACCTCCTCCCAAAACAAGCAATGTCGCTTCTGGGATAACCCGTTTCACTTTTTGGAATGCCAGTAAAATACATTCAACATTATACAAAGGTTCCAACGAACGCACACTGATAAACTTAGGTGTCACGACTTCCCTTTCCACAAACTTCGACTCATCCAATTCAATTATATTTGGAATTTCAACGCAAGGAATACCGTATTTTTTGAACACAGCACCCAAAAAGCCTGAAAGCACAATATTTGTATCGGTTCTCAGAAGGAAACGCTTTACAAAACGCGTATGCTTTTCAAAAAACACCTCACCGCTACCACCATGGTATGTTAGGACAATACGTTTTTTCAACCTTCTGCCAACCGTAACACCAATCACAGCAGAAATAAAACCACCATGAGAGCATGTATGGATATGAAAGACATCATAGTTACGTCCCGTTTGAAACAACTTGAAAAAAGACTTGATTCTATACCAAACGGAACCTTTCACACTGAAAATGGAATTATCCACACCCTCAGCATCTAAACAAGCATGGATTTTCTCCACTTGTCCCGAAATGCCTCCCGTACCAGGTTTGTAATTTGCAATCTGTAGCACTTTCATTACAACATTCCCCTATTACCCAGTTTAAAATACGCCCACCCGATTTCCATCAAAGGGACTACAACATACCAAGCCTTCACAAACTTCATCCTCTTGACATTCAACTCGGAAATGCCAAAAGCCCAAAACATGACTAAACCAGGCAGACCCGGCAAGAGAAATCGTTCGGAACTCGCAAATGAACTCAGCGCAACAACTATCAAATAACCAGCCGTGAATGAACCAATTAAAGCAAAATCGCGCCAGTTTTTCTTTTTGAAAAAAGCATCAAACAATGTCAGCAGCACGAAAACGCCCATGAAATTACGCACATAGTTGCCACCATGAATGAGCATCTGGTTGTATTGTCCTCCACCAGTAGTATCCACCATAGTTGCAAAAGGCATGACAAAAATCATTGGCGCCAAAACTGAACCTGAAGCATATTTCACCCACTGACTGCCTCGGGCTTCTTGCTGTATTCGTTTTTGTTCCTGATTGGCATTACGGTCACCCCACAACCATTCCACTTCATTTGCAATTGTACCACCAGCCAAAACCAATGCAGCCAAAACGATCCATAAAAAAGTAAGAGCCCTCTTACCTTTTTTTATTTTTTGGGAAGGCAGGAAAATAAGTGCCGTGATTAATGAAAGAACCGCTACTGCACCTAAAGCAGTCCTAAAAAAGAAAAGATAAATGCCCAACAAAACAGGCAATGCAATGGACCAAAACGTATATTTCTTACTTTTAAGCAGATAATCCGACCTTTCAAGAAATGCAACGGTAAAAAACAACATTTCCGTTTCTTTGGTATGCAGACCACAATAAATAATTAAATTCGGCATAAACACGGCAAAAACACAAGCCATTCGAGCGACCTTTTCGCCGAAAGTACGGTTTGCCAAACGGAAAATCAAAACGCATGTAAAAGCACTTAACAAAGCCTTAACAAAACGAACCAGAATGATATTGTGACCTACAATCTTTTGAATAAGAGCCAAATAAATCAAATAACCAGAATCGGAAACACTTTCTTGTATGGCAACCATATAATACCAAATTGAAGGTATGCTTTCCTTGGTTAACCATTCAGACTCTTCATAATAGTACAAAGCATCAGCAGGATTAAACTCAAAAGGAATCCCTGTTTGATTCTGATAATAAAAATAGGAAAACACTACCCATATCGCTCTGATTCCAAAAGCAACTCCCAAGACCTGCTTTTCAAATGCTTTTGCTGGCATCAACAACCATTGCCGCGAATACTGACTTGAACATAAAAAAAAGAGCAAGACCTCTGCAATTCCAAATACCAGAAACATAAACGGCATAAAGAATCTCGAATACATTATGCCAACCACAGCTACCGCTATGAAGTATAGCATAATGCCTTTATTCGATATCATTTTAGGGAAATATGGTACCATAACAATATCTACTTATCATCCATTGAAAAACCCATACAGTTTACTTCGTAGCCCTGAATGTAGCAGTTGTCTATTTATCCCTATCATAGAATTTCATGATTGAACAATTTGGAAGATCAAATCCAAAACCGTCATTTCAATTGCAAAAATACAACTATTTTCAGACCGAAAGAGAGACAAACATAAAAAACTGGCAAAACATGACACTTCATCCAAACAGCTTTCGTTTCAGTTTAATAAGCCGCGTCATGTTCTTCTGACCAATGACAGGCATCAGCCAATGTCTCTTTTTTTGGTCATCCCAAGTACCCATAAAATGATGGTCGCAATAGGTGTTTTCTGTTTTTAAGAATTCTCCAGTTGTTTGTTTTGGGCAGAAATAATCAGTAGGGAAAATATGCAAATCTCTATAAACATGATATTTACCATCCTGTACAAATCCGTTTTTTTGCATAATTCCGGAAATGCGTTTCGTGTTGGTGGTCAAGTCAAGTGTTCCGTCGGGCTTGAGAAAATGGGCATCAGTATACGAATCCAATTGTTCTTTCACCCATTCTCCACCAGCCACACTAGCCATCGTTCCCGTTACGGGAGGCATATATTTGCTTCCTTCGTAACCTGTAAATGCCGTCAATTGCAATAGGTCATCGTAGGGTTTCAGCACCTCCACATCGGTATCCATATAGATTCCGCCTTCAGTATAAAGTGCATACAGCCGGACATAATCCGTTATAAAGGCAAATTTTCTTGCTTCGTAGGCTTCCTTGACATACGAAACGGAATTGACATCAAAGTTGTCTTCATTCCACAATTTGTATTGATAGTCGGGCATGTATTTGTGCCAAGATTCAATGCATTTTAATGCCAAATCAGGCATTTGCCCTCGGCCAAACCAGCAATAATGGATTTTCTTCGGTATCATAATAAAAACTTTTTATATTGCGGATATACTTTCAAAAACGACATTTCAAAATCTTCTGAAGCCGTTGTCATCACATCACTGGCACTTTTTCGAACATTCATCGGGTTACCATATACGATCATCCCCGATTCAACATTTTTATTTACAACAGCATTAGCACCAATCATCACATTGCTACCAACAACAATACCACCAAACAACTTTGCTCCTGGACCGAGAAAAACATAATCACCAACAGTTGGAACTTGATGCACTTTTTCATCAGAAATATTACGAATGGGATTGTCTCCAATGCAAATACCGGGGTGAATGTCGCACCATTTGCCAATGTGGCTGTGTGCATTGATTACTATCGTTCCGCGATGATTGATTTTCATTCCAGGCCCAAGTACATTTGGGGGAATATCAAACCCCAGTTTTACTGATAGTTTATGGAATCTGTAACGTGCTAGCAATAAAAACAGTGAATGTTTTGAATGTGTATTCAAATAATACTCATACTTTCTAAGAGCAATCTCGAATTTCCATATTTCTTCAGAAAACAGACGTGGCCGTTTCCTTTTTTTACACAAAGCAAACCAGTCTGCCGCCAAATAGAATTTTAATGATTCTTTATCCGTTATCATATTTGACTTTTCAAAAATTCCACAATTCTTTCGCAGGCATGTCCGTCGCCGTATGGATTCTGGGCTTGCGACATTTTATAATACAAATCTTCATTTTCAAGAAGTGAAGTCACTCCATCTTCGATTTTCTTTTGATCGGTTCCAACCAAAATAACCGTTCCTGCTTCCACGGCTTCGGGACGTTCGGTAGTATCGCGCATCACCAAAACTGGTTTACCCAAGCCTGGTGCTTCTTCCTGCACGCCGCCGCTGTCGGTCAAAATCAAATATGATTTTTCCATCATATAGACAAACGGTAGATATTGAAGCGGTTCTATCAAGAAAACATTGCTTTCGCCCTTACCAAGAATCTCAAGCACAGGTTTCCTGACATTCGGATTCAGATGCATGGGATAAACAAAATCGACATTGGAATATTTCTCGGCCAAATTCTTAATGGAATGACAGATATTCAGAAAACCTTCACCGAAGTTCTCGCGGCGATGACCTGTGATAAGAACAAGTTTTCTTTCGCCATTCAACCGAGTAACATCGTACCCCAGTCCCTGCAATTCTTTTTGAAGTGTGTCCTGCAATTCGATATTTGAAGACAGTTTTGCCGTCACCCAATGTAAGGCATCGATAACCGTATTTCCCGTAACAATGATTTGACTGTTCTTTACATTCTCCTTCAAAAGATTCTGTCGCGACAATGGCGTAGGCGAAAAATGGTATGTGGCGATGCGCCCCGTTATCAAGCGGTTCATTTCCTCCGGCCAAGGACTGTATATGTTGCCAGTTCTCAGTCCTGCCTCAACATGTCCGACAGGAATCTGCTTATAGAATGCAGCCAAAGCTGCCGCTGTGGAAGTTGTCGTATCACCATGAACCAACACCACATCGGGCTGCACTTCATTGAGAACTTCCCGCATACCGACAAGGATACGACTTGTAATGTCATACAAGTCTTGGTTCGGTTTCATGATATTCAAGTCGTAATCCGGAACGATTTCGAAAAGATTCAGCACCTGATCAAGCATCTCGCGGTGCTGCCCCGTAACACATACTTTGGTTACGAAACATTCAGGATGCTTTTTTAATTCATGCACCAGCGGAGCCATCTTTATGGCTTCCGGACGGGTACCGAATACTAGTAATATTGTCTTCATTCAATATGGTTTTATGATATTAAAAAGGCCATTGAAAGTACCTCTAATTATCGAAATGATTTTAGCGAATTTCCTGTCTTCAAAAAGAAATATTTTTATACAAAGGGACAATCTTCCAATTAGATGTTTTATCTTTCCATGAAAACTGATATCATAAGGAAACTCTTTCCACATCAAAATGCGGTTGCGTGAATCATAATAGTGCCGCAAAGGACCATAATCAGACAAATGAATAATTTTACCACACCAATTCACAGTTCTACCTGAACCGATTTGATGAATCATATTGCATCCACCGATTTGAAAAACTCTATAACCCTTTTCTACAGCTTTTAACTGCATTTCTACGTCAACCATTCCAATAAAAAAATCTTCTCGAAAAAGGCCCACCTCATCTATCATAGATAAAGGGTGCACGCATCCAGATTGGGCGACATCGTTGGCTGATATCAATTCGTTTTGCGTATCATCACAAAAAGAATTAATAACAGGCGCCAAAATATATTTTTCTTTTTCCAACATTTCTACCCGTTTCCGAAACGTAACAAAATTTTCAAATCGAGAATCTTGATCCATTGTCATTAAATGTGTACAGCCATAGTTCCGAAAAATATCAATGGCACAATTGTATGCGTGTGCTAATCCATAATTAGAACCATCACTGACGTATTGAAAAGGTGTATGGTCGGGAATGGACATAGTCAATTTTAATGACTCGCTGTCCATGTTGAATATTGGACTCGGGGAGTTGTCCCATATTATGACGTAATCGCACCACTGTGCGTAAGAGGAAATGTTATCAACCACATCCTCTTCTGGATTGAAAACAACTACAACGGCTCCCAGTTTCATTGTTTAAAAAACTACTATTAATAAAAAATGTCAAGTTTTATGATACACTATTTTTACAACACCAACTTTGAGCAATTTTTGTTTCACTTTTGAGCCCCACGACAAGAACTTCTGCCGCATCCGCAACCATAAAAGCGGCTTTCCGTAAAGTTTTTTCCATCTCTTTGGTTGCAAATTCCAGTCCACCTTGGCGAGTTCCGATTTGGCCGCCTCGTGGTATTTTTTTGAAATATAATGATTAAAAAGACCATAGACACGCAAGTTGTCTATGAGTTGTTTATAGTCGGGATTCGTCTTTTCCTCTTCTTCGAGGTCGCCAAGGTTCCACAACATGTGGTTTTCAGGATTGTGCAGATGTTGTGTGCCACGATTTGCCACATCCACATCCTGATTGTAGTCGGCGAGGGTTTTGTTCAGGAATGCAACCTTGTGTTTCAATGCAATGCGGATCCAAAGGATGAAATCTTCTCCCAAACGTATGCCTTTTGGAAATCCATCTGTTGTATCAAAAACCCGATGTGGAATGCATACTGTTCCTGTCCAAAGCGGCATGCACAAGGTCTTTGCATACACTTGGCAATAGTCAATATATCCCTTTTCAAAGTTTTCGGGCACTCCAACCGGAGCAACCCGTGTCTTGTGGCGGGTTTCGTTGATGATGGTGTAATTCGTTCCGAAAATGCCAGCATCAGGAAATTCGGCAATCAGTTTTGCCATTTCTTCCAAGAAAGTTGGTTCCCACCAATCGTCGGCATCAAGGAAACAGATGTAATCGCCACTGGATGCCGCCACGCCGTTGTTGCGTGCTGCAGAGACGCCTGCATTGGTTTGTCTGATGAGTTTCACAGGCTGCGGCTTAGACAGGCTCAGCCAGCAATCTTTAATAACTCGCTCCGCGACAGACGCCGAGTCATCTTTTGAACCGTCGTCAACCACAATGAGTTCGTAGTCGGTGTAAGTCTGTGCGGCGACACTACGCAATGCCTTTCCAATGTAAGGAGCTTTGTTGTATAACGGGATGATGACGGAAAACATGATTATCTTTTCAAAAGCTGAAGTGAATCGATATCGTGGGCGAGTTTTCGTGTAAACAGCTCTGCTCCGGTTCTATTCATGTGTGTCGCGTTGTAAAAATAGTTGGTGTCGTATGAAATAGAGTCGTAAGTGTAATTCAGTATCGGACAGCCATACTTGTCGGAGAATTTCTGATAATAATCGAACATCTGCTGCGGGTTATCCATCTTTTCAGTGACACCGATGTATATCGGGGCAAACACCAGAACAACCTGAATATTGTCCTTTTTGCAGGATGCCAGATAATCCTCAAAAATCTCAACAGCCTGCTGATTGACCGAAAAATCGACATGAGAAACATTTCTGAAAGCAGAACCGTCCCATTTTTCATCACGGCCGAAATACCCCTTGTAGAGCGGATATTGATTGAGTTTGTTGGGAATCCGCAAGCCTTCCTTTATCACCTCAAGGTAGCCTGAATATCTCACCAATGGCAAATACTTGTCCCAAATGGTAAATTCTTCAAAATCCTTGATTTCGTTGAACAAGACATCATCGCAGAGATATGGCGTGAACTGCTCGCGTTCGTAGCCGTTGGACATCAGGAGGTTGCCGTAATCCACATTCTGAATGATCAGTTTGGGCTTGGGGTTGTGATGAATATAAGTGTTGTATTTCGCCACCTCGGCATCAATGCAACGTCCATCGATACTGAGATTGTAGAAATCGGTACCAAGAACGCTGTCGAGAATTGCAGGGCTGTACTGCACAAAACCGCGCGAACTGCCCATTATGACGGCATCGCAATCCATGTTGCCATAAAACAAATCGTTCCAACTCTGGAATAGGCGGGCATTTGATTTGTGCAGATTTCTCGTGATATAAAAATCCAAACCGACGGCCAGCAATGCCACCGCCAGAAAAGTGAAAAATGTCCTAACGATAAATTTTCTCATAAAAATCAGAATTGGAAGTAAATGAAAGACTCGTTGTAAACACCAAAACAGAATATCATAAGCAAAATTGCTATGTAGCAGGCGTATTTCAGGACATGGGATTTGACTTCACTAAGCTCCAATGCATGTTGTTTTTTGCGCTGGATCCATTCCACCACTATCAGAATGGCAATAAATAGTATGGTCTTCATCGGAAGCGACGGCATTATGAAAAGGCTGGTCGAGAATATTCCGGCGAAAATTTCTCCTGCCTGACCGATGCTTTCGGCACGGAAGATGATCCAGCCGAAGACAGCCAGGATAAAAGTCAGCAACATCTGTGCAAACTCCTTGAAAGTGGGCAGGAATCTGTCGGCAGCCACGATATCGGTATGCTTGCGGTTCTTGCCGAGCAGAATCAGCGGCAGAAACAGGAGCGCATGATATGCTCCCCATGCCACAAAAGTCCAGTTGGCTCCGTGCCAAAAACCGCTCACCAGAAATATCACGAAAGTGTTGCGGATGACTTTAACCTTAGAGCAACGGCTTCCTCCTAGCGGAATATAGATATAGTCGCGGAACCACGTGGTCAGTGAGATGTGCCACCTGCGCCAGAATTCGGCTATGTCGCGGCTGAAATACGGCACATTGAAATTTCGCATCAACTTGATGCCGAACAACTTTGAAGTACCAATGGCAATGTCGCTGTATCCCGAGAAATCACCGTATATCTGGAATGTGAACATCACCGCTGCAACAAACAGCGTACTGCCGCTCTGCGAAGCATAATCGGCCCAAACACTGTCGACGAAAACCGCGCAGTTGTCGGCCACCACTATTTTCTTGAAAAAACCCCACAGCATCTGACGTACGCCGTCAACAGCCGTATCATAATCGAAACTGCGAGGTTTTGCAAACTGCGGCAAAAGATTGGTGGCCCGCTCGATGGGTCCGGCCACGAGTTGCGGGAAGAAACTCACGAAGGCGAAAAACTGGATGATGTCATGGGTCGGCTCGAGTTTCTTGCGATACACGTCGATGCTGTAGCTCAGAGCCTGGAAAGTGTAGAAACTGATGCCGACGGGAAGGATTATCTTGAAAAGCAATCCGTCGGGATTGGCCCCGAACATTTCGGCGAACGAGGTCACAAAGAAATCGTAATACTTGAAAACGCCAAGTATCAGAAGATTCAGCACAATGTTCGCCGCACTGATGAATTTGGCTTTCCTTCGGTTTTCTCCTGCTTTCTCGATGAGTATTCCGCTGCCCCAACTGCAAAACGAAGTGAAGGCGATCAGGAAAAGGAAACGCCAGTCCCACCAGCCGTAGAAGACATACGAAACCACGACCACAAACAGGTTCTGCAGCCGCAGGTTGCGGTTGAACACAAACCAATAGAGTAGGAATACTATCGGCAGAAAAATCAGAAATTCTATGGAATTGAAAAGCATGAGTTATTTATGAATCTTTTGCGTCAATTTTGAATACAAACGGAACAATTTTGGAGAAATGCGAATCAACCTATACAAACGTTTGTGCCGTTTTGTTACTGCCGTTTGTTTGAAATGATTCCAATTGATACGTGCTTTCAGTTCCTTGTCGCGATTTCCATATAGTTTTTTTGTTGTTGAAGAGAACCATCCGATGTAACCCGACGCAAAAACCCTATAGATGACACTTTTGTCAATGCCCTTCAAAGGCACAAAGAAATCCGCCAGCATTTCCTGAACCCGCAGGCTGTCGTACCAGCGGTTGATATTGACGGTTGTGGTAATGCTGCTTTGACGGATACGATATACGTAACAACACAAATCAACGGCTTTTACACTTTTGGCATGATACATCACCATGGTGCTGAACAAATCGTCTTCGGCACGAAGAATGCCGTCGGCAAAACGCAGGTTGTTTGCGTCAAGGAACTCACGCCTGTAGGCGCGTTGCCACACGCAGACAAAGTGAATTTCTGCTGGAATCAGTCTCTGGTTGTTGAAATAATCCCATCCCGACATTACTCTGTTTGGGAAAGGCCGGTTGTTTTCGACAAACACGTCTTTGTCTTCTACATACTTTTTTGCATTGAAGCAGACGACATCCTCACCATTCAAGTATGGATATAGAGATGACAAAGCATTGTCGCACAGCCAATCGTCGCTGTCCACGAACATTACATACTCGCCTTGGGCCACTTCGAGGCCTCTGTTGCGAGCCGTACTCATGCCTGCATTGTCCTGGGTGATGACATTCAGGTTGGAATGTTTACCAGCATAGCCTTCCAGCAGTGCAAGGGTGCCGTCGTTGCTGCCATCGTTGACGACGACGACTTCAAAATCGCTGCAATTCTGCTCAAAAATGCTGTCCAGACATTTCGGCAGGAACTGCTCTACGTTATATGCCGGTATGATGATGGAAAGTTTCATGTGTAATTAAACGCAAATTACCACAAATTGTTCGCAAATGTTAAGGGCCTATTATGGCAAATCTTCAATGGGACGAAGATCTTTGTCAACAAGAAGGCAGTTGTTGGAAATGGTGTCAAAAATGTATCGTTCGCTGTGAAGGTTCTTTTCTCCAAAATTAATTAACAGTCCTATTGGTTTGTGGGTTAAACGCAAATAATTAAACAATTGGGCGCGGTGTTCCGATGTGATTTCCTTTGTGGATTTGAGTTCAACAACGATGTCATCAACGACTAAATCCATTTTATAGAATTTATCCATCTTCACACCTTTGTAGTAAATGGCTATTTCTTGTTCCCGTTGATTAGATATATTTCGAATGTCAAGTTCTCTTGAAAGTGCTTCTTGATAGACTTGTTCAAGTAACCCTGACCCTAACTCGCAATGGACCTCCATTGCGGCACCAATTATCTTGTAAACGATATCCTTATATCGAGAATAAAACATAATTAACTATTTCGGGAATTGCGATACATAAGTGGAAATTGTATTCGCTTTCTAAGTGATAGTTGCTAATAAAGCAGCCAATTATTGAAGCTTTTTATGATGATTGGTGATTGATTTGTGTGTATTTGCGTTTAAAATGTGTTATCTTAGCTCTTGAACAAATCGTTGATTTTCTTTTCAAGGGCATTGAAGTATTCGATTACCACTTCGGCGGCATTGGGTTGCAGACGTGGCTGTTCGAAAAATTCCTTGTACAATTTGGGATTGTTCCACAATTCTTCCACTTTTTTTATCAGTTGGCTGTTGTCGCCGTCCTTTTCCCAGAAAAGAATTGCATCATGATTGAGCACATCGGGTTCTGGGTTGTTGAGCGAACCATTGTAGATGGGAATACATCCCGATCCGATGGAATGAAATACTTTTTCCGTAACATAACCATCAACAGAGATGTTTTCGGGACAGATGAAAAACTTGTAGTGTTTCAGAAACTCGGCCTTATTGTCGTGGAATACCGTCTGCAAATCCTCGGTGTTTCGGAGAAATCGGCCTGCACAATCAACGGTGCTTACTATATTCAAACTGTCAACGATGGATTTCCGCATTACAAGATGTTCTGACAATAATCCCGAGCCTCCTCCGGCTACCAATGCGCAAAAACGGTTTCGTTGTTCATCGTATTTCTGATGACTGAGTTTCTCGCAAATCCTTTTCACATCTTCCTGCGAGGAATTTGCGGGGAACATTTCCAAAAGCCAAATGGGAAAACGCAGATATCTTTCATCTTCAACATGGTCGAAGCCCAACGACAGGTTGATATGCTTATAGTCGAGCATATTCTGTGCATAATCGTGAAATGCATCGTAATGCACGTTTTCGCCGGTAAAAAAAATCCGCTTGCGGTGTCTGGAAAACGGACACAAAAGTTCATCGGTTCTCAACAGGCTGATGTTTCCCAAGGTAGAAAAGAAGGCAAATTTAGCCCGAGGATATTTTTCCATGAATCCTCTGCTTCTTACAAAATCTGTAAACCATATTTCGTCGGCCGACTGACCGTCCCAGAAATTAAAGTAGGAAACAGGAACTTTATCGGAACGCAATGCCGATTTCCAACGTTTATAATTAGTCCTTGCTTTCATTATTTTACGCCAATACGTCGTTTTGCCTTTCTAATCAAATGCTTGTATTCCAAATGTATTTGCTTGGTATTCCGTAGCCCTGTCATTTTACAAAGACTCAATACTATTTCTTGTTTCAATACAGACAAAAAAGACCAATGCTGCATCCACGGTTTTTTCTCTCCTGCATAATGCATTATTGCAACTGATTTAGAATTGTTTATGTCTCCCGAATAATTATAACCTAGAACTTTTTCGTAATAATCCGCATAACCTGCCATTATTCCATATTTCTCACCCATATCCAATTCAGGATGCTTTGTCCACTCCGAATAATATTCCTGAAGAACATCTTGGTCTCCACAACTTCCTTTTTTCTCAATCACAATTGGAATTGTAGCTTCCAACTGCTGAATCAGTTCATTGTTGGGTATCAAAGTCATAATGCCAGATGTCAAATCAACCCAGTCTTCATTTCCCGGATAGCTCTTTCCTGCAATCATAGCCGACATATGTGGTTTTTCGAACAAATGATCCAAATTCTGGAGGATATAAATATCAGAATCAAGAAAGACGATTTTGTCAAACTGAGTAAGTCCGAATATCAGCAGCTTATCAAACGTATAATTGAACCGGTTGTCCCCATTTGCATTATTGTTTTCCACCAAAGCATTGGGAATTGCAACAGATTGTTCGTATTCAACGATATTGATTCCTTCACCTTTCAATTTTTGCACAGTTTCACAATTATCCTTGACCAACTTGGTAGGCAGCAAAGTGTACAGAGGTATTTTCGTACCAGTCTTGAGAAGACTCAAATACATGGTTTCCAGTCCGACCAGATAATTTTTACTGGTTACAATACTTACATAAGCAAAATTGTTACTGTGGGTCATCTTCATATATTTAGTTGTAAACACTCATACTACCGAACACAAAAATCAACGGTAATGTTTTTCAGATTTATTTTCTCTTTTCTGGATAATTTTCTTTCCCAAATTTTGGAATGGTTCTTCGATGAACTGATAGGTCAGTGTTGATATTGCTATTGTAATAGTAACCACAAGCAAGTACCACAGAATGTAATTTAGCACTGGATATATTGCAAAAGAAGGTATACAACCGAGCTTTTCAAGCCAATACATTACTGCGAAATGCACCAAATACATACTGAAACTGATTTTGCCTAGGTGTTTAGTGATAGGATTTACAAAAGCTTTCATCGGATTCACACTCAAGGCAAAAGCAATGATAAAGAAGAAGAATGCAAATATTACATTGTCAAATATCAACAAATGTAAATTAAACATTTTGTTGACCAACAATGCTATGCCGATTATTACAAAGGAAATAGGCTGAATATCTCTCAATGTGTTTTTCTCGACAACAAGAAAATATAATATTACTCCCATCAAAAACACGGGCAGTTGATTGGGGAACCAATAGTAAAGGAATTCTGTGTAAATCCATGATGGCTGGATGTTTACAGGTATCTGAAGCATAATAAACTTTAATATAGCATTGATACCAATAGTTGCAAGAAGCGTGTTTACGGCTTGACCGGCATTTTTGATTCTGGAAAACAGAAAAGGCAAGGTCAAATAAAAAGTCATCTCAACCGCAACAGACCATCCTCCAGGAACGGCGCGATTTATCCACTTAGGATAAAAATCATTTACAAAAAAGACATTTGCTACGACTTCGGCAAAATTATTGAAAGATGAAACGCTGTGTCCTCCTTGAATAAAGAAATAGTAAACCAACCCACAATAATAAAGAGGGGCTATGCGGAAAAATCTTCTGATGAAGAAATTGGACACATAGTGTTTTTCTTTCGTTCTCCTGTTTCTATACGACAAAAATAGTGTGAAGGCACTCGCAACGAAAAACAGCTGCACTCAATACATTCCACAACCGAGAGCATTGTCAATACTACCCAAGCCAATGCAACCGAAACTCTGTGACGTATGAACCATTACGACTAGCAAAACGGCAATGGCCCTCAATGAATCCACCCAATCGTAATGTGTAAATGGCGTTTTCGCAGATTGATTTGAATCACCTACCATATCATCCATTTTTTGAAATCAACTCCAATTGCCTTGTCGCCCATACACATTCCTAAAAACAATCCCACATTAGAACTGAATGTGCAAAAAGTCAACTCTGCCTTGCGAAGATATTCCATAGATGCAAACATATTGATCAAATTGTGATGCTTTTTGTCTGCACTCGAAATGTTGTATTTGTTTTGCTGATAGCCATGAGAATCTTCCTCGGTAAGCGTCACAAAAGACCAATATGGGTAAAGTTCACGTATGAGCTCAATATTGCGATAATCATCAGAAGAGACGAAAGCTTTCCTGAGAGTGGTCAAGGATTCGGCTTTGTCGATGTACGCATTGACGTTCAGTAGATTGGTTTCGGTGCATTTGTCTCCGCCCCGGATGTGAAAACCGATGTATGGTTCATCAATATTTATGCTATTCATCAAATCTTCAATCTCAGCTTGAGTTTGCTTGTTGAATCGGTAAATTTCATTGACAATTGGTTTGGTCGCATCTCTCACTTCTTTTGAGCTCATCTCCGTTAGGTCGATATGGCGGAAATCGTTCCAAAGATCTGGTGTCAAATATGTATGTGGATGGGTGAACTTGTAGAAATCCATCAAAAGTTTCCTTTTCCCGCCTTTAGGATTTTCGTATCGTTGGTTTATGTAATGATGTCCGTCCCATTTCGTTTCCTTACAAAAAGGCAGGAAAAAGTCTGTCCAACCTTTGCCTTGCCCAAAATTTGCATCTTTCGAATATAACTCAAAATCAATATTATGCCTTTGGCAATAGAGAATCGCCAATATCATGTTATTTAATTCGGAATAAAATCCGACAGAATGTCCAACATGGAATATCAGTTTTTGTTTCATAAATCTTGTCTTAATTCTATTCTACACAAATTCATCGGTTCCATTCCTTGTCTCACTTTTCCTCCCCAAGTTCTTACAGCTGATTCAAATCCAGTTTCCATTAAAACCGTCTGAGTGTCACCGTTAAAATCACTATAGGGGAATGCGAAATGCTTGACTTCTTTTCCGATTAACGCTTCGAGCTTCTGTTTTGAAATGGCAATTTCTTCATATTGGTCTTCCTTGCGCAGATTGCTCAAACGTGGATGTGACATCGTATGGCAGCCAATTGTACACAATCCGCTGTTTGCCAATTCAAGAATTTGAGGTTCTGATAGAACCATATTGTTCCTTCTTTCCGCAATATGGGTTTGGGCATTGGGATAGCCATCTATCAGATATTTCTCAATTGTAGATGAGTCCATTTTGAAAAATCGTTCTCTTAGATGGATGAATTCCACATCCGTTACCCCTAAGTCCTCCAGCACATACCACCACAGCAAGGCTTTTCGATCATAAAAATCGGTAGTGATGTTTATCGTGAACGGACAATTATATTTTTTGAAAATCGGGAATGCCATGGTGTAATTGTCGGCATAGCCGTCGTCGAAAGTGAAGCACACGAATTTCTGCTTTTGCTTGCCTCCTTTCACCACACGTACAACCTCGTCCATATCCACAAAGCGATATCCGTTTTCCTTGTAATGTAATATTGTTTGTTCCAAAAAACCGGGTGTAACTTCCAATTCTCGGTTTGCCAAAAGCCGGCTGCGATGCTCCGTCACGCGGTGCAGCATCAATATCTGCCCGAGTTCAGGATGGGTAAGGTTATGCAGTTTGCGTCGTATAAGAGAGAATGCACTCATTTTTTCTTCATCAAAAGGCTCTTCGCCAATATTTTTCTCCTGTTTCTCACTGGAATGATTCCAGACAGTCCACTTGTTACAAACCGCATATATCGACAAAGGCTATATCCTTTCGGGAAATATTCATATTCTACAAAACTCAAAGTGGAGTAAGCAATATGCATTTTAAATTTCCGCAGCAAAGCATCGTTGTCATAATGGTTCAGTACATTATGCCTTACCAATAAATCAGCAAACCTTTGAAGTGTTGCGACATCTTCTTTTCTCTCAATTTTCCCAGGCACAAATTTCTGTAAGAAAAACGATTTTTCTTCTTCCGAAAAATCAGGATTGAGCCACTCCAACATACGAAGCCGGACAAGATCGGATTTTTCTTGCTGAGCGATACGTTTCGAAGTTGAAATCTGCGTTTCGTGCATGCGGTAGTGGAACAAAGTAGCCTGCACATTATAGACCTGAGTCACGCGATAGCAATGCGACCACATCATGTAGTCCTCGGCAGGGAAAGCCTCTGTGCTGTATCTGAAACCATTTTCCGCCATCACGCTGCGTCGGAACACGGGTACAATCACGGTGCATCCGAACAACATTTGTGCCTTTGAGTCTTCGTTGTGTTCAGGAAAACGCACCACAGACGTCTTGGTTCCGAAGAACTGGAAGCCGAAGCTGCATATTCCGACTTCGGGATGAGTGTCCAAGATTTTCACGCCCGTTTCGAGCCAATTCGGTTCGGCGATGTCGTCGCCGTCCATACGGGCACAGAGTTCCGTGTCGGACAGTTCCAATCCGCGATTCAGGTTCTCGGCCAAACCGAGGTTGTGTTCGTTTTTCTCGTAACGGATGCGGGGATCCGAAAAAGAATGCACAACCTCAGCCGTGTTGTCGGTAGAGCAGTCGTCGATGACGAAAAGCGTGAAATCCTTGAAAGTCTGCGCTAGCACACTCTCAATAGCTTCCTTTATATATGCACCGACATTGTATGCCGGCATGAGAACGGTAATTCTAGACATGCTTTAATTTACTACGGATTTTCTTATAGAATCCAAAACGTTTGAAAAACCTTTTCGGAGCGTACCAGAAGATATAATACAATCCGAATTTGGCAGGTTGTTTTGCGGAACATTTCGCCACAAAGCCGAGCCATTTCACGCCTTTCAGCTCATTGGCAATGGAAATGAAGAAATCCCTTCGCAAAATCGGAGTCGGTTTCAGGGCTTTGTCGAAATCGTTGAAATACATCAGGCGAACTTCAAGCAGTTTCCGGGCTATCTCCTTCTTTCGGGACATGGTAAGGGTTTCGTCACCTACACCCGTGTAATACAGTACCTTGTCCACTTTTCCAATTCTGTATTTCAGCCATATACGCACCCAATACTCATAGTCTTCGATGAGGAAAAGGGTTTCGTCGTAGCCGCCGACCGTTTCGAGTACTTCCCTGCGGTACATGAAAGCGTAGCAGACAGTGTTGTGATGTGGCAGGCGTCCCTGCGGGTCGTCCATGCTCACTTCGTAAAGCTGTTGTCCGGTACTCAGGCTGAACGCCGCGTAGTTGGCTGTAACAAGACCGATTTCAGGGTGTTCGTCAAGATAGTGGACGAACTCCTCCAGCATGGTTTCGCCCATGCGGTTGTCGTGCGAAGTCCAAGTGAGGTATCGGCCCTGCGCTTCAGCGAACCCCACATTGAGCGATGCCGGCAGTTTTTTGTTTACCGGATTGTCGATGATGCGGATACGCGTGTCTTTGTCCGCATACGACCGCATGATTTCCAACGAGTTGTCATTGGAACAATCATTCACGATGATGAGTTCCCAATCGGTGAAAGTCTGGGCCATGACGCTCTCGATGGATTGGGCCAGATGGCCCGCGCCGTTGTAGCACGGAAGGACTATGGAGACTGTGGGGGCACTCATAATTATGAACGCATTATTTTTTTACAGAACTGTTTTAGCAATTTGGGACACAATGAGATAATCACCACAAACACTTTAATTCGATACCACAAGGATTTATCTTGTGCTTTATTATACACCTCAATCAAAAAATGTGAATAAACATCTATATTGGTTTCTTTTAACCATAATCTACGATGTTTCTTCAAAACATACAAACCATTTGCCCAAATTGTCTTCACGCCAGAGGAAACACGATTCCCCCGATGGTCCAAATATATTGTCAATCTTTCTGGAATATACCCATATAGTGAGTTTTGAGCTAATCGAATATGCGTATCCCATTCCTGAAATGAAGGGCAGTTTTCATCAAGGAGCCCTATTTCGAGCAATTTCGACTTACGAATACAAGCTGAGCTATTGTCAACATAAGTATTACCAGACAACAAACACTTCAAAACATCACCTTCTGTAGCCCAATCATTTGAACCTATTGAATCAGAATCAGTCCCTAATTGTATTTCAATCTTTATAAAATTCGTGACAACATCAACATTTGGATTATTCTGAACAAATTCCGATATCCGTTCTACATAGTTGCTTTCAAGTCTGTTATCGGAATCAAGTAGCAAAACCCAGTCCGATTTACTCTCAAGAATTCCCGTATTTCGTGCCCCTTGCGCACCTTTCTTCCGTTTGTTCAACACATAAGATATTCGAGAATCCTTCTGCACATAAGAATCAACAACAAATTTTGTATTGTCGGTAGAATGGTCATCGACCACAATACATTCCCAATCGGGATTTGTTTGGGACAACAAACTTTCTATCGCATTACAAACCAGTGCAGAACGGTTATATGTTGGAATAACAACACTAATCACTTTAAAAAAATTAATTTATTACAACCGATTTTGAAGATACTATTGTAGCACCACTCTCCACATTTTGATTGGCCACGACAGTTCTTGTTCCAACAGTAGCACAATTTCCCAATGTAGTACCTTTTAGCAAACATGCATATTTTCCCACCCAATTACCATTTCCGATGTGAATCGGTTTTGTATTAGGTTTGTTTTTTTCTAAACCTATGATAGGAAAATCATTTTCAAACATATTTTTTTGGGTTTCATAATCATACCAAGAATGTGTATTCGTATCCCAAATGTCACAATTATAAGAAATCATATTGTATGATCCTATGACAACCTCCTCATCGCACCGAATTTCAGACCCCTCATTGATACAATTATATTTACCTATTTTAACCTCACCACCAAAACGGACCCAAAACGAACTCTTTATAACATTATGCTCTCCTACATTCAATGTCCCATCCGAAATCACAATGTTTGGGATGTCAACCCTTTCTCCTCTTGATACAACATTAGCTTTAGAAAAATCAGCTATTCCTTTCTCAACAGAAACAACGACACCATCAAACTCAGATTCTGAACCTATAATAAGTTGAGAATTATTTTTTGCACATAAATAAGCATTACGCATCTTCACATTCTCTCCGATTGAAATACTACTCCCCGATTCAATATGAATTCTGACACCGACAAGAGACGCCCCTCTTCCGACTATCAAAACAGATGTCCCATAAACACTTACAGTAGTCCTTTTTAACTGTTTTTTTGACAAGTAATCAAATCTCGATTCAGGACTAATTTTTAAAACATTTCCTCTTCGAAAATATCTTACAAACAATAATTTTATTTTATTGAATATCATAATCAATCACAAATCGACCTAAACCTTTTTTTTGAACTTTACCAGTGCCATAATAATCACCTTCCTCAACATAAAGTGTAGCAATATTATCAATCCAATCAATAATGTTGTTCAACTTGTCTGACAAAAAGAACGCCATAGTATAGGAGCCAATAGCCAATGGGCATTTCTCGATAACAAATTCAACAATACTATTTGAATCTTGGCTAGATACTTTTATGTTTTTCCCTAAAAACTCATTGTTCATTACAATAATTCGTTGTCCAAATTCATCATTGATTCCTAAACTAAGTTCTTGAATGGTATCATCTTTCCCCCATGAATTATTTTTTAAATCCAATCGAATCTTAAATGAGTCACCAATAGAAACCCTATCTACAATCTCATTATTCGTATTCAAAAAACATAAATTTTGAAGCCTCAATTTCCCATTTCCTTTTCTATCCAACCTGTCACCAATGGCAATAGATGAAACTCCGTAATTCGCCATCTGATATTGTTGAACAACCTTATCTACTGTGTCTATATACTTTATCATACCATTTTCAAGCAGTATCCCCGTCTTGCACAGGGCCTTCACGCTCGCCATATTATGACTCACAAACAGCACTGTTCTTCCTTCGCCTTTGGAGACGTCTTGCATCTTGCCAATGGCCTTCTTCTGAAACTCAGCATCGCCGACGGCAAGTACCTCATCAACCACTAAGATTTCCGGGTCAAGGTGTGCCGCAACGGCAAAGCCAAGGCGCACCATCATACCTGATGAATAACGTTTCACAGGTGTATCCAGATAACGTTCACAACCAGAAAAGTCAACAATTTCATCCAATTTACGAGCGATTTCCTGTTTTGTCATACCCAAAATGGCACCATTCATAAAGATGTTCTCACGGCCTGTCATTTCAGGATGGAAGCCTGTTCCCACTTCTAGCAACGAACCGATGCGGCCTCTAGCGCGAATAGTTCCAGTAGTCGGCCCCGTAACCTTTGAAAGGAGTTTCAAAAGCGTGCTCTTGCCAGCACCGTTCTTACCGATAATGCCGACCACATCACCCTGTTCCACCTTGAAATCAATGTCTTTCAAAGCCCATACGTATTCGCTGTCGGCGGCTTGCGAACGGTCGTTCACCGAGCCGATTTTCAGATAAGGGTCTTCCTTGTGCATCACGTTTACCTTCCACCAACGGTCAAGGTCGTGGCTCAAGGTTCTTGTTGAAACAAGGCCTAAACGGTATTGCTTCGAGATATTATTAAATTCTATTGCTGTGGACATATTTATACTATTTTTTTCTTATTCAATCAAACTGTTTGCAACTCACAAGAGCATCCATTTAACATTTTAACATTTAACATTCCAGAGCGTCTGAAAAAGCCAAAAATGATTTCCCTAGTTAGGAAAAAAAATTTCTCTAGTTAGAAAAATAAAATCCCTTTGTTTTCCATGCTGCAAATTTGATGTTAAATGTTAAAACGTTAAAATGTTAAATCATCGTTTGACATTGCCACACAACGACATTCAAACAATTAATTATCAATAATTTAAACTTACACTTCCTTCTCCAAACCACAAAATGCCAAAATCAGCCGCAAACCTGCAAAAACAGCATCGTTTCATCATTTTTTCGCATTTTAAGTCTCGATTTTCCATTTGATTTAACATCCATTGAAATCACACCGTATCCATAAAGCTCTTCTGAACCCTGTTGAAAATCAGAATGCCGAGGGCTAACAGGAGCACCATGAATCCAAAGCTATAGGCCAGCCAGCCCCAGCCGATGAATTCGCCGGCGCCCAAAGCACCATACTTGAAGGTTTCTATAACCGGAGTGACAGGATTGATGCACATCACATTATAGACATTGATGCCAAGCATTTCCTTGCCTCTCACCTGGCTCAAAGGATAAACGATTGGCGTCGCATACATCCAAAGTTGGACGACGAACGTAAACAGAATCGTCAAATCGCGGTATTTGGTGGTCATGGACGAAATGATGATGCCGAAGCCCAAAGCAAGGCCTGCCATCATAACGACAAGAATCGGGAAAAGCAGCAGATACCAGTTCGGGCAAGCCGCCGTCCCTTTTATGGCATAAAATATATACACCACCACAAACAAGCCAACCTGAATGCCAAAACGCACCAGATTACTGATGGTGTTTGACAGAGGCATAATCAGTCGCGGGAAATAGACCTTGCCGAAAATGCCGGAATTAGCCACAAAGGTATTAGAAGTCTTGTTGAGGCAGTCGGCGAAATACTGCCACATGCAGATGCCACCCAAATAGAACAAAGGCTGCGGAACGCCATCGGTAGGAATGCCGGCAATGCCGCCAAACACCACCATGTACATGATGACCGTCAATGCAGGCTGAATGATGAACCACAATGGTCCTAAAATAGTTTGCTTGTATTGGGTGATAATGTCACGCTTCACGAAAAGCGATAGCAAATCGCGATAATCCCAAATCTCCTTCAAATTCACCTCGAAAAGCTTGTTTCGGGGCTTGATGACGGTGGTCCAATTCTCTTCTGTCGTTGGATTCATAAGCAAAAAAACTCAATAAAATATCAATTTGTCTATATACAGCTTCGCCACCTGAATCACATTTAGTTTTTTGCAAAATGATAATTTGCAAGTACTTAAATGCTTCAGAACGGCATTTTTCGACTATACTTCTTGCCCCTTTTCCGGCAAATAAAGTATTTTGCAAATATATAAAAAAAAACAATAAATAAGAGAGAGAATCAGCAAATCATTTCGAACGCTTGCGCTTGAAAACGATATTATCGACTATTTTCCAGAAATACTTCCAATTAGTACGGAATGGATGCTGCAGATATGCTTCAAGATAGCGCTTTTCGCTCTCCTGGATTTCCTCCAAGGTTTCTGGCATATCGGCATAATACGGAGGAAGCAGCCCTGGTTTCGTCTTGATGCGTAATTGCTGTATTTCAGGCGAATACAAACTAAAATAATGCTGACTCAATGGTCTGACACCCATAAGTTTCATCTGACCCTTAAAGACATTGATGAACATTGGGAGTTCATCGATCCACAATTTACGCATGACTTTTCCCCACTCGGTTACCCGGTAATCATCCTTGAACTTTCCGCCTTCATCGAGGCTATTATTATTATAGATGTAGGTCTGCAAAAATTCAGAATAGGCGAACATCGTGCGGAATTTATAGACATTGAATATCTTTCCGTCCTTACCGACGCGACGCAACTTGATGAACGGGCCATACGTGTGAGGGTCTCTGCATGGCGGGCGTTTCTTTTGGCCTATCACCATGTATCGGTCGTGGACATACTGCTCACAGACAACATCGAAGCCACAGTAATACAGTCTTCCCAAAATTTCAGGACGCGGAAAGACCTTCCTGACTTTCTTTGTACAGAAATAATAGAAACGCCTGGTCAGCCAAAGTTTCGGGCATACGCGATGCCAGATGAAATCAAAGAAATAGATGATGTTGGCGAAGAAACGACGATGCTTGCTATAGATTTGCGCCCGATGTTTCTGAGCCGTATCAAAAGAACACACGAAATAGCCATCCTTAGCTAGTTTTTCGTTAGCCTTACGCATATAACGATTCACATAGCGGATGACATTCAGATGGTTTTCCGCCAACAGCACTTTGGCTTCGCCATCAGGGACCGACCACGTCTTCGCTGAAAATTCAGTGAGCCATTGCGAGCGTTCGGCACTTCGAGGCATGAAGGCATGGTCGATGAGGTCGCGCAAGTCTTCAGGTGCATGCTCGTAGTCAAAGACAGGAGCATGCTTCGTTTCATCTACCGATAGATATTCCATTACATCATCGTAGTTGTCGCGACTCGCCCATATACTCAAACGTTCCCTAAGTCCCATTCCAAGTCCTCCTATTTTTTGGTCACTATCACCTTATACCATCTACAACTTAGCTTATTTCTTCAAATATTCACGCACGGCATCGCAAATCATATCCTGGTCGGTTTCAGAAAGATAAGGATGCACTGGAAGCGAAAGCACCGTCTTGGCAATCCGTTCGGAGACAGGGCAACGGTTGTCATCAGGATTCAGATACTTGAAAGCCGTCTGTTGATGCATAGGGATCGGGTAATAGATAGCAGTCGGGATGTCCTTAGCCTTCAATGCGGCCTGCAAGCCTGCACGTTGTTCTTCATTCTCGAGTTGCAAGGTATATTGTGCCCAGCTGGAATAGTAACCTTCGGGGACAACAGGTGTCTTGACCACATCTTTCAATTTCTCAGTATAACGTGCAGCCACCTTGTTGACATCAACCAGTTCGTATTCCTTGAAAGCCTTCAGTTTCACCAACAAGACAGCAGCCTGGATGCTATCCAAACGCGAGTTCATGCCGATACGCACATTGTCGTACCGATCGCTACCTTTGCCGTGGATATGATACGACTCCATCAAGGCAGCCCATTCATCGTTGTTCGTGAAAATGGCACCGCCATCGCCATAGCAGCCGACAGGTTTTGCCGGGAAGAAAGAAGTCGTGGCAATATCGCCGAAAGTACAGGCTTTTTGTTCGCCAATACGACCGCCAAAACCTTGTGCACCATCTTCCAATACGAAAAGATGATATTGCTCAGCAATCTTTCTGACCGCCATGAAATCAGCGGGAAGGCCAAACAAGTCAACGGCAACGACAACTTTGGGGGTCAATTTGCCTGCCTTCAGAGTCTGCTCGATTTTGCGTTCCAAATCAGCGGCATCGATATTGAAGGTGTTTTCGTCAACATCGACAAAGACCGGTGTCGCGCCAATGTTGGCAATCACCTCTGCCGAAGCAAAGAAAGTGAAACTCGGGACAAAGACGGCATCGCCTGGTTTCACATCCCAAGCCATGAGAGCCAACAGTAAAGCGTCTGTGCCGCTGTTGCAGGCTATGCAATGCTTCATGCCCGTGTATTCGGCAAAAGCCTGTTCCATCTCCTTGACTTTCGGTCCCATGACGTAGGCGCTCGAAGCCACCACATCAAGGATTGCCTTGTCCATTTCGTCCTTCAGGACGGTATATTGTGTCTTTAAATCTCTGAATTGCATCGTATTAATATCTATATGATTTTCAGCACAGAGACGCGATGAATCGCGTCTCTACAAAGTTTGGATTTGATTCAACATTCCGTTTTCCTCGGCATAACAACGTCCACATTCGCATTTCAGCGAAGCGTCGAGGCGCTTGCCGCACTCGCACACCCACCCGATTTGACGGGCAGGAACGCCAGCCATCAGTGCGTAGGGCTTCACATCCTTTGTCACCACGGCACCGGCAGCGATCAAGGCACTCTTGCCGACCGTGTGGCCACAAACGACCGTGCAGTTGGCACCCAGCGACGCACCTTCACAAATCTTCGTCTTGGCATAGACGCCATGAACCGGGAAATGGGCGCGAGGCGTGGTCACATTGGTGAACACACAACTCGGTCCACAGAACACATTGTCCTCAATTTCAACGCCTTCGTAAAGCGAAACATTATTTTGGATGCGCACACCATTGCCGATATGGACATTGTTGCCTACATTCACATTCTGACCCAACGAGCAGCGTTCGCCAATGACGGCACCCGACTGAACATGGCAGAAATGCCAAATCTTCGTCCCCTTGCCAATGATCACATTATCATCAACATAACTGCTTTCGTGCTTAAAATATTCTTCGTTCATTTTTTCTTTCAATTTTTGTCTAGTTTGCTTCGTCGTTCCTCCTCGCAAAGACATATAGCGTCATCTCTCCACTTTCAACTCTCCACTTTAGCATTTTCCACTTTAGCATTTTCCACTAAATCACCATCCAGAAGCCAACACATCAGCAATATGGATAACCCTAATCGGGTATTTCGTGGCGTCCAACACCGACTTCTGGTGCATCAGGCAATTCATATCGGTCGAAACAATGTAATCTGCTCCTGTGTTCAAGGCGTTCTTGATTTTGTGCGAAGCCATCCCCACAGCAAGCGGTTCGTGGTTCAACTGCATCGTAAGGTCGGCACCGCAGCACATATCAGTCTGCTTCATCTCAATCAGTTCCAAACCTTTCACCTTCGAAAGAAGCTGTCTGGCTTCCTTACCCAAGCCCATCTGACGTGCGCTGCAACTGTCATGATAAGTAACCTTATAAGCAAATTCTGCGCCAAAATCATCAAAATGCAGTTGGTTGACCAAAAAATCGGTAAGTTCATACAAACTACTTACGAACTTCTTGAATATCAAATGGTTGGATGTATTATAATATAGTTCAGGATAGTGTTTCTTGATATAATGGACGCAAGCGGCAGTGGGAGCCACAACGGGACGGTCTTCCTGGAAATCGTCCAAGAACTTCTCACCCAAAGCCTTTGCATCTTCCAAAAAACCAGCATTATAGGCAAACCTACCGCAACAAGTCTGCTCCGGATTATAGTTCACCTCGACTCCCGCTCGCTCAAGCACTTTGACCGTATTTGCAGCCACCTGAGGAAAGAACTGGTCGATAACGCATGGAACAAATAAATCTACTATCATTTTTATTACATTAATTTTGCAAAAATACGGATTTATTCCACACGTTAGATATTATTTATTAATTTTAACAACTAAAACTTATTGGCAGATGGAGGAAAAATCACTCCAAAAACCGGGATATGACTTGGCGACCACCTCGGGATGGTCAACACCGACGCTGCCTAATTTCAAACACAAAGGAGTCAGGGCCATGGCTATGCGATGGTCATTATAAGCATTGAATTTCAAATCTTTACAATCAATATTTTGCAAAACTGAAGGCAATAGTTTCAGTTCATTTTCAGAGATTTTCACCAACTGCGCTCCAAGTTTTGACAGTTCCGTCTTCATAGCCTCAACCCTATCCGATTCCTTTGAAGAAAGATTCTTGACTCCCGCGAAATGCACTTCGAGCTCCAAGCCCGCACACGCTGCCACGACAGCCGGGAACAAGTCGGGAGAATCGGAAAAGTCGAAAAAAAGATTTTCCGATGCAAATGGTATTTTTTTCAACCTCAGACCAGCTTTTTCAGCAATCGTCTGTACGCCCAACTGTTCAGCCATCTTTGCCATCTTCGCATCGCCTTGAAGCGACTGCAACGACAAGTCTTTCAGCAAGATGCCACATTCATCGCTCAACGCGGCAATCTCATACCAATACGAAGCTGCCGACCAATCAGGTTCCACGACAAATGGCGTTGGACGATAAGGTTTCGGCTCGACAACGACCTCTCGTTCATTGCGTTCAACCTCCGCTCCAAAATGGCGCATCATATTGATAGTCATGTCGATATAGGGCATTGAATTCAGTTCGCCTTTCAGTTCAAGTTCCAAGCCATTTGGCCACATCGGAGCCGCCAAGAGCAAGGACGACGCAAACTGGCTGCTGCGTGTCACATCGACCGCGACTTTTCCACCATGAAGCGATTTCCCGTCTATCACGACTGGAAGAAAACCATCTTTGCCAAGGCACTGAATATCAGCACCCAAATCACGAAGCGCAACTATCAAATCTTGCATAGGTCGTTGCTGCATCCGCTCGGTTCCCGTCAGCATCCAATGGCCTTCGTGACAAGCAAGAAAAGTGAGCATAAAACGTGCTGCCGTACCGCAATCCTGCACATCGACGGTTTCACTTTTGCCCAAATCTTCAAAAACGCGTTTCAGCAGTTGCGTATCGCTTGACTCAGAAAGGTTTTGGATATCAGGAGCAAAACCACCGTATGCCGCAATCGTCAAGGCACGGTTGCTTTCGCTTTTTGAAGCAGGCAATTGTATGTCGCATCTTATGGTTTTCATTCCACGACTTTCAACAATTCCATTACCGACTCACGAATCAGATTTTCAGGTACTTGCTGGTCAATAAGCGGTTTGTTAACAGCTTCGAGCAGAACGAAACGAATCTGGTCGCCAAAATTCTTCTTATCGTGAATCAAATAGGTCATTATCGCATCAATATCTTGCTCATTCATAGCAATTTCTGCTTCGCGCAAAAGCATCGGAAGCTTTCGTTCGTAATCGTGCAGAATGGTTTCGTCAAGGCCACATTGTTGCACCGAAAGCCACAAGGCGCACCACATTCCCAAAGCTACAGCCTCACCATGACGCAGAGGTGAATCAGTCGTCAAAGAAAAGCTCTCGAACGCATGGCCCAATGTGTGACCAAAATTCAAGACTTTGCGTTGGCCATGTTCCTGTGGGTCATCAGCCACGATGCGTTTCTTGATGTCAGCACAGCGCGAAATATAATCCTCGAAGTTATCCAAATCGACCTTCAGCAATTCGGCATCGGCAATGAAGCCATACTTCATCATCTCGGCCAGACCAGAAAGAATTTCGCGTTGTGGCAGAGTCATCAAAGTCGTTGGGAAACAGCATATTTCCTTGGGTTGGGCAAAGGTACCGATTTGGTTTTTGCAACCACCGAAATCGATGCCTGTCTTCCCTCCTATCGACGCATCCACCATGGCCAACAAGGTAGTCGGGACGTTGATGAAATCGATGCCGCGCATGAAGGTTGAAGCCGCAAATCCACCCAAATCACAGATCACGCCACCGCCCAAATTGATTAGCAACGAGTGACGGTCGGCATGGTGTTTCATCAAGGTCTTCCAAATGCGTTGAACAGTTTGCAGGTTCTTCTGCTCCTCCCCTTCCTTGATGACGATTTCGATTGCGTCAGGACAGTTCAACCAATGGCAAACCTCTGGCAACCAAAAAGGTGCAACATTTTTATCAGTCAGAATATAAACTGAAGAATAATTTTCAATAGTCATAAACCGAGGTAGTTTCCAATATGTTTTATAAGAGCCTCAGTTGGAATAATCATGGGTTCGACATTCAAGGAACCAACTTGAAAAGCACAATTATAATCACTTTTTTCCCTCAATGTCTGCAATTGAGAATACAATCTACCTTCGTCAAGCGAAAAACGACCCGTGACAACATAATGCTGGCCAAATTTCTGAGCAGCACCTTTATGGGTGCCTGCACTAATTCCATCATGAATAAGAAGTGCCGTAACTGCATGGAAAAGTGAATAATACAATCTATTTGCCACATTATCCCAAAAGCCCAACTGCTTTAGAGGTTCAATCTGAGAGAAAATGGACAAAGCCCTTTCATATTCCAAGGACACCATAACCGACCTCTGTTCATCAGTCAGACTCATGCCAAGACTATTTTATCGCGTTCAACATTCTGACAGAAAGGGAAATAGTAGTTTTCTGACCAATCCTTCATCGAATAAACAACTGGGATTATCATTTCCCCAATAGTCCATCCCAAATAAGTAAATGGAAATACAAATCGGTCATAATCAGAATTTTCCAAACTCTCTTTATTCAAAAGAATCAGCAAATCCCAATCAGAATCTTCTTTTGCATCGCCTCTTGCACGCGAACCATACAGCAAAAGCCTCGCATCTTTCGGCAAAGTATCAGAAGCCACTTCTTGAATTTTCCATATTACTTCTTCTGGATTCATACACAAAGAATTATGACGCAAACATACAACTTTTTTCTCAATCGCAAATCGAAACTGAAATTTTCCTACTGTCATCGGTCTCGCCCAATGCGATTTCCACACGGATGAAACGGTCGGGCATCAGCGGGTCTATCATCTCGGGCCATTCCAAAAGGCAGAGGTTGCCGCTGTAGAAATAGTTGTCGTAGCCAATGTCAAAGACTTCTTCCAACTTCTTAATTCTGTAGAAATCAAAATGATAGACCGATTCGCCTTCAATCGTGACATATTCATTGACGATAGCGAAAGTCGGGCTGTTGACCTCATCGGTGACTCCCATCTTGTGGCACAAGTTCTTGATTAGCGTGGTCTTTCCGGCGCCCATCGGGCCGTAAAAAGCGATAATGTCCGACTCGTTGCGCAACGAAATCAGATAGTCGGCCACCTGACCGAGTTCATCGACGCCATTGATATGAAATTCCTTCGTTGACATTTCCAAAATATTTTGGCCGCAAAGATAGTTTATTTCGCCGTCAGATGCGCAATCGGAATCAGCATTTCGCTCATCGAGATGCCGCCGTGCTGGAAAGTGTTGCGGTAATAGTTCACGTAATAATTATAGTTGTTGGGATAGGCGAAGAAATCGTTATCGCCAGCAAACACATAGCAAGTGCTGAGGTTGACACGCGGCAGGAAAATCTTTTCAGGGTCTTTCACCTCGAACACCTCTTTCGCGTTGTATTTCATGTTCTTGCCATACTTGTAACGCAGATTCGTATTCACCTCACGGTCGCCCAACAACTTGACTGGATTTTTCACGTAAGTGGAGCCATGGTCGGTAGTAATCATCATGTCGCATTTCTTGTCGGCAATGAAGCGCATCATGTCGAAGAGACTAGAATGTTCAAACCACGAGAGCATGAGCGAGCGGTAGGCTTCCTCGTCGGCGGCCAACTCACGGATGATTTCCATTTCGGTTCGGGCGTGCGACAGCATATCGACAAAGTTATAGACGATGACATTCAGCTTATTCTGCATCAAGTTCGACATCTGTTCGTAGAGTTTCTTACCTGCCTGAAGATTAAGCACTTTATTATAGGAGTATTTCACATTTTTCCCGAAGCGTTTCAGCTGTTCACCCAAAAGCTCGTTTTCGAACTGATTCTTGGTACCTTCGTCTTCCTCATCGACCCACCATTTCGGATAACGGCGGCGGATTTCGAGAGGCATCAAACCTGCAAAGAGGGCGTTGCGGGCATATTGCGTCGTGGTCGGCAAAATGCTGTAATATACATCATCGGCATCGACACGGAAATAAGATTCAATCAATGGCTGGATGGCTTTCCATTGGTCGTAGCGGAGATTATCTATCACAATGAGAAACAATGGTCTGTCATTATCATCAAGATGCGGCAACACCTTATCGCGGACAACGGTATGCGACATCACAGGCTTATCCTTGTTGCCTTGAATCCAGTCGATGTAGTTGCGTTCGACGAAACGCGTGAAGATGCTGTTGGCTTCCTGTTTCTGGTCGGCGAGGATGCCCTTGATGCCTTCGTCTGACGACTTTTGCAATTCCAGTTCCCAACGAACAAGTTTCTTATACACATCAATCCACTCCACTGCATTGAGACTGTTGTTGATGTCCATGCTGATTTTCCGGAACTCCTGCTGATAGCCCAAAGATGATTTTTCGTCGCGCAACTTCCGGTTTTCAAGATTACGTTTCAGCGACAGCAAAATCTGGTTCGGATTCACTGGCTTAATGAGATAATCCGCTATGTTCGAACCGATTGCATCTTCCATGATCCGTTCCTCCTCGCTCTTGGTAATCATTACGACGGGCAAGTTCGGGAAGTCATGCTTGATGACTTCAAGTGCCTCGATGCCCGAAATACCAGGCATCTGCTCGTCGAGGAAGACAATATCGAAGCGCTGGGCACGCACAAGGTCGATGGCATCAGAGCCATTGTTGGCCGTAACTACTTCATAACCTTTCTGTTCAAGGAACATAATATGGGGCTTGAGGAGGTCAATCTCATCGTCAGCCCAAAGTATGGTGGTCTTTTCCATTTTCGATTTGGTATTATTCAAAACTCAATCCAATAACGCAACGCATGGCTGTTTTGGTATATATTTTTGCAAAAATAGCATTTTTAGCATTATTCTTCAATTACCATGCAATGGTGCACGCAAAAAAACTACATTTGCACCTTGAAAAGAATTTATATGAAGACTAGTTTTATCTTTTTTCTCGCTATCATTCTATTTGTTTCCACAATCAAACGTGCTCAAGCGCAGGCCAAACGTCCCAAAGTCGGTGTTGTCTTAAGTGGTGGAGGAGCCAAAAGCGCTGCCCAGATTGGATTTCTGAAATACCTTGAAGAGCTAGACATCCCGGTTGATTACATTACCGGATCTAGCATGGGCGCTGTTATCGGCGGTTTCTATGCCTTAGGATACGACGCGGCAGAAATCGAAGAAATCATCACCAAGATTGATTGGGGAATATACATGACCAACAGTATCCAGCGCGACCGACTCTCCTCACAAAGCAGGTTTGAAAGGTCTTCATATCTCTTCACCATACCCTTTGGCATCAGAAACGACAAGCTTTATTCCTTGCAAGGCGACGTATCCAATGCAATCGTCAATCAGACCTTCATTTCGTCGCTTCCAAGTTCGGTAATCAACGGTACAAAAATCACCAACCTTTTCAACAGCTACTGCATCGGTTACCTTGACTCGATTAGTTTCGACGACCTATACATTCCATACGCCTGCATCGGCACCAACTTCAAGACAGGTGAAGAGGTAGTCCTCAACAGTGGGAATCTGCCTTGGGCGATGCGTGCCAGCATGGCGATTCCAGGAGTGTTCTCACCCATACGAATCAACGGGCAAATCCTTGTTGACGGAGGTCTTTCCAACATTTTCCCCGCAGATGTGTGCAAGGAAATGGGAGCCGACATCATAATTGGCATCGAAGCGACCGACGGTCTCATCCTCGATGACGACAGACTGCAATCGCTCCCCCAGTTGGCATTGCAATTCGTCAACATTTCCGTTGCCAAAAAGGCTGACCAAAACAGGAAACTCTGCGACATCTACGTCCACCCTGACATTTCCGGTTTCAACATGCTCAGCTTCGAGAAAAGCTCGATTGACACGCTGATAAAAAGAGGTTATCAAGCTGCCGAACGCAATCGGGACAAGCTACTCGCTATCAAGGAAATGCTAGACTCATGCGACAATACAGCATGCGAAAGCAAACCAGCAAAAGCAAGATACCTAAAGGACGAAAGCCTCACCTTGAATTCCATAAATTTCAACATCGAATCGCCCAAGGAAATAGCCTGGCTCTTGCACAAAGGGCATTTGCAGGATGGCAAAATGACAAAAGGCAGCAACATCGAAAGAGCCATCGACATCTACGAAGGGACAGGATATTATACGAAAACGACATACACCATCTCGGAAGCCGACAGCTGTACGAAGTCGGGCATGGCACCAACCTACGACCTAAACATCAATCTGAACCGGACTCCCCCACATTCCGTCGGTCTCGGATTCAGATACGACACCGAAGAAAATGCAGCTTTTCTGCTGAACTTCGGACTCAACCGCCATCGCCTCGGCGGCTTTAAGATGGACCTGACCGCAAGGCTAAGTTCCAACTCATACATCAGCACAACGCTCACATGGGCACAACGAGGCCTTGCCAACTTCAATTTAAGCTACCAATACCACAACACCGAATTCAAGGTGTTCGAATCACCCGAAATGTTGGATATCATCAGGATGAAAGACAGCAAGTTCAGTTTCTATGTTTCCGAATTCTACCTTAGAAATTTCAAGACGGAAATAGGAATGGAATACGAAGTCATCCCATTAACCGAAGTACTAGACAGCAAGACAACAAACACTACATCAAAGCACTACGGGCCACACGTCAGATTCACTTTTGACAATCGCGACGACGCTTATTTCGCTAAAAAAGGCTCAATACTCACGCTTTACGGAGACTTCAGGAACGACATTGAAACGGGAAAACAGTTCTCCGACATGACCTTGAAAATTGCCACTTGCCTATCGTTTTTCGGCAAAAGACTCACACTCATTCCCCAAGTTTACCACAGAAGTTGCATCGGAGACATCATACCGACTGCCTACAGCAACTTCGCCGGTGGCTATATGGAAGGAAGATATGTTGAACAGCAAATGCCATTCATCGGACTGCTCAACACCACTTCGATCGGCCGTCACGCCTCTGTAGCCCGTTTCGACTTAAGATACAATATTTTCAAGAAACATTATGTCGGCAGCACAGTCAACTACATACGTCACGCCAATTGTTTCACAGAATACTTCGGCAACGGCACAGCCACACAAAATTGGGGTGTCGGCATCAATTATTCGGTCAACACCCTCATCGGTCCAATTTCACTATTAGGCCAATGGTCCAACATCACCAATCGCTTTAGCGTGTTTTTCAACTTAGGATATACATTTTGACTTTTTTAGACAAACAACCATGCAAACGACAGAAAACCCTTCCAACAAAAAGAAAATTGTCAACGACCCGATTTACGGTTTCGTAAGCATCCCCGACGAGTTGCATTTCGACATCATCGAACATCCATATTTCCAACGGCTCCGACGCATCAAGCAAGTCAGCATGACCAACATGGTATATCCAAGCGCCAACCATACCCGCTTTGCGCACAGCCTCGGTGCCATGCACCTGATGCACCGCGCCATACAATTATTGCGCAGCAAAGGCACCGAAATCACCGAAGAGGAAGAACAAGCCGCCTCGCTCGCCATCTTGCTGCACGACGTCGGCCACGGGCCTTTCTCGCACACTTTGGAGAACAGCATCGTAAAAGGCATCACCCACGAGGAGATTTCGCTTGAAATCATGAAGAATTTCAACGCGTTGAGCAACGGACAATTGGATATGGCCATCGGCATCTTCACCGACCGCTATCCCAAGCATTTCCTCAACAAGCTTATCTCCAGCCAACTCGACGTTGACCGTCTCGACTATCTGAAGCGCGACAGTTTCTTCACCGGTGTAGCCGAAGGCAACGTGAACGCCGAACGGCTTTTGGACATGATGGAAGTGGTTGACAACGGATTGGCCATCGAGGCGAAAGGCATCTATTCGGTGGAAAGTTTCCTTGTGGCACGGCGCATCATGTATTGGCAAGTGTATATGCACAAGACCGTCTTGAGTGCCGAATACACCTTGATGAAAATCCTACAACGCGCCAAATTAATCAACCAGCAACGCACCTTACCCGCAACGCCGGCACTCTCGTTTTTCCTAAAAAACCAATTGGATTTCAACGACATACCCGACAAGGAATTTGCATTGGAACAATTCTGCAAATTAGACGATTTCGACGTGATGACCGCCGTCAAGATGTGGTGTGACGATGAAGACCGCGTGCTTTCCGAACTTTGCAAACGGCTCACGAGCCGTCACCTCTTCAAGATCGAGATGCAAGACGACGAATTCGATCCCAACTACATGGAAGAGATAAAGCAACGCATCATGCGCTACTATGGTTGGTCGGCAGAGGAAGCCGACTACATGCTGCTACACGGTGTGTCGTCGAACCACGCCTACCATCCACGCAAGGCAGCCATCAACATCCTCTACAAAGACGGTACGTTGAAAGACATCAGCGAAGCATCAGGCCAGCTCAACAACTCGGTGCTTTCGCAACCCGTCGTGAAGCACTTCATCTGCTATCCGAAAGAAATCAATCAGTAATTGCGGTTGCGGTTAGCGTGTTTCAGCGATTCGAGCACATACTCGTTGGCTTCTTGCTGAAGCAGACGCTCCTCCTCGTTAGTCGGCTCAATAGTAATGTTGTGGCGACGCGACTGATGATTATCGTCAAGATACGAGAAAGTAGAATAGCCGTAGGCGGCAATCTGGTCAGGAGTATTGCTGCGGTACACCTTTGTATAGACCGTCAACGTACTGTGACCTGCTGCCACCACCTTACTCTCGAAAGTGATGATATCGCCTACCGAAAGCGGGAAACGGAAGTTGATGCCATGCTGAACGAGAAGCACCACGTTTTTGGTGTCAAGATATTGGGCAATAGCGAAATACGAACCTTCGATTAACCATTCGGCGCAACGGCCGGCGAAAAAAGTCTCGTGATGGTTCAAGTCAGCGAGCTTAATGAGATGTTGTGTATATGCAGATTTCATAGCGTTAGAATTTTGATGCAAAGTAAGGGCAACTTTTTTACAAAAGCAAATTTTCAGACCACAATTTTCAGTCCATCGTAAGCCAAGGCCATTCCTTCAGGCAATCTCCTATTCACCTCATCGGCCAGACCAATGCTATGGCTGCAATGCGTGAACCAAGTCTTTTTGGCGTCCACACGTCGGGCCACTTCAATGGATTCCTCAAGGCAAAGATGCGAATAGTGCTTTTTCAGTCCGAGAGCCTCAAGAACAAGAAAATCAACACCTTGAAGCGCATTGATAATCTCGTCAGTTATCTCGCTCAAGTCGGTGACGTAGGCAAATTTCCCGATGCGGAAAGCATAGCTCGTGAGCGTAAAATGCTTCATTTTTATCGGTTGGATGTGTAGGTCGCCGAGGTCGAAAGGCGTTTCGTCGAGATGATGGATTTCGTAGGTCGGAGCACCTGGATAAAGCTCTTCGGCAAAGGCATAGGAATACTCTCGCTTGATTTCGGGCAAAGCCGAATCGGCCACATAAAGCGGCATGGGTTTGTTGCCCTGACGGAAAATGAACGGGCGTAAATCGTCGAGGCCACCGATATGGTCCTTATGCTCGTGCGTAACCAACACAGCATCAAGATGATCGACCCTTTCGCGCAACATCTGTTGACGGAAATCAGGTCCGGCATCCACCACCACAGTCACCTCATCGGTCTGAATCATGATAGAAGTACGCAAACGCTTGTTACGCGGGTCATTCGACTGGCACACAGGACATTGGCAACCGATGACAGGCACGCCCTGCGATGTTCCGCTTCCTAAAATCGTAATAATCATAGCCGCAAAAATACGCCATTTATCATTCAAACGTGCAAGAAAAAAGTGAAATAGATTCACCTCTTTAAAAAAGAATGCAAGTCTTTACGAAAAAAACACTATTTTTGCAAGTTCAAATGTTGAAGAACTGATGAAACTAATCGACAGAATAAAAAACAGGGCACTACGCAAGGCTCTCGACCATTTCCTGGACGAAAAGGAGCCTATCAAGATGCCTAACGTCAAGAAAATCAACTCAGCCATCATCATTCTTGAAGAACACGACAAAGAGAATGTAAGGAACATTGAGAGCAGCATGAAATCGCTGTTCGGCACAGCCCGTTGCGGTTTCGTCATCCTTTGCAACCAGATGTCGGACACCATTCTGCAAAGCGACCTCTACACGGAAGTCACGCCTAAAGACTTTGGTTTCATGAGCGTCTTGAAGCCAGAAAAACAACAAGAAATCAGCAAGTTGCCACTTTGCAATGTCATCATCAACATGGCTGCTAAGCATCCCGATGTGAGTGATTATATCTGCACCTTGCCGAAGACCGATTTCAGAATCAGTTTCTTCCGCAGCGAACATTTGAAGATTTACGACCTCGTCATCGAAAACAACAAATCCGCCGACCCTGTGTCGAACATCCATGTGTTGCACAACTACCTGGAAGCACTGGCAGGCGAACATACGACAAACTAATTTCCAATGAAACATAATCCATTCAAAGGCACGGGCATTGCCCTTATCACCCCATTTAAGTCCGACAAGTCCGTTGACGTCGAATCGTTGACCAAAATCGTCAACCACGTCATCGACAACGGAGCCGACTTTCTGGTCGCTTTGGGAACCACTTCCGAAGCCCCTACCCTTTCAGCTGAAGAGAAAAAACTGGTAATCAAGACTATAATAGACACTAACCGCAACCGTTTGCCTATCCTTTTGGGCATGGGCGGCAACAACACCGAAGCCGTCATCGAAGCCATCAAAGCGCAAGACTTCACGGGCATCGGTGGCATTTTGAGTGTCGTACCTTATTATAACAAACCCAACCAGCGCGGCATGAAGGCGCATTTCGAAGCCATTGCAGATGCAAGTCCTGTTCCCGTGGTGCTTTACAACGTACCAGGTCGCGTGGGAGTCAACCTGCAAGCCGCCACCTGCATTGAATTGGCCAAGCATCCTAACATCATTGCAGTGAAAGAGGCATCGGGCAACTTGCAGCAAATCATGGAGATATTGCGTGACAAGCCTACCGATTTCGATGTCCTTTCGGGCGACGACGGCATCACGCAACCACTGATGGCCCTTGGTGCACAAGGCGTGATTTCGGTAGCCGCAAATGCCTATGCCAAACCATTCTCACAAATGATGCATGCACAAAAGGAAGGCAACACCGCAGAAGCTCTACGATTACACTTCGGTATGCTGAGAATGAACCAGTTGATTTTTGCCGATGGCAACCCTTCGGGCATCAAATGCCTGATGCAGCGCATGAGGCTTTGCGAAAATGTCTTACGTTTGCCGCTGGTTCCAGTTTGCGAAAAAGTCGAGCAAGACATCACCAACGAATACGAAAACAATTTATTAAAGTTCTAATACAATGAAATTCTTACGTTTAATCACTTTGCTTCTGGTCGCAGTCGTCATGGGCGGCAGCCTTTATGCCCAAAAAGACCTGAACAAACTCATGCAGGAACGCGGTGAGTACTATTTCAGCCTCAACGCAAACGAAACCAACGGAGTAACAGCCATCAACAAGCTATGCTCGGTTGCAAAACTTGACGGCAACACCATCATTTGCTACGCCAATCAAGAACAATACGACGACCTTTTGAAACATGGCTACAAACCGACCTTGCTCACTCCTCCTTCGTTGCAAAATGAAATCGCGATGTGGAATGGTCGTGGTACCTACGATTGGGACAGCTACCCAACATACCAGCAATATGAATCTATGATGCAAGACTATGCTTCGCAACATCCCGACCGTTGCTCCTATTTTGAGCTTGGCACATTGGCCAGCGGACGCAAACTCATGTTCTGCCGCATCAACAACGGCCAAACCGAAGGCAAACCGAAATTCCTTTACACCTCCACCATTCACGGTGACGAAACAGGCGGTTACATTCTCTTGCTCCGTTTGCTCGACGAACTCTGCACCAGCAACGACGAGCGCATTCTCAACATTATCAACAATATCGACATTTTCATCTGCCCTTGCACCAACCCTGACGGTACCTATCATGGCGGTAACAACACTGTCAGTGGTGCAACCCGTGGCAATGCAAATGGCATTGACATGAACCGCAACTATCCCGATTTCAGCGTTGGTCCCCACCCTGACGGATATGCATACCAGCAGGAAACCGAATGGATGATGCAACTGGCCGATGACTACACCTTTACCATGGCGGCCAACTACCACGGTGGGTCGGAAGTGATGAACTACATTTGGGACAACTATCGCCCACTCAGTGCCGACGACGACTGGTGGCAAATGGTTTGCCATGAATATGCCGACCTTTGCCATGAAGTCAACCCTAACTATATGAACAGCTTTAATAACGGCATCACCAATGGTGCTGTTTGGTATATGATCGCCGGAGGTCGTCAGGACTACATGAACTATTACAAGGAATGCCGCGAAGTCACCATTGAATGTTCAAACACCTATACACCAAGCGGTTCACAACTGCCTCAATTGTGGAACACCAACCACAACAGTATGCTCACCTACCTTGAAGAAGTGCTCTACGGCATCCACGGCGTTGTTACAGACAGCGTTACAGGTCTGCCACTCGTTGGTGCAACTATCACCATTGATGGTCACGATCATCACGGTTCATCAGTCACTTCACACGAAGCTGGCGATTATCACCGTCCAATTAAAGGTGGAACCTACACCGTAACCTATTCGGCCAATGGCTATTTTCCAAAGTCCTACACACTCACCATTGGCGACCACGAAACCCTTATTCAAGACGTTCAGCTTCGCGCAGGCGAAGGCCTCATCCCTGATTTCGAGGCTACCACCACAAGCGTTGCATTGAACGGCAGCACCAATTTCATCGACAAGACTTGGGGTGCTAACCTTGTCAGCTGGGAATGGACTTTCGAAGGCGGCAATCCTGCAACCTCGACGGAACAAAACCCAACCGGCATCAGCTATTCCGCCAACGGCGACTATGCCGTCACTCTCAGCGTCACCAACGCTGACGGGCAAACCGAGACCATCACCAAAAGCAACTACATCCACGTCAAAGAGTCATACAACATGCAGGATGGCACCATCAGCACCTGCAGCGCCTTGTTCTACGACGACAACGGCCCAGAAAGCAACTACGGCAACAACAAGAACTACACCATGACCTTCAAGCCTGGCAACGACAACGCCGTGCTGCAAGTCAGATTCAACGAGTTCAGCACCGAAAGCGGTTGGGATTTCCTTTACATCTATGACGGTTCAAGCACCAGCTCAACCCAAATCGGGAAATATTCAGGCAACGAAAATCCGGGCACCATCACTGCCACCAATGCCGAAGGCGCACTGACATTCAAGTTCACCTCCGACCAAAACACCACTTCCTCCGGATGGATTGCCACTATCACTTGCATCTTCACTAACCCGCTTCAAGTTGAAGTGACCGCCGATCCTGAAGTCATCAACGAAGGCGAAAGCGCCCAACTCAAGGCCATCGTCACAGGCGGTAGCGGCGAATACACCTATTCATGGGAACCAGCCGAAAGCCTCAGCGACCCATTTATTGCCGAACCAATCGCAACACCAGAACTGCCAACCACTTACAAGGTAACGGTCAGCGACGGCACCAACACAGTCGAAGGTGAAGTTTTCATCGACATCAGGGACCTCGGCATCAGCGAAAACGACTTGCAGAACATCATGGTCTATCCTAACCCGGCCAAGTCAGTACTGAACATCGAAGGCCGCTGCGACTATCGCTTGACGAACTGCTTAGGACAGACCATAGCAGAAGGCAGCAATGAAAGCAAAACGCAAATCGACCTCAGCGGAATCAGCGAAGGCATCTACTTCCTGAATCTCAGCGACGGAAGTAATTGCCGCACCCAAAAGATTGTCATACAATAAAACACGCGAAAACACGTTTGCAATTCATTAAAAAAGACTAATTTTGCAGCCTCAATGAAAAACAGACTTCTGATATTAGCATTGACCGCGCTCATCGCATTTGGCGGATGTAACGATTTCAACCGAATCGTGAAAGGGACCGATAGTGTCGTGAAATACGAAATCGCCATGGACTATTTCGACCGGAAAGACTACAACAAGGCCCTGCAACTGTTTGACCTGCTGCAGATGTCGTTCCGCAACACACCACGTGGCGAAGACATCACCTATCGCACTGCGGAATGCTATTATTTCATGAAAGACTACGACATCGCGAGCTATTACTACACGAAATTCGTGCAGACCTATCCTTTTTCGAGAGATGCCGAGAAAGCGGCCTATCTGAGTGCCTATTGCTGCTACATGCTCTCGCCCGAATCGAGCCTCGACCAAACGAAGACCCACGAAGCCATCAAGCAGATCAACGCCTTCATCGAGCGTTATCCGAGCAGCGACAGCATCCCAAGCGCCATGAAACTCGTTGACAACCTCAACGAAAAACTCGAGCAGAAAGACTACGATATCTGCAAGCTGTTCTACCGCATGGAAAGCTACAACTCGGCCATCACCGCCTTCGAAAACCTACTGAAGAATTACCCGAACACCAAGCACCGCGAAGAGATACTTTTCGACATGGCCACGACCTATTACGACTATGCCGAGAACAGCGTCACCGACAAGCAACGCGAGCGTTACGAAGCTTGCATCGAGCAATGCAACACCTTGTCGTATCTCTATCCCGACAGCGACAAGCTTCGCGAGGTGCAAGCCATTTCGGAAAAAGCAAGAAAGAAATTAGAAAACTTACAATAAGACATGGATTTTAGAAAGATTAAGACAGAAACGACGGTTGTCACCCGTCAGAAAGACCAGTTCTACGTTGGAACCGGTAACATCTACGAAACTGTAGCCATCCTCTCGAAGAGAGCCAACCAAATCGCTAGCGAGATGAAAGCAGAGCTCAACGAGAAGATCGAAGAGTTCGCCAACCACAACAATAACGACGGCCTCGAAGAGATGTGCGAGAACAAGGAACAGATTGAAATCGCAAAGTTCTACGAACGTCTTCCAAAACCAACACTGATTGCCGTCAACGAATTCCTCCACGACGAGATTTACTTCAAGAATCCCGCCAAGAGCGACCAAGAGGCATTCTGATTCCAGTTTTTTGACCATGAAAAGGACACTCATTACTCTTTTGGCCTTGGCATTGGCCCTTTTTGGAAGTATAGCCCCAACCCAATCGGTACAGGCCCAGGAATTCAAATGCGATGTACGCGTCAATTCCAACAAAATCGCTGGCACCGACAAGAGTGTTTTCGAGAGTTTGCAGACTGCACTCTACGAATTCATCAACAACACCAAATGGACCAACGTCAACTTCAAGCCGACGGAGAAAATCGAGTGTTCGATGGTCATCAACATCCAAGAAAAGATTGACGCCACCTCGTTTAGAGGTGAGCTCAATCTTGCTTTAAAGCGCCCCACTTACAAAGCCACCTACAGCACGCCACTTTTCAACTACATCGACACGCAGTTCCCTTTTTCCTACTCGGAAGGCGAAGCTCTCGATTTCAATCCTAACATCTACAACTCAAACCTCACCTCGACCATCGCCTATTATCTTTATATGTTCTTAGGCTTTGAGTTCGACTCATTTTCACTCTATGGCGGTGAGGAATTTTACAAAGTGGCATCCAATATCGTTAGCGCTGCACAAAGCACTGGCGAATCAGGCTGGAGTTCCAACGAGCGACGCAACCGCTATGTCCTTTGCGAGAACCTGACCAACGAAAGTTACAAGCCTTTGCGCGAATTCTTATACGGGTACCATCGTATGGGTCTTGATGTCATGTCGGAAGATCCAAATAAAGGTCGTGAAAGCATCACAAACGCCATCTTCCAACTCGAAAGTGTTTACAGCCAGTATCCCATGTGCTATTTCCTTCAGCTTATCGTTGAAACCAAACGCGATGAGATAATCCAAATCTATTCGCAAGGAAATCAGAAAGAAAAGACCGAAGTTTCTAGGATTTTGAAGTCCATCGACCCGTCGCAAGCAACGAGATACGATGCTATCCTGCAAAACGGAAAGTTATAATTAAGCATTTATGCTAAAGCGATTGCATATCAGCAACTACGCCCTCATCCAAAAGCTGGACATCAGTTTCGATGAGGGTTTTAGCGTTATAACAGGTGAAACCGGAGCCGGCAAGTCAATCTTGCTTGGCGCTTTGGGATTTGCCCTTGGCGACCGTGCTGACACAAATGTGCTTTATGACAAGGAAGAAAAATGCGTTGTGGAAGCCGAATTCCTTCTAAGTAACAACACGTTGCAATCGTTGTTCGAGGAAAACGACTTGGATTTTGAGCAAGAATGCACTTTCCGACGCGAACTGACTCCCACAAAAAAGACGAGAGCTTTCATCAACGACACGCCTGTCACTTTGCAAACGATGAAAGAAATCGGGAGTCAACTTGTTGATATCCATTCGCAACATGACTCACTGCTACTCACCAACAACGATTTCCAGTTAAGCCTTTTAGATGAGATTGCGCAAAATGCCGACAATCTCAGCGATTATAAAGCCGAATACACGAATTGGAATGCACTGAAGCGCCACCTTGACGAACTGAAAGAGATGGCTGAGAAAAACGCCACCGAAAACGACTACCTCAAATTCCAGTTTGAAGAACTCGACAAGGCCAACCTGAAAGAAGGCGAATATGCCGAAATCGAGCAGACACTTCAAGTGATGGAAAACGCTGAAGAGATTAAGACGCTATTGGTCAACGCCAATACCTTACTTGAAAACTCCGACACTGCCATATTGCAACAAATCAACGACTTGTGTAACACATTGACGCGTCTGAAGCAACTTATTCCAAGCACCGAAGGCATGGACGAGCGGATTGAGAACCTCAAAGTCGAGCTAAAAGACATTGCCTACGACCTCGACCGATTGGAAGGCGACACCCAATTCGATGAGGAACAGATGACCATTCTGCAAGAGCGTTTCGACCTGCTCAATCGCCTGATGATGAAACATCATGTTGCAGACTTCGATGCACTCATCACGCTTCGCGATGACCTGAAAGCCAAAGTAAGTGCCTACGAAAACATCGATGAAGAGATTGCCAAAGCGCAACGTCAATGGCAAGAAAGCGAGAAAAAGCTGTCGCAATATGCCCAAAAGCTACATGACAAGCGCCAGAAAGCCGCCAAGGGGTTTGCTGACGATGTTACTGGGTTGGTCCGTCAATTGGCGATGCCTTTTGCCGTTTTCGACATCGAAGTCAAGAAACAAGGCAACTATTCGCTCAATGGATTTGACCATATCACTTTCTTGTTCTCTGCCAACAAAGGCATGGAAGTCAACGAAATGAGCCGTGTAGCTTCGGGTGGTGAACTGTCGAGATTGATGCTCAGCATCAAGAGTGTCGTTTCGGGTTACAACTACATCCCCACCCTCATCTTCGATGAAATCGACACGGGAGTTTCGGGCGAAGTGGCCGCCAAAATCGGAAACATCATGTCACAGATGGGACAATCGCTGCAACTGCTCTCCATCACCCATCTGCCACAAGTAGCCAGCAAGGCAGCACATCATTATTTCATCTTCAAGGACAACGACGGAGAAAAGACCAAATCGAACATCAAGGTCCTTGACCAAGAAGAGCGTATCAAAGAAATCGCGAAGATGCTCAGCAATGACAAAATAACCCCGGAAGCCATGAAGGCTGCCGAGGTGCTTTTACAATAATTTCAACAAACTTTTTTTCTTTATCTGCACACTCTGTGCACACGCACCGAGCCATCGCTCATCACTTGGCGCACGAGGTAGATGCCTTTTACCAATTCACCTTTGTTGACCTCACGACCAGTCAAATCAAAGATGGTTTCAGACACCACCTCAACATCAGCATCATTTTCACTCACCAATGTCACTTCTGCAGAAGCATAATCCATTGATGAGTCATCAAGATTAGGAGCGAAGTCAGAATAAGTATACCAACAGCCAGGCGCAAATATATAGCGAATACGATAGAAGTATGTCCCTGGCTCTACTTCGTCGAAATAGCTATTCTCACCATCCATAAAAACAAATTGGGCAGTAGGTTCTCCATTAGGATCATCATAGCGCAGCAATTCGAATGTTGAATATATTCCAGCCCACGACACCAACACACCATAAGTGTTGTTTTCACACACATATTCAGCAGTAATATATTCAGGACCAGGGTTATAGCATGGTTTAAACATAGTATGAAGCGGCCCTACCGTAAGAACCTCCGGCGATTCAAACATGAGATTATCGGATTCGTCATATACCTCAAACGAGCACTGGTCAACTGTTCCGTGGGAATAACAAACATTATCGTAGGTCCAGAAAAGTGTCAAGTCTTTATTACAAGGCACAGGCATAACAACCTCGTCTTGACCACCATCCATCAAGCCTGCACGCCCCATGGCTTTCCCGTTTTCATCCACGACAGCCACAAACGACATGTCCCAACCATCTTCATTGGCATCATGGAGGTCAAATTTATAGTAACTACCATGGTTAAGCACAAGTGTGTCACGAACCACCTTACTCATGATATCTCCATTTTTCGCATACACCGAATAATAATAGGTGCCTTCCCCCGACAGTCCATCCATCTCAATCATAACATGCTGGTCAGAGACATTGCTCAAGCGTTCGATGACTGCTCCATCACGCATCACAACGATAGAGTCAATCGAACTTAATGCTTCGCCATTCAGTGTTTCAAAAACAGGGTCAAACTCGATGGCGGCAAACTCAAAGAAATTGATGTATGTGTTCAAGTTTTCCACCGTTTTTGGCGCATCGTAGTATTCCTCGTCGGGATGCAAATCGAAGACAGCATTGTGATACCATGGAAAAGAATAATAAGTCAGGTAGAAACCATCAATGGCATAATAGCCATTATCCCAACCAGCCCAACCCCAATTGAGGTGGAACATGTTGTTATCGTCATATCCATCAAGCACGTATGCATGCCCGCCAGCATCACCTTGCGAAGCATAATAAAGCGGCATACCGCCATCTAAATTGTTGCGCAAATCGTTTTCCCATTGCGTCAGATTGTTGCCAAGATATTCAATATGCAAGTCATTGTCATAACGGAAATAATCCACAAAAGCATCTGGGACATCTTGAGAAAAAGCGCCACTAGCAGAAGGACCATAACCCATGTCAACGCTCACACCTGCGTGATATTCAAGCAAAGCGGTGGCGTCAACTTCGAATTGCGGACTTGCGAAATCAAGGAAATCAGGCATCAATTCGAACTGGTAGGTAGCTTCGCCGAAATTGGCTTGTTGCCAGCCATAATTACCATAATAACCATTTGCATAATAACTATGCGACCCCTGTCCGTGACGAGGCCATTCCCAATAACGCATGAGCTGGCTCATTGCATTGGCCACACAACCCGATTTGCAATGACCGCTGTAAACCGACGAAGGATCTTCTGGGGCCATATTATTGTAAAGGTCAGTCTGGTTCCAGATTGACGCCAACAGAGGTTCCACTCCCCTACCGATTCTCGTATCGTTGATTTTGCCAGTCTCGGATAAACGTGTCCAGTCAGAGTTGGCTTGTTCGGTACGTGCATCATCGTTCTCAATCATTTGAGAAACGCCTGCCTCATAATTATCGAAGAAGGTCTGCAAACCATCAGCGATATAATCTGGATTGAAGTTGCTTTCAGTGGAATAACCGAGAATTGGACGCATACGGTCATCGGCGGAAACGATGACAAACCCTTTGGGACTCATCGAAAACACATAAAAAGCATTGTCACCTTGAGTAGTTTGAGCCGTATAGACCAATTCCGCTTGCGTTGAACGCACGGAGGTATTAGCCATCATAAACTTGATGCCCAAACCTTTGGCGACATTAGCGTCAACAGGCCTTGCATTCACCGTGCCAATGGCAAGGATTGCAAATGCGATAAGGAATAGTGTCTTTTTCATAGCGTAAGCTTTAAAAGTTCAAAAGTCAAACATCAGCATTCTGCACCAACACGAAATGCTCAGCATCATTCTCTTTTGGAACATAACCTTGGTCGTAAACGAAGTGATATTCAGCTCCTGCCTTCGTACGATAGATGTGAGTAAAGTATTTGAAATCAAACGATTTGTCAACCAGTTGTTGGCGTGAAACGAAACCTTTTCCCGACGGATTCAGTTCCTGCAAGATATTGTAATTGCGGGCCAAAATGGCATTGATATTTCTCACCACATTGATTTGCTTGTGGTTTTTTTCGTAGTTATAGCTATTGCGGCACGAGTCGCAGCAGAATTTTTTATCGACACGGCCAATGATTGGTTCTCCGCAGTAGAGGCATTTTTTCTGTTCTTCCATAATGTATTGTCTATTATTGTTTATCTATTTCGAAAATCTATATTCTTTTTAATATCCTTCATTTTTTCAAACATGCTAAATCTTGAAATTCTTCCACTGTAAGGTTTGGATTCCACAATTTAACTTTATTCTTCAAGGCATCCCCATCAAGGTAAACTGGAGTAAAAAACATTTCCAATTCATTTCTTCCAAGTATGTATCTATAATTGATTTCCTTATCAATATTCGATAAAACAATTTCATTATCATCCAACCAATGAAGCGATTGAACGACATCCGTAAAACAATCATAATAAAATGGCAAATCTATCAGTTTAAGGCTCTTTAATACCGATTTATCACGATAATTCAATATAACAAGAAACAATTCAACAATATCAGCCTTACTTTTCACCAGAACCATCGCAGTATGCTTTCTATCCTTCGATGTTTTGGGTGAAATAAGAACATATTCATTTATAAACCCAGTATTTATAGTTTTCAAATAAGCATCTTCAAAACCATCTTTTGGCCAATCAAATCTATCACATATTTCAAGAATCGTTTCCTGAATAAAATCCAAAATAAACTTGTACCTATCAAAATCACCTTCCACTTTAAAATGCACATTCCAATCAATATATTTCCTTATATGACACAAACTATCAAAAAAATCGATTGATTCACTTTCTTGAGTTGAAAAAGTTTCTATGAATATTTTACGAAGATCTTGAATCTTAACATTAGAAATAAACCTATTATAAATTCGAAACACAAAAGAGAAATCATTGCCAAATTTATCTTGCACCTCCTTTTCAAAACTTCCCAATTCCAAAAACAAACTATTCATATTTCAATCAAGTTTATTTCGTAAAGACATACCTCAAAATATTGGCACCCATTTTCAAGGCCTTTTCACGCGTTTCCTGCGAATCGTGGTGAAC
>JAKSMV010000040.1 GCA_024400425.1 Bacteroidales bacterium
AGGGACGGCAGACATTCAGCAGGCGGTGGAGCCATGCGGAACCCCTGCCACTACCGGCAGGCGGACTGCCGCTTCGCGTCGTCGCGAACGAAGTGAAGCAAACCTGGAATTTCCTCCACGTATCGCTCGTATCTTTATAAAAAAACAATACGATAGATACGCGTAATACGCGGAGGCAAACTCATCGTCTGGTTTGCTTCGTCGTGCCTCCTCGCAATGACCCGAGGCGTGTGTGGGGGCGAAGCCAAGTAGCGTAATTCACGGAATCCGCAGTTCAAGAAACTAAGAGTCTGTTTTGATTTAGGTGAAACATATAACAATGTCATTTCGACCGTAGGGAAGAAATCTATTGTTATTTGTTTCACTCAAAAAAGCCTATAGATACTCTCCTTCGTCGGTATGACATAGGCTTTTTTTTGAAAAATCAAAACAGACACTATGCCTTGCTAATGTCATTCTCTTGGATAGGCGAACAAAAGCAACGCGTTGAAGAAGGCAAACAGCGAGGCACCGGCTTGGGTCTCGAGCGTGTCTTCCGGAAACATCGACAAGACCATGATACACAAGAAGATGGTGTAAAGGTAATGCCGGTTTTTCTTGGATGAGAGGTAAGGAAAGAATAAGCTGACCAAGAACAGCGCCAATCCGACCAAGCCGAAGGCTATGGTGATGGCCAGATATTGGTTGTGTGCCCGATAGCGAAATTCCTGATTCAGCGGTGATTGTATTTCGTCGTAGGCTTGGGCAAAGGCTGTTGGCACGTCGCCAGTGCCTACCCCAAACCACGGGTGCTTCTTGATGATATGGAGCGATGCCCGCGTGTATTCGATGCGTTGCGAGAGCGAGCCGCCATTGGGGTTGTTGTAGCGTCGATAGAGATTGTATTCGAACAGCGTTGACGACAGCCGTGCCCTGAAACCTGGATGCGACCAGTTGTTGTAGTTGGCGATGCCTTGCTCGATGTTCTGTATGTCGGTGTCAGTCAGTGCCATGACGCCTTCGGTATCTTTGCGCAGGCCTTTCGAGGTGAGATAACGCGCCAAGGTGGCCTCAAGGTTCTCGCCGTTGGTGGTCTGGCCATCAAAAGCCAGGCTGCTGCGCTGCGGCCATGCCTCTTTCAGCTCTTTTCGGCAATAATACAGTCCGACATAATGCCCGTCTTCGATAGGGTTGCAAATTGTGTCGTGCCAATAAGCGTTGCCTTGGGCGGTTGTCTTGTCTAACGCACTGAAATCCACCTCTTCGACTTCCATCATGGGCTTTACAATCTTGTATAAAGTAATGGAAGTTGCCGCCACTACGAGTATGGCAATCGAAACCACGGCAATGCGCCAACCGATGCCTTTCTTCCAATGCAAGAAAGCATGTAAGATGCTTACTATCACGACGGCTGTCAAGACTGCATAACCCGACAACGACTCGAAGATGTAAATTTGGTAGGCAAACCAAAGAATGATAGCGATTTGCAACGCCTTGCTCCACCATTTTGCGGGTCGGGTGAAAAGATAATAGGCTGTTATCGCCATGCAGAAGACGATGTGGAGACAGAAGCGGATGTGGCTGATGAAATGTGAGATTTCGCGGACATCGCCGTAATCGTGTTTCAGATAGGCTGTAAAGCTGAACCAAGTGGCCACGAAAACGGATAGCACGTAGATGTTCATCAGCAAGTCGAAATGCTTGCGGTCGAGCGGGTCGGTCGATGAGAAAAGGAAGGGTAGGAGAAGCAAGGGTAACTTGACGCGCAAGTCCTTTGTTGCATATTGGAAATCAGAGGTATAAGTCGATCCAATCACATGAAGGAGATAGAATGCGACGAGAAGGACTGCCGCTTTGTTGTGCCAGAAACGGCTGCATTTTTCCTTGAAATCCTTGTTGACGATGGCATCGATAATCCAGATGCCGATGAGCCAAAACTGTGCCACGCTCATCACGAAAGGCGACAGCGTGAGCGAAGCCGCCAACATGACCAAGCCAAGGAAATATCCTTGCCTAATCAGTTGACTTATTGGCGTCTGTATGGTCATCACTTACTCAGAAGGGTGTGGTACTCGTCTTTGCCGTTGGTGTTGAGCAGAATCTCGAAGGCGCGGTCGAGGTCGGGGTCGTTTTGCAGGGCTGCCTCGATGCGTCCTTTCTGGTAATAATAGCGTCCGACAATCTCCGAACGAAGCAGTTCCTCAATGTCGTCACGGTTGTTTTGCAGGTCGTTGGCTTTTTCGGCTTCCAAGGCTTTTTCTAATGATTTGACGATGTCGGCTACCTGCTTGTCGCAACCTTCAATTTCCATGGCTTCCTTCAGCTTCTTCATCTCCATTTCGCACCCTGTAGTGTAGCTGAAATCGTGCGACTTGACAAATTCCATAAAGTCTTGATAGGTAGCTTCGTCAATCTTGAATTCCTTTGCGGGAGCGATGGTTGGATGTTCATTGTAATACTTGTTGGCGTAGTCGAAAATCATGTTTTTGCCATAGAGATAAGCGGTCACGGTGGCGTAGGGATCGCGTTCCACTTTCACGTCGGGCGTGATGCCGTGGCCTTCATAGACGGTGCGTCCCGCCATTGTGGTGAAAGGCTTGCCCAAAGTGTCGGTCTTCACCATGGTGGAATCCTTCTTGTGCGAGTAGTCGATTTCCTGGATGCAGCGTCCGCTTGGAATGTAGTATTTGGCTACGGTGACTTTCATCTGTGTGTTGTAGCTCAACGGCAAGATGTTTTGTACCAGTCCTTTACCGAAAGTGCGCGTGCCGATGATGACGCCGCGGTCGTAGTCTTGGATCGAGCCGGCCACAATCTCGCTTGCCGATGCGCTGCTGCCATCAACCAGAATGGCCAAAGGAATCTTTTCATCGACAGATGGGTTGTTGGTGTTGTATTGGTGGCATGATGCAGTTGTCTTGCCTCTCATCGAAACCACGGGTTTGTCTTTGGCAATGAACAAGTTGACGATGTCAACAGCTTCGTTCAACAGTCCGCCGCCATTGCCGCGCAAGTCGAGGATGAAGCCTTTCAGCTCGTGGTCTTTCTTCATTTCGAGGAGTTTGGCTTTCACGTTGGCGCCAGCATCGCGGGTGAAGCCGCTCAGCGAGAGATAGGCCACGCCATTGTCGAAAACGGTATAATATGGGATGTCGTCGATTTTCACTTTCTCGCGTTTCAAGGTCTTGACGACAGGCTTGTCGCTTCCATAGCGCTTGAGTTTCAGTGTCACTTCGGTGCCGGGCTGACCTTTCAGCAGTTCGCTCACCTGTGCGGTCGTCTTTTTGTGGCAATCCACGCCGTTCACTTCGAGGATGACGTCGCCGGCAGTGATTCCTGCTTTCTGGGCGGGCCAACCTTCATAAGGGTCGGAGATGCGTGTGTATTCGCCATCGAATTGGATGAGCGCTCCGATGCCGCCATATTCGCCCGTGGTCATGAAACGTGCATCTTCGATGTTCGATTCGGGGATGAAAACGGTGTAGGGGTCGAGGCCCTGTAACATGGCGTTGATGGCTGCTTCGTTGAGCTCGCCCGGATTGATTTCATCGACATAATTCAGATTCAGCTCGCGGAGCAGGCTGTTGTAGATGTCGAGGCTTTTCGCGATTTCGAAATTATTCTGTTTCTCTTGGGCCATTGCCGCCACCGACAAGAAGGCAAGCAGCACCAAACCGATAATTCTCTGTTTCATAGTATTTTGCTTTATTCAAGTTTTATATTCAAATTTCGTAATTCTCAATTCTCATGGCTTGCTTCGGCTCCGCTCAGCAGCCACCTCCACTCTCAACTTTTAACTCTCCACTTTCAACTTTTAACTCTCCACTCTCAACTTTCAACTCACTACTCTCCACTCCCTACGGAACCGGATCATACCCACTCCCGCCCCAAGGATTGCATGAGAGCACACGCTTGATGGTGAGCCAAGTTCCTTTTATCGCTCCGTATTTCCGCAGCGCTTGGATGCCATAGTTGGAGCATGTCGGCGTATAGCGGCAGCTCTTTCCGATTAAGGGTGATAAGGTGACTTGATAGACCCTGATGAGGAATATCAAGAACTCAGTTGGCCATTGTTTGATGGGTTTCATGGTGCTTGACGATTTCGTGGATGGCTTTTCCTGTCTTGTTCATCATCTCATCGTACGAATGGATGACGGTAGCCGTATAAACCAACGCAACATCGACCGAAATATTGTCGCGTTCGCAAGTTTCGTAAAGCTCGGCCTTGTTTTTTCTCCACGATTCGCGGATGAGGCGTTTCACGCGGTTGCGCTTGAAGGCATGGTGAAAGCGTTTTTTTGAAACGGAAAGCAACAAGCGGCAAGTGACTCGTTCGTTGACATTGGGCTTGAATAGGAACACAACCCGATAGGGATATACCGAAATGCCTTCGCCATCGTTGAACAACGCAGTGATTTCGTTGTCTTTACAAATGCGCTCGTATTTCGGGAAATCCTCTTTCGTAAGCATAAGTCAAGGGAATGACAGCGGTCTTATTTCTTCTTGTTTTTCTTCGCGTCGGCAGCGAGATATTCCTCGATGGCCATCGTCATGGAATGTGCTGTTGCTGTTGGGGCACGGAAACTCAGTTCGAAACCGGCTGATGTGATGGCTTGGCAGGTGGTATCGCCAAAACCGCCAATGGCGACTTCGTCTTGCTTGAACTCTGGGAAGTTGTCTTTCAGCGACTGGATACCAGCAGGGCTGAAGAAGACCAGCATGTCGTAATCGTCAATTTTGATGGTGTCTTTCAGGTCGGCGGAGACGGTGCGGAACATCACGGCTTTGGTGAAGTCGAGCTTGGCAGCAGTCAGCAAGTCGATGGTGCTGTCTGAGCTGATGTCGGAGCAGCAATACAAGTATTTCTCGTCCTTGTGCTTCTTCATGATGTCAATCAAGTCGGTAAGGGTCTGGTTGCCATAGAACACCTTGCGCTTGCGATATTGCACGTAACGTTGCAGATACAAGGCTGTCGATTCGTTAATGCAGAAGTATTTGAGCGTTTCTGGAATGGCATAACGCATCTCCTTGGCGACTCTGAAAAAGTGGTCAACAGCATTGCGGCTGGTAAGGATGATGGCTGTATATTCTGGCAATTTGATGTGTTCCTGCCGCAGTTCTGTGGCCGAAACGTCATCGAGTTTTATGAATTTTTCAAATGTGAAGTTGACACCATATTTCTTTGCCATGTCGCCGTATGGCGTTTTGGAAATATCGGCAGGTTGGGGTTGAGACACCAAAATCGACTTGATTTTCATTCGTTCTACTTGCTTTTTAGTGCGTCTATATTCCTATTTTTTACTCGTTTTCTCGTGCTTAACTTGTTAGAATACAGAGCCTTTACTGAAATAGCGCATGCCTGCTTCAACAAATGTCACAACGGGTATGATTTCGAGGGCGCAAAAATACAAAAAAATGTAAAACGATGATATTTTTGATGAAACTCTTGTTTCAATAATGTCTTTGACAGTCCTGATGAGGACGAACAGACTGATGATGCCTATGCCAATCCACACGAAAGCCGAGTAGGGATTGTAGAGCAGAAGCAGCAGTATGGGCAGCATGGCGATGAGGCATAAAGTGGAGAGCGAAAGCTGTACGGCTGTCTGCCTGTCAACGGCATCGCGGGTGCCGAAAAGCCAGTTCATCAGATACAGGATCGCATAGCGTAGCAAGACTAAACATGCAACGCAACCGACTATGGTACAATAAGTTCCAAAACTATTGTATCGTGATACGTCGCGCGACATGATGACGAATGATTTCTGTACGAACAAGGCCATGATGATGACGTATGCGAAGAGGAACGAGAGGCCTAGAAAGCTGCCTGTTGGCGACCACTCGCGAAGCAGTTGGTTGGTCTGTGCAGTGCCTTGCGGAACGGTCAGGGCTTGACGGAATTGGCGCGGATAGAGTTGCTTGTTGAGCACGATGAGAAGCAAGACCAAAGCCACAATGACGAGGTTCCAACCTTCAAGCACATCATAAGCCACGCGGAGCGTCGGCGTCAGCGATTCGCTGCAATTCGAGCCGACGAAATGCGTAGGCATGGCCACTTTGCTGAGCGTGTCGGCTATCGAATCGGTTATTGATATGATTGGGTTGTCGGGCATGTTTTCTTGTCGTCGTTAGTGGCTGCAAAAGTAATAAATTCACTTTTTGTGTGTCAAGGTTGTCTTTAAATTGTCAAAAACATTTGGAAAAATAAGGCAAAAACAACAATTTGTGGCCATTGAACGGGAAAAAAGTGTATTTTTGCGCGTTTTATATGTATTGTAAACGCGTATATTATTATAAATAAAATATTTAAGTTCACATAAACAAAACAATCAACTATGGATTTGATGCAAGAAATTATCGCCAATGCAAAAGCTAATAAGCAACGCATTGTGCTCCCCGAAGGCGACGAACCTCGTACTCTGAAAGCCGCAGACCAACTCTTGGCTGACGGTGTTGCCGACATCACCCTCATCGGACCTGCCGACAAGATTAAAGAAATGACGGCCGAATTTGGCTTGAAGAACATTGATAAGGCCCAAATCATTGACCCAAAGAACAACCCCGACAAGCAACAGTATGCCGAATTGCTTTACGAACTCCGTAAGGCTAAAGGCATGACCATGGAACAAGCCGAGGCTCTGGCTGAGAACTTCATGTATCTCGGCATTCTGCTCGTCAAGGCTGGCAAGGCCGACGGCCTCGTGAGTGGCGCCCGCAGCACCACTGGCGACATGCTCCGTCCTGCACTGCAGATCATCAAGACCGTTCCTGGTGTGACTTGCGTGAGCGGCGCTTTCATCATGTTCCTGCCTGAAGGCTGCAAGTATGGCACCGATGGCAAGCTGGTGTTTGCCGACTGCGCTGTAACTCCTGTCCCAACGGCTGACCAACTGGCTGAAATCGCAGTCTGCACTGCTGACACTGCCAAGAACATCGCCAAGATCGACCCTGTCACTGCCATCTTGAGCTTCTCGACCAAAGGCTCAGCCAAGCACGAAGATGTGGATAAGATCATCGAAGCCACACGCAAGGCACAAGAGATGCGTCCTGACCTCGTCCTCGATGGCGAACTCCAAGCCGATGCCGCTATCGTTCCATCAGTGGGTTCGAGCAAGGCTCCGAACAGTCCTGTTGCCGGTAAGGCCAACACCTTGGTGTTCCCACGCCTCGAAGTCGGTAACATCGCCTATAAGCTCGTGCAGCGTTTGGCAGGTGCCGAAGCTGTGGGTCCTGTGCTCCAAGGTCTCGCTAAACCTTGCAACGACCTGAGCCGCGGCTGCTCAATCGACGATGTCTATAAACTCGTTGCCATCACCGCTAACCAAGCTATCGCCCAGAAGAAGTAAATCGAACAATTAGACTTTTTGACAATTTTGACATCCAATCCCCAAAGTCTAATAGTCCATAAGTCTAAATGTCCCCAAGTCCCCCAGTCAATAAATCAAACAAATCACAATTCAACATGAAAATTTTGGTTCTAAATTGCGGCAGTTCTTCCATCAAGTATCAGTTGCTTGACATGGAAAATGCCAACACATCGCACCTTTTGGCCAAAGGCTTGCTTGAACGCATCGGTCTCGAGATGGGTGAGTTCACGCACAAGTACAATGGCGAGAAGCACTACGAACAACTTCCAATCCCGAACCATACCGAAGGCATCAAGCTGGTGCTGAAGGCACTGGTTGACCCAGAAATGGGTGTCATTAAGGATTTGAAGGAAATCGACGCTGTCGGTCACCGCGTGGCTCATGGTGGCGAACTCTTCCCACAAAGCGTGCGCATCGACCAGAAGGTCATCGAAGGCATCGAAAGCCTCTGCGACCTTGCTCCTCTGCACAACCCTGGCAGCCTTCAAGGCATCCACGCCATGGAAGAAGTGCTTCCAGGCATCCCGATGGCAGCCGTGTTCGACACTTCGTTCCACGCTTCCATGCCACCTGAGGCTTATCTCTATGCAGTGCCTTACGAATACTACGAGAAGTATCGCGTGCGTCGCTACGGCTTCCACGGCACCAGCCATAAGTATGTGGCCGAAAGAGCCGCTGCCTTCGTCGGCAAGGACTGGAAGACCAGTAAGATTGTCACCTGCCACCTCGGTTCGGGCGCTTCCATCGCTGCCGTCGAAAACGGCAAGTCAGTTGAAACCTCGATGGGCTTTACTCCTGTCGAAGGCCTCGTGATGGGCAGCCGCACTGGCGACCTCGACCTCGGCGCTTTCATGTACATCATGGACAAGGAAGGCTACGGCACCAAGGAGATGAACACGCTGGTAAACAAGAAATCGGGTCTCGTGGGTATCACCGGTGGCAAGCAAGACATGCGCGACGTGCGTCAAGGCAAGATTGACGGCGACGAACGCAGCACCTATGCCTTCAACATGTTCGCACACCGCGTGAAGAAATACATCGGTGCCTACATGGCTATCATGAATGGAGCCGACGTCATCGTGATGACGGGCGGCATTGGCGAAAACGCATGGTTCATGCGCGAGCCTATCCTCGAAGACATGGAATTCCTCGGCATCAAGCTGAACCACGAAGCCAACAAGGAAACCATTGGCGACGCTGGCATCATCTCCACACCCGACTCGAAGGTCACCGTGGTGGTGTATCCTACCGACGAAGAGTTTGTCATTGCCCAAGATACCTACAATCTTGTGACAAAGTAAAAAAGCAAATATGTTAACAACACATATCATTATTTAATTCACTTAATTATTAACTAAATTCAAATCATTATGAAAAGAAAAGTTTTTTCTTTGATGATGGGTCTTATTCTCGCCTTCACGGGCTTGGTTAGGGCCAACGAATTGACCGTCCATGACGGCACGGCTCAAAATAGCAACGTACCTGCGTTCGTTAGCTATTTTGATGATTTCACGAGGGCTCAGAGCGTGTATCCCGCTGCTGAACTCGCTGCAATGAATGGCGGTACAATTGAGTCCATCAAGTTGTACTGCACTTCAAGCAACATTCCGTACACTACGGTGTCCACCGCTAACGTGTATCTCACGGAAGTGGATTACACCAGCATTTCGGCCTACGTTCCGACGGCCAACTGCACTATGGTTTACTCGGGAACATTGTCGTTTGTTTCTGCTGGCAATGGTGGTGAATGCACCATTACCTTCAGCACGCCTTACACCTACAACGGCGGCAACCTGTTGCTTGGTGTTGAAAATGTGAATGACAATGGTTACAAGTTCATTTACTTTTTGGGCGAAGAAGTGAACGGCGCTTCTATTAGTGGCTATAATGCCAGCAGTCTCGCAAATGTTTCGGTTAATCAGCGCAACTTCCTGCCAAAGACCACTTTCACCTACGAAGGTGGTACTCCTGCTCCAGGCCGTGGTCTCCACGTAGTTGATGCCGAAGGCAATGTTGACGTCATCAACATGGGTCCTCGTCCTTCAGGTGCATGGATGCGTCCTTACGAATTCACCATGACCTACGACGGCACAGCTCCTGTCGCTGTCAGCGTTCTCGACTTCACTCCTAACGATGGTTACTTCACCATGGTCGATGTGGAATATCCTATCAATTTCCGCAACGGCGACGAAACTGAACTCGCTATCGCTACCGGTGAAAGCGACGAAGAACTCGTGGAAAGACAATTCGTGGCTATCTACGAAGGCACCCGCGAGGCTGCCGTTTGGGACATCACCGCTGAAGCTTACACTCCAGTGGAACCCGACGTTTGGGAAATGGCCCGCGAAATCACCGATGCTTACCCATTCGAATACAGAGACACCCCAACGACCGTTACCTTGTATGACAACTACCAGCTTCCTGGCGATGCCGAAGACGGCATTGACGCTGTCTATAAGGTGACCTTCAACCAAGACGTCATGCTCAATGGTACTGTTACCACTGTCGGCACCGACGAAATGGCTGAAAACGCCAAGATGGCTGTCTATACCCAAGCCGGTATCGACGAAGTTGGCGGTCCTGACCTCGAGAACAACTACGTTGGTCCTACCATCGTCGGTGGTGGCAGTGGCATGACCGAATATACCGCTTATGCAGAAGGTACTGAAACTATTGGTACCCTGCCAATGTACGGATTCTATGCTGATGCCTACACCCGTTCACAGTATGTGATTCCTGCTACAGAAATCGCTCCTATGGCCGGCCGTACCATCAACAGCCTCACTTACTACACAGCTTCTACTCCATCTGCATGGAATACCAACTTCCAGGTCTATCTGAAAGAAGTGAGCAACACCGCCATGACCAGCTTCATCGATCCAACTACGGCTACCACCGTCTATACTGGTCAACTCGCCATTGTCGATGGCATGATGGTTGTCACCTTCAGCACTCCTTACCAATACAATGGTGGAAACCTGCTCATTGGCATGGACTGCCTCAATCCTGGTACCTATAGCAGCTGCTACTTCCAGTGTGTTCCAATGACCGGTGCAGGCTTGTACGCTTACAACTACAGCACACCTACCTTCACCTCACCTTACACTGTGAACTATGCCCCAACAACCACCTTCGGTCTTGCTAGAGGCAACAACAACCGCACTGAATACATCATCGAGAACATGACCATGGTTCCTGGCACTTACTACATCGCTGCTTCTTCAACCGAAGACGCATGGGATGTGGTCCTCAACGCCGAAGAACTGCCATGCCCAGAAGCTGCTTACCAACCAACTCCTGCTGACGACGCTGACGAACTCGAACCATCAGCCGTCACCTTGAAATGGAAACTTGGTGAATACGCCACTGAATACCGCCTTGTTTTCGGTAGCACCTACTACTGCGAAGACGTCCTCGTTGACTGGACTACCGACCTCGCTGAAAGCTACACCGTCACTGGTCTCTACAACAACACCAACTACTTCTGGCGTGTTGACGTCCGCAACGGCAACTGCG
>JAKSMV010000041.1 GCA_024400425.1 Bacteroidales bacterium
TGTCCTAATCCTTCGTTTAGGCTGCAAAAATAAATAATTCAATCCAAACGGAAATATCTAAATTTCTGTTAGATTAAATCATTGGTTTACAATGTAGTAAAAACGTTGTTTGGATTTAGACTAATTTAAAATAAGGTAACCGTCATCACTTCTCAAATTCCAATATCCGTTCCTCTTTGGCGAAAGTTTTTTATTTTTGCAGTAACTTTCGTTATTAACCTTTTAAACTTTGTCAAAAATGAAGCACTTGCTTATCATCGCACTGACGCTGATTTTGGCCGTTCCAATGATGGCTCAGAAAAGCGACGTAAAACCTGGCATCGACAAAAAGAACTGCACATACACCAATAAGGACGGCAAGACCTTCAATCTTTACGGCAAAGTTAAGATTGTGGAGCATTTCCCTGACATCAAGGTCCAAATCGTGGAATCGTTTCCTGATGTCGAAGTGGAACTCGTGGAACACTTTCCCGACCAATGCGGCAAGGTTAAGCTAGTGGAGAGTTTCCCCGATGTGAAAGTTCAGATTGTGAATAGCTTCCCTGATATCAAGGTCAAAATCGTGGAGCATTTTCCTGGGGTGAAGTAACGCTCAATTTCACGGTTTCGGGCTTGTCCCTGGTGATGAAACGGACGGTCACTTCCGGCATTTCGTCGCCTTTTTTCGTGTCGCAACTGAATGATATGGTGGAACTTCCTTCGGGCAGCATCGAAACGCCTTGCTTCTCGATGGTTTCAATGTAATTGTAGTTGCTGTCGGTGATGACGGCCTTCCCGTTGAAGTCGTATAGCAGATATTGTCCCGCTTTCAGTGTGCATTCAAATGCCAGCACGCCATCGGCAGTTTGGAAATAAGGATTCTGGATTTGGCCTTCGCCTTCAACATGGAGGCGAAGGGCATAACGGCCGCTGAAGTGTGAGTCCCATTGCCAATCGGCTCCGCCAGGCTGACCGGGCTGCATGTCGGCAAGGTCGCAGCGGAAACGACGCGAGATGTGCATCTCGTAGAGGTTGAAGGTGCTGTCGTCAAGCTTCTCCAGATGCCATTCGGTGTAAGGGTCTTTGAGTCTCGCCTTCAGGTCGTCGCTGAACGCATCGGCAAGACGTAATTGGTCCCAATATCTCATCGTTTCGAGAATTGCATCAAGCTGTCCGTGGTTGCGCATGGCATTCATGTAGATAGTCATGCCGTAACCGGCATCAAAACCGGCGCATTCCGACATGGCCCATTCCACATCTTCTATTGTGGTGCATTCATATTTGCGGTCGGCGAGGCTGATCTTGAACCAGCCCAGCATCCTCGGGAAGAGGTTCCGGCGGAAGAAATCCTGGTTCTTGATGCGGGCTTCAACTTGCCCGGTGCGCATGGCTTCGCCCCAAGGCTCGCCCCAGTTCATGCGGCTGTGGATGTGCCAATTATAATGGTTGAGTTGACTCGCGTCGTTGAGCACATTGTGGTCCCAACCTTCGTAGCATTGGCTGACGAAGCGCGAGGTGGCATAGTCGTCGTGACCGGTGTATGTGCAGCCTTCCAAACCGTCGAACGAGATTTGCGACAGGCCAGTGCGGTTGAAGATTTCCACCAGCCGCTGGGCAATGCTGTCTTGCAGGACGAGGTCAGGAAACACCACTTTGTAAGGATGGTCCCAAAGTTTATAGACGGTGGCGTTTTTGGCGTGTGCCGATTTCTTGGTGCCGTAAGTGCCACGGGTGCAGCTGTGCAGGAGATGGGTGTTTCCGGCGACTTCGGTGGTGCGATAGGAGATGAGCTCGTCGTCAATCTGTAGCAAGTTGAGCGTCATCGGGCGGGCAAAAAGGTCGGAATGATAGACGGCGAAATCGGTTTGGCTTTCGTCGATTCCTTCTTGAAGCTTTACGATGCCTTGCTTGAGCAAGTGCTCCGAAGGCCTTGGACTGACATAACTGTCGTTGGTGGTGGTGAAATTGCTAAGCGTGTGGATTCCGACATGGATGCCCTGGCTTTCAGCTTTCTCGACAAGCCTTCTGACGTCATTGTCTTTGCCACCTTTCACGAAATCCTTGCTCCAATGGAAATGCCCCCAGTCCTCAAAAGGTTCGATGTGATAGACATATTCCATTCCGGCTTGGTGACATTTTTCGAGCACGAAATCGAAATCGTTTTCCGAAAAGTCGGAGATGATGTAAGGTTTCATGGCTGAGCGCGAAGTCTTTCCCCATTCGCCATCAAACATGGGGTGGGGAAGATTTTCGGCAATCTCAATCTCGCCGATGCGGCTCAAGGCTTCGTTTTGTGGGCATCCAAATAGGGCAACGGAAGCGCCGTCAATCAGTCGGTCGCTGCTTTCTATGGGCAGAACCATTACGCTGTCAACACCTTGAACATTCCTGTATTCCAATCTCCCGCGATAGCGAGCTGAAAATTGCATCATGGCACCTTTTTTTGTTCTTGTGGCAGCCAGACGGTAGGCTGGGAGGGAGGAGGTGGAGACCGAGGCCGGCTCGCCTTCATAGTGAAGCCGTTCGCTGATTTTTCCGGCATATTCTTGCGGAATTCCCGCATTAGTCTTGATGTTCAGGGCTTGGATGCCGAAAGCCACACCTTTTCCTTGCACCACGCCGATGATGTCGCCAACCACTTCGTTGATGTTGAGCATTACGGGACATATTATCATCGCATCGTAGTCGCCGCCATGGATGTTTTGCCGTTCAATGGTGATTTTCAGATGGCTGCCGAATTCTTGGATGTCAAGAACGGCTTCACTTCCATCGTCAAAGACGACATTGTAGAGTGTCCCGTATGATGGCTCGAAGGCTTGTGGCAAAGCTAGTCGGCCATTTTGGCAACCCATGAGGATAGGGTAGAAGGTGTCAGAAAGGATTTCTTTGTCGCAAACTACCAGTGATGAGATATATCCTTCGTCGTCAATGCTTAACCATAGCTTGTCAGTATGGAAAATGGTGTTTTGTGCTTGTGCCGCCAAAACCACAAGCAAGATATTAATAAAGGTTAGTGCTTTTTTCATGCGAATTGGTAATGATGGGCAAAATTACGCAATATTTCTGAAGGATAGCGCATAAAAAAGCCTCCCGAAATTTCGAGAGGCTTTTCTTTTGGATTTTAACCGAGATAACTCTTCAGGATTTTGCTTCGGCTGGTGTGTTTCAACCTGCGTATGGCCTTTTCCTTGATCTGGCGTACGCGTTCGCGTGTCAGGTCGAATTTCTCGCCAATCTCTTCCAGGGTCATCGGGTGCTTTCCGTCGAGGCCGAAATAGAGGCGGACGACGTCTTGCTCGCGTTGGGTTAGGGTTGAGATGGCTCGGTCAATTTCTTTGCGTAACGACTCATACAAAAGCTCAGTTTCAGGGGTTGGTGCCTCATCGCTTTTCAGCACGTCGTACATGGTGTTGTCTTCATCTTGTACGAGAGGAGCGTCCATTGAGATGTGACGACCTGCGTTCTTCATCGATTCTTTTACTTCCTGCTCCGTGATGTCGAGCACTTCGGCGATTTCCTCTGCATTGGGTTCACGTTCAAACTCTTGCTCTAACTTGGCATAAGTCTTATTGATTTTGTTGATGGAACCGATTTTGTTCAGAGGAAGACGGACGATGCGCGATTGTTCGGCCAATGCCTGAAGGATGGACTGACGAATCCACCAAACGGCGTAGGAGATGAACTTGAAACCTCTGGTCTCGTCGAAACGTTGTGCGGCTTTTATCAGTCCCAAGTTACCTTCGTTGATTAAGTCGGGAAGACTAAGGCCTTGGTTCTGATACTGTTTTGCTACGGAGACTACAAAACGCAAGTTGGCTTTGGTGAGCTTTTCCAATGCAATCTTGTCGCCTTGTTTGATACGCTGAGCCAATTCGACTTCTTCTTCTGCCGTAATCAGTTCAACTTTACCAATCTCTTGCAGGTACTTGTCGAGAGATGCGGTCTCTCTGTTGGTTACCTGCTTCGTAATCTTTAACTGCCTCATTTAATTGTGTTTATGTTATGAAATAATGTTCCTTTTTAGGATTAGTGTCTTCTTGGACCGCCATTGCCGCCATGACCTCTGTCGCCGCCGTGGTTGCCACCATGGTTGTTGTTGTGAGGTCTGTCGCCGCGTGGTCTGTCACCGCCTTTTTTCTCTTCGTAACCTTCTGGTTTTGGAAGCAATGCTTTTCTTGACAGGCGCAACTTGCCGTTCTTCTCGTCGATTTCAATCAGCTTCACTTGGATGTGGTCGCCTTCCTTGAGACCGGTCTCTTCCATCGTCTCGTAACGCTTCCAGTCGATTTCGGAGATGTGAAGCAATCCGTCCTTGTTAGGAATGATTTCCACGAAAGCACCGAACGACATGATGGAAGTCACCTTGCCGTCATATACTTCACCGACTTCAGGAACGGCTACGATAGCACGAATCTTTGCCTTGGCAGCTTCGATGTCTTCCTTGTTCTGTGAAGAGATTTCTACGATGCCTTTCTGTTCGTCCTCGGTGATGCAAATGGTGGTGTTGGTCACTTTTTGCATTTCTTGGATTACCTTGCCGCCAGGTCCGATAACAGCACCAATCATGTCCTTCGGGATGAAGATGGTCTCGATGCGTGGGACGAATTCCTTGTAATCGGAACGTGGTTCTGTGATGGTCTTGGCCATTTCATCAAGGATGTGGAGTCGGCCTTGACGGGCTTGTTCGAGGGCTTCGGTCAGCACTTCGTAGGAAAGGCCGTCAACCTTGATATCCATTTGGCAAGCGGTGATACCGTCGCGTGTGCCAGTCACCTTGAAGTCCATGTCGCCAAGGTGGTCTTCGTCGCCGAGAATATCGGTGAGGATGGCATATTTGCCAGTCTCGCTGTCCGAAATCATACCCATGGCAACGCCAGCTACAGGCTTGCGCATTGGCACGCCGGCATCCATCAGTGCGAGGCAGCCGCCACACACCGAAGCCATTGATGATGAACCATTTGATTCGAGAATGTCACTGACGATACGGACTGTGTAAGGCATTGTTTCGTCGTGTGGCACCATCGATTTGAGGGCGCGTTCGGCCAAGTTGCCGTGACCGATTTCACGACGGCTGGTGCTGCGCTGTGCCTTGGCTTCGCCAGTGGCAAAGCCTGGGAAGTTGTAGTGCAACATGAAGTTGTTTGTGCCTTCTACGACGGCACCGTCAATGGTCTGCTCGTCGAGCTTGGTGCCTAAGGTAACGGTCACCAGAGCTTGGGTTTCGCCGCGGGTGAACACGGCTGAACCATGAGCTTTCGGAAGCACATCGACTTCGGTCCAGATAGGACGCACCTCGTTGGTCTTACGGCCATCAAGGCGGATGCGTTCGTTAAGGACAGCGTTACGCACTGCTGAGCGTTCCACGTCGTGGAAGTAACGCTTGGCCAATGGAGTAACGGTTTCGAGTTCCTCTTCGGTATATTTGGTAAGATAGTTTTCAAGGATGCTGTTGAAGGTCTCTTCGCGCTTGTGCTTGTCGGCGCAGCCGGTCAAGGCGAAGTCGTAGCATGGCTGGTAGCATGCTGCGGTGAGGTCGGCACGAAGGTCTTCGTTGTTTTCTTCGTGGCAATACACTCTCTTTTCCTTCTGGACTTGTTCCATGAGGTCGAGCTGGGCTTGGCATTGGATCTTGATGGCTTCGTGGGCGGCTTTCAGGGCGCCGAGCATTTCTTCTTCGCTCACTTCCTTGCATTCGCCTTCCACCATGCAGATGTCCTTCATGGAAGCGGCCACCATCAGTTCGAGGCGAGCGTTCTCCATTTGTTCGAAGGTCGGGTTGATGACGTATTCATCACCAATCAAGGCAACGCGGACTTCCGAGATAGGACCATGGAATGGGATATCGGAAACGCAGATGGCTGCTGAGGCTGCCAAGGCTGCCAACGAGTCGGGAGTCTCTTTGCGGTCGTTTGAAAGCAGTGTGACTTGCACGATGGTCTCTGCGTGATAATCGTCAGGGAACAACGGGCGAAGAGCACGGTCAATCAGACGCGAGATAAGGACTTCGTAGTCGGATGGCTTGGTTTCGCGGCGGAAGAAACCACCTGGGAAACGGCCTGTTGAATAGTATTTTTCCCTATAGTCAACGGAAAGAGGGAAGAAATCGGTTTCGGGGGCTACTTCAGTAGCTGAGCAAACGGTGGCGAGCAGCACTGTGTCGCCGCAACGGAGCATGACAGAACCGTCGGCTTGCTTTGCATAACGACCGGTGTTGAGGCTAATCTCTTGGCCGTTAGGCATTTTTATGGTTTGTGTAAATCCTTGTGGACCCATGATTTTCTAAAATTTTACTTGTTCTCTATTGTTCTTTGTTTACAGCTTTTTCCTTGTCGATGTGGCTTTAGATAAATAGCAAAAAAAAGGCAATGCAAGATTGCCTTTTTTAATGCTTTCCGCTTAGGCAGCGCGAAAGAATTACTTTCTGATGCCCAATTCCTTAATGATGGCGCGGTATCTTTCGATGTCAGTTCTCTTTAAATAATCGAGAAGTTTTCTTCTCTTACCTACTAAGCAAACCAACGCGCGCTTGGCAGCCACATCTTTCTTGTGTTCTTTCGTCTGTTCAGTCAAATGCTTGATTCTGTAGGTGAACAAAGCGATTTGGCCTTCTGCTGAACCAGTGTCGGCAGCGCTTTTGCCGAATTGGCTGAAAATCTCTGATTTCTTTTCTGCAGTTAAATACATAATTTTCTTCTTTTTACTTAAAATCTTGTCTTACTTTTAACGAGCGGCAAAAATACAACTTTTTTTGGTTCGTTGGTCATTTTTTTTGAAATCTTTTAATCGGCGACATCGGAATTGCTCGAAACCACCTTATTATTAATGGCTCCGGGGTTTTCTTGGCTGTCGATGATTTGGTTAAGGATGTCGGACGTGAAGGTTTCTTCGACGATTTCGCGCGCTTTCGAATTGCGATGTTGCTTCTTGGATTTTTTGTTCTTGATGAAAAATGACCTGAATCTTGTCGCTAACTGGAGTGCGCGCAGGTAGAAGTTGTATAGATGTTTTTCTCTTTCGATAAAGGGAATCATTATCGAATTGATGAGGATGCTGAACAGGATGACGGAAAACACGATGTTCTTCACGAAATATCCAGTCTCGGAATCGGGAATATAGTTCACGGCTTGGGTGGCCAAAACAGCAGCGGTAAGTCCTTTCGGATTGATGGCCGACATGAACATCAGTTCCTTGTCGCTGATTCCGTCACTTTCCGAAATGGCGAAACGTACGATGGGAATGCGAATGATGAACAGCAAAATGCTGATTCCCAATCCGATGACAATTGGTTGCCAATGGTTCAATTGGATTGAAATGCCGACGTAGATGAAAAAGAACGTCTTTAGCAACAATACCAATTCGCTGAACAAGGCCCGTTCCGTGTTGTTGAGGTTGGCTGGGCGTTTCTTGACGAAGCGTTTCAGCATCGAATCGTAAATTCCGTCGATATTAGCCAGGCCGATTCCGAATGCCAATGCAGCGATGGCGCCGCTGAAGCCCATCCACTCGTTGATGCCATAGATGATGAAAACGAAGGCAGGTGTAGTGAGAATGGAATTCTTGAGGTTGCGGACCTTATCCAAAATGAGTGCCCAGAAAATGGCTCCGACCAAGCCCATTACGGTGGCTAAGATAAACGACGAGAAAATGTCGCCGATAATGGTTCCAAACTGAACTTGCTGTGCCTTAATGGCTTGCAAGAGGGCGAGGGCAAAAACGATGCTGAACACGTTGCTGAAAGCAGCTTCCAGGATGAGAATGGTGGCGCTTTTTTCTGACATTTTCAGTTGTCGAACCATGGGGATGACTACGGCGGATGCGGTGCCGCCCAAAATGCAGCCTAACATCAGGCCAATGACGGGATCGATGCCCAAAACGAGCCATGCCACTAGCCAAATGACTATCGTACTAATGATGAAATTGAGCGACATCAGTCGGAATGCACCTTTAAACGAATCTCTTAAATTGCTGAAACTCAATCGTGTTCCGCTTTCGAAAAGAATGGTTACAAGGGTGATTCCAGAGAAAATGCTGCCCGCGTTTCCGAGGCTTTCGGGTGAAATCCATTTGAATATCGGACCGATGAGCAGACCAATCAGGATGAGGAAAAGCACATCCGGAATGCGCCGGCGACTGAATATTTGTGTGAACAGGTGAGCCGCAAAGATGAGCAATCCCATGATGGCGATGATAAGCCCGATTTGGCTTGACGATGCGCCCGAACTGATGTGTTCCGCGGTTTGGTTGACAATGTCGGTCGCAACGATGCTGTCGTTGCTTCTTGTGAGGGTGTCAACCAGACTCGAAAGGTCGTTGGTCGTAGGAGTGAGGTCGGTTTGTATCATATTAATAAATTGTTGGTTGTCAGTTGAAAAGTCTCCAGTTGAAGCCAATGAACACTTTGCTTCCGCGCATCGGATAGTGTGGTGCGATGAAGGCATCGTGGTTGCCTGTCAGCAGAAACATGTTGTTGTATGCGACATAAATGTCAGCTTTCTTCACCTTGATGGAAAGAGCAAGGTCGATGAATGGGAAATTGCCAATCTTCACTTCGTTTTGGAGATAGAAAGTGCGCAATGCTGGCATGTATGCGTCGGCATAGTATTTCGTGAAATATTGAACGGTGAGGCTCGGCTGGATGGTGGCGGCCTTATGGAAAATGGGTTGCGAGTAGGCAAGTTTCATCCTAGCCATGAATAAGGGAAGGTGGACTACATCTTCGTTGCTCGCTTTTTGCAGGCTAGCGAAGCCTTCCATCTCGAATCTCCAAAGTTTGTAATAGAAATTACCGTATGCTTCCCTAATGCTAACCATTCCATCATGTTGCTCAGGTTTCGCTTCCAAACCAAAGTAAATCAAGTCGTTGATTGTAGTTTGCTTGACACCTATGCCAAAACTCTTGTATCGATATTTGAGGTCCATGCTGAGGTATGTGGCGGCATGAAAGTCGTTTTCCCAACGGAAATGGTTGGAACTATAGCTTGTTTCAAACCAGTTGGCTGATTGGCGTTTCAGGTTGAAGTCGAAGGTGGCCGAACCATAGTTATGTTCTTTTGTTCCAATGTATTGGTGCCATTGACCTTTCAAGTTGAAATCGCCAATTTGGTAGCCTAAAGTGATGATTTCGCCTTGGCCAGTGATGCGTGACGACTTGAACAGGTTGATGATGATCCCTCCATTGACACTGAGTTGCTGGAAGTTGCCTACTTGCTTCATGCTAAGGCTTTCATAATCGATAGTCTTCACTTTGAAGATTCCGTAGTTTAGTCCGGCATAGATGAAAAACGGAACGTCATCAGAATAGGATTGATAACCTAAACTATTCCATTTCAATGAGTTCCTTATTCCTTGGACAATGGTGGTGTCAGTGGTTTTTTCGGTATTCAGTAAGGTATCGAAGGGTTGATAGAAAGCTACGCTGGGAGAATTTTCATTGTAGAATAGTTGGTTTCGTTGATAGTTGAAACTGTGGCAGATGCGACCTAGCGTAAACTTTCTTTCCTTTGTTGTGAATTGTGACTCTATGGTGTCGGTAATATGGAGATTGAGCGTGTCGTTGGCCAGAATTGAAAGCGAGTCAACATTAATGCTGTCGTTTTCCAAAGGCTTTTCTTGTCGAGTTCGTGGTAAAAGGTTGAAATAGTGTTCGAAACCAGCTCCGCTTGATTTGATGTAGTTCTTTGCGTTGGTTAAGTTGGTCAGAATAGCGTTGTTGTCACTCTCAGTGTTGTTGGCATAGTCTTCATCCTTCTGAATGCCGCCGTTTTCGCTCATTTCCAGTTTGTTGCGATACCAATAGGCCAAAATTGCGTAACGATTGTCTTTGGTGAAATAGTGTGCATTGATCCAAAAGTAGTTGTTCAGCGATTTGCTGTTTTTGAAGACGCCGGGCGATACTTCAGTGTTGAATTCCAATGAAACGAAGAAATTCTTGATGAATTGCCGGCCGAATTTCACGTTGAGCAGCTGCTCTTTGTCGCCTGTAGTGAAATAATAGCGCAGTTCGGAGTAGGGGAGTACCGATTGGTAAGTGCACATGTTTTTCTCGTTGCGCATGTAGGCTGAAAATGCAGGCAGACTTAGGTCAAGACCAAGGTCATTCTGATAGCCAAACCGCATCGATTTGTGAGCTAATCCGGTGTTGCTCAAGGTACTGTAAATCGTATTGCTACGCTCAAGCATCTCGTGGTTTGAGGCATGAAACGTATTCGTATCAATTACTTTTGGACTATTCAAAAAGATACTGTCGAAGGCAATGTTGTAGTAGGTTACAAATGTAGAATCAACGGGAACAGATTGGGAGTGGGGAATAGGATTAGGCGTAATGCTGTCGCCATTGGTTTCTTGAGAGAAACCGTTTATGCTCATAATGAGTGAGATAAGCATAAAAACAATGGCTTTGCGCATGGATTCAGTTTTGAGCGGTAAAATTAGTAAAAAGTTTGCAAATGAATGATTTTTGTCATCAATTTGCAATAGGTTGAATTTGATTGGGTATTTAGAAATATGATAAGAGGATTATCAATGTACAATAAGAGAGTAGGGGAGAAAGGCAACAAAAAAGCCTGGCAGAATCTGTCAGGCTTTTTGTTATGGGTGGGCGACGACCTACTTTCCCACAGAGATGCAGTATCATCGGCGCGGCAGGGCTTAACTTCTCTGTTCGGAATGGGAAGAGGTGCGCCCCTGCGCAATAGTCGCCACAATATTTGTAAGAACGATTTTATTCAAAAAAAAACGAAGGCGAACCTTCGTTAAAGGTGGGCGGCGACCTACTTTCCCACAGAGATGCAGTATCATCGGCG
>JAKSMV010000042.1 GCA_024400425.1 Bacteroidales bacterium
CATCGTTTCACAAAATTCTAAATTTATGGAAGAAATACTTCGCGTGGAGCATCTCTGCAAGACCTTTGAACTCTCACGCAAACAACAGAAAATCGAAGGCACGACGCGCACGAAGACCGTTGCCGTCAACGATGTGTCGTTTTCGGCCTACAAGGGCGAAATCTTCGGCCTTCTGGGACCTAACGGCGCTGGCAAGACAACCACTTTGCGCATGTTGGCCACCCTCATCGCTCCCGACAGCGGCAACGCTTTCATCAACGGATGCTCGGTGGTCGCCGAACCTGAAAAGGTGCGCGCGCAAATCGGCTTCCTCACCTCGGAACTGAAACTCGAGGATTTCTTCACTCCTAATTATCTCTTCGATTTCTTCTCGCAGCTCTATGGCATCGACCCGAATGTAGTCGCCGAGCGCAAACGCAAACTTTTCAGTCGTTTCGGCATCGAGAAGTTTGCCGAAGTGAAGGTGGCGAATCTCTCTACGGGCATGAAACAGAAAGTCTCGTTGGTCGTCTCGTTGGTTCACGACCCCGATTTCATCATCTTCGATGAACCCACTAACGGCCTTGATGTGCTGACGGCTCGCACTGTAACCGATTATTTGCAGGAACTCCGCGGCGAAGGCAAGACCATCATTCTGTCGACACACATTTTTAGTCTCGTCGAGCGTCTTTGCGACCGCGTCGGCATCATCATCGATGGGCAGATGACGCATTGCGACACCTTGCAAGGCATCTGTGCCGGACAGCCGCTCGAAGACCGCTTTTTTGAAATCTATAAGGAAAAGAAAGGAGAAACAGCGTGATGAAAAACAACACTTGGACCATATTTAAAAAGGAATGTGCCCGCTTTTTCGGCGACCGCACCATGCTGATGACCACCGTCATCATGCCGGGCCTCTTGATTTACATCATTTATTCCTTCATGGGCGATAACTTCATGCAGCCTAAGGATGATGGCAAAGCGACCTCGGTCTATGTGGATAATATGCCCGAATCGTTAAGCCCTGCCATTGGCGTTATGCCTTTCAACTTGGTGACCGATGGCTTCGATGGCGAAACGTTGAAATCGGACTTGAGTCTCAAGGACAGCGATTTCGCTTACATGGTTTTTCCCGAAGGCTTCGATAGTTTGGTGGCTAACTATAACCCTGCTAGCGGGTTGCCGGCACCCAATGTGCTCATCTATCACAATTCCGCTTCCGAGAAGTCGCGCATGGCTTATGATCTGCTTTGCGGTGTCCTCAACCAATGGGAAGATTCCATGACCAACCGCTTCGACATCAACGCAAGCTCCGATGCCGGTGAAGTCTTCGACCTCGCCAAGGACGAAGACATCGTGGGCGATCTTTTCAGCGAGCTGATTCCGATGCTGCTGCTTTTGATGGCTTTCTCGGGCTGCATGTCGATAGCACCGCCGTCGATAGCGGGCGAGAAGGAGAGAGGCACCATAGCTACTTTGTTGGTCACGCCGCTGAAACGCAATGAATTAGCCTTGGGTAAGGTGCTGAGTCTCTCGCTGTTTGCCCTGCTGAGCGGTATGTCGAGTTTCTTGGGCATGATGCTCTCCTTGCCGAAACTGATTCATGCCGACGAGATGGGACTTAGTGCCAACATCTACACCTTCAGCGATTATGGCATGTTGCTTCTGCTCATTCTATGCACCGTTCTGGTCCTGACTGCCGTTTCGTCCATCATCTCGGCGAAGGCCAAGAGCGTGAAGGCCGCTCAGTCGGTCATGGCGCCGCTCATGCTCGTCGTGATGCTGGTGGGCATGATGCCGATGATGACAGGTTCCGAAGTGTCGAACAATGCCGTGTTCCTCATTCCGATCTACAACAGCGTGCAGAGCATGTCGATGGTCTTCGCACATGAGGCAGCACTCGTCCCAGTCGTCATCACCGTGGCAGCGAATATCGTCTATGCCGTGCTTGGCGTGTGGGTGCTCACAAAACTGCTGAACAGCGAAAAAGTAATGTTCTCGAAATAAAGAGTTGGTATTGCCAATTCGTCTTAATTACCATTCAGCATCCGATATTTCATCAGATTGATTCTATACTCGATGCGACTGTCGGTGAGTTCGTCGCGGCTTTGTTTGAGCAGGGTCTGGGCTTCGAGGACTTCCGAAAGGGTGGTGATGCCGGCCTCGTAATAGTCGTTGGCCATTTTCAGGTTGGCTTCAGCTTCGCCTAACGAGGTGCGTGCCAACTCGATGCGCATCCAGCTTTGCTGCAATTCGAACCAGGCTTGTTTGGTTTGCAGTTCCATCTGTTCGGTGAGGTCGCGTTGTTGGTTTTGCGCCATTTCGGCTTCGATGTCGTGTTTTTTCAACTTGCAACCTGTCTTGTACCAGTCGGTGATAGGCACTTGCAGCATGGCGAAGACCATAGCGTTGGGTTTCGGATGCTCGAAAACTGTGTTGTAGTTGACGCTTCCGCCAACCATGAGCGAGGGTAGGGCTTCGCCCAAAGTCATTTTCTTCTTCAGTCTTTCGGCTCGGACGGAGAGGTCAAGCAATTGTGTTTCATTGCGTTTGCTGACGGCATCGCTTACGCTGTAGCAGGTGGCTAAAGGTGTTGTTTCCATGCCGAGTGTGTCAGTGAGGATAAGATTATCGGCTTCGATTCCGATGTATTGCGCCAAGAGCATTTTCAGCATCGTGATGCCGTCTTCGGCCTTTTTGCGGTTCAGGCGGCTTTCGTTTTGCTTTATCGAGACTTTGAATTGGTCGTTGGGCAAGGCTAGGCCAGCATCAATGGCGCCTTTCAGGTCTTTGTTCAGCGTGTCTAAGAGCATGTCGAGTTCATCCAAAGTGCTGATTTTCTCCTGTAAGGAAACGATTTGCCAATACAGGCATTCGGTTTGCTGCCGCACTTCGTCTTCCTTGATTTTCGTTTGCAGGTCGGCGGCTTCGATGCCCAATTTCGCCAAACGGTTGCCGTTGCGGATGCGACCACCGGCATAAATGGGTTCAGTGACCATCAGGTTTGCGACCGTACCGTTTCTGATGTATGAAATTTCGTCGTCATAGCCCCACAGATAGCCGTATTCTGAAATCAGGTTGTGCAAAGTCTGTCTAATTAGTGCATTATCAATGTCATCAATGCCGAAATTGATGAGCGGATTCTTGGCATCGAAAGCCAATGTCTGTGCCTTAATGGTGGGGAAATATTCCGCTCGGGCGGCATCTTTCACGGCTTGTGCCTCTTCGGTTTGCAGCCTTGCGTTTTGCAAGGGGATGTTGTTTTTCAAGGCCAAGTCGATGCAGTCCTGAACCGAAAGGCGCGGAAGTCTGTCGTTGGTTTGCGCTTTGAGGCTTGCGGACAGAATCAGGGCCAAAAATAATATGAGGTGTTTTTTCATGCTAACTATTCTTAAAGATTTGCCAATACATGACGGGCATCACGGCAAGGATGATGACCATGGAGAGCACTACGCCAAAGCAAATGACGACGCCCATCGGCGTCCAAAGCGGGTTGCGGCTGATAATCATTGGGATGACGCCCAAGGCGGTCGTGGCGGAGGTGAGGAAGATGGGTCGCATACGGCGGCTGCCAGCTTTCATGGCGGCATCGTGCGGCGTGAGGCTTTCGTCGGTGCGGAGAGTCTCGGCGTATTCGTACATCACAATGCCGTTGCGGACGATGATGCCGATGAGGCTGACGATGCCAAGGACTGAAGTCATGCCGAAATCGAGGCCGAAAAGCCATTCGCCAAAGAATGCACCGAACATGCACAAGGTGCTGGAGCCCAAGGTGAGAACGGCCAAGTTGAGTTTCTTGAAATAAGCCACTAGGAAGATGAGCAGTACAGCAATGGCGGCAATCAGACTCCACAGAATCTGAGGGATGACGCCCGTGTTGAGCGACGAGAGTCCACCATATTCAATGCTTACGCCTTCGGGCAAATTGGGCATGATTTCGCTGTTGATGAAGGTCTGGATTTTCTTCATGCTCACCGTTTGCGGTTTCCAGAATTTCATGTCGGCGCCTATGGTAATCACGTTTTTACCGTCGCGGTGAATGAGTTTTGCAGGATGCCATTCTGGACTTATGTCGGCGACTTGCCGCAGCGGCACGCTAAGCCCCGGCGTCATGGTCGGAATCAGTTGGTTGCTGATGGATTCATAATCATCGGTATCGCAGTTGTCTTCCGCATAGAGTTTCACGGGAATGTTCCTGCCGTCTTCCCAAATCGTGGTGAGCGGCTGTCCGCCAAGGCTTGAGGCTAATTCGAGTGAAAGGATGCCTTTGGTGAGTCCTAAACGTGCGCTTTCTTCGGGTTTCATCACAATGCCTACCGATGGGGTGAACTCATCATAATCGGAATGAACCCAACGCAATTCATTGTCTAAGGTAAGCATGTAATCCTTGATTTGTTGCGCAACGGCTGAGGTCTTGGCATAATCATCGCCATAAACGTAAACCTCCACGGGATTACTGACGGCCTGATAGTCCATTTGGCGGAATCGCACATGGGCATTGGTGAAATAATAGGCGTATTTATCGTCCATTTCCTTCAGCAGGTCTTCCGTGTCTTGCTTTGATTTGGTGTTCACAATCAGTTGCGAAAGGTTTTTGGCGGGGATACTGGGCGAATAGGTCACATGGAAACGTGGCGCGGTTTCGCCGATGAATGCTGTTACGGAAGTTACACGTTTGTCTTTCAATAACATGCCTTGCAGCGAATCGCTGATGTGCGTGGTTTCTTGCAGACTGCTGCCTTCGGGCAGACGTATCTCGATGGCAAAGCAGTCGCGGTCGGCCATCGGCATCATCTGCACGTTGAGCGCAAGGAACATCAGTATGCCTAAAACGATGGAAACAACGCCCAAACCGATGGTGAAATGCGGATGCTTGAAACAGTGGCTCTGCATTTTGTCGTAAAGGTCTTGCAGGGTGTGGAAGAAACGGATTTGTCCGCGTTCGAATTTGCTGATTTGCCGTGTCTCGGTCTCGGGCTTGATGAATTTGATTTCTAAGGCGGGAATCACGAGCATGGCGTAGGCTAGCGACGACATGAGCGAGAAGGCGACGGTCCAGGGAAACAGTTGCACGAACTCGCCCAAAGGTCCCGTGATGATGCGCGTCATGGGGAAGAACATGCAGGCGATGGCGCTGGTGGCTATGAGCATGGGCATGAACAGTTCGCGGGCGCTTTTGGTGGCGGCTTCGAAGGGCTCGTAGCCTTGGCTCAGCTTGTCGATGTAGCCATCTATATTAATAATGGAGTCATCGACAATCATGCCCAACACGACAATGAGCGCCGCCAAGGTGACGGTATTCAGCTCAATGCCAAAGATATACATCAAGGCGATGCTGATGGCAGTGCAGACGGGAAGCCCCGAACTGGCAATCAAGGCGGTGCGCAGTGGGAACAGCATCAGCATGACGATGATGACGACCAACATCGAAATGACCAAATCGCGCAAAAACGAGTTGACGGATTTCTTGACCACTTTCGGCTGGTCGGTGATGCGGAACATCTTCACGCTGTCGGGCAGGGTGGATTGGAACGCGGTCAGCACTTTCTCCACTTCGTTTCCGAAAGCGACGATGTTGTAGCCTTTTCGCATCTCGACGGAAATGATGAGGGCATTGTTGCCGTTGTAATTCACCACTTTAGAAGGTTCGGCGTAACGGCGTTCAACGGTGGCCACATCGCGCAGACGGATGGTGTTGCCTGCCGGGTCGGAATAAATGATTTGGTCTTCGAGTTCTTGCTCGGAGACAATGGGGTTCTGAATGTGAAGGTCGAAGTCGAAATCATCGGTCTTGAAGGAACCTGTCGTGGTTTGCAGGCCTTGCGTGGCGTATTGCAGCATCAGCGTTTTTGGACTGATGCCGTAAAACGAAAGCTTTTCCTTGTCAATGGTGACGGCGATTTCTTCGGTCTGTTCGCCCATCACCCTCACATTGCCCATTTCGGGAATGTCGCGCAGGCGGCGGGTTAGGTCTTCGGTGTAGCCGTGCATTTCGCGGTAAGTCTTGTCGGCTGATTCCATTGCGATGAGCAGGGAAGAGGTGTCGCCGAAATCATCAATGACGGCCAAGGCCAAAACGCCAACAGGAAAACTTAATGCCTTGGATTCGTTGAGTTTATGCCTGATTTTCGACCATGTAGCATCTTTGTCTTTCACCGAAAGGTCGAGGCTGACGTAAACGTAGCAAAGTCCGTCTTTTGAAACGGAATAGGTGCCTTTCCTATCTACTTCGGGCATGGCATAAAGTATCTGTTCGAGGGGCTTGGTCAGCTGTTCTTCAACTTCTTCGGAATTGGCTCCCGGATAAATGCCCGCCACAATGCCTTGCCTGATGGTGAAAGCCGGAAACTCATCTTTTTTCATGTCGATGAGGGCATACACGCCAAAGGCGACGATGGCGAGTATAACCAGCAGAACGATGCGCTGGTGGCGGATGCAACTGGCGATAAGTCCTTTGTCCTTAATCTTTTTCATATTCCGAGACTTTCATTCCTTCGCTGATTTTCTGATAGCCTTCGGTGATGACATGGTCGCCGATGCCGAGACCGCTGCCCACCACGACGCCCTTGCCCGAATAGCCGGTAATGGTAATCTGGCGGCGTGTCGCGCAGCCATCATTCACAATCCAGACGAACTTGCCTTCGTTGTTGATGAGCACTGCATTGGCAGGAATCACGATGCCGTTGCTGATGTCGGTTTTCATGGCGACTTTCCCAATCATGCCGGGTGCAAGGCCCTTGATGCAGTTCGCGAGGCTGACTTTGGCGGGATAACTGTGCGCCATAAGCGATGCCGTCATGCTCTTTTCGGTGACGCTCCCTTCAATGACCGTGTCGCCCAATGCGGGAATGGTAACGGTGGCCAAATCGCCAAGATGGATGTTTGCAATTTCGTTTTCGGGAACGGCAATCCTGACGGCAAGGCCATCGGTGTTGATGAGCCGTGCAATGGGAATCAAAGGCGATATGTTTTGCCCGATTTCGACGTCCAAATCCGTGACGGTGCCTCCGAAAGGCGCGTAAAGGTTGTTCTCGTTGGTCATCGAAAGAGCGAGGTCGTAGGCGGCTTGCGCTTTCTCGAGGTTGGCGACCATTTCCTTCCATTTTATTTCGGGCAGACTGCCGTTGTCATACACTTTTTTCAGTCGGTCGTAAGCGTCTTTGGCTTGTTCGAGTGTGGCTTGCGATGAACGTAAGGTGTTTTCCAGCGATGGCGATGAAACCCGCGCAATCATCTGACCTTTCCTGACCTGCGTGCCTTCTTTCACAGCAAGACTTTCCAAAGTGCCGCCGTATTTGAAGCTCAAATCGATGGACTGGCCTTCTTCTAAGGTGCCAACATAGGTATGGCTGACGATGCCGCTGACCGAATCGATGCTCATGGTGCCGACAGGAATGATACGCTCGGCTTTGGGCTTGTCTTTTGCGACTTCCTGGCAAGCCGTGAACATCAAAGCAATGATGATGAATGACAAATATTTGGTTCTCATATATTTATGGAATTAGTTTCGGTTGGCAACCATCCTAATGTCGTTGCCGTGAATCTTGTAATCTCTCTCATCGATGGTGGCTTCGCCATCATAATTCATGTCGATGACGATGGTGTTGTCTTCGAACATTTTGCCTGAAGCGCTGACTTTGACTTCAGTGTTAATGTTGATCTCATCGCCTACCGAAAACATCAAGGTGTTGCGCCTGAAATCCTTGAAAATGATTTCGTCGCCGTCGCAAGATGCGTGAGCTACAATGACTTCGCCGCCCATGATGTTCATGACGACCAGCACGCTGTCGGCATTTCTGTCCAGGGTAGTGATTTCCATTTGGCCGACATCGTTAGGCAAAGCCGCTTCAAAATTGACGGGTTGTGCGGTGTCGCCTTCGTGCATGATTTGGTTCAAGGTGACGTTGCCCGAGGTCTTGATGGAATATTCGCCGCGGAACAGGTTCATGCCGCTTTTGTGGCACGATGCCAAGCTGATGAGGCATAATAATGTGATGATAATGCTGTATTTTTTCATTTTATTTTGTGTTTGATTGTTGACATAATTTCGTGGTCGGTGCAAAAATACGGCATTTGAATTGAAAGGGAAAACGATAGCTTGAAATATTATCCGAAAGGGAGTGAATGAACACTGTAATTATGCTTTTTTTTATCTGAGTGCGGTATGGACGAAATTTAATTCAGAATTCATTCGAGTTTTTTGTACATTTGTCGCTCGAAAAAAAATTTTCTCTCGCGCATTACCATGAAAAAGATATTCTTCACCCTGTTATCTGCGATTTTGTGTTCGGCAAACCTTTTTGCTCAAGGTCTTTCCCAGCGCTTTTGGCGTCAGTTGACAGACCCATACGGCTATGTGGTTTATCGCGCAACCGATTCCATCACCATCGATGGCATTCCCGATGAGGCTGCATGGCAAAATGCACCCGTCATCGACAAGTTCCAGGATATCAGCGGCGAAGGTTTCCCGCTTCCGCTTTATCACACCCAAGCTCGTATGCTTTGGGATAATGATTACCTTTACATTGCGGCGGAACTGGAAGAGCCTAACGTCTGGGCGTCAATCACACAACACGATGAAGTAATCTATCAAGAGCCTGATTTTGAGGTTTTTCTCGACCCGGATAATGACGGTCAGAACTATTTCGAAATGGAATTCAATGCTCTCGGCACCCTCTTCGACCTCTTCCTCACCAAGCCATATCGAACAGCTTCTGGCACTTTTGTCAATGTCGCATGGAACGCGCCTGGTGTCAAGATTGCTACCCATATCAATGGCACCCTCAACGACGATTCCGACACCGACCAAGGATGGAGTGTGGAATTGGCTATCCCACAAAGAGCAGTTGCCCACAATTTCGAAATCCCACTCATGGCTGGCAACTACTGGCGTCTAGGTTTTTCGCGCGTAGAGTGGCAAACCCAGAATGTGAATGGCAGGACGGAACGCAAGCAAAATGAGGTGGGTGAATTTCTTCCCGAATACAACTGGACTTGTCCCGCCACGGGCAAAATCAACATGCATATGCCTGAGCGCTGGAATTACCTCTATTTTTCGAACAAGTCGGCCGGCACCGACAGCTTCCGCTATCCCGCCAACCATAACATCGAAAAACTGCTTTGGGCCATGTTTTATGCCCAAGGCGAACAATTCGAAAGCACTGAAGCCTATTTCAACCAACTTGAACAGTTCGGATTGAGTAAAGAAGACCGCTCTCTTCTGCCCAATGGTGCCAAAATTGCGTTGGAAGCTACCACCCGAAAATTTGAGATAACCGTCACGAAAGTTGATGGCAGCACTGTCAGCATTGATGAATGTGGCTGCATACGCAGAAGACAACCGAAAACTGCCTTGAAAGCATACGTCTGGAGTTCGTGGGACCAGGAACACGTTTCCGAAGATAGCCTCCGCGCCATCATGGAATCGTGGCAGCGCCATGGTATCACTGGCGTCTGCATGAATTGTGGTTTTGACCACCAGAAGACGGCTCGTTGCGCTGCCATCGCTCACGAAGTCGGACTTGAATATCACGCTTGGGCCGCTGCCATGCTTCAAGGTGGCTTGGATTCCACTTGGTACACCGTCAATCGATGGGGACAAGCGGCTTCCGTGCCTCAATATCGTGCGTATGTGGATTATTATCAGACGCTTGACCCACATAATCCTGAAGTGATCAATTGGTTGACGCAGCAATACCTCCAATTGGCTCAAATTCCCAATGTGGATTATGTGCAGCTCGACTACATCCGTTATGCCGATGTCATCCTTGCCGAAGGGCTGTGGCAAAAATATCAGCACAGAATCCATCACGAGTGGCGTGATGCCGAGGGTAAGGTGCATGAATATCCAGGTGCGGACTACTGCTATTGTGATGCTTGTTGCGCCGATTTCAAAGCCCAAACGGGCATCGACATCAAGGCGAAATTGGCCGAAGGCGTTGATCCTGCATCAATTCCCGAATGGGCGCAATTCCGTTGCGACAATATCACCAATTTGGTCAACAAAATTTGCAAAGTGTTGCACGACAATGGCTTCCGCGTCAGTGCTGATGTCTTTCCAGGCCCTTATAGTTATGCTGAGCCGATGGTGCGGCAGCAATGGAACGAATGGGATTGCGATATGTTTTTCCCGATGAACTACAACGATTTCTATTTGGAATCGGCAGAATGGGTGGGAAAAGTCACGCAAGAAGCAGTAATGGGCACGGATAAACCTATCGTTAGCGGGCTGTTCATTTGTCGCGACTGGCAAAATAGGGCTGATATACACGACCCTGAAGGCCTTGGCTTATCGCCGGCTGAACTGAGAGTTGCTGAGCGTGTGTCGCTGATGGCAGGAGCAGCAGGCGTATGCCTCTTCACTCCTGAACGCATGACCGATGCGCATTGGAAAGTGTTCGAAGAAGTGTTGCAAGAAAACAGACGGTGAACTTCTGAGACGGGCGGAAATGTACTAGAGAATATTATATTTCAGTACGTTATAAGGTTTGTTTTCCAATATCATTCATGCCTTTGCAGCGAAAACTCGTTGGAAAAATGCTGCAATAATTCAATCATTTGAACGTTATTCGTGCATAAATGCCCTATAGTATGAAAAGATTGTATCTTGCTTTAATGCTCTTGCTGTGCGCCGTTCCGATTTTCGCGCAAGACGATTTGGATGAGAAAAGGATTGCTGCTATTGAATCCTATATGTCGAATGACTTTCAAAAGACCTGCTCGG
>JAKSMV010000043.1 GCA_024400425.1 Bacteroidales bacterium
ATTTCGACCGTAGGGAAGAAATCTATTGTTATTTGGTTCACAAAAAACCAGAACAATGTCATTTCGACCGTAGGGAAGAAATCTATTGTTATTTGGTTCACAAAAAACCAGAACAGTGTCTTAGGCCAGAGTATAAGATATGACAGATTCTTCTATTATCTGCCTGTCAAGATTTATGCCAAATTCTAAAAAATAGACCTATTTATTCAAAATTTATTGTACTTTTGCGCGCTTTTTTTGCCCATCTAAACCTGTGGGAGAAAAATGAAAACCAGACATTAACAATTGTATATCAAGTAATTAAATTAAGTAATAACGAAAAATCAAATCAAAGGAATGTTTAAAAGACTTACTCTTTTATGGCTGTTGATAGCGTTTTCATTCGGCAGCTTGTTCGCAGGACCATGGCATCCGACGGCTCCTGGTCCTTACACGCTCACCTCCACGGGCAACGGCTACGGATTTAAAGTAAATGGAGCATCTACAGAATACAGTAGTATTGATGCGTTTAAGGTTGCTTCCGGCGAATACACCATCACTTTCAACACAACACAACCTGTATGGTTAACAGGAAGAATTCTTGTCACACAAGGAACCTTGAATTTAAAATTGGGACCCTTAAATGAATCGACTACCGACCTCCCTACTTTGAGACGACACGATGATGTTATGGAAACATACTGTATTGAAGTTTATAATGATAATTATGCCTCTAGTGGAAGTGGCAATGGCAAATTAAATATAACCGGAAATACTAACTATCAATTCTGCATACACGGCGGCAGAGGCTTTACGATAAACTGCAATCCGGAGAACCCTGTTGCAAATTGGACAGTGACATTCAATAGTGGAGCCCATGATTTGTCAGCCAATTATTCGCCGCTTAGTGTTCTCGGAGGAACAGCCACCTTGAAGTATGTTACCATTTATAATAGTTGTGCGAATTATTATAATGGCAATCGTGGCGGTGCCGTCACTGTGAATGGCAATTATGGAAATTCAACCCTGAACATGACCAACTGCACTATCACTAAATGCTATAGTGAAACTTCGGGAGGTGCGTTGCTTGCCAGTTCGAATTTTTTGTCAGGCACCCCGAGAATTAATATTTCTATGAAGAACTGCACAATCAGCAACTGTTTCACGGCGGCAAGTAAGACTACCAGTGATGGCGGAACCATTAGGTGTGCAGGTTATACTAGTGCAAAAATCACTATGGATGGTTGTACGATGAAGAATAATGTAGCATGCCGACATGCAGGTGGTCTTGGCTGGATTACTGGTGTAGTTGACGATGCGTTTACGATTAAAAACTGCACATTCTCCAACAACAAGTCGGGAACTAATGGAGGAGGCTGTTTTCTGTGTGGATCAGGAACAATTCAGAAATGTAAATTTGACAGTAACTATGCAAAAAGCCACGGTGGTGGACTGGGTTATTCCACATATAGTTATACAGGGGATGGAATATCAGGATTTGATAACTTCCAGACGGTCAACGGAACGCTGGTGCTGGATAATACAACTGAAATTACTGGCAATACGGCCGGCGGCTCTGGCGGAGGCGTTTACTTTAATGTGGCTCCAATAAATGTTTCTGGAACATCTATGCGTACCATTTTCAAGAACAAGTCTGGTTCCAGGTATGAAATCTCTCTTGAGATTGATGGTACGACAATCAAAAACAACATTGCAAATTCAGGTGGTGGCATCTTCGTCCAAAGAACAACTGGTATCTACATCTCCGATTTCAAGATGAATTATGGTGCGGTTTCGAGTAACACATCGAAAACTAATGGAGGAGGAGTGTATGTCAAAAGTACGAATACTGTTACTATTTATGGCACATGTCCATACAGCCCAAGCATCATGGAAGTTGATTTTGGTGAAACCGGCAGTACTAATGCTATGTATGTGCAGTCCAATACGGCGAGCGCAGAATCGGGTGGTGGCGTTTACGTTACGGGCGATGGGTGCAATGTAAAGCTGTTGAGTGGTTATATTGGCGGCTACGGAAAAACCAACACTGCAAAGATTTATGGCGGTGGCATTTATGTCTCTAACGGCAATGTCACCATTAATGACGCCACTGTGTCGTACAACGTGGCACAGACTGACCATGGCGGCGGCATTTACGTTACTGGCTCGTCAACTGTTACGGTTTCCGGTTCGAGCACAAGTATTTATCAAAACACTACTGGAAAGAGTGGCGGTGGCATTTATATGGATAACGGCACCATGACGGTCAGTGGCGGTAGCATCGATTCCAACACTGCCACGAATAATGGCGGCGGCATTTATATGAATAACGGCACCATGACGGTCAGTGGCGGTAGAATCTATCTCAACACTGCCACGATTAACGGTGGCGGCATTTATATGAATAACGGCACCATGACGGTCAGTGGCGGTAGCATCTATTCCAACACTGCCACGCAAAACGGCGGTGGCATTTATGCGGCGGGTACAATCACGGTTGAAGACGGTACGATAAATGAAAACACTGCAGCTGCAGGCGGTGGCGTTTACATCCCAGTTGGCAGCACCTTGAACATGTATGGCGCAGGCAGCATCTGCAACAACGAAATCACCGGCAGCAATGGCGGCGGCGTCTATCAGGCCGGCACCATGAATGTGGCGGGTTCATCTATAACCGTTACCGGCAACACCAATGCAGGAGGCTTGCCAAACAATGTGTATCTGCCGAATTACGACAACGTAATCACTGTTGTCGATCATGGTTCATATTATGGTGTAACAGGCACTACAGATATCGGCATTTCCATTCCAAACATAACCGATAATGTCGGTGTCCCTGTCATCGCTTCGGAAAACGTAGTATACTTAAAGGATATACGCGACAAGCTGACTAACCCAGAGGCAACCTCAGCCCTGAAGGACGACCGCAACATGTATCAGGTATTCTATAAGAACGGTCCAACGCCATACAACCTCAACCAGATTTTCTTCGTGCCAACCTGGCAGTCGGGCTGTGCCGACAACCAGCCGGCTTCGAGCTTCTTCAGCGCTGACCCAATCGAAATCACAACAAACAACGAACTGGCCTGGTTCATGTGCTATGTGAATGGTCTGAACGGCCTTGCGCCACACTCTGACGCCAATGGCAAGCTGATGGCCGATGTCGATATGGACGACTACATCTGGCTGCCAATGGGTGTCGTGGACATCTGCCACACCTACGAGGATGCCGAACCAACGCCATACTCCGGCACTTTCGATGGCAACGGCTATGTCATTACTGGCCTGAGAAATCCTGGCCTTCCCGGCTACATGTATTACGGCCTGTTCGGCAAGACCTACAACGCCACGGTGAAAAACACCTTTGTCATCGGCTGCGACTTTACTGCTGAGTTTTCAAAAAATCTATATGAAGAATTCATGGGAGAGAAATTCGGTGCCGCAGTCGGCAGCATCATCGGCAGGATGGAAGAAGGTACACTGGCCTACAGCGAAGGCACTGGCATTTTGGATATTTATTCTAATCTTATCTCAAAAGAAATGGTTAAGCCTGGAATAGTTGGCGGATTGGTAGGTGGGGCTTTCGATGCCACCATACATTCTTCCATGGCCATGGCCGATATGAAGGGCGTTTACGAATTTGCAGGCGGTTTGGTTGGTGCCTCATCTGGCGGCAGCATCAAGAACTGCTTTGCCAATCCTAAGTCATCTCCATCGGAACATACATTTGTGTATTGTGGAGGCTTGGCGGGAGGCATCATGAATTGTGCCGTCGAGAACTGCTACTTGCTTCTTGAACGTGGTTTCGGAGAACAAGTAGAAGAATCTTATTATGGTCATTTTGTCGGTTTCAATTGGGGAGGAACAATTTCGAACTGCTATGCACCGTCCAATGGCGATTTGGTGGGTATGAGTATGGGCGAAGTGGCAGCACCAAGCTACGGCATCTTCCACGCGCCGAAGGCACCTTATTATTATGCAGACCAAACCGGAGACAACGACATTTATGATGGCAATGTCAATGTGGGCAGCACCCTCACTGACGCCCTTAATGCTTGGGTGAGCACCAACGGCACCCAATATTCCACATGGCGCCGCACGATGGCCGGTGGTGATGCTTACGACAGCTACGGCGACATCAACGACGACTACCCGATACCGGCATTCACTGCCCAGGGCTATACGACAGTAGGCTCCAATGACGGCATAGTGCTCGACTACTTCCGCACCATCGACCAGGTTCTGACCCGCCACAACGATGACGGCATCCTCGAAGGCGGCACCCTCAACCTCTACAAGAACGACGAAGCCACGCAAGGCACCGATGAAGGCGTCGTACTCTACATCGACGAGGACGTGAGCATACTGCAAACCACCGGCGAAGACATCACCGCCGTTACCTGCCAGACGATGACCAAGCCTGGCGAGACATGGCACCTCGTCTCGTCATCACTCGCAGCCAGCCCGATAGGATTCACCTATGGCACCACAAGCCAAGTGGCTTGGCAGGACGACGTCATCGGCGGAACGAACAATCCGTGCGGTGTAACCCTGAACAGCAGCCATGCCAGCTCGCTCTTCCCGACCGACGCACCTGTCGGCGCCATCGACCTGTACAGCTTCAGCGAGCCATACTACCACTGGATCAACCTGAAGCGCAACAGCGCCAGCCACTGGCACATGAACGCACATAGCGTGAACATTCCTTATACAAATGAAACAGCCCTTACCCAAGGCAAGGGTTATCTTGCCGCCATCGACAAGGCCGTGCTCCTCGAAGCCAGCGGCACGCTGAACAACGGCGAGGTCACCATCCCAGTCACCATCAAGGCTGGCTTCGATAACACCAACCAGGGCATCCCAGCCACCGAAGGCACGGAACTGAAGGGTTACAACCTCTTGGGCAACCCGTACCAGAGCTACTTGAGCTTCGCCGAGTTTGCGAGCGCAAACAGCAGCCTTTGGGGCGGTACTCCATCATACGTCGTTTACGACCCTATAGGCAACCAGTACATCCCTGGCTCCACTGACACTCCATCGTCAGGTTCGGCAGCTGCCACGGGCGCCATCAACATGCACCAAGGCTTCTTCATCGTTGCCGACAACGCTGGTACAGCCACATTCACCAACGATATGCGCACCAACGACCCGGCAGACGGCACAGCCTTCCGCGGCGAGCGTCCGGCCTACCCGCTGATCAACCTAATGGTGAAAGGCGACGACGGCACCAACGACATTGCCGTTGTCGAGTTCAGCAGACCGGAATACAGCGCAGCCGCCAAGATGAAGCACATCGGCGGCAACGGCAAGGTCTATTTCCGCCACAACGGCGAAGACTGCGCTCTGCTCTACCTTGATGAGGACATCGACAACCTGCCTGTCCGCTTCGAGACCGTCGAGGACGGCGCCTACACGCTGACCTGGAGCACCGCCAACGCCACATTCAGCTACCTGCACCTGATTGACAACATGAAGGGCATGGACATCGACATGCTGACGAGCGAAGGCTACACCTTCCAGTCAACTACGAGCGACTACGCCTCACGCTTCAAGCTGGTGTTCGCCTACACGGGCGTGGAAGAAGAATCCGGAACCGCAACGGAACACTTCGCATTTGTCAGCAACGGCAACCTGATAGTGAACGGCACGGGCATGTTCGAGATGATCGACATGAACGGCCGCGTGATAAGCGCAACGCGCCTGACCGATGCACAGAACACCGTGGCACTGCCTAATGCAGCCGCAGGCGTGTACGTCCTGAAGCTGACCGACAGTGCAAACAGCAAGGTCCAGAAAGTAGTAATCAGATAAAGAAAGGAGACAGAAAAAATGAAGAAGATATTATATACCTTAGCATTGGCACTCATGTTATCCATGCCGGCAACGGCCCAAGTGTTCATGCTCGAAGACAGTGATTCGGAACGCGCCGATGCGGAAGACGGCCTGGTCATCGTCAACCCCGACTACCACGGCAGTGGCGAGGACTGGTACACGCCATTGGGCGGCGGCACCTTGCTGCTGGCAGGCATGGGCGCTGCCTACCTGCTGGGCAAGAGGAAAAAGAAATGATTTTTTTAAACATTTTGGTTTTATTTGACGGAGAGGTGCGGATGCGCCTCTCCTTTTTATTGACAGATTGCCAAGAAGATAATCACCCTAATTTTTGTCCATTACACCTATAAATCAGATGATAAAAACGGATTATGGCATACATTCACTTTCATCTCTACAAATGCGCATCATTATCCCGCAAATCAAACAGTAAAATTCTAATTGCATATAGTTTGCAAAGTTTTGGTATGGTATTTGTTTCAAATCTGATGTTATTAAATTTGGATTGAAATGAAGAAACTGCTGTTATCCCTTGCATTGCTTTTGTCGTTGACCATTAATATGAATGCACAAGCGCCGCATCACCATAGGCATTATCGTCAGGTTCCGGCGCGTGAATACCAACATCGTCCTTATCGTCATGCTCGTGTAGAACGTGTTCCATCCACCATGGGCGATTTCCGCTTCCATGTCCTTGCCGAATTGGGCACAGGCGATTTCGGAGGTTTGTTTTGGCACAGGGTCCCGGTTCATTATACGGTTGGTGCCATGGCCGAATATCAGGTGGGTCATGCTACGAGCCTCGGCTTGGGTGCCGAGTTCTATTCCACTTATTACAGGAATCCTTTCTATAACTACTGTGATTATCTGCGTTCGGTTCCCATCTATGGTAACTTGCGCTTCTCGGTGCCATGCGGTCCGGTTAGGCCTTTTGTTGAAGGACGCGTGGGCTATGCAATCCCGTTGAACTGGTATACCTATGGCAACCAGGAATTCTGTTCTGGTGGACTTTACACCGGTGGGGCAGTGGGCCTGACCATCTATGGCCTTAACCTGAGCTTTGGCATCTCGGCTGTCGATGTGATGAACCGTATGCCTAATTATTATGCGAAGGACGTCATTGTCGATTATTCCTTCAGAGTCTCTTACGCCTTTGGCGGCTCTTATTGATTAGCTCCGGTCACGCTTCGCTTTCGGAATCATCATCCATTTCGGAATCGGCTTCGTTGGCACCTTGCAGCACGATGACGATTTCACCTTTCACTTCTTTTTGGCTGAAATGTGCCAGCACTTCGGCAAGGGTTCCGCGGGCGTTTTCCTCGTGAATCTTCGTCAATTCGCGAGCAACCGATACTTGTCGGTCGGGACCGCAGACTTCAATCAACTGTTGTAGGGTCTTCACCAGGCGGAAGGGCGATTCGTATAGAATCGTGGTGTAGGGATATTCCGCGACGGCTTTCAATTTGGTCTGGCGGCCTTTCTTGTGGGGCAAGAAGCCCTCGAAGATGAACTTCTCGGCAGGCAATCCCGAGTTGACCAAGGCAGGCACGAAGGCGGTGGCGCCAGGCAGGCATTCCACCTCGATGTTACGTTTCACACACTCGCGGACCAAGAGGAAACCCGGGTCGGAGATGGCTGGCGTTCCGGCATCGGTGACAAGTGCCATCGTCTCGCCCGCTTCGATACGGTCGGCGATGTGCTCCACCACTTGGTGTTCGTTGCGGATGTGGAAGGCCGTCATAGGCTTGCTGATGTCGAGGTGACGGAGCAGGTTGCCCGAGGTGCGGGTGTCTTCTGCCAGAATCACATCCACTTCTTTCAGGATGCGGATGGCACGCAGGGTGATGTCTTCCATGTTGCCGATAGGCGTTGGGACCAAATATAGTTTTGACATGATTGCTATGGTTTTCTGTTAAAAATAGGTTCGTTGGCGCGCTCCGCCGTTTTCGTAATCAATTCGAAGAAGCCTTCGTAGGCGGTGAATTGGGTCTTGTCGGGCGTGTCGGTCACGGTGTGATATTCGTTGTTTTCGCTCCCCAAGGTATAGATGAATAAGGCAGGGACGCCCTTTTGGTAATAAGGGCAATGGTCGCTGTTGCACGACTCGCCGCGGTCTTTGATAGTCTCCACGCAGTTGTGCTCGGTGTTCACTTCGCGCATCACTTGTGTGATTTCGGGAAACACCGTGCTGTTGACCATCTGGATGCCTTCGCTGCCCGTGCCTACCATGTCGAAATTGATGAGCAGACGTGTCTTGTCGAGGTCGAAGCTTGGATATTCTGCATTGTATTGCGAACCAAACAGCCCGACTTCTTCGCCTGAGAGCAGGATGAACCAGGTGGTATAGCGTGCTTTCTCGGGATGCTGGGCATAGTATTGGGCTAGGCTCATCACAAAGGCAGTGCCGGTTGCATTGTCGTTGGCACCCGGAAAGAGGGCTTGCTTGCCCATCTTCCCAAGGTGGTCGTAATGGGCGGTGAACACGATGGTGCTGTCGGGATTGACGCTTCCTTGGATACAGCCAATGACGTTGTAGGCTTCGAAATCGTCGATGAACTTCGACTGGAAGTCAACCTTGATTCGTTGGGCATCTTTTGGCAAGGCATCAGCCCGCATCATCAGCCTGCAATCCTGATGGGAGGGAAGGCTGTGCGAGGTGAACCAATAGCACTTGTCGCGAAGGAAGATGGCGTTGTGGATGCCTTTCACACCACGGTTGAAGCGGTTCTCCATCTTGGTTGGGAAGACGACCATTTTCTTGTCGAGTGAGGTGGTGTCAATCAGCTGATAGACTGATGCTTCGCAAGTGACGGTGTCGGGAAGCCAAACCAAATCGAAGGTGGATTTTTGTCCGCTGTTTTTTGGATGGACGACATAATCGTAGCCTGGCGTAAGTGTTTTTCCATCCACTTTGACTTTCATCTTTCTAGGGAAAGTGTTGATGGGGAAGGAGTATTTCTGCAACTGAACTTCACTCAGCCCTAATTTCTCCATCTCGTCAGCCAGGTAATAGGCTGCCTTTTTGCAGCCATCGTTCACAAAACCACGACCTTGCATGGCGGGTGACGATAGGTCTTCCACCATGCGAAGCGCGTATTGCCTGTCTTGGGCGAAAGTGCAGAGACTTAGCAAGACGAGCAGCGATGTGATGACTTTCCTCATTGTCCTTCGAACTTTTGAGCCACCAAAGTCCACAGTTTCTTGTAGGCTTCGTTGTTGCTGTTCCATTGCAGTTCCACCTTCAGTTCGTTGAGGTAGATCATGGCACCATTGAGGGTCTTCAAGTCGTTCAGGTTGTCGATGGATTTGTTGTATTTCTCCATGCTTCCGCCAAACAACTCGTTGACCAAAAGGAACTTGTCGTTGAGTCCGATAGCTGTCTTCAGGTCGTTCACTGGAGCATGTTGGTATTTTGCATTCAGCGAGTTGTCGTCGTCAATCATACTTTCGCCAAGGGTCTCGTTGCTGCTGATTTCAAATCCCATGTCGTCTTTCTCGAAAAAACTGCCGTATGACGGACTGCCATCTTCCATGGCGGGCATCTCGAACGGGTTGTCGGTAATCAGGTTGTCGCCTTCGACGCGGTCTTTTTCGGGAATCTCATCGATTGAAACCTCTTCTATGAAATGGACAGTCTTGCCGTCAATCTCTTCAACGACTTCACTTTTCACTTCACCACTTTCCACTTTTCCACTTTCCAACTCTCCACTTTCCACTTCCTCACTTTCCACTTCCTCACTTTCCACTTCACCACTTGGTCCAAAGTCCCAAACCATATCTGGAGTCCTTTCATATTCAAGGTGTTGCTCTTCCTCAATCACTTCCTCTTCCTCAGACTGCTGAGCGGAGTCGAAGCGCCCATCATCTGCAATCTCTTCCTCAGGTTGCTGAGCAGAGTCGAAGCGCTTTTCATCGTTTGTAATTTCTTCTTCAAACTGTTGATCTTCTTCTTCCTCAGGCCGCTGAGCGGAGTCGAAGCGCACTTCTCCCTCTCTCAGAGGAATGTCTTCAAATCTGAAAAACAACCCGAATTCATCACCTTCTTGGTGTTTCTCTTCTTCAGCGATAGGTTCTTCCTCCTCCTCGGACTGCTGAACCTCTTCCTCCTCTTCGTGCTGCTGAGCGTAGTCGAAGCGCCTTTCTTCTTCTACATCCTCCTCTATGGGTCGCTGATCGGAGTCGAAGCGCCTCTCTTCCTCTGGTTCTTGAATCTCATCTGTTTCGGAAACCTCTTCTTCAATATTCTCTTCTTCAAACTTCTCGTCGGTGTTTTCTTCTATTTCTTCTTCTGGATTGCTTCGTCGTTCCTCCTCGCAATGACGCGAAGCGGCCGCATCTTCCTCATCCATCACTTCCTCACCCATCACTTCCTCACTCATCACCTCATCATCTTCACCCATCCCACCAAAGAGTGCTGTTAGGGCTTCTGGATCGATGTCGAAGTCTTGTTCTTCATCGTTTTCGCCTACGCTGATGGAGCAAATCATGTCATATATGGTGT
>JAKSMV010000044.1 GCA_024400425.1 Bacteroidales bacterium
TTCGAACATTATAATCGTTTTGCAAACCATTGATTGAATTTTTTGATGTTATTTTTTTTGGAAAGCAGACAGATGGCAGTCCTAAAAATACCGTTTCTTATGCTTTTCGGCGGCAAAGATAAGCGGTATGCATCGTTACGGAGGGGGCGGAGCAGGAACTTTTTTTCACAAATTGTCATTAGGCGCAGCCAATAACCCCAACGGAATGTCATGGCCAAGCAAAAATTTCGTCTCATTGAGGCTATTCATCAATACTGCAATCATAATCTTTTCATTTTTCATAGGTAATATACCGCCGGTTTTGTGCAATTGCAAGAGGGAATGACAAAAATGAGCATTTCAGTTTATTTCCCAAAGAAAAAAGAAGCAGAAATTTTGAAAAGCCTAAAGCCTTTGAGAAAAAAAGACGTCCGAAGACGTCTTTTCCAGTTTCCAGACGGAATATCATGCGCACATATTCCATCTATCAGCCTCCATAGCGGAACGGAGCTGCTCAATAGCCTTGTTGTACTGTTGGCGGGCTGCCTCATGTGAAATGTTCAACATCTCGCCAATAGCGGTGAAGCTAAGTTTTTCGGTGTCAATGCCATGATAGCAGCGCACGATCAGTCTTCTCTTTTCGGAAAGTGCGTCCAGATACGGAAGCGCATCACGTCGGTTGAAGAGCAATTCACGCAAGCTGTCATCAGCGCCGTAAGTATCGAGGCAGCGAGCGTAGCATTCTTCCTCTTCGTCATCATCGGCATCGATGTCGATAATTGGCAAAGAGAGTTCATAAAGGCGGGCAATCTTCTCGGCATCCATCTTCAAGGAATCGGCCACCTCGTCAAGGGTTGGTGTGCGCTCCAAATCCTGAGTCAATTTACCAAATTCCTTTTTAATCTTAGACACGAGAAGCGACTGCTTCCCGGGCAAGCGAACCAATCCGTTGTAGTCGCTAATACAATTAAGTATAGCGAAACGAATACGGGAAATTGCATATCCCTCAAAGGTTCCCCTACCATCGAAAGAATCGGCAGCAGCGAAAGCAGCCATCATTCCCTCGGAAATGAAGTCTTCCTTTCCCACTGCACTGTCGCGGTAGTCCTTTTCATACTTATTGGCCACGAATTCCACCAGGTAACTAACTGCCTCGTGAAAGGCGTTCTGGTTGGCTCTACTATTTTCAGCTCTGAGAGCCAAGTAAGCTCTTTCGAGCTTGGATGAAGCATAAGCATTCATCTTAACAGTGTTAGCATTCACGTTCATGTCATTCATTTTTTGATTGTTTTTCATAATTTTTACCTTTCTTTTTTTTATTGATTAAGTTATTTGTCCTCTGATCATTTTTGCCGGCAAAAAGCGCCAGCGGAATAAAAAAATTAAAATATTAAATAATTTCGAGTGCAAAAGACTATCAACGAAATCAGAATCAAGAAAGAAGAGTATCATTACGATGACATCAAAAACTTTCTGACATACAAGACTTTCAAAGAACAACATCCGGCTTGCGCCAAATGGGCGGCAAATATACAAAATTTATTTATTGATTCCCAGTCAGACACCAATATTTGATTTAAATAGTACAGAGTGGACTTGCCAACAAGAGCGTCTTTGTCTCCTAACTTTTCTGCAGCATCAATGATTGTGGACGAACAATCAACAACCATCTTCAATGCGTGCTGTACTATTTCGTAGATACTGCAATGACATGCCAACTGCCATCTTTTTCGCTGCGGGCGATATACCCCTTGGCAGTCATACTCTTCAGTAATTTCTGCATGGCAGACTTGTTAATGCCAATCCGTTCTGCCAACCCTGCTATAGAGATGTCTGGATAAAGCTGTAGGGCATTGAGCACCTTGCCAGCATTGGGACTGCGGAATGGTATTCGCTCACCATCATACCACCAGTATTCCTCACCTTCTGCCATAACGAAATCGATGTCTGACTGTATTTCCGTCTGAACAAGTGTCTGAAAATAATGCAGGAAATGGCGTATCTCCTGTAACGTAGCATGGGAACCTTGTGAAGGTGACTTGCCGACAACAAGGTCTGACTGATGGAGAGCTTCCAAGTACTCATTCTTTTTCCTGCTGCGCACCACAATCATCGGCCAATTATGACGGGCGAGGATGTAGTTGACCATTAGTCGGGCGATGCGTCCATTGCCATCTTCAAACGGATGAATGCGTATGTATCGGTAATGGAACAGAGCCGCAAGCTCCACTGGCGTGAGCTTTCCCCGATTTTCTTCCTCGTTGTACCAATCCACCAAATCTGCCATCAATGCCGGTGTTTCTTCGGGCGAAGCATATTCAAAACGGTCGCCATAGCGTGTGACAACGCTGTTCGGACGGGTCTTATACCCGCCGGCATGTATCACAAAACTTGTCTGAACACCATTTGGCAGCATACGGTATTCGGTATAGTCTTCTCGCAGGAGAGTACGATGGAGTGTACGAATGAAATTCTGTGTGAGAGGAATATCGCGGTTAAGAGCTTCTTCGGTCATCATCTTTACCGACACCTCGCTTGCCTTCATATCGACGAAATCCTTCAGGTCTGCTTCACCGCTAACCTTACCGAAGAGCAGGAGCAACTCGGTTTGTCCGTAGGTCAGCGTGTTACCTTCCATGTGATTGGAATTGTAGTTGTATTCAACGCTAAACTTCATGCTCAGTTTATGCTGCTGAGGCTCACTTAATGGCAACAGACTTTGCCATTTCTTGTATGTTTGCTCTAAAGTCATATCCTCATTTTTACATCATACCACTTATTTGGGTGGTACACATACCACCTTTTAGGAAGGTACTTCCAAAGAACAGTATCCGGCTTGCGCCAAATGGGCGACAAAGATACAAATTTCATTTTAACACATGGAGATTCTCATTGCCTACTGGATGATTTTTCAATAATTGCAATTATTTCAGGTAATTATATACATAATGGCACAACATTAAACTGATAGGGTATGAAGTTTTAATATTGGCATTGTTTCAAGCAAATAATCACAGTATTCTAGATAATCTTCTGCTGTTTGCGTTTTTTCTGATTGTATCAGTGTTCTTTTTGCCTCACATAGCGCTTCATACCAAGAAGGTACAAGTTCGTTAAATCCATCTTCTTCATGAGCCCTATATATGTTTTCTACAATATACACTGCTTGTTTTAGCGTATATCTTAATCCGTTGTTTGCGCTTTCAGTAATCTTGTTCACATCCCTCATAAACTTAGAATAATCATCAACAGCCTTTAGCGCCTCTTGAAAAACTTCTTCGCTTTTTATTCCAAATATCATCTTTTCATACCATTCATCTGCAATTAGTCTTTCGTAATGTTCTAAATCTTTTGACGAAATCCTTATTGATTCTTCGCTTACTTGAAGTATTTTAGGCGCCAATAAATTTGGCATTGGGTATCCATTATATTTCTTGAAATAATGCTCTATTGCGCCACTTACTTCAGCCCAAAAACGATAATCAGCTTTCAAAATATCGTCTTTTATTATGCTTTGCAAGCCTTCTTTTCCGCTTGCTTCTCGATTGCAGCCAATCGCAACCATTTTAAAGCTATCCTCCATTTTTCGATAGGTTGCGCATGCCACAATTTCTCCATTGTAACATGCAATCTTTGCATATTTTACAATCTTTGCAAATTGGTTTTTGCTTTTATATGTCTTTATCCCACCAATATTTTCATGTAAGATTGAAAGAAGCTCCCATATAACATCGACAACAGAAAGTATTTTGTCCCTTTCAATAAATTCAACATTTATGCCATTGACATTGTCAAGCGAAAGATTGCCATTTTCTTGTTCTTCCACTATTCTTTTTAATGAAGAGCGAACATCCTTTTCTAAATTAGCATCTGTTAATTCTATAGCCTTTTTATCCATATCATTAAATCATATATTCATAAATATTTTACGGTATTGTAAATATGCAAATATTATCTAATTTTTCAAAATGTTGTGTCATCAGGTATATAGTTCCCTTATTTCATTCACAAGGTTATTACAGCCTCACTGGACGGAATCGGTTTGACAAGGTAGATCTTGCCCGTGTTCAAATCCTTGACGAGCACGGTTTCCTGCATGAAGACATCGGCGAGCATCTCGGCAAGCCTGAGAAGCGACCTGCCCGAAAGTCCGCTCACTTCCACGGACAGCGACTTCTCGCCGTACACTTCCCCTTTGTCACCGATAAACTTGCCTGTGAAGGATTCTCCCACGCTGTATGCGCCAATGTGTTCCGTGCCTTTGCCGTTCAGGGGCTTGCGGACGACACGCCCTTTCCTGAGGCTGTTCCCGTATGTCATGACAATCCGCTTCACCTTGTCCATGAGTGCGTTTCGCGACAGCTCCACGGCATTGACATCCATCGGAAGGACTATCACGCCTCCGCGGTAGTCCAAAAACCTGTACTGTTCACCGTGTACACCATCATCGAGGGTGAACGATTCGGCGTTTCTGCGACATTCCGCAAGGTAGCCCCCACGCTGTATGTGGGAGCCGTTAGGCATTGCAAGCCCTGACGGGTGAAAGTGCCTGACTTCCCTTACACCGCTCATCGTCCAGATGACGAAGGAATCCAAAGCCTTTTCCAGGGATTCCGTTATGATGTGCTTTTTCATCTCAAATAATGTCTTAGAAAAAATAATAACCGACATATCCTATAGAGCGAAATTCAGGATGTTCTTTGGCAATCTTGTCAGCATCTTCCATGATTTCATCCATGACAATCAAAAAAGGCCAATCCATCGAATAAAACCTATCTTCGTCACATAAAGCCCAATAGATGTAATGCGAGATGAGATCGTACAATGATTTGTCAGCAAATCTCAGCTTGTTCATATTCATGCCCTTATCCTCAATGCAAAGTTTCAGCAGACTAAGATAGCAATTGTCATTCAAAACCAACTTCATTTCAGTTCGGTCAAGCGTTCCATTCACTAGATCGTAACGACTGAACCTGTATTGATAGTTTGGCCGATCCAGGTCGATGTCAATGATTTCTTCACCGCATGACAAGTCGTAAAGTTCGTCTTCATCGGTAAAGACCTCTTCCAAATGCTTGCAGAAATCATCCTTTCCGTATTTTTCACGGAGTGATTTTAAGGCGGTTAATTCATCTTCATCAAATTCCTGCACAAAACAATCTTCATCACAGAACGATTCGTTATAAGCCTTTACATCATAACAAGCCTTACGGTTTTTGTTGGCAAGAAATTCTTTTGCAACTTTTTCAATTTCATTGTTTTCGTTTAATTCCATTTTACTCGTTTTTTTTGTTATTATTTATTCTTCATTAATCATTCATTTCATAGTGCCACAAGACTTTGCGTTTTATCCTCCTCACCCATTCCTCACGAAACCCAAGGTGTTTCTGCTCGTGCTGCCTTTCAAGGTTTCCTGCTCGCAGAATTCCGTGAGGCGTTCCAGACTGACTTCCTTCTGAAAGAGCACCTTTTCCACCAATACCTTTCGGGCGATGTTCTCAATCTGACCGCCTGTGAGGGTGAAACGTGCCGCCAGTTTGCAGGCATCTGCCTCGTTGAGGTCTTTCACCATGCTCATCCAAATGGAGGTGCGGGCTTCCAGAGTGGGCTGTTCGAACTGCACCTTATAGATGAAACGGCGTTCGAAAGCCTTGTCGAGGTTTGTGGTGAGATTGGTAGTGGCAATCATGATGCCATCGAGTTTCTCCATTTCCTGCAAGAGGATGTTCTGCACGGCGTTTTCGGTCTTGTCGATGCTGGCATTCTCCGTGCCAATGCTGGTCCTGACCGAGAGGATGGCATCGGCCTCGTTGAAGAGCAGGATTGGCGCTATCTTGCTTGCCTCGTTCATCTGACGGTATTCGTCGAAGACCTGCTTGACGATTTTCTCCGTCTCGCCATAGTATTTGTCGCGCAGACTCGAAATGTCAACCTGCATCACATCACGCCCCGTCATGCGAGCCAGCTGCATGGCCGTCTCGGTCTTGCCTGTGCCTGGAGCGCCGTAGAAAAGGCAGTTGAAGCCGCAGCGCATGCCATTCTCCATCAGGCTTTGGCACACAAGTTCGAACTCCAGTTCGGTAAGCAAGTCGGCCAGCACATCAATTTCCTTTTGGTTTTCAGGCGTGTAGAAGAGTTTCTTCTCCTGAATCTCACTCGCCTTGATGACTGGATGCGTGTAGATTGCGCTTTCGGTCTTGTCCGTCAGGTCGTATTCGCTGAGGAAAACTTTCTTGGCCTTTTCGGTCAGCTTGATGTATCCGTATTCGTACATGAAGTCATCGCCCTCCAATTCCACATAACCCTCACGGCACAGGAAATGACGGCCATGGCTAAGCTTGCTGATAATGCCATCACCATCCTCGATAATGTTGCTTATGTCTCTGACATAGGTTTGGGTTTTCTCCTTGTAGATGAGCTCCTTCATGATATAAAACAGGATGATTTGGGATGCCGGGTCGCTTACGCATTTCTGCATTTCGGAAACGACTTTCAGATGCTTGTTTTGATCCATGAGGTAATCAATTTCGGAATAGATATACTCCTCTTCGCTGACACGAGAGTCAATATAGTTTGTAAAGCAGTCGTTCAGTTCCTTCATGAAGGCCTCTGGGTCGAGTCCGCTTATGACACGTTTCGGCAAGCCACAGTTGTTGCGGAAAGCAAGTTCGGCCTTGCGCGAAAGTCGGAAACGCTGCCGCTCATGGACGAAACTGATGTAATTCATCCGCAGCAAGCCTTCAAGCTCTTTCCAGTTACGCATGACGAGCACTGGCGAACAATTGAAATATCGTTCCAAATCAGAGACATACGGAGAAGATCCCGTCTTGGAAACGAAAAACACCAACATCATGGCCTGAACCGGATTGACGTTCAGCAGTTCGGCGCAACGGTTGAGGAAGGGCTCGTAAGGGCCAAGTTGACCGGGATTGAGTTGCGTGTCTTTGCAGACGGTGATGAGCATGTCGAACAAATCGAGCAGACCCATATCGGCGGGATTGGTTTGTGCCAAGACATCTTTCTCGGTCTCGGTCATCGGATGAATTTCGTTTTCAGGTGCTTCATCCAGCATATCCAAATTCAATTTCTTACTCATCTCCTTATTTGTTTTTGCGGGGACACGGTTCATCGCATCTCCATGATTATGAAAACTATATTGCAAATCAGGTGTGTATTCACGCCATCGTTGGAATGACGCGTATCTCTATGGGGCGGCGGAATCGTGGAATCACACCGTCCCGTGACCACGCTTTTGCATCAAGCTGCCTTAGCAACTTTCTTTTTGGACAGGTAATCCACTAAAGCCGGCACGCTGTCGAGCATGACCCATTGTCCGTTTTCGAAAAAGGTGAAGTGGTCGCCTTCGGCCCATTCGGCGATGAAACGCAGTTGCGCCTGACTTAAATCGCTGCCCGATATGGCGAGCATAGCGCCAAGATAGTTGAGGTTGACAAGCTCTCTTGGTGTGGCTGTCGCCCGCAGCTGTTCCAAAGCCGCCATCGCGCGGCAGATGTAGTAGGATTTTGTTTTTTTCATAGTCTTGTTTTTCATGGTTCCGTTTACTTTGGTTTCTGACTGTTTGGTGTTAGCTTCCATAATACCTCCTTTTTTAATTAGACAATCCGTTTCATTTTGGAACTTAATAGGCTTTCTGCTTTCCGTTCCGTTTTACGATGCAAAGAAAACGATTTTGCGATGGATGGCGGGGGCGGAGAAAAAATTTTTTTCAAGGTCTATTTTCCCATTTTTGTTTTCCTTTTAAATATACCCGTCCCATAAGGCGCAGCCTGCAATCCAAATGGGATGTCACGGCCAAGCAGAAATTTCGTCTCTTTGAGGCTATTCATCGATGCTGCAATCATAATCTTTTCATTTTTTCATAGGTATTATACCGTCGGTTTTGTGCAATTGCAAGAGGGTTGCACAAAAAAAATGAACATTTCAGCATATTTTCCAGAGAAGCTGAAACTTGAAAGGTTATTTCATTCGGAAACTTTTCACGAGTACGAGTCTCATTTGCCGCGTCAAGGTTTCAGGCATCCTATTGGCACCACAAACACGCCATCGCTAATCCGTTTCCCCGCATTAGTTCCTACTGCCGTAAGCACCATTTTGAACGCCGGCGCTTTCATTTTTGTCTTGTCTATCTTGGATTCCAACTCATTCAAAGTAGCAATTCCTTTTTCAATATTGGCAGCCCCACCGAGTTTGATTTCAATTAGACCGTATGTCCCGTCACGACGATGCAGAACGGCATCGCACTCCAGACCCGTGGAATCGCGATAATGAAAGAGTTCGCCATCCAACGCATCTGCATAGGTACGCAAATCGCGCACTGCCATCGATTCGAAGAAGAAACCAAACGAACGCAGGTCGTTTATCAAGTCCTTAGGGCCGACCGACAATGCCGATGTCGCAATGCTTGGGTCGATGAAATAGCGTGTTGCCGAATTCTGAATGGCCGACTTGCTACAGATATTCGGGTTCCATGCCGGCATGTCTTCAATCACAAACAGTTTTCGAAGCGCATCAACATAGTCGGCAATCGTTTCATCACTAATAGACTGATTATCATTCTGAAGAATGTCATCTTTCATTTTGCAATAACTTATGGCACACCCTTGATTACGAGCATAAGACCGCAGAAGCAGACGTGTACGTTCGCTGCTACGACGCACTTTGTCAACACGATGAATATCAACCTTATATATTGCCTCGAAATAATCCCGTGCTTCACCCAATGCCAGATTGCCTTTAAGCAGTGTGGCGCGTGGCCAACCTCCTCGACACAGCAGAAAAGCGACATCTTCCAGCTGCAGCTTATTCTCTTGCGGTTCAATGGATTTCCCCTCAAAAATATCCCCAAGACTGATACTTCCCGTCGATTCGCCCGATTCCCAAAGACTCATCGGGCGCATCATGATTCTGCCAATCCTGCCCGTGCCACTATGACGAAGTTTATCCTGTTCAACAGGAACGCTGCTACCCGTGAGAATAAACTGACCGAAAGGTTCACGCCTGTCCACTTCCGAGCGCACCATATCCCACAACACTGGAATTGTCTGCCATTCGTCAATCAAACGGGGTGTGCCTCCTTGCAGCAGCCTATGCGGATAGAACTGCAAGTCATCCTCTGCAGCAGCCAACGTTACGCTATCGCCCAAATCCAATATGCTTTTTGCCAGCTGCTTGGCAGTCGTGGTCTTCCCACACCATTTAGGTCCTTCTATCAAGACCGCTCCCTTTGCCTGAAGCCTTTGCTCCA
>JAKSMV010000045.1 GCA_024400425.1 Bacteroidales bacterium
GCAATGAGTTCCGTGCCAGCCGTATTCATTCTGTAGAAACTTCTGCCGATGCGGGCATTGCAAGGGTAGGGGTTGCCGATGAGGTTGAAACCCGGAAAGTCAACGTCTTCAACATATTCCAGTTCCTTAGTCTCAGTGGCGGCAAAACCTCCACGGAAAACAATTGTTGTGTTGTTCTTGTTGGCATAGAGGTAACCGCTTAGGGCTTCCAAGTAGAAATTGATACCTTGGCCTTCCACGGCTTTTGCATTAATCCATTCGTTTCCGTCGTTGTCGCCACTTTGCTCGAAGCGGTAGAGGTCGTAGTGTTCTTCAGGCTCGGCTCTCATGCTTGATGGGATTCCTATTGTACCCACCGGTGATGAAACCAGATACCAGCCACCTGTGCCAGTGTCATGGCCTGCAATGTCTTTCTTCATGGTGAGGTCGTTGCAGACAACCGTTCCGTTATTGATCAGTTGCGCACCGTTTTCGAGGATGATAAAGTCGGCTGTCAAAATATAGTCTTCGGCAATGGTGAGCGTTTTGCCTGCGGCAATAGTCACGGAATGAAGGGCGGCAAATTCGCCAATGACATTGAAAATGCAGTCGGCGTTGACGAAGGCGTTGTGGCAAGGCATGTGTGGCCCAACGCTTTCCGCCCAGTTGGCGTCGTTGCTCCATTCACTGTCTGTGCCGTTGAAGTGGTAGTCTTCACGGATGTATGAAATAAATTGGTAATTATATTTGCCCCATGCGGTTTCGTATTCCACCCCTGTGTTTATCGGAATATAAACCTTGTTTGAGGCATTTGGAATTTTTGAACCCAAGCTAGGCGGCGTGGAGGGTTTTGCAATGATTTGGGTGAATCGGGTGTATTCAAAAGCCTCCGTTCCAATGCTTTCCACGGAATTGGGGATGGTGAGCGAACCGGTAAAGCCTGAACACCCTAGAAAAGCACAGAACCCAATGCTTGTTACGGAACTGCCGATGGTGAGCGAGCCGGTAAAACCTGAACAATCTTGGAAAGCACGGTCATTAATGCTTGTCACGGAATTGGGGATGGTGAGCGTGCCGGTAAAGCCTGAACATTTATAGAAAGCCGAATTGCCGATGCTTGTCACCGAATTGCCGATGGTGAGCGAGCCGGTGAAACCTGAACATTTTTGGAAAGCATTGTCATTAATGATTGTCACGGAATTGGGGATGGTGAGCGTGCCGGTGAAGCTAGAACAGTCAAGAAATGCGGCAATGCCAATGTGTTCCAATGACTCTGGAAGGACAAGTTTGCCAGTGAAGTTACATTTCTTGAAAGCGTCTTGGCCGATGCTCTTAATGGAATTGCCGAATGTGAGCGTGCCTTCCATGCCTGAACAGTTTTCAAAAGTATGATTTCCAACGCTTGTCACGGGATTCGGAATGTCGAGCGAGCCAGTTAAGCCATCACATCCGTAAAAGGCACAGTTGCCGATTGCCGCCACGGTGTAGCTTATGTCATTATGGGTGACGGTTGCGGGCAGCGTAATGTCACCTGCTGGTTTGGTGTATCCGTCCCATCCATCCATATTGCCACTTTTCGGTGCCACTATGCTTACCCAACGCTGTTGGGTGTCAATGATTTTGTAGTAGAGTTTTTGGCCTGTTGCGCAAATGGCAGTGAAATCGTATTGGTCGGTAAAGTTGGCCACAAGGTTGCGGTCGTTTCCCTGGGTGAAGGTGTAAGGGTTTTCAGTGGATACCTCCACGCCGTTTTCCGTCCAGCTGGTGAATATGCAGTTTGGTTCAGGCGTGGCGGTGACTTCGGCTTGGGCGTCGTTATCACAGGTAGCACGCTGTGTTACGTCTACCGAACCAAAATTTGGGTTCGCCGATGCCACCGTGAGGTCATATACGAAATCTTTCGCTATGTATGTGTTATAACTACTCCACATAATTGTATAGTCTTCCTCATAGTCGCAAGGCACTAAGATGTGTAACAGTTCCGACGTATCATAAACGTCAACACCCAAAGCAGGCGGCGTGGTTGGTTTGGCAATGATATAGAGGAATTTGGAAGATGCAAAAGCGTACTTTCCAATGCTTGTCACGGAACTGCCGATGGTGAGTGTGCCGGCTAAGCTATCACATCCGTAAAAGGCATAGTCGCTGATTGCCGTCACGGTGTAGCTTGAGCCATTGTGGGTGATGGTGTTGGGCAGCGTGATGTCATCACCTGCTGGTTTGTCGTTTTCGTCCCATCCATACACATCGTCACTTTTCGGTGCCACGATGCTCACCAAATGCTGTTGGACATCAATAATTCTGTAATAAAGTGTTTGGCCGGAGGAGCAGGAGGCTGAGAAATCATAGTTCTGCATTACGAATTTGGCCACAAGGTTGCGGTCGCTTCCCTGGGTGAAGGTGTAAGGATTTTCAGTTGAGACCTCCTCGCCGTTTTCCGTCCAGCTGGTGAATATGTAACCTGTGGAAGGTATGGCGGTGACTTGGGCGTCGTTCTCACAGGTGGCAGACTGCGTTATGCTTGCCGAACCAAAATTTGGGTTAGCCGATGCCACCGTGAGGTCATACACGAAACCTTCAGTTATGATGCTGGCATAACTGCTCCACATTTCTTCATATTCTTTCTCTGAGTCGCAAGGCACAGTGATGGATTGCGGTACCGACGCAGGAAAAGCGCCATCACCCAAATTAGGCGGCGTGGTCGGTTTGGCAATGACGTTGAGAAATTCGGAAGATGCAAAAGCATCCTTTCCAATGCTTGTCACGGAACTGCCGATGGTGAGCGTGCCGTTGAAGCCTGGACAATTATAAAAAGCACCCTTTTCAATGCTTATCACGGAATTGGGGATGGTGAGTGAGCCGGTGAAGTTAAAACAGCCTTCAAAGGCATATTCTCCAATTCTTGTCACCGAATTTGGGATGGTGAGCGAGCCAGTGAAGCTTGAACATCCGTAAAAAGCATAATTTCCAATGCTTGTCACGGAATTGCCGATGGTGAGTGAGCCAGTGAAGCTTGAACATCCGTAAAAAGCATAATTTCCAATGCTTATCACGGAATTGCCGATGGTGAGCGAGCCGTTGAAGCCCTCACATTCTGAAAAAGCATATTCTCCAATGCTTTTCACAGAGTTCGGAATGATGAGCGAACCGGTGAATCCATTACAGAATCTGAAGGCATTATTCCCAATGCTTGTCACTGAATTGGGGATGGTGAGTGTGCCTGTTAAGTTTCCGCAACTCCAAAAAGCCCCGTCTCCAATGCTTGTCACGGAATTAGGGATGGTGAGCAAGCCGGTTAAGTTTGTACATCCCCGAAAAGCATCATTTCCAATGCTTGTCACTGAGTAGGTCCAGTCGTCTTTAGTTACGGTGTGAGGAATGGTAAAATCATGGGCGACGAAGCTGCTGATGTAGCCTTTCAGCTCAACGGTGGGCGGGTTGGTGCCTGTAACCCTGTATTTCAGGCCGCCTGAAGTAAATTCTTGGGTTTCTTGCGCCTTCAGCGCGAAGCAGCAGCACAACAGGGCTGCGAGAATGAGAAGTGTTTTCTTCATTTGGTATGTAGTTATTTACTATTTTTCAAAAATTGGCGGCAAAAGTACGATAAATTTGCATTGTAGTCCTCTAAAAGTTTGATGATTATATACTTTTTGGCCCATAGTGGTTTGTTTTGTCGGCGTCCGTCAGGCAAGGGCTTACGTCAGCCAATCAGTGAAATTGATGCGCTTGCGCATTAATAATTCTGTATAATCTGTTAAATCTGTAGTTTGTTGGTAATCAGCGCAATCTGCGGTTTGAAAAAATCTCCAAATCTCCCGCATATCCTTTCGGATATTGAAAAAGCCCTGACCAAATTCGGCCAAGGCTTTCCCTTAAAGTTCCTTTAATCTCCTAACTCCTTACCTCACCACAATCTTCTGTGTCATTCCGTTGAGGCTAAGGACATACACGCCAGAGGTCAAGCCATTGGTGCTGATGCGGCAGTCGCCGTTGATTTCCTCGCTGCTGACGATGCGTCCCAGCACGTCGATGACCTGCAGGGTGGCGCGGCCTTCGTTGCTGACGATGATTTCACCGTTGCTGATGAAGGCGAAATCGCCCGCTGAGCCTGCCGAAGCGGCATCGCCGTTCACGCCAAACACCAGTTTGAAGCGCGAAGCGTAGTCGCTGGTCTTGGCGTCGAAGGTGTATGTAGAGACGTGCCATGGCACGTCTCTGCCTGTACCCGTACCGTTACCCATCAAATCCACATCATTCCCCGTCAGGTTATCAACCAGATGCAGGTAATTCAAGTCCGCATTTTCCACATTCACCGTGATGGTGTAGCTGCCATCCTTAGCTGCCTTGAAGTTGAGCGGCATTTCGCCACGCGTTGCGTCTGTCGAAACGACGGCATAATCCTTTCCATTCTGCGGGATGTAGAGACGTGTGCCGTCGGCGTTGAGCATCATCTTGCCGAGGACGTCGCCTTCGCCGAGTCGCACTATGGCGCGGTCGATGGCGGCGGCACTACGGCCCTGGCTGAGGGTGAGTGCGACGGTTGCAGCGGGCAGACTGCGTGTGGCGGGAGTGGCAGAAGGGGTGAAAGTGACGCTTTCGCCTGTGCCTTGAGCCTGCACGAACACGCCTTCGCATGGTGCGATTTCAGCATCTGCAACGTCTGCAATGAGTTCCGTGCCAGCCGTATTCATTCTGTAGAAACTTCTGCCGATGCGGGCATTGCAAGGGTAGGGGTTGCCCACCAGGTTGAAGCCTGGGAATTCGGCATTTGCAACATATTCAAGTTCCTTGTTCCCAGTGTCGGCAAAACCTCCACGGAAAAGGATAGTCGTGCCATTCTTGTTGGCATAGAGGTAGCCGCTTTGGTTCTCGATGCCGAATGATTCGGCCTTATAGTTGAGCCATTCCTTGTTTTCCTCGTCGCCCATCTGGCTGAAACGGTAGAGGTCGTAGTTTTCGGCTGGTGTGGTTGCCATTCCCACAGGAAGCGATGTTGTTGCCACAGGCGACGAAACCAGATTCCAGTTGCCCGAGCCTTTGCCATAGCCCGTAATGTCTTTCTTCACGGTGAGGTTGCTACTGCTAACCGTTCCGTTGTTGAATAATTGCGCGCCGTTTTCAAGGGTGATGCCATCGGGCTTCAAGGTCTTTTCGGTGCCGACGGTGAGCGTCATGCCTGTGGCAACAGTTACTAATCCAACTTCGGCATCAGCATCCATTTGGCAGTCGGCGTTGATGAACACACTTGGGCAGTTTTTGGTAGGCACTGCGTTTTCCTCCCAGTTGCTTGCATCACTCCAAGCGTTGCTTGAGTTGCCGTTGAAGGTGCAGGTTTCCATGTCTTGTTCAATGAAGTTATAGCGAAACCCATCCCATTTGTCTTGGTAAGATTGCAATGCACCTGTAGGAATGTAAACATTGTTTGATGCATTTGGAATTTCTGAATCTAGGGTTGGTGCGGTTGTGGCTTTGGAAATGATGTTGGCAAAATTGCAATCACTAAAAGTCCAAATTCCAATGCTTGTCACGCTGCTCGGAATGGTGATGAAAGTCAGACCCGCGCAACCCGAAAATGCTAAATCCCCAATGCTTTTCACGCCTTCTTGCAGTATTACCGATTCCAATCCTGAACACCTATGAAATGCAAAGCTACCAATGCTTGTCACGCTGCTTGGGATAGTTATCGAGGTCAGCCCTGTGCAATTATTAAAAGAACCGGTTTCTAAACTTAACAGGCCGTTAGGAAGGTCTATTGAGGTCAGACCAGAACAGCCGGAGAATGCATGGCCTCCAATGCTTGTCACGCTACTTGGAATGGTAATCGAGGTCAAGCCTGTGCATTTACTAAAAGAATAGGCCCCTAAACTCAACGGAGTGTTAGGAAGGCTTATTGAGGTCAGACCTGAACAGCCGGAGAATGCATGGCTTCCAATGCTTGTCACGCCGTCTTGCAGTATTACTGATTTCAATCCTGAGCACCCATGAAATGCCCGCTCGCCAATGCTGCCATTCGGGATAGTTATCGAGGTCAAGCCTGTGCAATTACTAAAAGAATAGGCCCCTAAACTCAAGGGTGTGTTAGGAAGGCTTATTGAGGTCAGACCTGAACAGCCGGAGAATGCATGGCTTCCAATGCTTGTCACGCCGTCTTGCAGTATTACTGATTTCAATCCTGAGCACCCATGAAATGCCCGCTCGCCAATGCTGCCATTCGGGATAGTTATCGAGGTCAAGCCTGTGCAATTACTAAAAGAATAGGCCCCTAAACTCAACGGAGTGTTAGGAAGGCTTATTGAAGTCAGACCTGAACAGTCAGAGAATGCGTGGTCTCCAATGCTTGTCACGCTGCTTGGGATAGTTGTCGAGGTCAAGCCTGTGCAATTACTAAAAGAATAAGCCCCTAAGTTCAACAGACTGTTAGGAAGGCTTATTGAAGTCAGGCTTTTGCATCCATCGAAAGCATGGTCTCCAATGCTTGTCACGCCATATTGCAGTATTGCCGATTCCAATCCTGAACATCTATGAAATGCAAAGCCGCCAATGCTATCCACGCTGCCTGGTATCGTTGTTGAAACGAGGTTGCTGCAACCAGAGAATGCGTAGTCTCCCAACTTCGTCACGGTGCTTGGAATCGTCATCGAAGTCAGGTTCATGCAACCGGAAAAAGCATAATTGCCGATGGCAGTGACCGACGGCGGGAAAGTGGTAATTGCGAAACCTGCAATCATGGTGTTGGTTGCGGTTTCAATGATGGCATTGCAGTTTTCGCGGCTGTCGTAAACAGTATTGCCGCTTTCAACGACAACGGATTGCAAAGACGAACATGATGACAGAATGCTGTTTCCAATGCTTGTCACGCTGCTTGGGATGGTAAACGAGGTTAAGCCTGAGCAATTGCTAAAAGAATTGGCTCCTAAACTCAGCAGACTGTTAGGAAGGCTTATTGAGGTCAGACCTGAACAGCCGGAGAATGCATAGTCTCCAATGCTTGTCACGCTGCTTGGGATAGTTATCGAGGTCAATCCTGTGCAATTGCTAAAAGAATGGGATTCTAAACTCAACAGACTGCTTGGGATAGTTATCGAGGTTAAGCCTGTGCAATCGCTAAAAGAATGGGCCTCTAAGCTCAACAGACCATTCGGAAGGCTTATTGAAGTCAGACCTGAGCAGCCGGAGAATGCAGATTCGCCAATGCTTGTCACGTTGCTTGGAATGGCGATTGAAGTAAGGCTGGGGCATCTATTGAATGTATATTTCTCAATGCTTGTCACATTGTCAGGAATGTTGATTGAAGTCAGGCTTGAACAGTTGCTGAATGCAAAGCCGTCAATAAACGTCACATTTTCAGGAATGGCGATTGAAGTCAAGCTGGTGCAATAGTCGAACGCAGCCCATCCAATGCTTGTCACCGAGCTTGGAATGTTGATTGAAGTCATGCCGGTGCAAAGTTCGAGCGCATATTTTCCAATGCTTGTCACGGAGTTAGGAATGATAATTGAAGTCAAACTGGTGCAATTAAAGAACGCACGGTCTCCAATCCTTGTAACATCTCCGTCAAAACTAATGATACCCTGATCTAACTCGGCATCATACACATTGCTTTGGATGGTGGCACCGAAGACATCGGAAGCATGCGGTGTCACCACCTCGTGGTTTGCCGAGGTGTAGCGGATTTCGTTGTTTTCCGGAGCTGGCAACTGGTGGAGAGGGCGGATGACGCATTGAAATGCGGCTTGGTCAACTTCTGGGTCAATATATATAGTTATAGTGGGGTCGAGGTCATAAGCTGCTGTTATTTGAAACTCCAAATCAGAGAAATACCAGTTTCCGCCTTCTTGCCGTTTGTCGGACGAGGCATAAGAACCTATGTACTTTTCCATTATGTCGTCGTCCAATTTGTAGCCGGGGAACTGCAAAGCCGATGTCTGGGTGACGTTCCATTCAAGTCCTGTGAACGCTTGGTTAGCTTGCAGGTGGCCCATCAGGGCTTCAAGTTCAGCCGCTGAGGGCGCATACCATCCATAGGTCAGGCCGGTCACACTGGTGTCGAAGGCTTCTTCTGAATTAAATTCGGTGCCGTAGGGGTTGTCGTCGGTTGCTCCAATGTTTTTTGTAGCGACGGCCACCTTGCCGATGCTGCCGCCGAGATCGACCACTATGGCCTCACGTCCGCCGATTGTTCCCAATTCGCCCACTGGCGAATACGCGTTAAGCGGCATAAGTTCTTGGGCCTTCAGCGCGAAGCAGCAGCAAAATAAGGCTGCGAGAATGAGAAGTGTTTTCTTCATTTGGTATGTGTGTATTTATGATTTTCTCAAAATTGGCGGCAAAAATACGGAAAAATCGGCTTGGTTTCGTGTGTTTTTCGGACATGAATCTGAAATGCATATAGATGCCAAAAGTATAGCAAAACAATGCCAATTCGAAGGTTATGCGTGTTCCTTGCCGCATGAAAACAGGAAACAGACATCATGCTCATGAAAGGCTGCATGAAGAGAATGTCGTTTTTGAGGCTTTAGGGTTGAGTCGCAACAGTGCCGTTTGGCATCGCTGGGGGTATGAAAACATTTGTGCAATG
>JAKSMV010000046.1 GCA_024400425.1 Bacteroidales bacterium
ATTTTTCCGTAGTCCAGTTCTACGCAATCCGTTGATTTTCATTGTCAATTCCGCTCCGCTTGAACGGATGTCTGTAGTGCGCTTGACGGCTTGGTTTTTAAGCGTTTTTTCATTATACTTTTGCAGCGTCAATGCAAAACAAAAGTGATATGAAAACACGAAACCGATTTTTCCTGACCACTGTCTTTGCCGCCTTTTTTATGAGAGGTCTGGCGCAAGTGGTGACTAACGATTCCATTTCGATGGACAGTCTCAACCTTATCAATTTGCCCGAAATCACCATTGAGGAGAAGCGCCCGCTGTTCTCCGTCGAGGGCGAAAAGACCTTGTATAACGTTTCGGAAGACCCCACGGTGCAGGCGGGCACGGCTTCCGATGCCTTGCAGAATGCGCCTGGCGTTCACGTGGACGTGGAGGGCAATGTGACCTTGCGCGGTGCTTCGAGTGTGGAAATTTGGATTAACGACAGTCCTTCGCATCTCACCAAAGAGACTTTGAAGACTTACCTCCAGACCATGCCCGCCAATGCCATCGACAGGATTGAGGTCGTCAGCAATCCTTCGGCGCGTTATGCTACGCAGGCCGATGCAGTCATCAACATCGTGCTGAATGCGAAGGTGAAACGCAATGAGTTCGTGAGCTTTGGCCTGAATGTGGCTTCGGTGCCTTACCTGATGCCTTGGGCTTCGTATGTCTGGGCAAACGAAAAATGGACCTTTAATGCCTATGCCAGCACTTATTGGAACAAGAACGAAACCCGAAGCGCGTATGACAGGACGCTTTATGCGGACGACGGCTCGCTTTCAAGCCGTACGCAAAACACCCAGTTGATGTCATCAAAAGATTTTGGCCCGTTTGCCTATCTTGATGCGGCTTGCAATATCGACTCGATGAATGTATTACGTGTGTCGGCCAATCTTAATACAGGCTTTTCCTTTACGCTGAATGAAAGCCATCGCAAAAGGAATGAATATATCTATCAACCAGGATTTTACGAGTACGATTTGCGTTTTCAGTCGGAAGACAACAAATATTTGGCAGGTTTTGGCAGCCTTTATTATCTGCATAAATTTGACAACAACGGACACAATGTTTCGGCAATGGTCGATGGTCAGCTCAGTTCGATGGGCTTCACTTTGTTTGGCGACAAGGACATGGTTTTGCCAGCCGTTTCGCACCGTCGGACAAGGAATTTTTACGATAGGGAAATGCCCTATATTTCGGCGCAGGTCAATTACAACCGACCCTATTCGGAAAACGGAACATTGAGTTTTGGCATTTTGTCGCATTTCGACAAGGATGATCATGAGTTTACTTGGGACACGCTTTCCGATGGCGTGTATTATCCTGATTACCGGCATTTTTATCATGATGTTTCGCACGATGCAAGTCAGAGTGCCTACTTGTCGTTGCAGCATAGTTTCGGCAAATTCACCGTGCAGCCTGGCTTGCGTTTCACTTGGAATCATGTTCGGGTGGAATTGCCGGAAAGTCCTGATGGTGACTTGATTAGGGATTATTGTAACTGGCTGCCGTCGCTGCATTTGTCGTACCGCACGCAATCGATGCACAATTTCAAGTTGAGTTATACGCGCCGTGTAACGACTCCGACGGGCAAACAACTGACGCCGCGTAACTTGTATGACGAAGAGAACTTCTCATCGGGCAATCCTTTCCTTGAACCGGTTTTCACCCATTCGCTTGAGGCGAACTGGACGAAATATTGGGACGATTTCGGCTCGGTTGGCGTGTCGGGCTATTACAAAGGCAAATCAAACGAAATCAATTCGATAAACACATCAGCTTTTGATGGACTTTACGGAACATTTGTCAGTTATAACCATCCCGTCAATGTGGGACGTTCCTACAATGCCGGTGGCGAGGTGAATGTGACTTACCGCCCGAATGCGATGTTCAATCTGCGGCTTTATGGTAATTTGTATGATTCTTATTTAGAAACGCAATACGGCGACATGCAGGAAAAGACCATCAGCGAGCTGTGGTCGTACAGCCTGACGTTGAACTTTTGGACGAAATTGTGGAACCGGCTCGAAATCCATTGCGGGGCGCGTTATGCGTCACCAGTCCAGTACCTTTTCGGTGAACTCAATCCGAGTTACGCCATCGACTGCGGCATGAGGGCCGATTTCTTTGACCGTAGGCTTTCGGTTTTCGTCAATGGCAACGACATTTTCCATTGGGTCGGTTACGGACGGCATGAGGATAATCCTTCCCTTAGTTTTCAAACTGAATCGACTTATCGGAGCAACTTCATCAGTGCAGGATTCACCCTGCGTTTTGGCAAGATGGAACTCGAAAACGAGGCCCGTCAAGGGAGTGAAAGTGCCGGTCAATGACGGAAAATGTCTGTAGTTTGTAAAGTTTTAAGTTGTTGATTTATAATTGAATTTGTTTTTTGTGTATCTGTAAATGACTGTAGTTTTGTCCCTGTTTGAAATACTTGAAACGATTTCGCGTTAATTTTGCGGAATGTTTACTATGTCAAGAATTAGTGAAATCGAAGATTCGACGTAGTCAATTAGAGAACTGGACGATGTGCAACGGAAGCTTTGTGCGCAAGCGCACTTTTGAATTGGAGATTCGAAACCATCAAGTAGTTCGATTCTTTTCTTCATGTGCGAAGCACCAACTTCAAATAGGTCTGTATCTGAATAATTCTCTCCTTCTCTAATTCTTGATAAAAAAGATAAAACTACAGTCATGCGCAACAATAATTCTTTGGTGATTTTGCTCTTGTTCGGAGCCTTGTTTTTCATCGTTTCCTGCGACGAAAGCAACCGCCGGATGATGATGGAGAAACGACTTGCCGAAATCGAAACGAAGTTTGAGAATGGCGAAGACATTTCGCAGGACTCATCGGTTTTCGAAGTGCAGCGTTATTTTTCCAAGCATTGTGATGATGCCGAAATGCAGGCCTTATCGTCCCTTTACAGCGGTTGCGCGTATTGGCAGCGTGGCGATTACGATTCGGCGGCGGTGGCCATCAACGAGGCTTTCTCCATTGCCGAAACCTCGGGCAATGCCGCCTTGGTGGACAAAGTGAAGCAAACCGTCTCGACCTTATACACCGATTCGGCAAACCATGCTACGGTTTTGGCTGATTTCAGAAATTCCAATAAATTGAATGGTAACGATTTCACGGTTTTGGAACGCAATTACGGTGCCATGGGAAGACTTTTCGAAATGGCGGGCGAAATCGACAGTGCGCTTTATTATTACAATAAATGTGCAGTCTTGCAAAACGACTTTAACCACGCGCTGATTCGCAAGCAGCGTTGGGTCATTGTGCTTTCCTTGTCGCTTTTGGCGGCACTCTCGGTGGTGCTTGCCGTGGTGATGAACCTGTCGAAAAAGCGAAAGAAAATGGCCGAACTGAATGAGGAAATCATTGGCTTGCAGACGGAATATGAAGCCGTTTCGGAGACTACGAAAAACAATATGTTCCAAAAAGCGGAATTGATTTTCAAGGTGTTCCAACTCGGCGAAGCCAAGGAAAAGAACGTGGCTACCTATCAGAAACTGAAGGGGTTTGTCTGTGGTAAGAAAGCCGAAACTGCGTATGACGCCATTTTCAACGAATACCAGAAAACCTATCCCGATGTGGTGGAGGGCATTCGCAGCAAGTTCCCGACGCTCGCCGACTGGGAGTTTCGCATTTGCATCTTGTCTATGATGCCGTTTTCGGTGCAGGAAGTGGCTGACATTCTAAAGGTTAGTCCCGATACGGTGGGGAAGGGGCGCACCAACATCCGCAAGAAAATCGGCATGACCGAGGCGCGGGGCAAAATCGCTGATTTCGTGCTTCAGAAGATTGCGGAATGAATGGATGATTCTTCCATTACTTTCTTGCAAAATTCCACCACATCCGTAGGCTTTTCAACGGCGGAGACGCCTGTCTTTTCTTCTACCCATTGGCGTTCCCATTCGGCGAAGTCGAAAGGCTCGCCGCTGAGTCTTTGGTTGAAATATGCCATCCAGCGCGGCAGGTAATAGTCGCGGATAAGCCCTGACCAGATTCTTGCCGAATAATCATCGACGGGCGGCCCCCAAATGGTGATGAGGCGTCGGGCGTTGTGCTCGTAGGCATCGCCCTCGCCGTGCTGATGGGCGAAATGGAGCCAGCGGTCCAAGCGCAGGGTGGGGTGCGTCTCCAAAAGCAAGTCCATGTCGCGCATGAGGGTCTCGAAGCGTTGGATTTCTGCTTTTATTGCGGCTTCGTCTCTCGGTTGGGTATCAAGCAAATCTTCAATGTGTTGGGTGAGTTTTTCGGCGTAGGCCCCGGCATATATCACCGTCATTTCGGCTAAATCGGCTTCGAAAAGTGAATTGCCTTTCATGCTTTCGGCGCCGGCTTGCAGCTTCTCGACGGCGTCAAGGAAAGTGCTGTCGTAGCGGACGCTGCCTTGTCGGCAAAGGCCTGGGCGCAGTTGCCAGTTGTAGCGCGGGTGGTCGGTGAAACTGCCGTAAACGCTTTGCCTTGCGCCATCCCAAAACTGCTGCATGGCGGGCGTGTATTGTCCGTAGCGGCATTGGCAGTAGTGTGCCATCCAGTCGTCTAAAATGATGCTGTCGGCAGTCCAGCCGCCATCGGTAATGAGTTCGTAAAGCACCTCGTTGTTTTCGATGCCTTCAGGTGCCATGCCGTAACCGGCGAGATGGCCTTTGTTTTGCGAGCGCAAGGCTTCCAGTTTGCCGTTGGCATAATGTTCCATGACGCCGGTCGGGGCGGACTTGCCGCCCATATTGGGGATGACGCTGTAGATCCATTGCTTGCCGTAGAAGCCTTCATATTCGTCCCAGTTCTTGCTGTTGTGCCAGAAGTTCTGGTTGTAATCGACGGCCATGTCGAGGATGAGCATCTTGTCGTTTGGGACGCGGCTGAGCAAGGCGTTCAAAGTCGGTTGGTCCCATACATCGCGTTGATAGCCAAGCATCCAGCCTTGCATCACCCACACGGCATCGGGGTTGCCAGCCTTGATGCTTTGATAGACGCTTTCGCCGTAAGTGGCTAACAGTTCATAGCGTTCCTCGCTGCCTTTGGGCGGGAATGGCGTCTCCATTTCGTTGAAACTGTCGATGATATAATATTGGTTCGGGCCGAATTCCTTTTCCCATTCTTCGATGAACATTTTGCCCAACTGCATGAAAAGCGTGTCGGTGGGCGAGAGCATCCAGTTGTGGAAATGGCCGTCGCACCATGATGTTTCGGTGAGGGTGACATCGGGATAGAGGCGTTGGATGTCTTGCGGCACAAATCCTGCAAAACCGGGACAGACGGGTGTCATGCCTAAAGATCTCATGCGGTCGAGGATTTTATGCTGCAAGGCGATTTGGTCATTGTGCCAGACATCGTCCAAAGGTCCGTCGATGCCGCTGATGTTGCCCATGCGCATCCAAGGCAGGTGGGCTGGCCCGACAAAATAATGACTGATTTCCTCATCGGTCAAGCCAATCTTTTTCCACACGCGGGCCGAAATGGCTTCGTTGGCGACCAAGGCCAGAGGCATATCGACGCCATGCAGCGCCATCCAGTCGATTTCGGCTTCCCAACGGCTCCAGTCCCAATAAGGCATGGTGTAGCCGTAAGTCACCACATTGAAATAATAATGGTGGGCGAAAGGCGAGATGATATGTTTTTCGTCGGTATCCGTCAGTTGTTCAGGAAGTTCGCAACGCTTGCCGCTCCAGCTGCTGATGCCGGCCTCCTGGCTTTTCACATAATTGTAGAAACCGCGGCAAAGGGCGACGCCGCTACTGCCATGAATGGTGAGACGACCATTTTTGACAGCGGTGGTGAACTGGTCGCAGCCATCATCGGTCTTGGACAGGTCGGCGTGGAGTTCGATGTTGAGGTCTTGCGCTGCAAAACGGCTTATCACATTATTGGCGGCTTGCTCGCTTTTGTTGGGTTTTGTGCTGCAAGAGGCCAGGGCGAGAAATAGTATTAGGAATGGAAATGCTTTCATAATTGGTGAATTTTGCTGACAAAGATAGTTTTTTTAATAAAATCCGTGTAATCCGTGAAATCTGCGGTTTTTAAATTTTATTCCATAAAATCCTGTTTCCCAATCGTTTACAATGATTTACTTATAATTGCTTATGAATTTTATAAATCATTGTCATTCAAATTGTTGCAGCGAAATACTTATGACTACTTATGAAAATTTCTGCCCTAAAATGTTGACAATGTTGAGATATGGAATAAATTTGCAAGGTGAAATCAATCGTTATGGAAATGAAAAGATTCTGCCTTTTATTCCTATTCTTCCTCTCGTTTGCGGCCATTGCCCAAACTCCTATGAAAATCTACGGCAACTTAGGCCTTGAAAATGTGAACATTTCGGTGCTGAACACGCAATACGGCACTTCGACCGATGCCCGAGGCAATTATTCGCTTCTGCTTTTCGCCAAGGACAAACCCATCGATTTGCTCTATTCCAGCATCGGCTATTGCGATACGGTGGTGAGCCTGATTCCGAGGCAGTTGCAGCAGGATTCGTTGAACGTGAGTTTCCGAATGCGCGAAAAGGAATACGACCTTCCCGAAGCGGGCGTTGTGGCAAACCGCGATTTCTACCGCACCGAGCGCGGGCGAAGGATTGCCGACATTTCGTTTGATGGCGAAAAGATTCTCGTTTTGGAACACGAAAAAAGACATTCCTTGCTGTGTGTCTTGGATAAGGAAGGCGAGATTTTGGGTGAAACCCGATTCGACACCATTTTTGAGGAAATACACACGGATTGCTTTGGCGATTTCATCCTGATTGCCGAAAGCACTTGTCTGCAAATTGCCTTCGATGGTGAAAACAAGGCTTTTGCCGTTTCGGTTTTTCCCCGTAAGACCTATCGCGAAAAGCTTCAGAACCTGCTGTTTGAGTTCAATGGCGCGTATGTGTTTCGTAGCACCACAAGGGAGAAAAACGATTATTTTGTCCATCCCGACCACAACCAAAGCCAGACTTATTTCTATGTGTATGAAAATGATACGATACACGAGAAACATTTGTTGGGCAGATTCATTGATGAAGAAAATATGATGGTTTGCCAGGAATATTATAACGAAATAATTGCAGCATATTATGAAATAGTTGAGCCTCTTGTTAATGTTATTGAAGCTGGAATGTGGGACGGAAATCTAATAAAACTTGCTGAAAGTCCAGGTCTCGTAAAATTGATAAGCTGGTATTGCAACATTCAGGCAACCGAATATCACACTACGGCCTTGAAATTCGATGATTTCCTGCAATTCATCGATTTGGAGAAATACAGAATCATCGAAATCGGAGAGAAGTTTGAATTGAAATCAAAGCGCGACTTGAAAATCATGTCGAATGAAAAATACTTTGAAAACCAATTCCTTCAGGATGAATTGCAAGGTAAGACCTACGGATTTTTCCAAAAAGATGGCATCAGTTTTGTCGCTTTGTACAATCCCGAAACGGGCAGTCTCGGTGGAATCCAAAAAGCCAGCAACTCCATCTACCCCGAAGTTTTCAAAATTAACGGCGGCTACGCCTATAGCGTGTATTTCGACGGGGAAAGACAATTTGGAATTATCAATAGGGTGAAACTAAACTGATAGAAAATGAGAAAAATACAGATGTTTCCAACTGGATTCCCGCCTCCGTCGGGAATGGCGGGCGCACTACAATCAAACCAGCGGCGGCGGCAGATTACTGGCTGTTCGGAAACGACAGGTCGCCGCCGCCATTCGGTTCACTCAGTCAGGCTCCATTCCCCGAGCTTGCGAGGGGAATCTTGAATCCGTCAATTTATTTTCATCCTTGCTTGATTTCTTTGATAAACTAAAATTAAAAGCATAAACATTTCCGTATTTTTGGACTTTTAGCACTAAAACATTTTGGTAATTGAAATAAACGCATTGCTTTTGCGCTGGAAATCAAGTGCTTTTAAGCAAGACGGACAAACGCTTCTCGTTCCCGTTTATCTGACATCGTTTTTGTAATGTCTTTTTCTTGTGTTTGATTTTGTGTAAAATATTGATTTGTAATAAGTAATATAAAATCAAGTGCTTCGATACTGGGCTAAAACTTGAAAAAAAATGCAGTTTTAGCCCAGTATCGCAACATTTCTTGCTTGCAACCTTGCAACCTGTTTCCTGCAAAAACAATTATTCTTACATTTGCGGCATCGTTTCACAAAATTCTAAATTTATGGAAGAAATACTTCGCGTGGAGCATCTC
>JAKSMV010000047.1 GCA_024400425.1 Bacteroidales bacterium
TGATTAACAGTGTTGTATGGGGAAATAAGTATAATTCATCAAACAGCAATCTTTATACCTATTATTCAAATGGCCTGACGGTAACAAATAGTGCCATTCCGGCAACAACCTATTCTACAGGGGATAACATCAATCTTTCGTATAACAATACGGGCACGGGCAATGTCCCGATGTTCACCCATCCTTCAACCGAAGCTGGCGCTACCTGTTATGATGGCGACTGGTCTTTGCAGGATGGCTCAATCCTTATTGACAAAGGTTCGTTGGTAGGCATTGAACTTCCCGAGAAGGATTTGGCTGGGCTGAACCGCATTGTGTCGGCTACTGTCGATATTGGCGCTTATGAACGTCCGTTCCAGTCGAGTCTCAACCCTGATGCCAATAACCGGCTTTATGTCAGGACTGAGGCTTGCGGTTTGGGTGATGGCTCTTCGTGGGAAAATGCCACAAACGACCTGCAGCTTGCCGTCAACGAAGCCAATAGAATCAGCCCGATTCCGACGGTGTGGGTGGCTGAAGGAACCTATACGGGCAGCGAAGAAACCGACTATGCCTATTATTTGCAGGCAGGCGTGATGGTCTATGGTGGCTTTGCCGCTACCGAAACCGAACTCTCGCAGCGCGACCTTAGTTCGCATGTCACCATTCTTGATGGCGGCGATGCGCGTGGCGTGTTGGGTCAGACAGCGGAATTCGCCGATGGTTTGGAATCTGTTTGGGACGGCTTTACCATCCAGCATGGTAGGCGTGCTGGCAACGGAGCCGGTGCTTATCTCATGAAGAACGGCATACTCTCGAACTGCGTCATCAAGGACAATGTCTGCGACGAAAGCAATAGGGGAGGCGGCGTTTATGTGGTGAAAGGTACGCTGGTCAACTGCTTGATAAGCAACAATACGGCTTACAGAGGCAGCGGCGTTTATGCCGATAATGCCTACATTGTTGGATGTATCATTACAAATAACAGCAACAATAACTATTCGTATGGTGCGGTTTCGGGGGGAGCATCGACCTTCGTCAACTGCGACATTGTGAAAAACTTAGGCTATGGCGTAGCTTCGATTACCAATTCAAGATTCACTAATTGCGTCATCTGGGGTAATTCCTATTCTTCACAGCTTTCGGATATTTCGACAGATACCAAAATGATGTACTGCGCCGTTCAAGGTGGCCGTACCGGAACGGGCAACATCAATCTTTCCGCTTCGAATTCTGGCGACCAGGCTGGCAATTACCCAATGTTTGTTGATCCTGAAAACGGAAACTGGAATCTGCAACAAGGCTCCGCTCTCATAAATGCCGGTATTTCGGAAAATCTTGAATTGCCTGAAAAAGACATTATGGGCAATCCGCGTATCCAGAACGGCATCATTGATTTGGGCGCTTGTGAGTCGGATATCGACGACATGCCGATTGCTCCTGATGCCAACAACATCATTTATGTTTCGGCCAACGGAACTGGCGATGGCTCCTCGTGGGCTGATGCCACAAGCGACTGGCATTTGGCTGTCACCCGTGCGGCTTGCTTCTCACCCAAGGCTACGGTCTGGGTCAAGGCGGGAACCTACAGCCTTGCAAGTGAACTTATCGTAGTTGAAGGTGTCAATGTGTATGGCGGCTTTGCCGGAACCGAAACGGAAATCAGCCAGCGCAACATGAAACTCAACCCGACCATCGTTTCAGGTCCTGGCGACCACAGCGTGAACAGAAGGATGCTGATGCAAAACGACGCATTCACCGAAGAGACGATGACGGTTTGGGACGGCTTCACTTTTGAAAACGGATACTATTCTATTACAAATTATAGTACCAATGGCATCATCCAACTGAACTCATACACTGTCCTGTCGAACTGCATCGTCAGAAACATGGATTCGGACATTTCGGTCTATGCAGGAAGCAATTGCGGTTTGGTCAACTGCCTCATTGCCAATAATACTGGTAAGATCTATTTCCGTCAGGATAACGTGATGCTGAACTGCACATACGTCAATAACGGCAACCTGATTGATTCGTATAGTAACAGTCTGGATGTCGTCAACACGGTCATCTGGGGCAACAGAGACTCGAGCGGCAACCTGAAGACTTTGAATGTTACGAACAATGTCTATTATTGCGCAATAGAAGGCGGATGCGAAGGCTACGGAAACCTCGCACTGGCAAGCGGCAATGATGATAATGTGGCTTACAGTCCTGGCTTCGTGAATCCTGAAGCTGGTGACTATAGTTTGAAAAACACTTCTGTCTTGGTGGGAAGAGGCATGGGTGATTTGGTCGTTGAGTTCCCATACGACATTACGGGCTCGGCTCGTCTGAAACAAGGTGCTGTCGATATGGGTGCTTACGAATCGGACTACACGCCATACCTGAATATCGTGCCAAGCGATGCAGGCATCATCTATGTCACTACTAGTGGCAGCGGAACGAAAGACGGTTCGTCGTGGGCCAATGCTACGCCTTACCTGCAATTTGCCATTTCGCAGGCGGCCAGCATGTGGTCAGTGCCTCAGGTGTGGGTCGCCGAAGGCACTTATTATGGTAGCAATGCCTATCTGAACAATGCCTATCAGACCGCAAAGGGTGTCAGCGTGTATGGCGGCTTTGCAGGCAACGAAACTTCGTTGACTGATAGAAACTACCGCGCTCATGAGACTGTGCTTGACGGTCAAAACCAAAAGCGTGTGCTTTACCAGCCTCAGGGCTACACCGAGTCGGAACAGACCGAATGGAATGGCTTCACGCTCAAAAACGGTTACATTCAGGATAACGGTTCGGCGGCATGGTTCGGCGAATATTTCACCTTGCGGAATTGTAAGGTTACAAATTGCCACACGGTAGGAACTGCTGCAATCTACAAATATTATGGTGGCAGCGGCATCAATGGCCATATTGAAAACTGCGAGATTTGCAATAATACTGCCGAAGGTACTGTGTCGGCTATTTACGGATATTATTTAGGCGTTGTCAACTGCTTGGTTGCCAATAATACGGCGACGACATCTTATGGCGGATATGCCGTTAACTTGTTATCATCCGATTTCGTGAACTCAACGGTCGTAAATAACAATTTGGTGTCGGCCAATGCCAGTGGTTCCGATGCATGCGGTGTTTATTTCTCATCGGGCAATTTCAAGAATAATATCGTTTGGGGCAACAAGTTGAATGGTGAATACTGCATCAATGCCTCATTGTATGGTACGGTTGAAAACAATGCCGTTGAAGGCTTTACAGGCAACGGAAACAACATCAGTCTGCATCATGAAAATGCAGGTGTGGGAATGTATCCTAACTTCGTCTCTCCATCGGCTGGTGCCGGTGCCGAATACACTGGCGGCGACTGGACCTTGAGCGAAGGCTCCATCTGTATTAATAAAGGAGTGGGTGTGACGGTTCCTGAACTGGACCTTGCCGGCAATCAGCGTGTGCAGCAGGGAACCATCGACCTTGGTGCCTATGAATCGCCTTATAGCCAGTCGTTCAATATCGTTCCTGACGCAAACAATGTGATTTATGTGAAAACCGATGGAACGGGCGATGGCTCTTCGTGGACGAATGCAACCAGCGAACTTTTGTATGCTCTGAATGTGGCTTCACGGATGTCGGTCAAACCTCAGATTTGGGTGGCCAAGGGCACTTATACAAGCGATGGCGACAGTTATGCTTTCCCGATGTTCGACGGCGTGCGGGTGTATGGCGGTTTTGCCGGCAACGAGGCGTTTGGCATCGACATCGAGACCAGAAACATCAAGGCGAACAAGACCATACTTGATGGTGAAAACCAAAGGACGGTATTGTTCAGAATTGGTACGGGTTATGAAAGCGCCACGATTTGGGATGGCTTCACCATCGTCAACGGAACTTCGCCGAACTATCAGAATGGTGGTGGCGTCTATTTGCAAAGGGCAACATTGTCGAACTGCGAAGTGACGAACTGCACGACAAACAGCTATGGCGGTGGCGTTTATGCCAATGATAATGCCGTCATTTTGAACTGTAATGTGAGCAACAACTCATCGTCACAATACGGCGGTGGCGTTTATCTTTACAATAGTAGTAGGTTGACGAATTGCGTCGTCGCGGGCAACATCGCTAGCTATGGCGGCGGTGTGTATCTGTATTCGTCGAGCATCTTGAACAGCCGTATCAGCGGCAACTCCGCTTTAACTTATGGTGGCGGCGTGTATTACTATTACAATACCGGTTCAATCACCAACACTACAATTGTCAACAATTCTGGAAGTGGCGTATATTGCAACAATTCGGGCCTTACCATTTCAAATAGCGTCTTGTGGGGCAATGTGAACAATTCGGAGCCAAGCCAGATTGCGGTTTATAATTACAATCCAACGGTGAGATTCAGCGCCATTCAGGGTGGCCTCAGCTATGGTACAAGCAATATAGTTCTCGAAGCCGAAAATGATGGCACGACGGGCAACTTCACCCGTTTCGTTGACCCTGAACATGATGTATATGATATTGAAGAGAACTCTTCGTTGAAGAATGTCGGAAGCAACAACTATGCAAGCGGCATCGACCTTGCCGGTCACACCCGTATCATGGATGGCACTGTTGACATGGGCGCTTTCGAGCAGTATTGCCTCGGCTACCGTTATGTCAGCAAGACCATCGAGCAGGGAGCGACCTATCAGTTCTACGACAGGCTGCTTTCCGAAACCGGACGTTACGAGAAACGCTGGGCGAATACTTCAACTTGCGACAGTTTGGTCGTGCTCGACCTGCAAATCGGCGGAACGGTTTATTACGTCACTGCAAACGGTGCTGGCAACAAAGATGGCTCATCGTGGGCCAATGCTTCCGATAATCTGATTGAGATGATGAATCAAGTCAGTCAGGCGGCGGCTTTCTCTTCCATTCAGATTTGGGTGGCCGAAGGCACCTACTCGGGTAACGCTTCGGGCGTTTCCTTCCCGATGATGGGTGGTGTCAAGGTGTATGGCGGTTTTGCCGGAAACGAAACGAGTTTTGCAGAACGCGACATCGAAAGCCATCCGACCGTTTTGATGGGTAATGCCGGTCAGTATTTCACTTCATCTTCAGCAAGCTATCCATGCGTTGAAGGTAACAAAGGCTTGTGGGACGGTTTCACGATGCGCACGGGCCGTCAGATTCAACTGAATGCCTTTACCGAACTGCAGCATTGCGTCATCGAGGTGCCGGTTTCAATCAGCAACGCAACACTCGAAAACTGCGAGTTCAACAATGTGGTGTCGCCGTCGAATGATGCTTCGCTTTCGGCAACCAGTGCCAACATCAGGAATTGCCTGTTCCGCAATATCAATACCGATAGGAATATGATTACGGCAAGCAATTCAACATTCCACGGCTGTGTCTTCGAAAGCAATGCCACGAGTGCTTCATATTATCCGATGTTCAACATGACGGGCAGTTCAATCGATTCCTGCACATTCCATCATAACAATTCGGCAGGTTTGTTCCTCAAGTTGAACAATACCGATTTGACCTATAGCTTGATTTATAACAATACTGGAAGAACCAGCAGTTCTTCCGATTTGGCCGGCATGATCATCAGTGCGAAGAATGGTTCCCTGATTTCGCATTGCACGGTGGTCAACAACCGCTCCAACTATTCGGGTACCATCTATCCGAACTCGTATGAAAACCTGGAAGACAACTGGAGTAACAACTTCATGCAGGCCGGCTATACGACCATTGGCTTGAAACAGTCAACTTTGGAAAACAGCATCGTTTGGGGCAATGTCCAGAACCTGTTTGAGAACAACATCATTTCCAAGGACATGGCTTCCGAAATCAATTACTGCGCCATTCAGAATTCCGCTTATAATGGCATCGGTAACATTGCTTTGGCTCAGGATAATGATGCCGACTTGTTCTCGCCTCATTTTGTCAATCCAAGCGCTTCGGCGGGTCATCTCAACCAGGACGAAGGTGTGGACTGGAGTCTGAACACTTCTTCCATCTGCCTGAAACAAGGCAATGAAGGCTGCGATATGGGTGCCGTTGCATCGGATGCGTCAGCAGTCATTGCTTTGAATCCAACCGATGGCGTGATTTATGTTGATGCCAGTCTCAATAATCCTGGCGATGGCTCATCGTGGACGAATGCAACGCCTTATCTGCAATATGCCGTTTCGCGTGCCAACACCTTTACGCCTGTCGCACAGATTTGGGTTAAGGAAGGCAATTATCATGGCGACGGCATCGCTACGAATAATGCTTTCACGATGATTGAAG
>JAKSMV010000048.1 GCA_024400425.1 Bacteroidales bacterium
ACCGACCAATACACCCTTACGAAATACTCAGACTCGTTGTATCTTGAACGTGCCGGAGCGGAATAGCAGTCTGAGGCTTGATAGTAGGCCACTACCTTGTAAAGATAAGAGGTCTCGTCATCCAATGTGGTGTTGTCAGTGTAGGAAGTGTAGCTGGCGCCGAGCGTCTTGATTTGCTGCCAGTTCATGTCGGTTTCCTTGGTGCGGTAGATGTAAAATCCAGAGAGACCGTCGTGAGGTTGGGGCGTTTCCCAAGTCAGTTTCACTTTGTTGCTGCTGGTCGTTTCATACCATAGGCTGGTAGGCGGTTTGCAGCCATCGCCCATGGTGACGCAGATTTCGTTGCTTGGTTCGCTTTCGCCCGAAGTGCAGAATGTCGTCACGCGATAGCAGTTGCCGCCATGATTCGGCTCTTCATCTATGAATGTGGTGGCTGGGCTATGCACGGTATGCAGTAATGTGCCATTGCGATACACGTTGTAATCCGTCGTTTCGTCCAAGGCTTCCCATGTCAGCACCACATGGTCGTCTTCCGCAAATGCGTTAAAGCCTGTTGGCGTGCCGCAATCCGAGCCGTTGCCGCAACTGTTGTTCGTCTGGAGGAAAGTTCCTTCTTCAATGTCGTCTAATGAACCGGAATAGGAATAGACAATTTGGTTTTCTGTGTTTTTGATAACGAAATTTACATTGTTGACCGGACTGTTTCCTTTGGCAAAAGCGAAAGAAACCTGTCCCAAAGGCACATCTACAGAAAACGTCTCGCTGTTTGTTTGTGTCGTCACGGAAGCTATCACTTGTGTCGCATTGTTGATTATCTGGATTGAAGCACCCTGCCAGCCGTTGAAAGAGGTGGTGCCAGCTTCGATGGTCCATGCGCAGGAAGGTCCGAAGCGCACATCATTTTCACTGGCAGCACTCCCGCGATTTCCGTTGTTCACCGCATACACTTGATAGTCGTGTAAGCCGTAGAATGGCACTTCATCGGTGATTTCCATAGCTGCACCCGGAGTGACATCGTCTTGGGTGAAGACCACCCTGCCGTCACATTTGACAATGATTTGGTCGATGTGCGTCAAGTTGCTGTTGTTTAAGGCTTTCGTCGGGTTGTTCCAACGCACGGTGCATGTGTATGAATTGTCGGAAAGCGGCTGAACAGTCAAGTTGGTCGGCGCTTTGGGCGTGTTGTTATAAACATCGAGCGGCATGGCATCGGCTATCATCTTTTGAGCCACATTCCAAGTCTGGCTGTAAGTGTGCAGGTTGTCGATACTGAAATAGCCGTCGAGAACACCGCCCCAGCTCCAGTTGATATGAAACAGGCCGTTGTCGTCGTAGCCGTCGCAAATGAAAGAGTGTCCCATGCTGCCGCCATCAGTGCCGGCATACAAAATCGGGATGTTCATGTCCAAGGCGTCGCGCATCATGCTCACCCATTCATCGTATGAATAATCGTCTCTCTCCAAATTGTGCGAAGTGCCATAGCCGAAATAGGAACTCATTGCGGATGGAATGTTTTGGTGCAAGGCTCCGCTGCCGTAGGCACCATATTCCATATTGACGCTTACGCCGCAATGGAATATCAGCGGACCCACATATTGTTCGTTTTCTTGCAGCGATTCGGGCATCTCGTCCCAATGATAGGTGGCTGCGCCGAAATCAGCGCTTATGGTGCCGTAAAGATAGCTGTTGTAGGAATGGGTGCCTGTGCCTCGCTGCGGATGATTCCAATATTTCATCACCTGCGCCATTGAGGTTGCCACGCATCCCGCGTATGTACAACCGCAAGGGCCTTCATTGTCTTTCGGACAATGTGAGTTGTAATAACAGTCTTGATCCCAATGCGTGCTGACCAAAGGCTCGACGACCACCGATTTCGAGTTTTGCGTTTTACCGCATCGCTCAAGGTTTTCCCATTCCTTGGCAATCACAAAATCAGCTTTTTTCAGTTTTTCTTCTGCAAAATCAACGGATTGGCCGTATCCGTCAAGGAAGTACCGTAAGCCCGCCGGTATGTGGTTCCCGTCAAAATAGCCCGTTTCGGAATAGCCGAGGATGGGACTGGTAAGATTGCAGGCCGAAACGATGACGAAGCCATCAGGAATGCCGTTGAAGACATGGTACGAAGGGTTGCCTTTTTCGGTGACAGCCGTGCAAACCCATTCCAATGATATGTTTTCTGTAAAGTTGGCTTCAACAAACTTTGCGCCTAAAGCCTTGGCGCGTTGCACATCGACATTACTGGCCCATGCGGAAACCGATGCCAGCATCAGAACAATGATAATGTAAAGTGATCTGTTGTTTTTCATTTTGTTATAATTATTTGATTGTCATTATTTTGTTTGTAGAGACGTAGCGTGCTACGTCTCTCTATCATATCATTCCTTCACCCATTTCCCAGTCTCAACAAGGTTCTTTGAGCCTGTCGAAATGATGCTCCAAAAATACATTCCTGAAGGCCAGTTTTCAGTAACGATGTTTGCCGAGCCGCCATCAATCTTTTGCTCAACTATCTTTCTGCCGCTGAGGTCGTAAACTGCTATGATGGCGTTTTCCATTTCGGTCTCGACATAAAGTGTGTTTCTGCCTGGATTTGGAAAGATGCTGCTTTGATCGGACAGTTCTTCCACGGCATCCAAATCGGGAAACTCAACGGCTCCCATGTCGATGTGGCCATAAACCACACGCGGGTTGCCGAAAAAGTCGGTTTCGGGATAATATTGGCTCATGTTGGTGGCTCCCGCATCGCGGCAAGGCGAGGTCTCAAGTAAGGTCCAATGGGAAGGTGTGGTTGAATGGTCGAATGTTGGGCCTAAGCCTTCGGTGGGCTGGGTAAACTGTGGGTCGGCATAAACATCGTTTTCGCCAGTGACACCGTTTGGAAAAGCGTGGCAGTTGTTGAAAGCCGTTGGGTCGCCATGGGTCGGATCCATGCGCTCAAAGAAAATGCCCGTGTTACCATAGAAAATGTTGTTGTAAATCTTTTGCTGTCCGCAAGTCCAAATGCCCGAACCGTTGCCATGTATAAAGCCTTCGCTGTCGTTGTTGGCGATGGTGTTGTTGTAATAATGCGAGTAGTTTGGGGCGGTGGAGCCAATCACGGGTGAAAAACCTTCGTTGTTGACAATGATGTTGTCGTGGAAACGGCCCACCGAAACATCCCAACCGAGATATGCCGTATTGCCGTGGTTGCCGTGGATATAGTTGTTATAGACCTGAGGCCCCGAGGCATTCCATGACACTTCGCCCAGGTGCATGTCAACAGCCGTACCATAAATGCCTGTGTTGTTGTAAAACTCACAATTTCTTACGGTAAGGTTGCGCAAACCTTCCACCAGGATGCTGGCGCCCCAGCAGGCAAAATTGTCGTGAAATACACAATATTCGACAAGAAATGTGCCCGGTTCGCTGACAAACATGGCTCCTCCACCATTATGTGGGTCAAGATACACATCGCCCTTGTAGGCATGGTTATGGTCGAAATCGCTATGGGCAAAATAGCAATACTTCTTGTTCGTCACATAAAGGCCAGCACCTTTCTGTTCTTCGCCGGAAGCCGAATTGAGCACCTTGCCATAACTGAGTTTGCAATATTCCATAACGACAGAGTCTTGCGAATTGTTTTGGTCGGAAATCACATGTATGCCACGCCATCCCGAAACGACATCGGGGATTTCGAAGTCGGTGATGTCGCGGGCAGTGAAAGTGACGAGATCTTTATCTGCACCCAAGGCATAAAACGATCCGTTGTGAACGGTAATGCGGTAATAGCCTTCTGCAATCACGTATGTCCCGCGCTCGACAGTGAGACGGGCTCTGCCACCTTCTTCCGGCTCAATAATGACATCGCCCATGAGCCGAACCGTGTCGGCGTCCCATAACACATGACCGTAGTATTCTCCCGAAACTTCGATAGTTTGTGCCTGCGCAAAAGTCCCGAAAAACAGAGTGAAAACAAAAAGTAAAAATGCTGATTTTTTCATTGTACTTCCTTTCTTTTAAATGTCGCAGCAAAATTATACAAAAAAACCGCCTTATTTCAAAGCGGAAGGGGGAAGTACAAGTTTTTGTTTTTAAAGAATATTGGTTTTCAATTGTTTAGCAATTGGAAAGTACAATATTTTGTGGAAGGAAATCAGTCTAAAATTGGCTTGATGAGACTGTAAATATCGGCGGTTTTGGTCTTCTGGCGTATGTTTGAACGGTATTTTGCCACCGTGTTTTCGCTCAGGCCGAGAATGTGCGCCATATCCTTGATTTGGAAAGAGAGGCTCCAAAGAATGAGGATGTCGATCTCCGAATCGGTGAAATCGGGGAAGGCCGCTTTCAGTTTCTTTTGGGCATTCGGATATTGCGCGTTAAATTCCGTCATGATGCTGCCGAACACCTTGCCATCGCTGTCATCGCCGTCTTTGTAGTAGATTTTTCTGGCATGGGCAATGAGCATGGCGTGCGATTGCTGTTTTTTGCTTTCGATGTCGCTCTGCAATTGCTGTTGTTCACTTTGCAGCTTTTGCTGTTCGCTCTGTATGCGCAGCATTTCCAGTTCCTTGTTTTTCCGATAGCGGTAGTAGAAGAAGAAAAGCGTCAGCAGGGCAATGAAAAGCAAGAGAAGCATCACGTAAAGGTGCAGCCGTTTCTGCTGGTTTTCGTTTTGCATTTGCAGCAGTTCGTTGCGTTTTTCGCTCTCGCTTTTCGCCAGATTAACGCCGATTTCATTGTCCTTTTGCGTTTCGAGGTCCAAGTTCTTGAAAAGGTCTTCGGCATACATGGCGGCTTTTTCGTAGTTGCTCAAGGCAAAATGCGATTTGAAAAGATACTTTTTTAGGTTTTCTTTCCATACGTTTCTCCCATTGCCAATCAAACCCTTTTCTGCATAATAGATGGACGAATCGTATTGCTGTAGTTCAAGATAAGCGCTGCTGATACCTCCATAGCCATCGATGGAATTATTCAAAAACATGGCTTCGCCTAAAGTGGCAAGGGTGTCCAATTCGGTTTTGTGCCAGCGGATGGCGTTTCGGAGTAGGGCTTCTTTCTCTTCATCATTTTCAAAACGCTTGTTGTCGTATAGACTCAGATAATATTGTGCCAAGGCATCGCAAATTTGAAAGTAATTCAAGTTGTCGTGTGTTTCAGCGGAAAGCCTGAGCGCTTCGGAGTAACAGTAGTAACTGCTGTCGAAATCCTTTTTTTCAACGTAGGTCATTCCCATAGGAACTAATGTTAGTATTTGGAAAAAAGGCCTTTGCTTTTCGGTGTAATAGCGGTTTGCCAGGTGCATATAGTGAAGACCTTCGTCCCAAAGGCTATTTGCCATGTAGCCCATGCCCAATCGGGTGTATATTGAATATTTGATGCGGTCGATTTCGTTCTGCTCGTCAGTTGGTTCATGGGAATAAAGCACCAGACGTTCATCGACATGCTTGCAGTGCTCGATGACTTCTAAGGCTTGCAGTTCGTTTTTCACCGATTCGGCTTCATTTCCTGCAAGTTTTTCAAAACGTGCGGTGATCATCAATGTCAAGGCTTTGAAGTACAAGTCGTTGCTGTGCAAAAAATACTGCACGGCTTCGTTCAGCATTGAGTCGCTTTCAGGTTTGTAAGCCCAATAAGGCTCGTTTACCTTAACCCAAAGTAGGT
>JAKSMV010000049.1 GCA_024400425.1 Bacteroidales bacterium
TCTCGTTCCTCGAGTTGAAGGTGAACGAGTTCACCCTCAGTCGGGAGCAAGAAACCGCGATGTCAAAACAAGCAAAGAAAACGCTCGCAAACGCACGTGTGGATACACGCACGAATTCCCCGGGCACCGAATGGATACAGTACGCCCAGGGTACAGCATGGCCTATGCAACCATAGGTCAACGAACGTTTGTCTTATTCTTGAATCTGAAAGTGTCGAAGTTTCAAGAGAGAATGAGAGCAAACCCAGCAAGAGCTTGACTTGTCGCGAAACTTCCACACGATTTAAACGAAAAAAAGGCGTGAGGCTGAATGCGCTTACTCTCTTGAGGCCTTCGACTGCCCGATCCAAATAAACGCAAACAACCCACGCCCCAAAAGCGTGCCGTAAACACGGCAGCTAGTGCATAAAGCACCAAAAGGGTCGCATTGCGCACAGGCAGATATAACAAAATGCATGTAGCAAAACGATGCCATTAGGCAAAGCCCAATAGCAAGCGTGAGCGTTGCCTTGTCGCGGATCGTGAAAGTGTCGAAGTTTCAAGAGTGGACAAGAACAAAACTCTTTATGTACACAGGGAATATAGATAATCCGGCATGTCAGTAGGTGTCACTCAAAATTTTTCAACGCACCTATTGCCCATTTTTATAAAATTAGTTATATTTTGTTCACTAGAACATTTGTGCATTAAATTTGTGTTTTTATATCCAGCTTGTAACACAAAGGAGTAAATATGAGCAAGATTGAAGTTATGAATACCGAAATTTCCGTTCAAAATGTAAATGGCGAAGATTACATTTCATTGACGGATATGGCCAAGAGTCAATTGCAAGAGCATATCATTTTCAAATGGCTCAGTACAAAGAATACCATCGAATATATTGGGGAATGGGAATCAATCTATAATCCAAATTTTAATTATACCGAATTCGGTACAATTAAAAATGCCGCCGGTTCCAACAATTTCGTTCTATCAACAAAACAGTGGATTCTCCAGACCAACGCAATCGGAATTATTGCTAAATCCGGAAGATACGGAGGAACCTACGCTCACCGCGATATCGCATACCATTTCGGAATGTGGATTAGTCCCAAATTTCAATTACTCATGGTAAAAGAATATCAGCGTCTCAAGGCAGCGGAGCAAGCTCAGCTCGGTTGGTCTGTAAAGCGAGAACTTTCAAAGATCAACTACCATATCCACACAGACGCTGTCAAGCAGAACTTGATTCCCGCGGCACTTACTCCACAAGAAATTTCCTTCGTATATGCCAATGAGGCCGACGTATTGAACAAGGCTCTGTTCGGTTTCACAGCAGCGGAGTGGCGCACTGCCAACCCTGCACTACCAGGGAACGTCCGTGATTACGCGACGGTCAACCAGCTGATTTGCCTCAGCAACATGGAATCGTTAAACTCAGTCCTGATCAACGAGGGTGTAACGCAAAGCGAGCGCTTGACAAAGCTGAACCAGATTGCAATTTCGCAGATGACAGTTTTGGAATGTATCGGGCAAAACAAATTGCTGAAGTAAACAACTTTAAAAAAGCCGTATTAGCAGAAATTTCGTTGCATTTGCAACAAAATTTCTGCTAAGTTTGTGGACTGTCGAACCCTAAAAAGTTCTATTTCTCCACATTCTTTCCAAACGGACTCAAAGAAATCGCCTTAAGCACAACATCTTGACAAACTCGCGCAGAAGCAAGTTCAACAGACAAACCGAACTTCTGATAGGAAGCAATCATTTCTTTGAAGTTAAGAATCACAGAACCTCTTCATCAAGGGCTTTTTTGATCATCTTGCTTTTAGGAAACTTTTCTGCATATTCCTGAATACGCCACAGTTCAAGAGAATTGACCAGCCCACGATACTTCAGCAGGATTTCCTTATACAGATCGTAAGGCATGGTGTTCTTATTACGCAGCAATTCGATTAACATCCGTTCGCGATCATAGATTCTGAACTCGTAGCCATCAATAGACTGCGTCTGGGCTCCTAGTTCCAGCAAATCATCACGAACATAAATTTGAAACACGCGGGGGTCCGAAATTTTCGCAGCCTTTGACTTTGTCGCCATACTGTACTTTTCCGGAATCACATCGGTAAACCCGTGATAATAAAACGCATACTCCCCTGCAATAATCGCATTGGGATACTTCGCAGAAATCAAGGCAATCTCGGGGACATTCGGCTCCGACGCATAAACCCCCTCCTCAACTTTAAAGAGCGAACCTGTTTCGACAGCCCTTTGCACCTGATACTGGCTACCACACTCTCTTAGGCATGCACTATACGTTTTTACAACTTTATATTCGTTCGCCATATTTTTCTCTACGCAATCAAAATATAAACGAAAACCTTAGCTCCGTCAACACATTTATCGGTAAAAACAAAATTTTTACCGATATTTAGAAAACTCATAAAATGCAACTTGTCAGAATTTCCAACAAGTTCATGTTAGAAAAAATATCGAACGAGAACAGTCTCGTTGTGTAAGATTCCGTTTTTTACGTTGTTGCAAAGCGTTTAGAAATTCTCAACGAAACATTTGAGGTTCCACCCTCCATATTTTCACAACCTATGGATTTAGCGTATTTTCATAAGAGGTGATTATTGAAACATTGGGTGCGAATATGAACAAGAAAATCTTTCTTGCGGCAACACTTGTGTCCGTTTCGTCCATGGTAATGTCATGCGGAGACGATGAATCCGTAAACAAGAACCCTGATGACGACCCCACTCTGGAACAGCCTGGCGACTCACTTGACCAGGAACTACCTGGAGATGATTCCGGTGATATTACTAACCCGGAACAGCCCAAGGATTCCCTCAATCCTATTCAGCCTAAGGACAGCGTCTCTCAAGAGCAGCCTAGCGACCCTCTCGACAAGGATGATGGCATAAAGAACGTGGCGAAGTACGATATCGCTCTCACTATTGAAGATATCATCGTGGACTGGTTTGGCGGCGGCGGCGAAAAGGACACAACTAACAACAGCTTTACCTACAAGCAATACGCCAACAACTATTGGGATATTCACGACCTGGACACGGACGTTTTCACCAAGGTTGAGATAGCTTTTACCAAGGCCGTTGAATACGACAATATTGACGTAATCGCAACCTACAGCGACGAAACCAAGACAACGGAAAGAATCTCTAGCGGTGCAAAAAGTTTTGCGTTGACCTTTGAACCGGGCAAAACTCTCGTTAGCTTGGCACTGGTCGTAAGCCCCAACACACCTAGTGATGCAGCGACCATTAATTTCGGTAAAATCATTATCCGCGCAAAGGACTCTGACGGCACTGTAAGCAAGATGCCAGTGAAGTCCCCAAAACTGGGCGTGGGCAATGGCAACCCTATTCTGGATTTCCAGTACTGCGCAGACCCGACCGCCATTGAATACAAGGGACGCCTCTATGTGTATGGAACCAATGACCATCAGCAGTACGAAGAAGGCGTCAGCAATACTTACGAGAAGATCAAGACTTTGGTAATGATGTCCACCGACGATATGGTCAACTGGACTTACCACGGGTTGATTCCTGTCGGCGAGGTGGCTCCCTGGATTATGGCTTCATGGGCACCAAGCATCATCAGCAAGGAACAGGCCGATGGCAGCACCCTCTTCTCCCTCTATTTCTCCAATAGCGGTTTTGGCACCGGTGTTATCCAGGCAAAGTCTCCGGTAGGCCCGTGGACATCTCCTTTGAGCAAGAGCCTTATCGATGGCAACCATCCTGTTGTAAAGGGCAGCGGTTCCATATTTGACCCAGGTGCTGTAATTGACGACAATGGCGATGGATGGCTTTCGTTTGGTAATGGTCAAGGCTGGATCGCCAAGCTCAAACCAGATCTGCACTCTCTCGATGGGGATCCGGTCAAGCTTCCGTCCCCGTTCCATTTCGAGGCTAATGAGCTCAATTATATTAACGGCAAGTACGTGTACACCTTCAACAACGACTGGGATGACCATACGCCCTGGGATTGGGGTGGCGAGGCGCCAACTGCCTGCAGCATGAATTACTTTACCAGCACCGAGCCGCTGAATCCCGATTCCTGGACCTACGGCGGAAACTACTTCAAGAACATGGGTGAAAATGGCATGACCTACGGCAACAACCACACCCATCTCCATAAGTATCAGGACAAGTGGTATCTGTTCTATCAGGCAGCAATTCTTGAGGCTTCCATCGGTTCCCATGGCGGTTTCCGCAGCATCTTGGTTGACGAAATCGAGGTGGACGAAGCAAAGGTTGTCATCAAGGAAGCTAAGCCGACTTACAAGGGCGTAAAGGCTATCAAGAATCTTGACCCCTATATTGTGCAGCAGGCATCAACAGCTGCGGCTACCTTGGGCATTCGCTACGTGCAGACAGAGGAACCGGGCCACATGGTGGCTACAATCGGTACTCCCAGCAAGGACGGTCCCGCACCTACAGAAGGCATCATCGAAGTTCGTAATGTAAATTTCAGCAGTGCAAAAACTCTGAAGGCTTTGGTGAAGGGCAAGGGTTCTGTAACTCTCCGTCTTGATAAACGGGATGGTGCAAACATTGCCTCAGTCAACAGTTCTGCAAGCGACTGGCAGGAACTGGAAGCAAAGTGCAGTGGCATCACAAGCGGCGTTCACACCGTCTACTTGATAATCAAGGGTGATGTGCAGTTCGATACCTGGCAGTTCGCGAACTAGTTGCTCAAAATTTCCTACAGATTCTGGTAGAATCACAAACCACCCCTTAAGGGGTGGTTTGCCTTACCCCTATAAGGG